>JBKQMG010000300.1:0-6096 GCA_052146815.1 Streptosporangiaceae bacterium | reverse complement strand
CATCCCCTACGACCCCGCCCGGCACGGTGCCGCAGCCGCGCTCGCCAGGCAACCGGTCACACCAACCGCCGCCTGAGGTTGACATAGGGAGTGTCATCACCGCACCTCCCGCCAAGCCATCAGACTCGGCGCGATCGGGCCGGGAACACCGTTATGGCCAGTCCCTCGGAAAGCAGTCGCCGGCCGTTGACAAGGAGGCAAATGTGAGCCCGGCACCACCGCAGCCAGGGATCTGGTTCAGGTATGACCGGCGTCCCCGGGCGGGTCTTCGTCAGGGAGGGAGCGGTTCAGGGCGTGGACGGCACGCTCGAGGTCCGGCAGGTCTTCCTCGACTGTGGCCTGCAAGATCGCGTGCGCGGTGTCGAAGTACCTGTGCGCGAGGTGGTCGCGCATGCGGGCGATTTGCCGCCACGGGATAGATGGCTGAGTGGCGAGCAGATCGTCCGGTAGCGCCCTGACGGCTTCGCCGATCTCCAGGAGCCGGATGCGGTTGGCGTCGAAAATCAGGCCGTCTGACAGGTCGCCGCGCTGCAGGTGGGAATGGATCGCATCGATCGCGGCCTGGATGTCGGCCAGCCGCTGGCGTTCCCGGTAGCTCACAGGGCGACCAGGTCACCCTCGACGCGTGCCCGGACGGCCGGTTTGAGGTCGGCGGCCGGGATCAGGTCGACCCGGGTGCCGAGAATGGCTTCCAGGTCAGCCTCGGCCCGGCCCAGCCCGAACAGGCTCAGCCCCGCAGGCAGGTCCGCGAGAAGGTCCACGTCACTGTCGGGGCGGTCTTCGCCGCGGGCGACGCTGCCGAACACGCGCAGGTTCTGGACCCCATGGGCCGCGGCGGCGGCGATCAGGTCGTGCCGGTGGCGCCGGACCCGGCGGCCTACCGGTCCCGACAGCCGGCGCAGGCGGCCGGGCTGGCGCCGCAGGCCCAGTGTCAGCTCAAAGCCGGCCGCTTCGATCAGCCGCGCGAGAGCGGGAACGGAGGGCTGGCGGTGCCCGGACTCATAGGCGCTGATCACACTCTGGGTGACAGCTGCCCGGGCGGCCAGTTCGACCTGGGACAGTCCGGCCCGCTTGCGTGCCTGGCGAAGCAAGGCTGCTACCGTGACCATCTCAGGATCCACCTTGCCAGTATAGCGGATTGTCGATACATGTGAGGTCGGGTGCGCCTGTTTGCGCCCCAGCCGCCGCGGCCGCTCGCCGCGTTCACCGGGCTGGATTGTCAGCCGGGGACGGCGTCCTCCGATGCGAGCCGGCGGGTCAGCTCGGTCCTGGAGGCCACGCCCAGCTTGCGGTAGGCACGGGAGAGGTGAGACTCGACCGTGCGGGTGCTCAGGAACACCGCCTGGCCGACCTCGGCATTGGTCCGTCCCTGCGATACCAGCAGGGCGATTTGCAGTTCCTGGGGGGTCAGCTGCGCGCCGCCGTTGCCGACGCTGGTCATGGTCTCGCCGGTTGCGCGCAGCTCAGCCCGCGCGCGGTCGGCCCACGGGCGGGCGTCAAGCCGGTCGAAGATCTCCATGGCAGCCCGGAACTGGAGGCGCGCGTCGCGGCGGCGCCGGGCCCGGCGCAGCCGTTCCCCGTAGCACAGGCGCGTGCGGGCATGCTGGAAAGGGCCCGAACTGCGCTCGTGCAGCCGGATCGCCTCCAGGAAATCGCCGTCGAAGTCACCGGCGGCAACGATGCCCCGGCACCGCGCCGCGACGGCCGCAAATTGCGGGTTGGCGTCTCCTGTCACCAGGTCAAGGTAGTCGGGAAGCAGCGCCCGGGCCCGGTCAACCGCGCCGGCTCGGGCGTAGGCCTCGATCAGGTCCGGAACCGGCGAGGTGTACGCGTCGGAGAATCCCCACTCCGCCGCCAGCCGCCGCACCTCCTCGTAGTGGGTGACCGCCTCCTCCAGCTTGCCGCGGCCGAGTTCGAGCACCGCCACGGTGAGACGGGCGCCAAGCTGGCCCAGCCGGAGGCCGAGCTCGGTGGTCAGCCGGTCAGCCTCGCGCGCATGCCGGAGGCAATCCTCGTCACGGCCCTGGGCGGCCTCGATCTCAGCGAGCACCAACAGTGCCTCGCAAGCCAGGGGAGTCTGCTCGGTTGCTAGCGCCAGATCGAGGGCCTGGCTGCCGTTCGCCAGCGCCAGAGACCACCGGCCCGCGTCTAGGTCGGATGAGGCGGCCAGATTGAGCACATCGGGGAGACGGCCGATGGCGCCTTGGCTGCGCGCCAGTTCGACTGCCCGCTCGCAGTGTCGCCGGGCGCGGTCGGGATACCCGAGAGCATTTAAGGTCCAGGAAATGTCAGTCTGAAGCTTCGGGTTTGAGGCGAGGGCAGGGTCCGCGTCCAGTCTGGCGACGGCCCGGCGGAGATGGGGCATGCCGTGGTCGGCATCTCCCCGCCGCCATCCCAGGTAGCCATTCGAGAAATCGGCCAGGAACCGGGCGGTCTCATCGGATCGCTCGGCCAGGTCGGTCATCCGCTCGGCGACCCGGCTCGCTACGTCGAACAGCCCGGCCTCAAGAGTCCAGTAGATGGACTCGGCAAGCAGCTCGACCGCCAGCCGCGGATCAGCGTCGGCGAGGAGGTCTGATGCCTCCTGCAGTACCCGCTGCGCTACCTCCGGCCGGCCGGTCAGCAGCTCAAGGCGTCCCCTGACCGCGAGTATCCTCGCCCGGTCGCTGGGCTGCTCGGCGCCGGGCATCGTCTCGGTCAGGCGCCTCGCCCGGTCCAGGTCGCCGCCGTCTAGCGCGGCCTCCGCGGCCTCAGCCAGCCGCGCGGACCTGCGTTCTGCCGCCCCGGACAGAGCCGCCGCGCGCTCCCATGCCGCTGCGGCCGCGAGCGGGGCGCCTTTCCGGGCCGCCAGGTCGGCGGCGACCTCGAGCGCCGCGGCGGCGTCGTCGTCCGGGCCGGTGGCGGCCGCTGCCCGGTGCCAGGCCGCCCGCTCGGCGTCAAGGCCGCTGAGCACATCTGCCAGCGCGCGGTGCGCCCTCCGCCGCAGTGCCGGGGCGGCGGCGTGGTAGGCGACCGACCGCAGCAGGGGATGGGAGAAATGCACCCCTTCGGCGGTGATGCGGACCAGCCCGGCAGCCTCAGCCTCGCCGAGGGCCTGGCCGTCACCGCCCCTCATGAGTCCGGCCGCGGCGGCCACCTCCGCCGCGACGCACCTGCCCGCCGCGGCCGCGACCAGGAGCGCCGTCCTGGCCGGCGGGCTGAGCTGGTCCAGGCCGGCGGCGAACCGCTGCCGGATCGCAGGTCCTGGCTGCAGAGGCATCTCGGGCATCTCCGCGCCGCCCAGCTGCTTCGCCGTCAGGGCCGCCGACAGCGCCACCAGTGCGAGCGGGTTACCGCCGGTCTCGGCGTGCAGCCGGCTGGCCACCGCGGGCGTCGGCCTAATCCCGGCGATGGCCTCGACCAGCTGCGCCGCCGGGTCGCGTCCGAGCCCGTCCAGGTCACGGCACGGCAGGCCGGCCGGTACCGGAACGCCTTCGCGCAGCGTCATCACACAGGCGATCGCATCATTGCCCAGGCGGCGCAGTGCGAACGTCAGCGCCTCACCGCTCGCCGGATCTAGCCAGTGCAGATCGTCCACCAAGAGCAGTAGCGCGCTGTGCTCCGCCGCCAGGGTCAGCAGGCCGTGGGTTCCCGCGGCTGCCGCGAGGCGCTCTGGAGGGGCCCGGTCGTGGCTCAGGCCGAGTGCAGCCTGCAGCGCTGCGGCATGGCGCTCGGGCAGCGCGGGCAGGTGGTCGGCGAGTGGATGCAGCAGTGAGTACAGGCCGGCGAAGGCCAGCTCCGTCTCTGCCTCGATCCCGGTAGCCCGCAGAACCTGCATCGACCCGGCGACTCCGGCGGCATAGCCGAGCAGCGCTGTCTTCCCGATGCCCGGAGCTCCCCGCAGCACTAGCACCCCGCTGCTCCCGGCCCGCGCCTGCCCGAGCAGCAGGTCGAGCTGCCGCCGCTCCGCATCACGACCCAGGAGCATGCCCGAACGATAGGCCACCGCTTCACGCCGGACAAGCACGCAGCATTGCTCATCGTCTCCTTGACCGCAGCGGCCACGATCACAGTCGGCGCGGTCCCGGCGCTGCAGCCAGGCGCCGCTGCCGCCGCCGCGCCTGGCTGCGGCAGCACGGCATCACCGCGGTCATCCCGGTCAGGGAAGACCAGAAGAAACACCGCCGCAACCGCGGTGCACCGGCGGCCGCCCGCATTAGACCCGGCTGCTGCAAGCAGCGCCACACCGTGGAACGCTGCTTCAGCAAGCTCAGGCAGTTCAGGGCGGTTGTCACCCGTTACGACTGTGAGCGCATCTACCAGGGAACCATCGACGTCGCCTCAGTCAGCATCTGGCTGCGCGACCCCGTTCCATGATCCACGGGACATGCCCTAGTTCAGCCGCAGCCGGCCCCCGGAGCGCTGGGCCAGGTCGTGCCGCAGCGCGGCACGGGAGACGTACCCGACGATCGCCGGGACCTGCCTGGCCAGATTCTCGTCTGCCGCTGCCTGCTGGGTCGCCGGGCGCAGCGCAATCCGGACGCAGCCGCCGGGGAAAACGTCGTACCAGGTGACCGCGTACCGGGCGCCGCTGCCCGGGGCGCGCAGCCGCCTGATTCCCGGCTCGGCTGCCCGGATCGCCGTGGCCCGGCCGACGGCACAGTGCCCGGTCAGGGTCAGCTGCAGCGCGTCCTGATCCTCTACGTTGACGTTGACCTGCACGGGGCCGCCAGCCCGGCCGTTGTCCAGCGTGATGACCGATGAACCGCGGAGCACCTGGACCCTGCCCAGGGTCCAGCCGACGGGCAGCGGCCGGATGCACACCACCTCGGTGGCCGTCGGCACCGACTGGGCCTCGGCCAGCAGCGGTTCCAGGGCGTGGCAATCCATGCTGGTGACTTCCAGTGCCGACGCCGGGGTCGCGGTGTTGACCAGGGCGTTCGCCAGGCCGATGACCAGCACAAGTACTGCCGCGAGGACGACAGCGAGGGAGCCAGCGCGGCGCGCGCTCCAGCGCTGCACCCGGACGGGCGCAGGCCGGTGCGGGAGCAGCTGGAGGAACTCCTCGTACAGCTCGCGGCCGCTCGCCCGGAGGGACTGGCGCAGCTGGGACGGCAGCGCGAGCCCGCGGGCCGCGGCGAACGCCTCCGAGATATCCGCCACGGTGAACAACACCAGCGCACGCTGGTAGACCTGCTCGGCGCTGCTGCGCAGGGCCAGGCACAGCATCATGTTGGCCAGGTCGACCGCCTGCCGCCATGGTGTGGGGCGCACCTCGACGAAGGCGACGTCGATCAGCAGCAGGCGGCCGTCGCGGACGAGCAGGTTGGCCGGCTTGATATCGCGGTGGGCCAGGCCCGCGTCCCACATCTTGCGGATGATCAGGAGCCCGTCGTCGATGACCTGGTCGTCGGCGGTGGCGTCGCCCAGCTCGGCCGAGCCGGCGAAGAACTCGGTGAGCAGCAGGTACTCGCGGTCCGGTGTGAGCTCCACGAAGCCGTACGGCTGCGGGCTCGGCAGGGCGGCGTCCCGGCAGAGCCGCAGCGCGTAGTCCTCCTGCTGCACGAGGCGGCGGACGCCCTTGAACGACTGCTCATCCTCGAGCCGGCCGTACCGCAGCTGCCGGCCGAGCTTGTACCAGCGGTCCGCGCGCACATGCGAGCGCGCGTACAGCTTGCCGAACAGGTACCCGCCCGGCTCGCCGGCCCGGCGCAGCCGCATCGGGCTGGACCCGCCGGAACCGGCCAGCCCGAACGGCTCGACGCCGGACACCTCGATGCCCATCTGCTCCTTCAGAGCGCGTGTGATCGCCTCGCCGCGTGCGCCGCCGAGGTCAAGATGCGCACCGTGCGCGCCGCCGTAGACCACCGGGAACGACTCCTCCGGCGCGAACAGCCGCATACCCAGCAGCGGCACGGTCACGCCGAGGATCGCGCCGAGCAGCAGGTCGGTCGGCGCGTCCACGCCCAGGCGCATCCGGGCCAGGCCGATCCCGACGACGATCGCGGCCGCGGCCCAGCCGCCGCGGCGCCGCCACCGGCCGGCGGGCACCAGCGTGTACAGCGCGCCGGTCAGCACGGCGCACGTTTTCTCGATCTCGACCGACGGCATGCTGAA
>JBKQMG010000299.1:0-40547 GCA_052146815.1 Streptosporangiaceae bacterium | reverse complement strand
CCCCCCGCGGGCGCCAAGGATGCGGTGATCGAGGCGATCGAAGCGCAGATCGGTCTGTGCATCGTGATCACCGAGGGCATCCCGGTACACGACACCGCCGAATTCTGGGCGCGCGCGAGCGCGGCGGGCAACCGCACCAGGATCGTCGGGCCGAACTGCCCGGGCGTCGCCTCTCCGGGCAAGTCCAACGCCGGCATCATCCCCGCTGATATCACCACCGAGGGCCGGATCGGCCTGGTCTCCAAGTCCGGCACGCTGACCTACCAGATGATGTTTGAGCTGCGCGACATCGGCTTCACCACCTGCGTCGGAATCGGCGGCGACCCGATCATCGGCACGACCCACATCGACTGCCTGCGTGCTTTCCAGGACGATCCGGAGACCGACGCCATTGTCATGATCGGCGAGATCGGCGGCGACGCGGAAGAGCGGGCCGCAGCGTTCATCGACCGCAGCGTGACCAAGCCGGTGGTCGCCTACGTGGCGGGCTTCACCGCCCCCGAGGGCAAGACGATGGGCCACGCCGGCGCCATCATCTCCGGCTCGGCCGGTACTGCGCAGGCCAAGAAAGAGGCCCTGGAAAAGGTCGGCGTGCGGGTGGGCAAGACCCCGAGCGAGACTGCCCGGCTGGTGCGCGAGATCGTCCAGGGCCCCGCGAGCGCCTAGCAGGGCCCTGGACGTCTAGCCGGACTGGCGCCTGGCAGGACCGGGAACGCCTGACAGGACTGGGGCGGCGCCCGGCGCGCCTCCCCGTCGGTGCGGCGGGTCCTTGTCAGTCTGGACAGATGATTACTTCCGCCCTGCGCGGCGGCCAGGCCGGCGACGGCGTGGCCGCCGGGGACCCGCCAGTGCCCGCGGGGCGGCCGATCGCGGTCCTGGGCGCGATCGCGGCAGTGGTCTCGGCCGCGGCCGGCCTGGCGGTGCTGACGCTGCTGGTACTAGCCGGGTGGATCGCCGCTCCGCACGGCGGCGTCGGCCTGACCGGGGTGCTGCGCGCCGCCGGTGCCCTCTGGCTGATCGGGCATCACGTCGGATTCACGCTGCGCGGCGCGGGCCGGATCGGCATGCTTCCTCTCGGCCTGGTGCTGCTGCCCGGCGCGCTGCTGTGGCGGGCGGGCCGGTGGGTCGTGCGTACCGCCGGGCTGACCCGCCTGCGCCAGGCCGGCTATGCGGCGCTCGCGCTCGCGCTGCCCTACGGCCTGCTGGCTGCGGGCGCGGCGGCGGCGAGCCGGTCGTCCCTGGTAGCGCCGTCGCTGCCACAGGCAGCACTGGCGGGCTTCACGGTCGCCCTGGTGGCGGGCGGCCTGGGGGGCGCCCGCGGGCTTGCCCCCTGGGGCCAGCTGGCCGGCCTGATGCCGGCCAGGCTCCGGTCAGTGCTCATCGGCAGCGTGGCGGCGCTCGCGGCCGTCGGCGCGGCCGGCGCCTTGCTCGCTGGCGTCTCGCTGGCCCTTCACCTGGGCGCGTTCCGCTCCACCACCACGGCGCTGGCGCCCGGCGCCGTGGGCGCGGGCCTGCTGCTGCTCGCCCAGCTCGCTTACCTGCCCAACGCCATGATCTGGGCGATCTCGTTCATGCTCGGGCCCGGGTTCGCCTTCGGCACCGGCACTATCGTGGCGCCCACGGGCTCGGCGCTGGGCACGCTGCCGCAGTTCCCGCTGCTGGCCGCACTCCCGCCGGGCCTGCGCGGATCGTTCCCGCCCTGGCTGTATGTCCTGGTGCTCGCGGTTCCCTATCTGGCCGGCGTGATCGGCGGCCTCCTGCTGGCCCGGGTGGCGCCGACGCACGCGCTGGAGGCGGCTCCGATGTGGGGGTTTGCCAGCGGCGCGCTCGCGGGTGGTGTCCTTGGCCTGCTGGCGGCTTTCGCCGGCGGCCCGCTCGGCGACGGCCGGCTGGCGGACGTCGGTCCCTCAGGCTGGCAGGTAGGCGTGGTGGCGGCCCTGGAGCTGGGGATCGCCGCGGCCATCGCGGCGGGCGCGGCCAACTGGGCGCGGTTCCGCGGCCTGGCGAGGATCGGCCGGCCGCAGGCGGAGGCCGGAGCCGGGCGCTGGGCGGCGGCAGGCGAGCGGCGGCTCACCAGCAACGACCCCGAGCACACGATTTATGTGGATCCATGGGCCGGTGATCCGGGCGCCGGCGAGCCGCTGCCGCCTGGCTGACGGCCGGTGACTGACGGATCGGCTGATAGCAGCCGGGCCGGCGGACGATGGCTGACAGGCCTACGGATCCCGCAGCGGTGCGCCAGTGCGTCCCGCGGCGATGCCGCCCGTCAGCCCGCGCCCGCGCCGACGCTGCGGTCCACTGACTTGTAGAACTGGTTGCTGCACGCCTGCTGCGCGGTCAGCGTCTGTGCCGCGGCCGTGCACCGGCTGTAGGTGCTGAGCTGGGCGGAAAACAGTGCGAGGGTGACGACGAACAGCAGGCTCAGCGCGGTGGCGATCACGCCGAAGATCGTCCCGGCGACGGCGCCGCGCGGCCGCCGGGTGCCGCCGCGCCGGGCTTTGCGCATCGCGGTGATCTCCAGGACGCCGGCCGCCACGCCTACCACCAGGCTGAAGGCCACCAGGTAAATGCCCCGGTGCACATTGCCGCTCACCCCGAGCAGGGCCAGCAGCGCCAGCATCCCGAAGATAAGGCCGGCGATGGCCCGCTGCTGGACCTCCCGCTGCGGGGCGCCTGACCGCCGCGGCGCGCGGCGATTGCCCGGCGTCGGCCCGCCGGGCTGCCCGGGTTGCCACTGCTGCCCGGGAGGCCACTGAGAGGGCTGGCCTGGGCCGCCGGGCTGTTCAGATCCGCCGGGCTGTCCAGGTCCGCCCGTCTGCGGTCCCGCACCGGGCGGCCACGGGGCGCCGGGCTGCTGTCCGGCGGGCGGCAGCGGCCCCGGCTGCTGCGGCTCGCCAGGGTGCCCGGCCGGGCCGCCGAACGGGCCGCCCGGCGGCTGCTGTCCGGGCGGCAGCCGGCCGCCGGGCGCCGGCGCGAGGCCCTCACCGCCGGGCTGCTGGGGAAAATGCAGCCGGGGCAAGCCTGCGGGCTTCTCCTGCGGCTCGCCGTTAGCCGGCTCGTCAGGGAAGCTCAGCGGGGGCTGCGGTCTCTGGTCAGCGGGCAGGGCCGGTCCTCTCCTGGCTCAGCCGCCCGGCGGGCGGATCCCCCTATTCCATCACCCGTGGCGCCCTCCTGCGTCCAGGCCGCCGCAGCTCAGCGTTCACCAGAGGCCGCCGCTATGGTTTTCGCATGCAATCACGCCTGCTGGTCCTGGTGTCGGGCGCGGGAACCAACCTGCAGGCACTGATCGATGCCAGCGCTGACGAGTCCTATGGCGCGCGAGTGATCGCGGTCGGCGCCGACCGGGCCGGGGCGGCCGCCCTGGAGCGGGCCCGCGCCGCCGGGATCGACACCTTTTCCTGCACGGTCGCAGACTTCCCGGACCGGGCCGGCTGGGACGAGGCCCTCACAGGTGCCTGCGCCGCGTTCGAGCCCGACCTGGTCATCTTCGCGGGTTTCATGAAGCTGGTGGGCGCCCGCTTCCTGGACCGGTTCGGCGGTCGCGTGATCAACACCCACCCCGCCTTGCTACCGTCGTTTCCCGGCATGCACGCCGTTCGCGACGCTCTGGCCTACGGGGTCACGCTGACGGGCTGCACCGTGTTCCTGGTCGATGCGGGCACTGACACCGGCCCGGTGATCGCCCAGGCGGCGGTGCCCGTGCGAGACGATGACGACGAGACGCTGCTGCACGAGCGGATCAAGGGCGCCGAGCGCGCGCTGCTGACGCAGACGGTGGGCCGGATGGTCCATGACGGCTGGTCAGTCCACGGCCGGAAGGTGAGGATCGGCAGTTGAGCAAGGTAGCCATCAGGCGGGCACTGGTCAGCGTCTACGACAAGAGCGGCCTGCAGGATCTCGTCAGCGCGCTGCATGCGGCGGGCATCGAGATCGTCTCGACCGGGAGCACCGCCCAGGCGATCTCGGCGGCCGGCGTCCCGGTCACCGCGGTCGAAGCGGTCACCGGTTTCCCCGAATGCCTGGACGGCCGGGTCAAGACGCTGCATCCGGCGGTGCATGCCGGGCTGCTCGCCGACGCCCGGCGCCCTGAGCACGTCGCTCAGCTCAGCGAGCTGTCCATCGCGCCGTTTGAGCTGCTGGTGTCCAACCTGTACCCGTTCGAGCAGACCGTGGCGAGCGGGGCCGCGCCGGAGGAATGCGTCGAGCAGATCGACATCGGCGGGCCGGCCATGGTGCGCGCGGCCGCCAAGAACCACGCCAATGTCGCGGTGATCACCAGTCCCGCGCAGTACGACGACCTGCGGTCCGCCGTCCGCGACGGCGGATTCACCCTCGAGCAGCGCCGGCGCCTCGCCGCCGCGGCCTATGCGCACACGGCCGCCTACGACGCCGCGGTGGCATCCTGGTTCGCCGCGGTCTACGCCCCGGACGAGGTGGCCGGCGAAACCGGCTGGCCGGACGTCGTCGGCTCGGTGTGGACGCGCCGCGATGTCCTGCGCTACGGCGAGAACCCGCATCAGCGCGGTGCTCTCTATACCAGCGGGGCCGCGGCGGGCATTGCCTCCGCCGAGCAGCTGCACGGCAAGGCCATGTCCTACAACAACTACGTGGACGCGGACGCCGCCCGCCGCGCCGCCTTCGACTTCGCCGCGCCGTGCGTGGCGATCATGAAGCATGCTAATCCGTGCGGCATCGCTGTCGGCGCCGACCTGGCCGAGGCGCACGCCAAGGCGCACGCCTGCGACCCGGTCTCCGCGTTCGGCGGAGTGATCGCCGCGAACGGCGAGGTGACCGTGGCCATGGCGGAGCAGATCGCCGACGTGTTCACCGAGGTCATCATCGCGCCGGGCTTCGAGCCCGCGGCCCTGGACATCCTGACCCGGAAGAAGAACCAGCGGCTGCTGCGCTGCCCGCCGCCCGGCCAGGCGCCGAGGACCGACTGGCGGCAGGTCAGCGGCGGCGTGCTGATGCAGACCGCCGACCAGCTGAGCGAGGCCGGTGACCGGGCGGCGAACTGGCACCTGGCCGCCGGGCCGGCCGCGGGCGAGGAGCTGCTGGCGGACCTGGAGTTCGCCTGGCGGGCGTGCCGCTGCGTTAAGTCCAACGCGATCCTGCTCGCCGCCGGGCAGGCGGCGGTCGGCATCGGCATGGGCCAGGTCAACCGGGTGGACTCGGCCCGGCTCGCGGTAGCCAGGGCGGGGGAGCGGGCCCGCGGCTCGGTCGGGGCCAGTGACGCCTTCTTCCCGTTCGCCGACGGGCTGCAGGTGCTGGCCGACGCGGGCGTGCGCGCCGTCGTCGAGCCCGGCGGCTCGGTGCGCGATGACGAGGTCGTCGCCGCCGCCGAGGCCGCCGGGATCACGCTGTACTTCACCGGCGTGCGCCACTTCTACCACTGACCCGCGTCTGCCGCCGGGTCCCGCAGCCGCAGAGCGGGGCCAGGCCGCGGGCAGCCGTGCCGCCCGGCCCCGA
The DNA here is from genome assembly GCA_052146815.1 of Streptosporangiaceae bacterium. Lineage (GTDB taxonomy): Bacteria > Actinomycetota > Actinomycetes > Streptosporangiales > Streptosporangiaceae > DATJZH01. The sequence goes on along the minus strand of JBKQMG010000299.1, from coordinate 35,078 downwards.
CGCGGTGCTCCTGGCCTGCGCAGCCGCGGCATCAGGCAGAATGGAGGGCGATGACAGCGATCATTCTGGACGGCAAGGCCACGGCCGCCGCCATACGCGAGGACCTGACCGGCCGGGTGGCCAAGCTGGCCGCGCGGGGCGCGGCGCCGGGCCTGGGCACCGTCCTGGTCGGCGACGACCCGGGCAGCAGGATCTACGTCAACGCCAAGCACCGGGACTGTGCCCAGGTGGGCATCCAGTCGATCCGCCGCGACCTGCCGGCCACCGCCAGCCAGCAGCAGGTCGAGGACGTGGTCGCCGAGCTGAACGCCGACCCGGCCTGCACCGGCTACATCGTCCAGCTTCCGCTGCCCGCGGGCCTGGACGCTCAGGCCGTGCTGAGCCTGATGGACCCGGCCAAGGACGCCGACGGGCTGCACCCCGTCAACCTCGGCAAGCTGGTCCTCGGCGAGCCCGCGCCGCTGCCGTGCACCCCGCACGGCATCATCGAGCTGCTGCGCCGCTTTGACGTGCCGATCGACGGCGCGGACGTCACCATTATCGGCCGCGGCATCACGGTCGGCCGATCCCTCGGCCTGCTGCTGACCCGGCGCACCGAGAACGCCACGGTGACCCTGTGCCACACCGGCACGGTCGACCTCGCCGCCCACACCAGGGCCGCCGACATCGTCGTGGTGGCGGCCGGCCAGCCCGGCCTGCTGAGCGCTGACATGGTCATGCCCGGCGCCGCGGTGCTGGATGTCGGCATCACCCGCACGGCCGACGGGATAGTCGGGGACGTGGACCCTGGCGTCGCCGAGGTGGCCGGCTTCCTCGCGCCGATGCCCGGCGGCGTCGGCCCGATGACCCGGGCCATGCTGCTCGCCAACGTCGTCGAGGCCGCAAAGCAGCGCACGTGACCCGGTACGAGAAGTGCCCTACCAGCCAGTAACATGAATTGAGGGCTTCCGGCAGACCCTGGGGCCCGCGAAGCTGGTGCTTGCGGCCGGGCCGACGGGCACCCAAGGTGCGGTGCGCGCGCCCCGTTTGGCAGGCTTAGCCTGCCGCAGCCGGGGAGCTAGCCGTCGGCGGCTTGTCCCGCGCGCCACCGGGCCGCATGTTCGCTAAGGAGGTCGGCCGCCAGTCATGAACATCGTCGTCTGCGTGAAACAGGTCCCTGACACCTGGTCCGAGCGCAAGCTCCAGCCATCCGACTCGACTCTGGACCGCGACGCGGCTGATGCCGTGATCAACGAACTGGACGAGTACGCGATCGAGGAGGGCCTGCGCCAGGCTGAGGCACACGGCGGTGAGGTGACGATCGTGTCGATGGGGCCGGAGAAGACCAGCGAGTCCATCCGCAAGGCGCTGTCGATGGGCGCGGATAAGGCCGTGCACGTCACCGACCTGGCGCTGCACGGCTCCGACGGGCTGGTGACCTCTGCGGTGCTCGCGCAGGTGCTCAGCCGGATCGGCTTCGACCTCGTCATCCTCGGCTCGGAGTCGACCGACGCCCGGATGGGCGTGATGGCCGCGATGCTGGCCGAGCGGCTCGGCGTTCCGCAGCTGTCCCTGGCCGGCCAGGTCGACATCGACGGAGCCTCCATCAGCATTCACCGGCAGGCCGATTACGGCTACGACACGGTCGAGGCGAGCCTGCCCGCGGTGGTCAGCGTGGTCGAGAAGATCAACGAGCCGCGCTACCCGTCGTTCAAGGGGATCATGGCGGCGAAGAAGAAGCCCGTCGAGACACTGAGCCTGGCCGACCTCGGCCTCGACAAGGACCAGGTGGGCGTCGGCGCGAGCGCGACGGAAGTCGTGAGCTTCGCCAGCCGGCCGCCGCGTCAGGCGGGCACGATCGTCACCGACGACGGCGACGGCGGTACCAAGGCGGCCGAGTTCCTCGCGGCCCAGAAGTTCATCTGAGCGTCTCGATCTTTAGAGCTGGAAGGCATGCCTGACATGGCTGAGATCCTGGTACTCGTCGACCACGAAGGCGAGACTGTCAAGAAGGTCACTCTGGAGCTGCTGACCATGGCCCGCCAGTTCGGCGAGCCGTCGGCGGTGTGGACCGGCGAGGGCTCGGAGGCAGCGCGCGAACGGCTGGCCGAGTACGGCGCCGCGAAGATCTACGTGGCGGCCGGGCCGGAGTTCGAGGAGTACGTCACCGCGCCCGCCGCGGAGCTGCTGGCCTCGCTGGTGGCGGACAAGTCACCGGCCGCCGTGCTGCTCGCGAGCACGGGCGAGGGCAAGGAACTGGCTGGCCGGCTGGCGGTGAAGACCGGATCCGGCGTCCTCGCCGACGTCGTGGGCCTCACCGACGACCTGGTCGCCGAGCAGTCGATCTTCGGCGGGGCGATCATCGTCCTGTCGAAGGTGCGGACCGGCACGCCGGTCATCGCCGTGCGGCCGAACTCGGTCGCGCCCGAGGCCGCGGCGGCTGCCGGCGAGGTCGAGCCGGTGACCATCACCGTCAGCGACGCCGCCAAGTCCGCCAGGATCACCGGCCGGGTCGTGCAGGAGCGCGGCGAGCGTCCCGAGCTCAGCGAGGCCGCGATCGTGGTCTCCGGCGGCCGCGGCGTGGGCGCCGGCGAGAACTTCGCGCTGATCGAGAAGCTGGCGGACTCGCTCGGCGCGGCGGTCGGCGCCTCGCGCGCCGCGACCGACGCGGGCTGGTACCCGCACCAGTTCCAGGTGGGCCAGACCGGCAAGACCGTCTCGCCGCAGCTGTACCTGGCGGTGGGCATCTCCGGCGCGATCCAGCACCGGGCCGGCATGCAGACCTCGAAGACGATCATGGTGGTCAACAAGGACCCCGAGGCGCCCATCTTCGAGCTGGCCGACTTCGGTGTGATCGGTGACCTGTTCAAGGTGGTTCCGCAGCTGACGGAGGACGTCGAGCGGCGCGCCCAGAACTAACCAGCCGCCTGACCGGGCCCGGCGCGGCCGGGCCCGGCTACGCTGGAATCATCATGGGACATCTTGACGACGCTGACGGCCGCCCGCAGCCGGCTGCCCAGCCGGAACAGGGCTCGCCGGTGTATCTGGATCACGCGGCGACCACGCCGATGCTGGCTGAGGCGCTGGCCGCGATGACCGACGAGCTCGCTCAGGTCGGCAACCCGTCGTCCCTGCACAACGCGGGCCGCCGGGCGCGCCGGGTCGTCGAGGAGTCACGCGAGCAGATCGCGGAGTGCTACGGGGCCCGGCCTAGTGAGGTCGTGTTCACCAGCGGCGGCACCGAGGCGGACAACCTGGCCGTCAAGGGCCTGTACTGGGCGCGGCGGGCCGGCGATCCGGGCCGGCGCCGGATCCTCGCCCCGGCGATCGAGCATCACGCCGTGCTGGACAGCCTGCACTGGCTCGCAGACCACGAGGACGCAGAAATTTCCTGGCTGCCGGTGGACCGCGCTGGCCTGGTCACCGCCGACGCGCTGCGCGCCGCCATTGACACCGACCCGGCGAGTGCCGCCCTGATCACGGTCATGTGGGCGAACAACGAGGTCGGCACGGTGCAGCCGGTCGCCGAGCTGGCGCAGATCGCCCGTGAGCACCAGATCCCGTTCCACAGCGACGCGGTCCAGGCGGCCGGGCAGCTCCCGGTGCACCTGACGGCCTCCGGCGCCGTCGCGCTGACGATCACCGGGCACAAGATCGGCGGTCCGGTGGGCGCCGGGGCGCTGCTGCTGGCCAAGGGCACCGACCCGGTGCCGGTTCTGCACGGCGGTGGCCAGGAGCGTGGCGTGCGGTCCGGCACCTTGGACGCCGCGGCGATCAGGGCCTTCGCGGTGGCCGCGTCGGAGGCGACGATGAGCCGCTGCGACGAGGCCAAGCGGCTGGCGGCACTGCGGGACGACCTGATCGCCCAGGTCGTCGCGGCCGTACCGGACGCGATGCTGAACGGGGCGCCTCCCGGCCCCGGGCGCCTGCCGGGCAACGCGCACTTCTCTTTCCCCGGCTGCGAGGGCGACGCCCTGCTGATGCTGCTGGACGCCAAGAGCATCGCCTGCTCGACCGGGTCCGCCTGCACGGCAGGCATCGCCCAGCCCAGTCACGTGCTGCTGGCCATGGGCGCCGACGACGCCCGGGCGCGCGGATCACTGCGGTTCTCCCTGGGCCGCTCCAGCACGCAGGCGGACGTAGACGCCCTCGGCGCCGTCATCGGCGAGGTCGTCGAGCGGGCCCGCCGCGCGTCCCGGTAAATGCTCGGCCGCGGAGCTGTCGGCCCGGCGAATCGCTCGCGCCGCCCGGCTCTGCCACCGATGAGCTCTGGCGACGGCCGCCCCTGGCGCCGGCCCGGCTGTGCCGCTGCCCGGCTGTGCCGCTGCGCGGCGCGGGCTCCCGACCGGCCGAATACCCTCGTAGGCGTGACTAGATTGCGCGTGCTCGCCGCGATGTCCGGCGGCGTCGACTCCGCGGTGGCCGCCGCCAGGGCGGCTGCGGCGGGTCATGACGTGACCGGCGTCCACCTGGCCCTGTCGTCGAATCCGCAGTCCTACCGGACCGGCGCGCGGGGCTGCTGCACGCTGGAAGACGCGCGGGACGCCCGCCGCGCCGCCGACGTCATCGGGATCCCGTTCTACGTCTGGGACATGGCCGAGCGCTTCCACGCCGACGTCGTCCAGGATTTCGTCGACGAGTACGCCCGCGGCAACACCCCGAACCCGTGCCTGCGCTGCAACGAGAAGATCAAGTTCGCCGCGGTCCTCGACCGGGCGGTGGCCCTCGGCTTCGACGCCGTCTGCACCGGCCACCACGCCCGTCTCCTGCCTGCAGTGCCTGGCAGCAGCACCGGCCCGCGCCTTGCGCGCAGCGTGGACGAGGCCAAGGACCAGTCCTATGTCCTCGCGGTGCTGACCAGTGAGCAGCTGTCCCGCGCGATGTTCCCGCTCGGCGACTCGACCAAGGACCGGGTGCGCCAGGAGGCCGCCGAGCGCGGCCTGGCCGTCGCCGACAAGCCCGACAGCCACGACATCTGCTTCATCCCCGACGGCGACACCAGGAAGTTCCTCCAGCGCCACCTCGGCGCCGCGGAGGGCACCTTCGTCGACGTCGACGGCAGTGTGGTCGGCACCCACGACGGCAGCTACGCCTACACCATCGGCCAGCGCCGCGGCCTGCGCATCGGCCGCCCGGCCCCCGACGGCCGTCCCCGCTACGTCCTCGACATCGAGCCAGTGTCAGGAACGGTAACCATAGGTCCCGCCGAGGCCCTGGACGTCACCGAGATCCAGGCAGCACGCCCTGTCTGGACCGGCTGCCCACAGCCGGATGGCCCTCTTGAGTGCGCAATCCAGCTCCGCGCCCACGCCGACCCAGTCCGGGCCACGGCTGTCGTCGCGACAGATGATCTGCAGATCACTCTGCGTACCCCAGCCCGAGGCGTAGCCAGGGGCCAAGCTGCCGTCCTCTATGACAGCGACACAGTCCTAGCCAGCGCCACGATCGTCGACGCTGGCTGACTGGCTCGCTGCGGGCTGGCCGCCCGCAGCCCTGTGGAACCTACTGCGCGATCAGCGTGGGTCGTAATGCTCGTAGCGGTACTGGGCAGACGGCCGACCGTAACGCTTGGCCATGACACTTCCTCACCGAGACGACAGAACCGCAGTCCGGTTCCGCTACCTACGATCAATGGTTTGTAGATCGTCCGCAACTGAAAACACCGTCCGATACCGGCTGGTCCAGGAAGATGACGATCTGCCGTGCCTCCGGCTTTCCCAGATGTCATCATTCTCCCCGCGGTGTTTGCTCCGGCCTCGTGCTCCCGGAGTTGGACCTGGGGCGCCGGAAGATCTCGTCGGCGTCGCGAGGGGAGTAGACGCCAAGGAGCATCCGGGCTAGCCGGGCGATCACGTCGGGGGCGTGATCGTTAAGGCTTTTCAGCCGCTCTTCATGCCGTACCGCAATGGTCACCAAGATGGTAGCGACGATGACGATCACGAAGATCAGCACCACGACGATGGTGAGCAGGATGGCCACCGTGATGACAACTGCGTTCATGGCATCCGTAGCGCGACCTCCTCCCCGGCGGGGAGCCGTCCGACGATCCGACGGCTGCCGGAGTGGTCTGTTGGAACAGACCATTCAATACCAATAATTAGAAGTTCCGTTCATGGCTGCTGTCAAATGGGTACAGTCCCATCAGTTGGTATGTTCCAGGTGAGGTGAATGTGGCTGCGCTCTACCAGAAGATCGCTGACGACCTGCGCAAGATGATCCTCGACGGTCGGCTTGCGCCCGGCAGTAAGCTGCCGTCCGAGCAGGAGCTCATGCAGCAGCACGACGTTTCGAGAAACACCGTGCGCATGGCGGTCGCGGCTCTGGTCAATCAGGGTTTGATCGTGACGCAGCCCGGACGCGGAGGAGGCGCCTTCGTCCGCAAGCGGATGCTGCTCACTTACGACGCGTCCTGGGATGGCGGTCCGAAGAGCGAGAACACCGTAGAGTTCGAGAACATCACCCGTGCGCAGGGCGCCGCTCCGCATGAGGGCTTCGAGCTCAGCCTGCAGGAGGCGATGGCCGCTGTAGCGGAGCGGTTGCATATCCCAGAAGGGTCGATCGTCGTGCTGCGGCGCCTGCGCAGGTCAGCTGATAGTGAGCCAGTGTCGCTGCAAGACTCTTACTACCCAGGCGACATCGCCATTGGCACGAAGATCATGGAGCCGCGATCGCTGCCAGAAGGAATCGTCGAGGAACTCGCTCGTCTCGGTTATAAAGAAGTGGGCTGTTGCGACGAGTTGACGGCCGAGATGCCGTCGCCAGGTCTAGTTGACCTTCTCGACCTTGGGCCTGGCATTCCCGTGCTGACGCACTGGCGCACTACCTACTCACCCCAGCGGCCCATCCGGGTTACTCGTACGCTTTTCGCAGCGGATCGCAACCGTCTTGTCTACAAAGCCGGCGATACAAGTGCGAGCGATACTGGCGGACCGGTGGGCAGCGGCCCCGATACCTGAGCCTGGGCTCTAGAACGGCCAGCATGGCAAGCAGGCCATGAAGACAGTGGTTTCACCGACCCGAGGCGGCGACGGTTAGCTCTCGCTGTTGAACATTCAGGCGCTGTCCACGTACCCTCATGGACTGTTTCAGCGCGTCCTTGACTTTTCTGGGCAGCCAGAGCTCAAGCGCAGCTCACCTCGTCGGCTCTCCAGCTCCGCAGTCTCGCCTTCTGTCCGCTGCTGGTAGCGGTTGGGCCTGGTCGATAGCGCACAACGAGACGGGCTCGGGATGATCGGGGTTGCCGATTCAACCTTCGCCGCTCGCCTCGAAGCGCGCTACCGACTGGATCAGCGGGGGTCGTAGTGCTCGTAGCGGTACTGCCTAGACGGGCGACCGTGACGCTTGGCCATGACACCTCCCCCCGACTGCTGGCAACGATAACGACGGTTCTCGTGCGCGTCCAGAGACGGGACCTGTCTCGCCCTATACAGTGCTTGACCATTGTCGTCATCCGCAACTCGCTTATGCGGTCGACAAAAAGGAGATCGGGCCGCCGCGGAGAACTAGTCATGGGGTCTGGCCTGCGGCAAAGCAGCTTAAAGTCCACCTTGGCTCGCGGCCAGAAGGAAAGACAATACTTACCGTCAGGCGATTAACCAGAGTGGTCTGTGCGGTTTTTGAGGCACAGGCTCATCATTGTTGCGAAGAAGGTCAAAGGGGTCCAATATGAACTGCTGGGACTATGCCCTGCTGGCGCGATGAGGCTGCTGCCTGCAAGTCGGCACCGGTCGCCGCAATACCGGCCATGCACCGGGATCCGCGACGGGTGTCGCCTCCGCCGGACTGCCCTATTATGCTGACGGCCAGGATGAACGACGTCTGACTTTCCGCGTGCAGACAGCACCGATGTTTCAGTTGGCTGTCCCTCATGGAATAGGGTGCGCCACGTGCCGTCGACTGCGCTCATCGGCTTCTCGAAGAGAGCGGCCGATGGGTAATGCGCATCCTCGCAGAATCGCAGGAAGCAGAATCCGCGCTTCTCGTAATAGTTGTGCAGAGAATTGTTAGAAGTCCAGACGTCAATCCTGACGAACTCTGCCTGGTACTCATTATTTGCCTGGGCGGCGGCCCAGTCGACCAGGGCAGTGCCGAGCTGCTGCCCCGCATATTTGCGGCTGACGACTAGCCGGGACACATAGCAGGCAGGCACGCTGAGTTCTTCCTCTTGCCAGAGATCATCATTTCCTTCTGCCCTGCAGGTGATGGTGGCGACCGGCATGACGTCGGCGGCCGTGTGGTCCTCGACGAGCCAGGTCTTGCCGTCGGCCAGCCCCCGGATAATCCGTGCGTCGCGCCCTGCTTCGCTCGGCCATGGCTTTGACCACTGGTCGGTGTCTTTGGTGCGCAGCCAGTCGGACGCCTCATTGACGAGGTTCAAGATGACTTCGAGGTCAGCTGGTGTCGCACGACGAATCTGGAACATGAAGCCGTACTTTCCGGTCAGGCCTGCTAGGCAGGGCTGCCGACTGGGGTCTTGTCTATTCGGACTCGGGCATGGCTCAGCAGTGACCAGGCAGCGTCAGTCACGTGCCGGCACTTTGCCGACGGTCATGACGAACTGGTTCGCATCGGACGGATAACTCGTGATCGTGAGCCGGATGGGCGTGCCGGTCTCGTCGTAAGCAGTCCGGCTGATCTCGAAAACCGCGACCCGCCCGTCATCCGGGAGCTTGAAGAAGACGGACTCGTCCGCGTCGGGAGCGCGGACGGTGATCCTGTCGAGCCACCCGACCTGTTTGAGCCCGAGCGCCTCCTCGAGATACCTCACCGTTCCGTCCGGCATGTCCTTGGCCTGAAGGAGACCCACAGCGCCCTTCTCGACAAAGCGCATGGGGTAGTAGGAAGTCTGGAGGGACCAGGGCACCTGATCGACGAAACGCTGCTGGTGCCGGACCACTACTGTCGTCGACTCGGCGAGCTGGAGCTCATGCGCGATGAAGCCAGTCGCCTGCTGCACCTCGATGCGCGGCTCTGACACCACGGCCTTCCTCGGTTCGGCTTCGGGGTCGGAGCGACGGTAGGTGGTGCCCTCATCCCCGAAGCCGCTCGCCAGGCTCAGCGGCGTGACGAAGGGATCGAGTATCTGAACAACGAAGGTGCCCTTGCCGGGACGGGTCTCGACGGCGCCCCGGGTGATGAGCCACCTCACCGCGTCCCGGACGGTGTTGCGGGATGCGCTGTACTGCTCGCGGAGCTCAAGCTCGGTGGGCAGAGGCTGGCCGTCGCGGCCTATCTGGCCGGACTCGATCTTCTGCAGCATGTCCTCGGCGATCTGTTTGTAAAGAGGGTCAGGCATGTGACCTCCCAAAGATCCCAACCAGACCAGCGGTAGGACCGATCGGTTTACAACCGATCATCCAAACCGCCTGACTTATCCCATTGCATTGAGGGACTCTAGATGTCATCCTGAGGCCAGCACTAGAGGTTGGGATGACCAGGACGGCAGGTTCCATGGGGATCAACCTAGCAGTCTAGGTGGCCTGGATCCACCTGACTGTCGGAAGATGGCCAAGAAAATCTGCCCGATCAGCCGGACCAACACCCACGACCAGGTCAAACAGACCTAGATCGGAGCCCGCGGAGCGCCTACTGCCGGGAAGGGGAACCCGTCATGGCAGCCGAGAAAGTCCTAGTCATCACCCTCATCGTCGTCTTCCTGGCCGGGATGGTCGCCGGGGGCGTCCTCCTAGTGAGCATCGCGAGCCGCAGCGAGGACCGCCGGCGGCTCAGCCGCGAGGCCCCTACCCGGTTCACTCAGGCGGGCAGGTGGGTGACCGGGCTGCGAGTGGGCGGCCCCGACAGCTACCGCGGCCGACGTCGACTGCCGGGCGAAGCTGAGCCAGAGCTCGCTGAGGCCTACGACCCGACCAGGGACCCGCGCGTTCGCTAGCGGTCAAGAGCGCTGGTCCGCCACCCGCCGCGGCCGCGCCACCCACGGGGGCGTGGCGCGGACGCGGCGGGTCAGCGGCGGGGGTGCTGGCGAACACTAAGCTCAGCAGCGTGCAGGACACCTCCCAGGCAAAACCTTTCCCGTGGCCAGCGGGCAGCGCCACCGGCATCGGCTCCATGCCGGGCACCGACCGGGCCGAGGCGATCGCCGTCGTTCTGGCCGAGCTGCCCGACTTCCCCTTTCTCCCCGAACTGCCCGGCCGCGGGCCCGGCGCGGACATGGTCGGCCGGACCGCCGCGCTGCTCATTGACCTGCCGGTCGAGACCACGCCGGGCGGCTGGAAGCTGGCGAACCGGGCCGGCCGCGACCAGCGCCGCGCCGCCGGGATGCTGGCGGCCGACCTGGACGCGGCGCATGAGGCGGCCGAGGGTTACGACGGTCCGTTCAAGATCCAGGTCTGCGGTCCCTGGACTCTGGCCGCCGCGCTCGGGCGCAGCCGCAGCCAGGATCCGGTGCTGACCGACCCCGGCGCGATCGCCGACCTGACCGCCTCCCTGGCCGAAGGCGTCGCCGCACATGCCGCGGAGATCCGCCAGCGGATCCCGGGCGCCACGCTGCTCCTTCAGCTCGACGAGCCCGGGCTGCCCGCCGTGCTCGCCGGGTCCGTGCCGACCTCCAGCGGGCTGAACCGGGTGGGCGCCATCGACGATGTCGTGGCCGCCGACGGCCTCGCCGCGATCCTGCGCGCCGGGGCCGCATTCGGCGTGGTGCATTGCTGCGCGGCGCGCGTCCCGTTTCGCGTGATTAGTACAGCGGGCGCCGGGGCGGCCGGCTTCGAGCTCCGCCTGCTGGGCTCGGCCGACATTGATTCAGTCGCCGAGGCGGCCGAGGGCGGGCTGGGAATGCTGTGCGGTGCACTGTCAGAAGCCGATGCCAAAATTCTGCCCGGTGCTCGCCCGCGCGCACCGCGCCAGACCGCCGAGTCGGTGATCACAATGTGGCACCGGACCGGTCTGGCGCCCCGCCTGCTGGCTGAGCAGGTGGTGATCACGCCGGCGTGCGGCCTGGCCGGCCTGTCCCCGGCCGCCGCGCGCGGGGCGCTGGCGCACTGCCGGGAGGCAGCGCGGATAGCGCCGGAGCTGATCGAGGAGGGAGCGCAGTGAGCGATCCGGCTGACCCGGCTCCGGCTGTACCAGAGCCGTCCGAAGCCGCCGTGCCGCAGTCCGCTGATCCGGCGGCCCGGCGCAGGCACGCCGAGCTGGCCACTGAGGTCAGCGAGCACAACTACCGCTACCACGTGCTGGACTCGCCGCTGGTGTCGGACGCCGAGTACGACGCCCTCATGCGCGAGCTGCGGGAACTGGAAGATAAGTACCCGGACCTGCGGACCCCGGACTCGCCGACGCAGAAGGTCGGCGGCGCCATCTCCACCGACTTCGCGCCGGTGCAGCACCTGGAGCGGCTGCTCAGTCTGGACAACGCGTTCTCGGCCGAGGAGTTCGACGCGTGGGCCGCGCGGGCGCAGCGGCTCGGCGGCGCCGAGAACCTTGCTCCTTATCTGTGCGAGCTGAAAATCGACGGCCTGGCGATCGCGCTGGTCTACCGCGACGGCAGGCTGCTGCGCGCGGCGACCAGGGGCGACGGGGTAACCGGCGAGGACGTCACGCCGAACGTGCGGACGATCGCGTCGGTGCCCAGCCGGCTGGCCGGATCGGGCTGGCCGCGGACGCTGGAAGTGCGCGGCGAGGTGTTCCTGCCGGTGTCGGTGTTCATGGAGCTGAACGAGCGGCTGGAGAGCGCCGGCCGGCCGCCGTTCGCCAACCCGCGGAACTCAGCGGCCGGGTCGCTGCGGCAGAAGGACCCGAGGATCACCGCGCAGCGCCCGCTGGACCTGATCCTGCATGGCGTGGGGGCGGTCGAAGGGCTGGCGGATCCGCCGCAGACTCAGTCCGGCTGGTATGAGCAGCTGCGTGCCTGGGGCCTGCCGGTCAGCGACCGGTTCCGCGTCGTCGACGACCTCGACGGGGTCCGGGAGTACATCACCTACTACGCCGAGCACCGGCACGACCCGGCGTACGAGATCGACGGCGTGGTCGTCAAGATCGACACCGTCGAGGTGCAGCGCGCCCTCGGCGCGACCAGCCGGGCGCCGCGCTGGGCGATCGCCTACAAGTACCCGCCGGAGGAGGTCACCACCCGGCTGCTGGACATCCGGGTGAACGTCGGCCGGACCGGGCGGGTGACCCCGTTCGCCGTCATGGAGCCAGTGAAAGTCAGTGGCTCCACGGTGGAGAACGCGACCTTGCACAACGCCGAGGAACTGACCCGCAAGGGCGTCCTCATCGGAGACATGGTCGTGCTGCGCAAGGCCGGCGACGTGATCCCCGAGGTTGTCGGGCCCGTCGTCGACCTGCGTACCGGCACCGAACGGGCCTTCGACTTCCCGACTTCCTGCCCGGTCTGCGGGACGCCGCTGGCTCGCGAGGAAGGCGGCGTGGACTGGCGCTGCCCCAACGCCCGCTCCTGCCCGGCTCAGCTGCGCGAGCGGCTGTTCCACCTGGCCGGGCGCGGGGCCCTGGACATCGAGGTGCTCGGCTACGAAGCCGTGACGGCGCTGCTGGACTGCGGCCTGGTCACCGACGAGGGCGACATCTTCACGCTGACCGAGGAGAGCCTGGCCACCTGCCCGTTCTTCGTCAGCAAGCAGGGCACGCTTACCGTCAACGCCGGCAAGCTGCTGCGCAACCTGGACGAGGCGCGGCAGCGGCCGCTATGGCGGATCCTGGTCGCGCTGTCGATCCGCCATGTGGGTCCCACGGCCGCCCGCGCGCTGGCGGCCGCGTTCGGCTCCGTCGACGCGATCGCATCCGCGCCGCCCGAGCTGCTGGTCGAGGTGGAAGACGTAGGGCCGACCATTGCGGGTTCTGTGCGGGACTGGTTTGGCGTGGACTGGCATGCGGCGATCGTGGCGAAATGGCGGGCGGCGGGCGTTTCCCTGGAGCAGGAGGGCTTTACCGGCGGCGTGCTGGCCGGCCGGGCCGACGAGGGCGCCGCCGGCCGGCCGCTGGCCGGGATCACGGTCGTGCTCACCGGCACGCTGGCCAGTTACACCAGGGAAGAGGCCGCCGAGGCGGTCCAGGCCGGCGGCGGGAAGGTGTCCGGCTCGGTCTCGAAGAAGACGAGTTTCCTCGTGGCCGGGGAAAATCCAGGGTCTAAACAGGACAAGGCGCAGGCACTCGGCGTGCCGGTGCTGGACGAGGCGGGGCTGGACGTGCTGCTCTCAGAGGGACCGGCTGCGGCGGCCGGCGCAGCGGAGACAGCCAGCTGAGTGCGGCCGGACCGGACGACGGCCCGGGCGGAGGCTGATTGTAACCGGACGGACACGGATTGGCGCCGTTGTAACGGATAGTATGCAAATGGCTTCGGGAAGTGTGTTTTCGCCATACGGTTCTCGGTAGAGCTAAGAGCATTACGGTACGTCGGCGGCCCCGATGAGGAATCCATGAAGGACCCGAACGACACCAGGGACACCGGCCCGCGGGCCGGCTCGCCGCTGTGGATCTATCTCACGGTGGTGACCTTCGCTGGTCTCGTAGTCCTCGGCGCCGCCTTAACCAGGCTCGCCGGGATCCGCCTGCTGCTCGGCCATCCGCTGCTATGGGTCGCCGCCGCCCTGGTCGTCGCCGGCCAGATCTGGCCGATCGTCGCTTCCGGCCGGGCCGGCCCCAAATCGCCCGCCGCGGCCCTCACCTTCAGCTTCGCCGTCATGCTCTTCTGGGGCCTGCCTGTCGCTCTGCTGCTGCGCGCGATCGCGGTGATCGGCGTCGGAGCCGCCCAGCGCCGGGCGCCGCATCGAGTCGCGTTCAATGCCGCGCAGATCGCGCTGAGCATGACGGCGGCCTGGCTCGCGATCGCCGCAGTGCGCGCGGTCGAGTCGGCGCGGGCACTGCGACCGCTGTCGCTGCGGCCGGTCACGCCGTTCATGCCCTCGCCCGCGCATCCGTGGTCGCCGGGCGGCTGGGACCTGCTGCTGGTCGTGCTGCCTGCCGCTCTCGCCTATTTCGCCGTCAACTACCTGCTGGTGGGCGTGGCTGTCGCGCTGCACGCACGCGTGCCGGTGCTCCGGTCGCTCCTGGTGAACCTGCCCTACCAGGGCTTCGTGAGCCTGGTGCTGCTGGCCACCGCCCCGCTGGTCACTGTCGTGATGGCGCGTCAGTCGGCCCTGCTGGTACTGCTGTTCGCCCTCCCGCTGGCCGCCATCTACGTGAACGCGGCGCTTTCGGTGCAGCGCGAGCATCAGGCACATCACGATGAGCTGACGGGCCTCGGCAATCGCAAGCTGCTCATCCGGCGTACGGCCGAGGCGCTGGCCGCGGCAGCGGACTCCGGCAGCAAGGCGGGCTTCCTGCTGCTGGACCTGGACCGCTTCAAGGAAGTCAATGACACCCTCGGGCATCCGGTCGGCGACCGGCTGCTGCGGGTCGTCGCGCACCGCCTGACCCACAGCGTGCGGCCGGGCGACGTCGTCGCCCGGCTCGGCGGCGACGAGTTCGCCGTCCTGCTGCCCTCGGTCAAGATGACCGCGGCAGCGCGCGAGGTCGCGACGCGGCTGCGCGCGGCACTGTCAGAGCCGATCCGGCTCGAGGGCATGTCCTTCGAGATCGAGGCCAGCATCGGCATTGCCATCTATCCGGGCGATGGCGCGGGCTTCGAGGTCCTCATGCAGCACGCTGACGTCGCGATGTACCTGGCCAAGGAGCGGCGCAGCGGGGTGGAGCGGTACGTCGCCGACTCCGACCGCAACTCCCCGGCCCGGCTGGCGCTGCTCGGGGACCTGCGCCGCGGCCTGAGCCGCAGCGAGCTGATCCTGCACTACCAGCCCAAGGTCGCGCTGGCCGACCGGCAGACGGTCGGGATGGAGGCGCTGGTCCGCTGGCATCATCCCGTCCGCGGCCTGATGACCCCCGATGAGTTCATCCCGCTGCTCGAGCAGTCCTACCTGATGCGCGATCTGACGATCGGCGTCGTCGACATGGCGCTGGCCCAGACCGCACTGTGGTGGCGGGACGGGATGCCGGTGCAGGTCTGCGTGAACGTGGCCGCCCGTGACCTGATGGACATCAGCCTGACCGACACGATCAGCCACGCGCTCAAGAAGCACGGGCTGCCGCCCGAGGCCCTGCTGCTGGAGATCAACGAGCGGGCGCTGACTACCGAGCCGGTCCGCGCCGCGACGACCGCGGAGGCGCTCGGCGGCCTCGGCGTGGGCCTCAGCCTGGATGACTTCGGTACCGGCTACTCCTCGCTGGTCCGGCTCAAGCGCCTTCCGGTCAGCGAGGTGAAGATCGACTCCTCGTTCGTCGGCCGGCTGCTGGACTCCGCCGACGATGAAGTGATCGTCAAATCCATCGTGGACCTGGTACGGGCGCTCGGCATCCGCTCAGTCGCTGAGGGCGTCGAGTCCGCGGAGGTCGCCGCGGCACTACGGAAGATGGGCTGCGCCGCTGCCCAGGGCTGGTACTTCAGCAAGCCGCTGAACGCGGTGTCGGCCACCAGCTGGCTGGCTGAGCACGGCTGCCTGCTGCGCGGGCGGCAGGCCATGGCCGCCGTCGAGGTGCCCATGCCCGGCCGGCCGCCGCATGAGGAATTCCCGCTGGCCCGCCGGGCTGACTAGCGCAGGACCCGCGCGCCGGTTAATGCGATGCGTCGGGCCGGCGCCCGGCCTCTAGGATGGCCTGCATGTCAATAACCCGCGAGGAGGTCGCCCATCTGGCCCGGCTGTCCCGGCTGGCGCTCACCGACGCTGAGCTTGACCGCTTCGCCGGCCAGCTCGACGTGATTATCGCGGCGGTGGCCAGGGTCCAGGAAGTCGCCGCCGACGGGATTCCGCCGATGACCCATGCCCTGCCGCTGGCCAACGTGTACCGCGACGACATCGTCGTCCCGCCGCTTGGCACGGAGGCGGCCCTCGCGCAGGCCCCGGCGAGCGAGCAGGACCGGTTCCGGGTCCCGCGCATCCTGACCGACCAGGCATGACAATGGACAGCGAGCTGATCAGGGCGACCGCCGCCGACCTCGGGGCGGCCATGGCCGCCGGCGAGGTATCGGCCGTCGAGGTCGCCCGCGCGCACCTGGACCGGATCGAGGCAACCGACGACCGGGTGCACGCCTTCCTGCATGTCGCGGCGGAGCGTGCCGTGACCGCGGCGCGGGGCGTCGACGACCGAAGGAGCGCGGGCGAGGAACTCGGCCCGCTGGCCGGGGTGCCGCTCGCGCTCAAGGACGTTCTCACCACCATCGACATGCCCACCACCTGCGGGTCCCGGATCCTGGAAGGCTGGCAGCCGCCCTACGACGCCACCATCACCAGGCGGCTGCGCGAGGCGGGCGTGGTCATCCTGGGCAAGACCAACATGGACGAGTTCGCGATGGGCTCCTCCACGGAGAACTCCGCGTTCGGCCCCTCGCGCAACCCCTGGGACCTGAGCCGGATCCCCGGCGGGTCGTCGGGCGGCTCGTCGGCCGCGGTAACCGCCTTCCAGGCGCCGCTGGCCATCGGCACCGACACCGGCGGCTCGATCCGCCAGCCCGCCGCGGTCTGCGGAATCGTGGGCACCAAGCCCACCTACGGCGGCTCCTCCCGGTACGGCCTGGTGGCGTTCGCGTCCTCGCTGGACACCCCGGGCCCGCTGGCCCGCAACGTGCTGGACGCGGCGCTGCTGCACGAGGTGATGTCCGGGCACGACCTGCGCGACTCGACGTCGGTGGACGCCCCGGTGCCGCCGGTGGTGGCCGCCGCGCGGCACGGCGACGTGGCCGGGATGCGGATCGGCGTCGTCACCGAGTTCGCCGGCGAGGGATACCAGGCAGGCGTGCTGGCCCGGTTCGGCGAGGCGGTCGAGCTGCTCGAGTCCCTGGGCGCCAAGATCACCGAGGTATCGTGCCCGCACTTCCGGTACGCGCTGCCGGCCTATTACCTGATCGCGCCGAGCGAGGCCTCGTCGAACCTGGCCAGGTTCGACGGGATGCGCTACGGCCTGCGGACCGGCGACGACGGAACCAGGGACGCCGAGGAAGTCATGTCCCTGACCCGGGCGGCCGGCTTCGGCGCCGAGGTCAAGCGCCGGATCATGCTCGGCACCTACGCGCTTTCCAGCGGTTACTACGACGCGTACTACGGCAAGGCCCAGCAGGTCAGGACGCTGATCGCCCGCGACTTCGACACGGCGTTCGGGCAGGTCGACGTGCTGGTGTCACCCACCACCCCGACGACCGCCTTCCCGCTCGGCGAGCGCGCCGACGATCCGCTGGCGATGTACCTGGCCGACCTGTGCACGATCCCCTCGGACCTGGCCGGCAACGCGGCCCTGTCGGTGCCATGCGGCCTCGCGCCCGAAGACGGGCTGCCGGTCGGCCTGCAGATCATGGCGCCGGCCCTGGCCGACGACCGGCTCTACCGGGTAGGCGCGGCGGTGGAGGCCGCGCTGGATCAGCGCCGGGGCCAGCCGCTGCTGGCCAGCGCGAAGGGGCTGGACGATGACTGAGCCGAGCACGCTCGTTCCGTTCGAGGAGGCCGTGGCCCGCTACGACCCCGTCATCGGCCTGGAGACGCACGTCGAGCTGGGTACCCGCACGAAGATGTTCTGCGGCTGCCCGACGCAGTTCGGCACCGAGCCCAATTCGGCGGTGTGCCCGGTGTGCCTGGGCCTGCCGGGGTCGCTGCCCGTGGCCAGCCGCGCCGCCATCGAGTACACGATCAAGATCGGCCTGGCGCTGAACTGCACGATCGCGTCCTGGTGCCGGTTCGCGCGGAAGAACTACTTCTACCCGGACATGCCGAAGGACTTCCAGATCTCGCAGTACGACGAGCCGCTGTGCATCGACGGCTGGCTGGACGTCATCCACGAGGGCCGGCAGTTCCGCGTGGGCATCGAGCGGGTGCACCTGGAAGAGGACACCGGCAAGTCGCTGCATGTCGGCGGCGCGACCGGGCGCATCCACGGCGCCGACTACTCGCTGGTCGACTACAACCGGGCCGGGATCCCGCTGGTCGAGG
Source organism: Streptosporangiaceae bacterium (assembly GCA_052146815.1). Taxonomy (GTDB): domain Bacteria; phylum Actinomycetota; class Actinomycetes; order Streptosporangiales; family Streptosporangiaceae; genus DATJZH01. The sequence goes on along the minus strand of JBKQMG010000299.1, from coordinate 17,154 downwards.
TGGTCACCAAGCCGATCACCGGCACGGGCGCGCTCGCGCCCGGGGTCGCCAGGGCCTATGTGGCGGAACTGCGTGATCTGCTCCGCGCGCTCGGCGTCTCCGACGTCCGGATGGAACAGGGCTCGCTGCGCTGCGACGTCAACACCTCGCTGGCGCCCCGCGGCTCCGCCGTGTGGGGCACCCGGACCGAGACCAAGAACGTGAACTCGCTGCGCTCCGTCGAGCGGGCCGTGCGGTCGGAGATCGAGCGGCAGGCGGCCGTCCTGGACGCCGGCGGCCGGATCATCCAGGAGACCCGGCACTTCCACGAGGAGAACGGCACCACCACGCCGGGGCGCAGCAAGGAAGAAGCGCAGGACTACCGCTACTTCCCCGAGCCCGACCTGGTCCCGGTGGCGCCGTCGCCGGAGTGGGTCGAGGAACTGCGGGCCGCGCTGCCGGAATTGCCGGCCGCCCGGCGGGTCCGGCTGCAGGCTGAGTGGGGCCTGTCGGACACCGACATGACCTGGCTGCACAACGCGGGGGCGCTCGACCTGGTCGCCGAGACGGTGGCGGCAGGGGCCGCGCCGGCCGAGGCGCGCAAGTGGTGGCTGGGCGAGCTGTCGCGACGGGCCAACGAGGCGGGGACGGACCTTGCCGCGCTGCCGGTGACCCCGGCTCAGGTAGCGCGGGTCACTGAGCTGGTGGCCTCCGGCGCGCTGAACGACAAGCTCGCGCGCCAGGTGCTGGACGCCGTGCTGGCCGGCGAGGGCGAGCCTGACGAGGTCGTGGCCGCCCGCGGGCTGGCGGTCGTCAGCGACGACAGCGCGCTCGCCGAGGCGGTAGATGCGGCCATTGCCGCCAGCCCGGACGTCGCCGCGAAGATCCGGGCCGGCAAGACGGCCGCCGCGGGCGCCCTGGTCGGCGCGGTCATGAAGGCCACCAGGGGGCAGGCGGACGGCACCAAGGTGCGCGAGCTCATCCTCGCGCGGCTCAGCTAGCGGTCCGGGCGGCCGCCGGAAGCCTCCGGTTCCCGCGGGCGACACGGGCGGCGCAGCGGGTGCGGGAAAGGCGAGGTGATCTGATGCTCACGTGGGTACCGCTGGCGCCCGTCGCGGACGCTCTCGCCGATCTGGACGGCGCGGCGGTCGAGGTGGTCGACACCAACCAGGCCAGCCTGCCGGCCAGCGCGGCCGACGTCGAGTTCTACGTGCCGCCGTTCTTTCCCCGCCCCCCGGCGATCGCGGCGATGGCCCAGCTGCCGCGGCTGAAGGTCGTGCAGACGCTGACCGCGGGCATCGACCTGCTGCGCCCGCACGTTCCGGCCGGCGCCGTGCTGTGCAACGCCCGGGGCGTGCATGACGCGAGCACCGCCGAGTGGGTGGTGGCCGCGATGCTCGCCTCGGTGCGGCAGTTTCCTTACTTCGCCGCCGAGCAGGCCGCCGGGCGCTGGAGCTTCCGGTTCACCGGCAACCTGGCCGGCCAGACCGTGCTGATCGTCGGCTACGGCTCGATCGGAGCCGCGGTGGAGCGCCGGCTGAGCGGATTCGGCGTCACGATCTTGCGGGTGGCCAGGACCGCCAGGGATGGCATCAGCGCCGTCGCCGACATCCCGCGCCTGCTGCCGCGGGCGGACGTCGTGGTCCTGCTCGCGCCCGTCACCCCGCAGACGATCGGCATGGCCGACGCGGCCTTCCTCGGCCGGATGAAAGACGGCGCACTGCTGGTCAACGCGGCGCGCGGCTCGCTGCTCGACACCGGCGCGCTAGTCGCGGAGCTGACCCCCGGCCGGCTCCACGCGGCCCTTGACGTGACCGACCCGGAGCCGCTCGGACCGGGGCATCCGCTCTGGGCTCTGCCGAACGTGCTGATCACGCCGCACGTCGCGGCCTCGACGCCGGTGTCGGCGGCGACCGCCGTTGATTTTGTCCGCGAGCAGGTTCAGCGCTTTCTGGCGGGGGAGCCGCTCGCCAACGTGATCGCCGGCGAGTACTGAGCCGCTCTGAACATCGCGTGACTGAAGTTGTCCTCGTGTGTACGCCCTTCCTCAATCGAAGCGTGACCTGCGGGCCGTAGAGTGAGCCCACCTTGCTCACGTGGTGTGATCACGTGCTGGACGTCGGCGGCCGGCTGGGCCCGGCCGCAGGGAGCAGACGCTGCTGGCGGCAGCTACTGCTGCCGGGGAGCGAGGGATATCCCGCGGCTCAATGAGGAGCCGCAGAGACAATCGGGCAAGCCGGGCCGGCCTGCGGCTGGCCTGGCATGCGGTGGCGTTCGGCGCGGCCGATGAGGAGGGCTAGTTGCCCGCGAATGTGCGCGGCGGGGCGCGATGAGCCTGGCAGGCGCGGTATGGATGGTGGTCGGCGCGCTGGTCGCCGCCGCTGCTGCGCTCATGCTGTGGCGCGGGCCGGCCGGGCGCGGCAGTGCGGAGGCAGCCGCGAGCGAGTCTGAGCGGCTTGGCCTGCGGTGGCTGAGCGTCGTCGCCGGCTTGTGGGGGACGGCGTTCATCGCGCAGCAGACCTCCGCCGGTAATCCGCTGGGCGGCGTCGCCATCCCGCTCACTCTCGCCGACCTCCTGGCCCTGATCGCGCTCCCGGCGCTGGTCATCGGCGTTGCCTCGCTGGGCGGGCCGGTGGCCGTGGACGAGAATGCGGCCGGCCGAGCGGGCCGGGGGCGCTATGGCTTGCCGCCCATGGCCCGGGGCATCGGCGGCAGCGCCGTCGCCCGGCTGGCGGATGGCTGCCTGCTGGCCGCGGCCCTGTTCGGCGCGGGCTGGGTCGCCGTGTTCGGCCGCGTATACGCGCAAGGGGATGTAGGGGCGGGAACGTTTGCGCTTGAGCTCGTCAATCCGGTCGCCGACCTGATTGCCCTGGCTTTCGTGCTGCCGCTCGCCGTCCGGGCCGGCCGCCGGAGCGCGGCGCCGGTCCTCGCTCTGATCGCGATGTACGCGGGCGACTCGCTGGACGTCGGGGCCAGAGCGGGCGGCGTGCATCCGGCCGGACCGGCTCAGGTGGCGTGGCTCGCCGCGCTGGGCCTGCTCGCCCTGACGCCGTTCGAGCTGCCGGGCCGCAGCGCGGTGGCGCGCTACCGGGCTGCCGGCCGGGGCACGACGACGATCGTGGCTGCCATTTCCGCGGGCGGCGCCGCCCTGGTCGTGTTCGGCTGGGCCGTGACGGGCGGCCAGCAGGCCGAGCCCACGCTCGTCATCACCCTGGCGATCGTGGTCGTGGCCCTGGTCGCCCGGGTCACCGGGCTGCTGCGGCGCGCCACCACCGCGTCCGTGGTGTCGGCGGAATCCGATCGCCAGTTCCTGGAACTGGCGGACCGCACGAGTGACGTCGTGCTGGTCTGCGACCTGGACGGGATCATCTCCTACGCCAGCCCGGCCGTCGCCGACTACGGGTACGCACCGCAGGAGCTGGACGGCACCCAGCTCACCGTCCTCGTGCATCCCGAGGACCGGGCCAGCGGCCGGAGAGCTGCCGCGGCCGCCACCAGAAGAGGCGCCCGGGGCAGCGCCGGCCCGGACAGTGCCGCCGAGGCTGGCGCCGACCGGGACAGTGCCGCCGTCCCGGACAGTGCCGCCGGCCCGGACAGTGCCGCCGGCCGGGCCGACCGGATCTCCTGCCGGATCAGGGCCGCGGACGGCACCTGGCGGCACGTTGAGTCGACCGTCTCGCTCTACCGCCAGCCCGGCGGGCCGGACCGGCTGCTGGTGACGGCACGGGATGTGAGCGATCAGGTCGCCCTGCGCCGTCAGCTCACCCACCTCACCTTCCACGACGGCCTTACCGGGCTGCCCAACCGCGCCTACCTGGAGGAGCGGGCCAGGGATCTGCTGAGCTCGGCTGCCGGTCAGCGGGGCGGGGCCAGAGGCGAGACCGGCGCGATCTTCCTAGACCTGGACGGCTTCACCGCGGTCAACGACTCCGTGGGGCACGGCGCGGGGGACCTGGTCCTGGCCCAGGCCGCGCGGCGGCTGCGAGCCGCTGTCCCCTCGCACGACATCGTGGCCCGGTGGGGCGGCGACGAGTTCTCGGTACTGGTCGAGAACGCGGCCAGCGCCCAGGAAATCGTCGACATCGCCGAGCGGCTCGGGAGCGTGATCGCAGCCGAGCCGTTCCGGGTCGTCGACCGGGACGTCCTGCTGACCGCGAGCATCGGCGTCGCACTGGCTGACGAGAGCGAGTCCGAGCACCTGCTCCGCAACGCCGACGTCGCGATGTCACGGGCGAAAGACTCGGGCGGCGGCCGGGTCGAGGTGTTTGCCGCGCACATGCATGCCGACGTCGTGCGCAGGCTCGAGCTCGCCACCGATCTGCGCGAAGCCATTACCGAGGGGCGGCTCGGCCTGGAATACCAGCCCATGGTGGAACTGGCCACCGCGCGGATCACCGCGGTCGAGGCGCTCGTGCGATGGCCGCGCGGCGGCGAGCTGATCCCGCCCGCAGAGTTCCTCGGCGTGGCGGAGGACAGCGGGCTGATCGTGGCGCTGGGCGACTGGGTGCTGCGGGAGGCATGCCAGCAGGTCGCCCGCTGGCGGGCGGACGGCTGGCGGGTCGGCGTGTCGGTGAACTTCTCCCCGCGTCAGGTGAGTGCCTCGCAGTTCACCCAGACGGTGCGCGCGGCCCTGGACAGCAGCGGGCTGCCGCCCGGCGCGCTGACCCTGGAAGTCACCGAGCGGGTGCTGATCGAGGGGGCCGAGTCGATGATCGACGGCCTCGCGGAACTGCGGGGCCTCGGTATCCGGCTGGCCATCGACGATTTCGGGACGGGCTACGCCTCCCTGGCCTACCTGCGCCAGCTGCCGGTGGACATCATCAAGATTGACCCCTCGTTCGTGGCCGGGCTCGGCACCGACCCGACGCTCGGCATGCTGACCAGGACGATCGTCAATGTCGGGCACGACCTGGGCATCGAGGTCGTCGCCGAGGGGATCGAGCGCCCTGAGCAGCTCGAGCTGCTCCGGGCGATGGGCTGCGGCTTCGGCCAGGGTTATCTCGTGGCGAGGCCGATGACAGCCGTGGCGATCGAGGCGATGGCGGGGACGGCCAGGACTGATCACCAGGCCGGCCCGCAGGATCCGGGCACCACTGACGCGGAGGTCACGGTGGGACCGGGAGTCACGATGGCCCCGGGGGTCACGGTGGGCCTGGGCATCGGTGGCGGCCCGGACACCGCGGGCAGCCCGCCCGCGGTCCCCGCCGCGGACGGCCCGGTCAGCGAGGCTCCCGCCGTGTTGTGAGCGTGCTCACGACCGGCCGTCAGACTTTCCTTCCCGCCCCCGACGGAGGTTCCGTGCCCGTACCGATCGTCCTGGTTGCCGAGGAGCTCTCGCCGGCCGGGATCGCCCTGCTTGAGTCCGACTTCGAGGTTCGGTACACCGACGGCGCCGATCGCGGTCAGCTGCTGCCGGCGCTCGGCGACGCGGATGCCGTGATCGTCCGGAGCGCCACCATCATCGACGCTGAGGCGATCGAGCATGCGCCGCGGCTGCGGGTCGTCGCGCGGGCCGGGGTCGGACTCGACAACGTCGATGTCGACGCGGCCACCAAGGCCGGCGTCATGGTGGTGAATGCGCCGAGCTCCAACATCGTCAGCGCTGCCGAGCACGCCATCGCCCTGCTGCTGTCGGCTGCGCGCCACGTGCCCCAGGCAATGGCCTCGCTCAAAGACGGCCAGTGGAAGCGTGCTGCCTATACCGGGGTCGAGCTGCAGGACAAGGTGGCCGGCCTGCTCGGGCTCGGCCGGATCGGCGTCCTGGTGGCCGAGCGCCTCGCGGCCTTCGGCATGACGATCATCGCCTTCGACCCTTACGTGGCCGCCGCCCGCGCCGCGCAGCTCGGCGTCCGGCTGGTGAGCCTGGACGAACTGCTGTCCGAGGCGGACTTCGTCAGCGTGCACCTGCCGAGGAACGCCGAGACTCTCGGGCTCCTCGGCCAGCGTGAGCTGGATCTGGTCAAGCCCGGGGTGCTGATCGTCAACGCCGCGCGCGGCGGCATCGTCGATGAGAGCGCGCTGGCTCGAGCCCTGGCGCAGGGCCGGGTCGCGGGCGCCGCTCTCGATGTCTATGCGAGCGAGCCCTGCACCGACAGCCCGCTGTTCGGCTTCGACAACGTGGTCTGCACCCCGCACCTGGGAGCCAGCACCCGCGAGGCACAGGAGAAGGCAGGCACGCAGGTCGCGAGGTCGCTGCGGCTCGCGCTCGCCGGGGAGTTCGTGCCCGACGCCGTGAACGTGCAGGGCGGCGCGGTCGATGAGCTGATCAAGCCGGCCCTGCCGCTGGCCGAGAAGCTGGGCCGCATCTTCACCGCGCTGGCCGGCGGCATCGCCGTGCGCATTGACGTCGAGGTGCGCGGCGAGATCGCCGCTCTCGACGTCAGCGTGCTCCCGCTGGCCGCGATGAAAGGGGTCTTCACAGACGTCATCGAGGACACGGTGACATACGTGAACGCGCCGCTGATCGCCAGGGAGCGGGGCGTGGACGTCAGGCTGGTCACCCGCGAGGAGAGCCGGGACTGGCGCAACCTGCTGACCCTGCGCGGGACGATGCCCGACGGGCATGTCGTCTCGGTCAGCGGTACCCTGACCGGGCTCCGGCAGGCCGAGAAGATCGTCGAGGTCAACGGCTTCGACACCGAGATCGCCCCGGCCGAGCACATGGTGTTCCTCAGCTACGCCGACCGGCCGGGCATCGTCGGCATCGTGGGTCAGATACTCGGCGGTCATCAGATCAACATCGCGGGCATGCAGGTCTGCCGTGATGCCAGGGGCGGAAACGCGCTCATCGTGCTGACAGTGGACTCCGCCGTCCCGCCGGCGCTCCTGGAGGAAATGATGCACGGCATCGGCGCTTCCGCCGGCCGGGTGGCCGACCTCGAGGACGCCTGACGGCCGGTCCGCGCCGCAGATCCTGCCCCCGCCCGGCCCCCCGCGCGCCCGGCCGGCCGGGCGGGCCGGCCAGTAAGGTACTTCCGTGACGGCACGCACCATCCGCCTGGCGGTGATAGGCGGCGACGGCATCGGGCCCGAAGTCGTCGCCGAGGCGATCAAGGTAGTCCGGGCGGCGACGATCGACGTCGAGCTTGAGATCACTGACTACGATCTCGGCGCGCAGCGCTGGCATCGGACCGGCGAGATCCTGCCGGACTCGGTGCTGGCCGAGATCGCCGTCCACGATGCCATCCTTCTTGGCGCGGTCGGAGATCCCAGCATCCCGAGCGGGCTGCTGGAACGCGGGCTGGTGCTGCGGCTGCGATTCGAGCTGGACCAGTACGTCAACCTCCGCCCGATCCGCCTTTACCCGGGGGGCGCGCCCGCCTCTGCGGGCATGCGCCCGGAGGGCGTCGACATCCTGCTGGTCCGCGAGGGAACCGAGGGCCCTTACATCGAGGCGGGCGGCGTGCTGCGCAAGGGCACGCCGCAGGAGGTGGCGCTTCAGCAGAGCCTCAACACTGCCTACGGCATCGGGCGGGTAGCCAGGTACGCGCTGCAGCGCGCGGCGGGCCGGCCCGCCCGGAAGCTGACGCTCGTGCATAAGGCCAATGTGCTGGCCCATGCCGGGGATCTGTGGCGGCGCACGGTGGAAGCTGAGGCGGCCGCGTTCGGCGATGTCGCCGCCGACTACTGCCATATGGATGCCGCGTCGATCTACCTGGTCACCCGGCCTGAGCGTTTCGATGTGATCGTCACCGACAACCTGTTCGGCGATATTCTCAGTGCCCTCGGCGCGGTCGTCGCCGGCGGCATCGGCGTGGCCGCGAGCGCCAGCATCAATCCTGAGCACACGGCGCCGGGCACGTTCGAGCCGGTGCACGGCAGTGCGCCGCGCCTCGCCGGACGGCAGAAGGCCGACCCCACGGCGGCGATCTTGTCGGCGGCGATGATGTGCGAGCACATCGGGCTGGCCGGGGCGGCGGCGCGGATCGAGCAGGCAGTGGCCGAGGACCTGGTCGAGCGCCAGGGCGAGTGGGCTGCCCGGTCGACACCGCAGATAGGTGACGATATCGCCGAGCGCGTGGCAGGCTAGCCGCAGGAGCGCGGGGCACCGCTGGCGACAATGCGACCGCCGGCTTGGCTACAGTCGACGGATACGGAAATGCGGCGCACGGGGTACGTGCGGTGCCGCAGCGGGCCTGGCAACGGCGCGATGCCCGCAGCAGAGGAGGATCGCGATGACCGCCAGTTCGGCGACCGAAAGCTCAGCCAGCGAGATCACCTTTGCGCTGCGCCCTAAGCCCCATCCGGTGGCTGACGAGGAACGGGACCGGCTGATGGCCGAGCCCGGTTTCGGGCGGATCTTCACGGACCACATGGTGACCGTCCAGTGGACCCACGACCGGGGCTGGCACGACGGGCAGCTGGAGCCGTACGGGCCGCTGACGCTCGATCCGGCCACCTCGGTCTTTCATTACGCCCAGGAGATTTTCGAGGGCCTGAAGGCCTACCGGCAGGGCACCGGCCCGATCGTCGCGTTCCGCCCGCAGGCCAATGCGGCCCGGTTCCGCCGGTCGGCGCGCCGGATGGCGATGCCCGAGCTGCCCGAGGACGCGTTCGTCCGGGCCATCGAGCTGCTGGTCACCCAGGACCGCGACTGGGTGCCGGCCGCGGCCGGGCACAGCCTCTACCTGCGGCCGTTCATGATCGCCACGTATCCGGGCCTCGGCGTGAACCACCCATCGCTGTCATACCTGTTCGCCGTGATCGCCTCGCTGGCGGGGCCGTATTTCAGCGACGGCCTGCAGCCGGTGTCGGTCTGGCTGGCCGACGGCTACACCAGGGCCGCGCCCGGCGGCACGGGGGACGCGAAGACCGGCGGCAACTACGCCGCCAGCTTCGCAGGCCAGCAGCAGGCGCTCGATCACGGCTGTGACCAGGTCGTGTGGCTGGACGCGGTCGAGCATCAGTGGGTCGAGGAGATGGGCGGGATGAACCTGTTCTTCGTCTGCGGCTCAGGCGCTGATGCGCGGGTCATGACGCCTGCCCTGACCGGGACGCTGCTGCCTGGCATCACCCGCGAGACGCTGCTGACGCTCGCGCCCGAGCTGGGCGTCCCCGCCTCGGAGGACAAGATCTCAGTGCAGCAGTGGCAGCAGGGCTGCGAGTCGGGGGAGATCACCGAGGTCTTCGCCTGCGGCACCGCGGCGGTCATCACGCCGGTGGGCATGGTCAAGGGAAAGAACGGCAGCTGGACGGTGGGCGACGGGAGCCCCGGCCCGGTGACTATGCGGCTACGTGAGCAGCTGGTGGGCATCCAGTTCGGCCAGCAGCCCGACCCGCACGGCTGGGTGCACAAGATCCTCTGACCGCGGCACTGCCTGACCGCGGCGACGGCTCAGCCAGTTTCAGGCCGCGGTTCAGCGCGGCGCCTCCGGCAGCTGGCCGCCGGCCGGGATCAGCGGCGGGTCGGCCGCCCCGGTCTCCGGGTACTTCAGCCCGGCGCCGGTGTTCAGCACGACGATCTCGTCGCCGTCGGCCAGCCAGCCGCCGGCCCGCAGTTTCGCGGCGGCGGCGAAGCAGGCGGCTCCCTCAGGGCAGATCCACACGCCCTCGGTCCGTGCCACCTGGTCCACGCTGGCCAGCAGCTCAGCGTCGGTCACCGCAACCGCCGTGCCGCCCGTGGCGCGGATCGCGTGGAGCACGAGGAAGCCCCCGAGAGGGGCAGGCACGGTAAGCCCGAACGCCTGCGTCCGCGGATCCGGCCACGGCTCAGTCTCCGCCGCGCCGCACCCGAAGGCCTGGACCACAGGTGCGCAGCCGGCGGCCTGTATCGCGACCAGCCGGGGCAGGCGGCTGCCGATCCAGCCCAGCTGCTGCAGTTCCCGCAGCGCCTTGTGGATGCCGATCAGCGCGACGCCGCCGCCGACCGGGCACAGGATCACATCAGGCGTGCGCCAGCCGAGCTGCTCGGCCAGTTCCAGCCCGATCGTCTTCTTGCCCTCGAGCCGGTACGGCTCCCGGAGCGTGGAGACATCCTGATAACCCGGCCGCTGCCGCACCGCGGCCCCTATCATCGCGGCCGCATCTCCGATCAGGCCGTCGACCAGATAAGTCTCCGCCCCCGCCACCACGCACTCCGACCTGGTGATCTGCGGCGCGTCCCGCGGCATGGCCACCAGGCAGCGCAGGCCCGCCCTCGCCGCGTAAACCGCCCACGCCGAACCAGCGTTGCCGTTGGTCGGCATGGCCACAGCGGCGGCCCCGAGCTCGGCCGCCCTCGAGACCCCCACCGCGGCGCCGCGGGCCTTGAACGTCGCCGTCGGCAGCGGGCTCTCGTCCTTCATCAGCAGTCCCGGCAGGCCAAGCTCGCCGCCCAGCCGCGGCATCGGCAGCAGCGGCGTCATGCCCTCGCCGAAGCTCACCACCCGCTCCCGCGCGCTCACCGGCAGCAGCTCGTGATACCGCCAGAGGTCGGCCGGACGGCCGGTGATCTGCGCCGGGGACGTCAGCTGCCCGACCAGATCGAGGTCATACCGGGCGAGCAGCGGCGAGCCGCACGCGCAGGTGCCCTGGACGGCGCCTGCGTCATGCGGTGTCCCGCACCGCGCGCATTCCAGCTGGGCGAGTGCCGAGTAGCGGGGGGCAGCTGAATGGGCGGAGCCAGCTGAGCCGTCCGGGCCAGCTGAATGGGCGAGGCCGCCGGCGGTGAACGCATGATCATCGGAGGTCAAGCGGGGTCCTTCCTGCGGTGGGCCGGCAGCAGTTGCGCCCGTCCGGTGCGGGGTGCGCTGGGCGGCACACGGCTAGCGGTATCGGATGACTCGACCAGTTTGTGGCACCTTGTATTGTCCGGTCCATCGACTCCCCGAGTAGCGGGGGTGCCCCCGAAGCCGCCATCGGCCGCGCCTCCCGCCTGCTCAGCCTCGCTGCGCCGGGTACCGGGTTCCCCCGTCCGCCCGGCCGGCTGCGCCGCGCCCGCCGCGCGGTGGTGGCTTTCTTCGTCGTACTCGGAATCGGCAACGGCGTCTGGCTGTCCAGGATTCCGGCGATCAAGCAGGACCTGCATCTGTCGGACGGGCTGCTCGGGGTCGCCCTGCTCGCGTCGCCGGCCGGCCTGGTGCTGGTGGCCATGCTGGCGAGCCGGATCGTCGACCGGATCGGCAGCCGGATCCCCGCGGTAACCGCCGGGGTGATCGTCGCGCTGATGCCCATCGCGCTGGGCCTCGCCCCGACGCTGGCGGCGCTGATGGCGGCCCTGTTCGTCTTCGGCATCGCGGGGGGCCTGCTCGACGTGGCGATGAACTCGCAGGCAGTCCGGGTAGAGCGCGGCTACGGGCGGCCGCTGATGACGTCCTTTCATGCCTGCTACAGCTTCGGCGGCCTCGCCGGGGCCCTGCTCGGGGGCCTGTTCGCCTGGGCGGGAGTGGGCCCCGTGCCGAACTTCGCCGTGGCGGGGGTACCGCTCGCCATCACGGCTCTGGTGGCCGGGCGCGGGCTGCTGACGGAGGAAGCCGTGCGCCCGGCCGTGGACACTCAGGCCGGGGAGAGTCTGGCCGAGAGCACCGCGGCTGGGCCGGCAGCCGCGTCGCAGCCCGCCGCTCCCGCCGCTGATCCCGGCGCCGGCGAGACGGTCACCCGGCGGCCGCACTGGACGCTTCCGCTGCTCGTGCTAGGCCTGCTGTCGTTCTGCTCGCTGCTCTGCGAGGGCGCCGCCGACGGCTGGACCACGGTGTACCTGCATGACAACCTGGGCGCCTCCGCCGGATTCGCGGCCCTCGGCTACGCCGCGTTCTCGGTGGCCATGGCCCTCGGCCGGCTGGCGGGGGACCGGCTGGCGCTGCGCTTCGGCGCAGCCGCGCTGGTCCGCGGCTGCGGGCTGCTGGCGGCCGTCGGCCTGGCCGGAGCCCTGCTCAGCCCGGTCCCGGCGGGAGCCGTGGCCGGGTTTGCCGTCTTCGGCGCGGGCCTGTCCTGCACGTTCCCGCAGTTGCTGTCAGCGGCCGGCAACGCTGATCCCGCCCGGCCGGCCAATGGGATCGCCCGGGTGGCCGGGACCGGTTACGCGGGCATGCTGAGCGGGCCTGTCCTGATCGGCGGCCTGGCCAGCGTGCTGGGGCTTTCACTGGCCCTGGGGCTGCCAGTCGTCCTCGCGCTGCTGCTGGCGGCAGGGGCCCCGGCGGTCAGGGCGCGTATGCGGCCATGACGTCAGCGGCCGCCTGTCGCCAGTTTCGCCGCGGCGCGTGCCGCCTGGCAGGGCGCGCACATCGGCACGTCCATGTCGCTGACCCGGACCGACCCGGCGGACTCGCCGTCGCACGCGCACGGCTCGTCGCGGTGCACGACCTCGCACTGGCAATGGCAGAACGGCGGCGCGGGCTGCCGGTCCGCCGCCACCGCGGACTGGAAGGCCGGATCCTGGGCTATCTGGACGAGCACGTCAATCGCAGGCCGGACGCGCTCGGCCACGGCGCGCAGAATTGATTCGAACGCCTCGGTGATCTTGCTGATCGTGTCCGGGTCCCCCGCGGGCTTGTCATCACTCATGCTTCTACTTTCGCCCGTCACGGCGATCCTGGCCAGCCGTAGTGCGCGGCGCGCCCGCGGGAGGCTGCCAGGACCAGTGCAGCGGGGCACATTGGCGCCCCGATCGGCGGCCCCCTACGGTAGGTGACATGAACGACAAGGAGATCCTCGGGCACATCGACGAGCTCATCAAGACTGAGCATCAGCTGCGTGACAAGCTCGCCAACGGCAGACTGTCCGGCGACCAGGAGCACGCACAGCTCCGGGCCACGGAGGAAGCTCTCGATCAGTACTGGGATCTGCTCCGGCAGCGGCGGGCGCGACGGGAGTTCGGCGAAGATCCCGGCGATGCGGCGGAGCGGCCCGTGCCCGAGGTGGAGGGTTACCTCCAGTAGGCCGCCGCCCCGGCTGCACAGGACAGGCTGCGCGCGGTCCCGGGCTGCTGCCCCTGGACTGCGTCCGCGTCGGCGGGATGCGGGCTGCGACGGCTCAGTAGGCTCGGTCTCGGAGATCAGGGTCGGCTCAACCGGGGAGCAGCATGCGCATCGCGAGATTTGCCGTCGGCAATGACGTCAGCTACGGCGTCGTGGACAGCGTTCAGCCGGACGGCGCCGCTGGCGGCGCTGTCGCTGGAGCGGGCGACGGGCTTGTCATCGCCGAGCTCCGCGGTCATCCGTTCGGCGTCGGCCAGGACAGCGTCCAGTTCGCCGGCGGCCGTCACCAGCTAGCGGACGTCAGGCTGCTCGCGCCGGTACTGCCCAGCAAGGTCGTGGCCATCGGCAAGAACTATGCCGATCATGTGCAGGAGATGGGCGGTGAGGCACCGGCGGAGCCGGTGATCTTCCTCAAGCCGTCGACTGCGGTGGTTGGCCCTGGTGACGTCATCGCGCGTCCCACCGAGCTGTCCGAGCGCGTCGACTACGAGGGCGAGCTTGCCGTGGTGATCGGCAGGATCTGCCGGGACGTGCCGGTCGAGCGCGTTCCCGAGGTGGTCTTCGGGTACACCTGCGCCAACGACGTGACCGCCCGCGACCTGCAGGCGAAAGACGGACAGTGGACGCGCGCCAAGGGCTTCGACACGTTCTGTCCCCTGGGACCGTGGATCGAGACCGATGCCGACCCGGCCGACCTGGAGATCACCACCTCCGTCAACGGGGAGGTCCGCCAGCACTCGCGTACCTCGCTGCTGCTGCACGACGTCAGGACCCTGGTCAGCTACGTGAGCGCCGTCATGACCCTGCTGCCCGGCGATGTGCTGCTGACCGGTACCCCGGCTGGCGTCGGCCCGCTGCACAAAGGTGATGAGGTATCGGTCACAATCCAGAGCATCGGGACCCTCACGAACCCGGTAGCAGACCGCGACTGAGCCCGGAAATCCCATCTATTGCCCGGCTGAATAGTACATAAGTCATAAATATTGCCCCCTGCACCGCGCGTGATCAGCAGTCGCGTCGCTCTGACGGATTTCGCATGACCTGCCGGTGCCGGTGCTGGTGATGGCGCCGGTTGTGGGGGGATTATGTAGCGGAAATTCGGTGCCGAGTTTCTCGGCACCGCGCTGCTCGTCTGCTTCGGCTGCGGGGTCGCCACTCTGATGTTCGGCTTCGGCTTCGACGGCGGCAGCGTCGCCGCAGGCGTCGTGGCAACCGCACTGGCGTTCGGGCTGGTGCCGCTGTCGCTGGCCTGCGTGCTCGGGCCGGTGTCCGGCTGTCACGTCAATCCGGCGGTAACAACAGGCGCTTTGCTGGCGGGCCGGATCTCGGTGCGGGAAGCCGTCGGCTACTGGACAGCCCAGTTCGCCGGCGGAATTGCCGGCGCTCATCGTCGGGGGCACCGCGCTGAGCCAGGTCTGGCTCTTTATCGTCGCGCCGCTGATCGGCGGCGCCATCGCCGCCGGCCTGCACCGGGTCTTCTACCAGGCTGAGACGCCGGTCCCCGAGCCCGAGCCGAGCATGACTTTGTAGCGCCTCTGACCCGGTAAGGCACACCGGCGTAAGACATGTCGGCCGCCGCGCTCAGCTCAGACGGATCGCGGCCCGGTCGCCTCGCGGGCCCGGCTCGGGCCGGGTCAGCCTCTCTGGCGGATCGCTTTGGCTGCCGCGCGGGGGTTCGGCTACACTGCTCAGGCGCGCCCGGGCCGCGATGGCTCGATCCCATGGGGTATGGGGTAATTGGCAGCCCGACGGGTTCTGGCCCCGTTAGTCTAGGTTCGAGTCCTGGTACCCCAGCAAGCAGCAGCGCGGAAGCCCGTGAGGGCATCCGCGCTGCTTTTTTTGCTTGCTGCTGGCCAGGACCCCACGATGCCCAGGAGGATCGTGGCGACGATGCCCATGCTGCCGCGGCCGGGGACCAGCAGCCGGGCGATTGCCCCGGCGATGAGCCCCACGATCACGAGGACGATAATGAATGTCACCATGAACGGGTAACCACATTTTAGTCGCCTTTTATGCAGCAGCGGGCGCGCGGATTCCGCCGCCAGAGCCGCGGCCGGGGGCAGTCCCAGGCTCCCGGGGCCCGGTTTGGCTGACTCGCCTTGGTAGGCTAGCCTTGGTCACCGGCCGCGGCTTCCGAGTTCACGTCCAGGTACGGGCTGGAACGCCTGTCGCAGCCGCGGTTTCTGCTCACTGGCCGACCAGCCGGGGATGCAGTGTTCGGCAGCCGCGCTCGCGGCTGATGTAGTGCTTGGCCCCGTCGTCTAGTGGCCTAGGACGCCGCCCTCTCAAGGCGGTAGCGCCGGTTCAAATCCGGTCGGGGCTACTCATTGAAGTAGCAAGTGAAGGGCCTGATCGCCAGCCGCGGCGATCGGGCCCTTGATCATCTATCGCTGGCTTGTCACTGAGTACTTGTCTCAGAGGATGGCGGTGGCTGGCACTGGATCGTTACTCTGCCGCGCGCGGCGCAGACCATGGCCAGCGCGATGCAGGTATTTCCGCTGGTCGGGTCCAGGATGATCGTGTCCGGTCCGTCAGCTGCGTCACGTCCTCGGCGCTCCTCATCTGCCAGCCCCTTTCTGTGGCTAGCCGGCGGCTGGGCCGGTGGCCCTTTCCCGGACCGACTGCGCTGATAGCACGCCTCTGCCCGCCCTGGAAATGCCACGCCACGAGCATGCGCAGGGCCGAGGCGCTCGCGCCCGGAGCCGGTTACTCAGTTCCCGGCTGAGTACTTCGCTCTAGGCGCAGTGGCCTACCGAGCCGGGCGGCGCAGCCGCGCTGCGTCCAGCGGGGGAGCGGGGAGCGGATTGCCTTGGTAGCCGCCGACCGTGCCGAACCTGCCTTTGCCCCAGTCAGCCGCCGCCGCCGCGATCTCCTCTGGTGTCCGCGCGACGAAGTTCCACCACATCAGCAGCGGCTCGCCGAGCGGAACGCCGCCGAGCACGAACAGCCGGCTGCCCGGCGCTGCCGCCGCGGCGGCCTGCTCGCGTCCGGTGCCCAGGTAGAGCAGCTGACCAGGCACCAGCGGGGCGCCTTCGACCTCGGCCGCACCGTTGGTGACGAAGAACGCGTGCTCGTAGGCAGGATCGAGCGGCAGCTGCGCCCCGCCGCCGTCCGGGGCCGCGAGCTCGGCGCCGACGATGTCGGTGAACACGCTGGCGGGGGACTGGGCACCGGCCAGCGCGCCGAGAAAGACGGTGACCGCGAAGCCGCCGATCCTGGTGGCGGGCAGCTGCGCGTGGTGCTCGAACCCTGGGTCGGTCAGCCGCGCCGCGTCCGGCAGCGCGACCCAGAGCTGCACGCCATGCAGCGCCGGGTCGTGCTCGGCGGGTGATTCCTCGGCATGGGCGATCCCGCGCCCGGCGGTCATCAGGTTGAGCTGCCCGGGCCGGATCATCTGCTCGCTGCCCAGGCTGTCGCGGTGCAGTACGTTCCCTGACATCAGCCAGGTCACGGTCTGCAGGCCAATGTGCGGGTGCGGCGGCACCTGCATGCCGGCGACGCCGTCCACCGACATCGGCCCGTAGTGGTCGATGAAGCACCAGGCTCCGATGCTGCGCCGCGCCCGCAGCGGGAGGAGCCGTCGCACGGTCACATCTCCGACGGTGGCCTCTCGCGCCCCGGTCACTTCGAGATCGTCGGTGCCTGCAGGACCAGCGGCGCCTGCAGGACCAGCGGTGGCTTTGAGACCAGCAGCCTTAACGGGCCTCTCGGCTATCTCCAGATCCGCATCGACAGTGCTCACGCGGCCGCTCTCCCTCCGGGAAGGCCCTGGCGGCTGCTTCACGCCGCGAAAGAATCCCGGCGACCTCAGCCGCTGTGCACCTCATACGTTCCGCCATGCGAGGCGAGGTATTCCTGGCCCACTGCCTCGGCTTCCGCCTGGGTGGCATATCCCACGGCCCGGCTGACGTCGTGCGAAGTACCGTCCGGCCGGGTCCACGTCACGCCCCAGGGGCCGCCTTGCGATCCGGCCAGGCGCCGGCCGACTTCTGCACTGACGGCATCTCGCAGCTCATGCGCCTCATGGTTGCCCGCGGGCATGTGGGCCTGCCGGTAGTAGTCCTCGGCGTCCACTGTGTCGTCCACTTCATCCCACGAAGACACATCGCCGGGAATCTGGCCGCTGTCCTGGTCTTCTTTGATCATGGCCATGATGGCGTCAGCGTAGCGCTGCACGTCCTGGGTGCTTGTCATGAGCCGGCCTCCTTGTGTGCTGCCGTAGGCGACCCCATCCTTTCGGCAGCTTTACGCACCTAACAGAGCAGTTGGACCCCCCGCCCCC
>JBKQMG010000298.1:0-10527 GCA_052146815.1 Streptosporangiaceae bacterium | reverse complement strand
GAACTCTCTGATTATCCTGGGAGAATCGTTGTTTATTTGGACGACACGCCAGTTCCGGGCGGCCTTATTTATGAGATCCCTAGAATGGGCACATCAAGATCATTCGAGGAGTTTAGAATAAGGCTCCTTGTCGACCACGCTCGAGGTCTACGGAGACGCACCCGCCACCTTGCTCGCCTACCAATGGCTCAACGAAGACCTAGCGGACCTGAACTGGATGAATCGGGAAAGATACAGCGACTAGGTCAAACCTATCCGGATAAAGTCAAGATGTTAGCCATCTGCGCCAGACCGGGCTGCGCACTTAACCGGACGGCACGCTGGGAACGCCTCGCAGCCGATGCGATAACGCAGCGAATGCTGCGAGCTCCCGTCCGGACCACCGAAACGGCAGCCACCTGACATGCGCGGGGAGGTGAGAGTGACCTGCTGCTTCCAATGGCCGTATCCTAGATCCGCACCGTCCATCACTGGCTCCCTGGCCAGCTGCCATTCGGCGCCACCGCTCATAGCGCATCAATGGGCGGTCTCATGCGAGTCCAACAAACAGCGTGTACCGCAGCCGCCCGTGCTGGTCAGCGTGGCCGGCCGCGGGTGCGCCGAAATCCCTGATCCGGCCAACTGCGTCATGATCGATGTCGAACCTACGTGCGCCCAGAACGAACAATTGGGCGGATCAGGAGCGACCATAACTCCGCGCGCAGTCACATTCCGTGATCGGCGTAGCTCTGTCCGGGCAGTTCCTCATGGCCGCCAGGGGGCAGATCCTGATGGCGGCCAACACTCCATCCGATCATCGCGGTCTGGTGGGTGGCGTTCGCAGACATGGCTAAGCATGCCATCCGTTCATGACCGGGCGGGCCACGGCCGGGTGCTCACCGGCGGGCGGCAGACACCCGGTGAGCACCGTGACGACGAGGGTCGGAACGGAAGCTCGCGGACGTCGTCCTCCTCGATGGGACCGAAGCAGGTCGGGCAGACCTGGCCGCAGCCGTCGATGTAGCCGGACTCGGCCCAGGGTGGTGGTGTTGCCGCAGCCGGGCTTCGCGCAGGTGATGAGGTCGGAGGGGGCGGTGGTCTGGTCCATGGCGTGCTCCCTTCGTGAGGTCCCCGGCGCCGGGGTCCTGGTTCGTGGTGTCTCCCGGCGCCGGAAGGCACGCAGGCGTCATAGGGCGGGAGCGCAACCGCCCGGCCCGGGCGGGCAAGATGTTTTTCAGCGGGCATAGAAGAGGCAGCGCCGGCGCAGCCGGCTCCAGGCGCCCGCGGCTCGGAAAAAGATCTTGAACGCCCAGGGGCGAGCAGAGCGAGAGGCCGGTTCCCGCTGCCGTTCCCCGCCGGGCATACCCCAGGTGGGCGTCCATCTCGCCCTCCAGGGCGCTCTCCAAGACCACCTTCGTCAGCCGGCCCAGCAGCCCGCCCGGCCCGGTCAGGCTCATGCCCTCCGCCTGCGCCCGCTCCGCCAGCTGCTGCGCCAGCGCCTCATCAGCCGCATCCACCCGGCCATCATCCGCCGCCGGCCCCGTGCTGTTCATGGCACCCGCCGGCTCTACTGTCGTTGTCATGGTGTTCCCTCCTCAGACGGCACATCCGTCCGTCCTGTCCTAGGAGTTACACCGTTGTTTGTACAGTCCCACGGGAACATTCGTTCGTGTACGCCACGACGGTTGTCCCAGAGGATCCGGCCTTTACGACGGTCGGCTCGTTCGCCGGGATCGGGCATTGAGCTTGGGTTTCATGCCGCGGGCGGTCGCACGAAACTGTCGTACAAGGTTGAGAGCCGGCTCAGGCCGTGTTGAGTGAGCGGCTTCCGGACTCGAACTCCACGAGATGCGCAGAGTCGATGTCCACGAACGCGAGCTCATCGGCGCCCGGCGGAGACGATTGTCACTGATTAGAAGGTGAGATCGCGGCAGGCGCGCACCCAACCGTTGAGAGAGCACGACGGGATCGGCAGGTCAAACGTCAGCGCGGACCTTACGCAAGGCGAGCTGCATCTCAGCCGCCGTGGAGAAGCGGTCAACGTTAGCTGAGGCGCATGCCTCGATGAGAAATTCTGCAAGGTCAGGGTTGAGGTCAGGGCGAAACGTCCTCGGGGCGATCACCGGTTCGTCGACCATGGGCTTCGAATTCGTGTACGGGTGCTGGCCGTCGCAGAGGAGCTGGTAGAGCACCACGCCGACGGCGAACAGGTCAGTGGAGACGTCCCAGCGGGTGAGGTCGGCGTCAGGTGGCTGATACGGCGGTGTGCCTGTCTGTGTTCTGACCCTGTCGCCGACCCTGGAGGCGATGTTGAAGTCAAGCAGTTTCGCTCCCGTGCGAGTGAGCATCACGTTGACCGGTTTGATATCGCGGTGGACCAGGCCTTTGTCCGTAAGTTCCCTCCACTCGTGGTACTCGGCTTCCGACAGATCTTCTTCGCGACGCTTAGTATCCAGTTGCTTGAGGCGCGCCGAGGGATGAAAAGCGACGAGCGCGTCCAGCAGGTCGAGTGCAACATCCACCGCTTCCCGGTCGCGAAGGCGCCTCGTTCCGGTGACGAACTCATCGAGCGACTCCCCGTCGATGAACTCGGTGACGAGATACCAGTCGCCGACGCTGGTCTTGCCGGCCCAGAAGACCTCCACCACGTTGGGATGATGGATCTTTCGCAGGGCGCCGATCTCGCGGCGCACCGCCTCATAGCCGGCAGCGTTGTCGAAGAGCTTCAGCGCTCGCTCCTCCCCCTCGACATCGTCGCGCACGCGATAGACCTTCGAAAAACCGCCCTGCCCGAGTATGCCGAGAATCTCGAAGCGGCCCTCGAGGACGTCGCCGACAGCGTATTCAGCTGCTTTGGCCCCAACCGACGATCGCACCTCTGCCGGGTCAGGTGCCGGGAGCGACTGGCTGTGTCCTGAGGGCGGCGCGGCGGCCGGCTCGCGCCCAGCGCGGGCCGCGCGAAGAACCTCCAGACGCTCAACGACTTCAGCCGCGCTGGCCGGCCTCTGGTCGCGTTCGGGTGCAAGCAGGCAGAGGACGAGGTCACGGAGTGCCTCAGGAAGATCGTCCCGCTCAAGAGACGAGGGCGGGCCTGCGCGGTGCGCCGCCAGAATCTCCGCACGGGTTCCGGCGAAGGGCGGGCGCCCGACGCACATCTCATAGATCGTCGCTCCGAGCGAGTACAGGTCAGCGCGTTCGTCGGCCCGCCCGCCGTCTACCAGCTCGGGAGCCATATAGTCGATCACCGCACGGTGCGACAAGTCACTCATATCGCCGTCATCGAGCGACACCGCGGTGTCGAAGTCCACGAGATGGACCCCGTCCCACTCATCGA
Source organism: Streptosporangiaceae bacterium (assembly GCA_052146815.1). Classification (GTDB taxonomy): domain Bacteria; phylum Actinomycetota; class Actinomycetes; order Streptosporangiales; family Streptosporangiaceae; genus DATJZH01. The sequence continues at coordinate 7,214 of JBKQMG010000298.1, read as the reverse complement.
ACAGTACGTTGCGGGGCTGCAGGTCACGGTACAAGATGCGGCGCCCATGGATGTGCGCAAGCCCGCTCGCGATCTCAATCGCGAGCCGTAAGATGTAATCAACCAACAGCTCCTCACCGGATTTACGCGAGCGCGCGATGCGGTCTCGGAGGGAGCCGCCGGAGAGGTAGCTACTGACCATAAAAGCCGTTTCGTCGTCTTCCCAGTGATCGCGCACGGTCGCGATGTTCGGATGGTCACCCACCTTGCCCAGCACACGTGTTTCCCATGCACTCACAGTCAGCCCGGCCGGCATGATCGAGTTGTTGAAGAAGACATCGACAGTCACTTCACAGCCCAGCTTCCGATCGCGCGCGAGATAAACCTGCTTGTCATGGGCAGACCGCAGAAGCCGCTGAATCTCATACCTTCCATCTCGCAGGACGCCTCCTGCCTCAAACACCGCATCTACGCTCATCGTCCCGGCTCCTTTGATCAAGAACCTGCTGCATGCAATGCCTCACCACGGGATCCGGCGCAGCGTCACCGGACGGTCGGCGCGCTCTCGCAACTTTGATATCGACGCCCGAACCCTAGCTACGGATCACGCAGCCGACTGGACCATGGCCTGATCGCTGCGCCGCCCAGGGTATCCGGAAGCATTTGCGGAGTGAACCCACCGGCTGAAGAGGCTGTGAGCAGTGCCCAGGTAACCTCTCCCGGCCGCTGTAGCGTCTGTATGCAGGGCCCCGGTTGGTCGCCAGAACCAGTAGCCGGGTAGCGCGTGCTGGCCGTCAGCCGACCTGGGAAGCTTGCGGGTGTGGCGTCGGTAGTCGGCCCTGAGCCGCTGAGGCGCGGCAGAGCGGAACGTGGCATGGATGTTTTCCGGGTTCGGGACCGGCTGATCGACGACTACCGGGACTTCACCGGCAGCTTCGTCGACATTCACGACAAGAGCATCCGTGAGCACGTTGCTGAGCGAATGGCCAGGGGGTATCAGTGGCCGGATCCCTGGTTGTCGCTCAACCCGAACTTCGCCTCCGGCGGGACGATCACCGACCTGGTGGCACAGGGACTGCTCCACCCGGAGTGCGAGAGGATCTTCCGGCTCAAGGACGACAACCCTGACGGCCCGGTACTGCGGCTGCACAAGCATCAACGCGAGGCTATCGAGGCGGCGCGCACCGGCAGCAGCTACGTGCTGACAACCGGGACCGGATCCGGGAAGAGCCTTGCCTACATCATCCCGATCGTTGACCGCGTCCTAGCAGCCAGGGCAGCTGGAACCTACCGGCCAGGGATCAAGGCAATCGTCGTCTATCCGATGAACGCCCTGGCCAACAGCCAGCTCAGGGAGCTGGAGAAGTTCCTGACGATCGGGTACCCCCAGGGCCCGCCGGTGACATTCGACCGCTACACCGGCCAGGAGTCGGCGGAGGACCGGGCGAGGATCATCGCGGACCCGCCGGACATCCTGCTCACCAACTACGTGATGCTCGAGCTCGTCCTGACCCGGCCCAGGGACCGCGGCCTGATCGAGGCGGCCCGGGGCCTGTGGTTCCTGGTCCTGGACGAGCTGCACACCTACCGCGGCCGCCAGGGCGCAGACGTGGCCCTGCTCGTCCGCAGGCTCCGCGATACCTGCGACGCAGCGGACGCTCAGTGCATCGGCACGTCAGCCACGATGACCACGGAGGGCAATGCTAACGATCAGCGCCAGGCGGTCGCCGACGTGACGACCACCTTGTTCGGAGTCCCGGTCCAGCCCGGCCATGTGATCGGGGAGACGCTCGAGCGGATCACCGATCCGGCCGCGATCCTCCCCGGCACGCTGCGCCAGCGCATCAGTGATCCGGCACCGCCGGAAGAGTTCGCGGCCTTCACCGCCGATCCGCTGGCGACCTGGATCGAAGAGGTCTTCGGCTTCGAACCCGGCTCGCCACCGGATAACCCACGGCGGCGCCGTCGCCCGCCGACCTTGCCTGAGGCGGCGCGGCAACTCGCGGAGCAGACCGGCACAGAACGAGCGGCGTGCACGTCCGCGATCAAGGACGCGCTGCAGGCCGGGTCCCGGATCCTCAATCCCGCGACAGGCCGCCCGGTGTTCGCGTTCCGGCTGCACCAGTTCCTGTCCAAGGGCGACAACGTGTACGTGACGCTGGAGTCCCCGGCGTCCCGGCATGTCACGAGCACGTATCAGGTCGCCGCGCCGGGTGGGGAGGACGGCACAGCATTAGACGGCAGTGGCGCGCAGCAGCGGATCCTGGTTCCAACCGCGTTCTGCCGTGAGTGCGGTCAGGACTACCTGGCCGTGACCCGCAGCGACACCGAAACCGGGCGCAGGTATGCGGCTCGCCGGGATAACGATGCCAGCGGCGGGGACGAGGCGAGCGGCTACCTGTTCATCAGCGATGACCAGCCGTGGCCGTCGTCGCTGGACCAGGTGCTGGTCGAGGGCCGACTGCCGTATTCCTGGCTAACGTATGACCCGGTGGCCGGGCAGACCGTAGATCCTGCCCGGGTGAGGCTACTGCCTGAGCCAGTCCGGGTGGACGTCACCGGCCGCGAGGCGGGGCCTGGTGAAGGCACTTACGCGGCGTATGTGCCGAGCCCGTTCCGGTTCTGCCTGCGCTGCCGCACCTCGTATGAGCAGGCCCGCGGCAACGACTTCGCCAAGCTGGCCAAGCTGTCGGCGGAGGGCCGCAGCTCGGCGATGTCGCTGATCACCGCGAGCATCGTGCGGACGCTGCGGACCTGGAAAGGCGACCTCGACGACAGGGCCCGCAAGCTGCTCGCGTTCGTTGACAACCGGCAGGACGCTTCGCTGCAGGCCGGGCATTTCAACGACTTCGTGCAGGTCACCCAGCTGCGCGGGGCTCTGTACCGTGCGTTGGAGAAGGCTCCGGATGGCCTGACCGATGAGATCGTCGCCCAGAAAGTCACTGAGGAGCTCGGCCTGGCCATGCCAGACTTCGCGCGCAACCCGGGCGCGAAATACGGCCAGCGTGATGAGGCGTGGCGGGCGCTGCGTGAGGTGACGGGGTACCGGCTCTACCTGGACCTGGAACGCGGCTGGCGCGTCACCATGCCCAACCTGGAGCAGACCGGGCTGCTGCGCATCCGGTACCGGGACCTGCCCGAGATCGCCACCGACGCCGAGGCCTGGCAGGACAGCCACGTGGCGCTGCGCAACGACGACCCGCGCACCGGCAGGAGATCGCTGCCGCGCTGCTGGATGAGCTGCGCCGCAACCTGGCCATCGACGTGGAGTACCTCAGCGACGACGGGTTCGACCAGGTCCGGCGGCTGTCCGCGCAGCACCTGAAGGAGCCGTGGTCGCTGCCCGAGCGTGAGCTCCCGCCGATGGCAGGGGTGGCTTTCCCCGGGCCTGGCAAGCGCGGCCAGCGGCGCAGCAATGTGTACCTGTCCGGCCGCGGCCAGTTCGGCCGGTTCCTGATCCGCGAATACGCCAACCGGAAGATCACCCTCAAGACCGCCGATGCCCAGGAGATCATCACCGACCTGTTCAGCGCGCTCGATGAGGCCGGGCTGCTGACGGTGGCCGTGCCGCCCGGCGAGCACGACGTCCCTGGGTACCGGCTGCGCGCTGCGGTGATCCACTGGCAGGCCGGGAACGGGCTGTCCGGCGCGGAAGACCGGGTACGGCGGACCCTGGACAACGAGGAAGGACCGCGGGTCAACCCGTTCTTCCGCGAGCTGTACCGGGGCGTGGCCGCAACCCTCGCCGGGCTGCGCGCCAAAGAGCACACCGCGCAGGTCCCGCCCGCCGAACGGCAGGAACGCGAGGACGAGTTCAGCGAGGCTGCCCTGCCGGTCCTGTACTGCTCGCCGACCATGGAACTCGGGGTGGACATCAACGCGCTGAGCGCGGTCGGGCTGCGCAACGTGCCGCCCACGCCGGCCAACTACGCTCAGCGGGCCGGGCGAGCCGGGCGTTCCGGGCAGCCGGCGCTCGTGGTGACGTACTGCGCGACCGGCAACGCCCACGACCAGTACTACTTCCGGCGCCCAACCGAGATGGTCGGAGGATCCGTCGCCCCGCCCCGGCTGGACCTGGCGAACGAGGATCTGGTCCGCTCGCACGTCCAGGCGATCTGGCTCGCCGAAACCGGCCAGGACCTGCACGGATCGCTCACCGACGTGCTCGATGTCGGCGGCGAGAAACCCACCCTGGAGCTCCTGCCCGAGGTACGCGAGCGGCTCAGCAACCCCGCGGCAGCGCAGCGCGCCACCGACCGGGCCAAGGCCGTGCTCGCCGGGATGACCGACGACCTGGCTAAGGCGCCGTGGTGGCGGGAAGGCTGGATCGACGATGCGATCAGCCAGGCACCACAGGGGTTCGATGACGCGTGCCGGCGGTGGCGGGACCTGTACCGGCTGGCGCTGCAGGAGTTCCACGCCCAGTCAGCGCGCTCGGTGGACGTCTCGGTCCCGCACAGGGAACGCGACAACGCGGCGCGGCGCGCCCGCGATGCCCGCATTCAGCTGACGCTGCTCAGCAACGAGGACTCCGACGACTTCCAGACCGACTTCTACTCCTACCGTTACTTCGCCTCCGAGGGGTTCCTGCCCGGTTATTCCTTCCCCCGGCTGCCGCTGGCCGCCTACATCCCGGGCCTGGCCGGCCGCCGCGAAGGGGACTACATCCAGCGGCCGCGGTTCATCGGCATCGGCGAATTCGGCCCCGGCGCGGTCATCTACCACGAGGGCGCCCGTTACCAGGTGGTCAGCGTGGCCCTGCCACCAGCCGAGCCGGGCCAGGAAGGCACGGTCACCGCCACCGCCCGTCGCTGCCGCGACTGCGGCTACCTGCATCCCGAGGCGGTCGGCATCGACGTGTGCGAGCACTGCGGCGAGCCACTGCGCGACACCACCCGGGCGCTGCTGCGCCTCACCTCGGTGCGCACCGCACGCCGGGACCGGATCTCCTCCGATGAGGAGGAACGCCGCCGGGCCGGGTTCGAGCTGCAGACCTCTTACCGGTTCGGGCACCACGGCGGCAAGCCCGGCCGGATCGACGCGACCGCTGCCGACGGGGACGGGCCGGTGCTCAGCCTCGCCTACGGGGACTCTGCGACGGTCCGGGTCACCAACGTCGGCCGGCGGCGGCGGCAGAATCCCGACATCCACGGCTACATGATCGACGTGACCACGGGCCGGTGGCTGAAGGAGAACGAACGGGAGGATCAGGCCGCACCGGAAGAGGAAGGCCTGGAGGCTCCGGGCGGGGTTAAGCGCAAGCAGCGGGTCATCCCCTATGTCGAAGACCGCCGTAACATCCTGGTGACCCGGCTGTCCGCCGCGGTCAGCCCCGAGACCGCGGTTACCGTCGCGATCGCGCTGGAACGGGGCATCGAGGCGGCGTTCCAGCTGGAAGACAGTGAGCTGTCTAGCGATGAACTGCCCGACCCGGAACGGCGGGGCAGGACGCTGTTTATTGAGAGCGCGGAAGGCGGCGCGGGCGCCCTCCGCCGCCTGGTCGACGATCCCGGCGCGCTGCCAAAAGCAGCCCGGACGGCGTTGCAGATCATGCACTTCGACCCGGACAGCGGCGCTGACCTCAGCGCGGACGAACCCGGCGCCGGCCGGGAACGCTGCGTCCGGGCCTGCTACGACTGCCTGCTCTCGTACAGCAACCAGCGTGTGCACGAGATGATCAACAGGCATCTCGTCCGTGACCTGATGCTCAGGATCGCTAGCGCGGCAGTGGACAATCCAGCCGCCCAGGGGCGAGAGTCATCCGCAGAGCCGGAGGATCATCGGGCGGCCGAGTTCGTTGCCTGGCTCCGCTCACGTGACTTGCGCCTGCCCGACGACGTGGACTGTGACACCGAGGGCACCCAACCAGACCTGATCTATCACCTGCCCGACGGGAATGCTGCCGTCTTCGTTGCCAGGACCGGCGAGGATGAGAGCGAACGAGCTGGCCGGGATGAGCAAGCGCATGAGGTCCTCCGCGATCTCGGCTGGAGTGTCGTCATCATCGGGCCCGGCGCCGACTGGGCCACGTGGCGGACCGCTACCCGAGTGTCTTCGGCTCACAGTGATGAAGGTGACGCAGTGACCACGACTGAGCTTCCGGCGTTCGAGGTGGGCGCGCTCGTGCAGGCACGAGGCCGCGAGTGGGTCGTGCTGCCGCAATCCGAGCCGCCCGGGTTCCTGGTGCTGCGTCCGCTCGGCGGGGGCGACGACGAGACCGCCGGTGTCTTCCCGTCACTGGAGCAGGTCAGCCCAGCGACCTTCGAGGCCCCCAACCCCGGGGATGTGGGCACTGCTGCCAGCGCCGGGCTGCTGCGCACGGCATTGCGCATCGGCTTCCGCGCCAGCGCCGGTCCGTTCCGGTCCCTGGCCAGGCTCGCGGTGGAGCCCCGCGCCTACCAGCTGGTCCCGCTGCTCATGGCACTGCGGGAGGACACGGTCCGGCTGCTGATCGCCGACGACGTGGGCATCGGGAAGACCATCGAGGCCGGCCTGACCGCTGCCGAGCTGCTGGAGCAAGGCGACGCGACCGGACTGGCCGTACTGTGCGGCCCGGCACTGGCCGAGCAGTGGCAGCGGGAGCTGGCCACCAAGTTCGGCATCCATGCTGAGCTGGTGCTGCCAGGCACGATCCGCAGGCTGGAACGCGGGCTGCTGCAAGGCGAGACCCTGTTCGACCGGTTCCGCCACATCGTCGTATCCACTGACTTCATTAAGCGGCCTGGCCTGCGGGAGCAGTTCTGGCATGGCTGTCCGGATCTGCTGATCATTGACGAGGCGCACACCTGCGTGACCGATGGCACTGGTGGCCGGTCCCGGATGCTCCGTCACGAGCTGGTCCGCGGCCTCGCCAAAGACTCCAGTCGGCACTTGATCCTGGTCACTGCCACCCCGCACAGCGGCAAGGAGGAAGGTTTCCGCAACCTGCTGGCCCTCGGTCCATTCGTCATTCTGCTCGCTCGACCCGGACCTGCATGAGAGGCCGCCAGTTCCGCCGGACGCCGGCAGCGAGCCAGAAACGCTGAGAACCGATGGGACGTGTATCCGTAGCTCAAGCAGAACAGGCTCGGCGGTTAGGAGGCACCCTTCCGGGACTGGACTTGGCGCATGCAGCGGACCTCGACATCGGCGTCCATCATCCGCTGCGCGAACCCCTTGATCATCTCCCGCAGCACATCCGGGCTCGCCGATGCCAGCGTCTCCTCGAACCGCGCGCCGGGAACCGGCACAATGTC
>JBKQMG010000297.1:0-3381 GCA_052146815.1 Streptosporangiaceae bacterium | reverse complement strand
GATGTATGTCCCGTAGCTGGTTATGTTGAGCAGCATCCGTCTGGCAGCGGGATCTTCCTGCTCAACGCGACGCCCGGCCGCTGGCCGCTCAACATAGTCACAGGCCGTCGAGGAAGGCGAGGAGGGTGTCGGAGGGTCGGTATCGGCCGGGCTTGATGCCGAGTGGCGCGGTTCGGGCGATCGCTTCTTCTTTGAGCGCCGGGTCGGCGTGCTCGTAGATGTGAGTGGTCTGACTGCTCTCATGACCTAGAAGCAATGCAATGGTTGCGATATCGACTCCTTTGCCTCGCCAGAGCATCGCGGCCGTATGTCGCATTGTGTGCGGAGTCACTCGCTTGGCTATCAGCGACGGGCAGCCGGCAACCGCCGCGTCGGTGTACTTGCTGATAAGCAGCCCGACGGTGTAGCGGCTGAGTGGCCGGCCCTGGCGGGTTGGGAATAGCGGGTCCCCCGGCGCGCCGGCACGTTCGGTGAGCCATTGCCGCAGGAGTGCCACGGTCTCGCCGGTGAGCGGGGTCGCGCGTCTCTTGCGTCCCTTTCCCTTGACCCGGATGTGGCGGCCGGTGCCGAGGTGGACGTCTCCGACGTGCAGGCCGGTGAGTTCGGAGACGCGGACACCGGTCTGGATCATCAGTGCCAGCAGCGCACGGTCGCGGCGGCCGAGCCAGGTTCCGCGGTCGGGCGCGGCAAGGAGTGCCTTGATCTCGGTGAGGTCGAGGTAGCAGACGGTGCTGCGCTCGTGGCGCTTGGTCGGGATCGCCATCACCCGCGCGATCGTGTGCGCGTGCTCGGGGTGTTCGAGCGCAGCGAACCGGTAGAAGGAGTGAATCGCGCCGAGCCGCGCGTTGCGGGTCCGCGGGCTATTACCGCGGTCCCGTTCGAGGTGGGTGAGGAAGGCGCCGATCAGCGGCGCGTCTAGGTCGTCGATGTCCAGCTCGAACGGCTGCTTGCCGGTGTGGTCGTGCGCGAAGCGCAGCAGCAGCCGGAACGTGTCGCGGTAGGCGGCGATCGTCTGCGGGCTGGCGCTGCGCTGGGTGATCAGCCGGTCGGTGAAGAACGCTTGCAGCGCGGGCGCGACCGCCGTCATGACAGGATCCCGGGAAACTGTTCCAGGCGCAGGCTGACCAGCTCGAGCAGTTCCGGGACTGCTTCCAGGTACCAGTAGGTGCTGGCCGGGTCGGTATGCCCCATGAAAGTGGACAGCAGCGGCATCCGCCGGTCGATGTCCTCGCCGGCGCGATACCAGTCGAGCAGCGTGTGCACGGCAAAGCTGTGCCTGAGGTCATACGGGCGCGGGCGGGGCCGCGAGCCTCGGCCCTCCAGCCCCGCCTGCCCGATGAGCGTGGTGAAGGTCCTGTTCAGTTCTTCTCGGCCCATCCGCCGTCCCCTGGCGGACAGGAAGAACGCCGGTGCTGACGGGCTCGGGCATGCAGCGTCGCGCTGGGCGGCGTAGGCACGCAGCGCGCTGACCGTGCTTTCATGCAGCGGGATCTCGCGCTGCTTGCCCTGCTTGCCCGCGCGGACGTGGATCCGGCCGTGAGTCAGGTCGACGTCCTGGCGGTTGAGCGCGAGAAGCTCCCCGGGGCGGCAGCCGGTGACGGCCAGCAGGCCTATCAAGGTCTGGTGGCGCGCCGCCCGCAGCGTCGGCCGCAGCCGCCTGGCGGCCTCCAGCAGTGCCGCGATCTCCTCGCCGGAGTAGATGAACGGCGTGACCCGCGGGCGATGCCCGGGCAGCAGGTCCGCAGGCGGGACCTCGCTGGCGGGGTCGATCGTGGCCAGATGCCGGGCGAACCCGCGCAGAACGATCAGCCGCTGGCGCCACGTGTGCGGGTGCACGTTCACCGGAATCCGCGCCCAGGCGAGCGCGAGGCTGGTAGTAATCCGCTCGGCGCCGGCCCGTTCAGCGAACCCGACGAACCCCTCGAGCAGCCGGCCTTCCTGGGGCATCGTGAACCCGAGCTGACGGCGGATGCGCAGATAGTCGCCCAGCGCCGCCCGCAGCGCGCTCATGCCCGATCTCCTGACGGCCACGGGCGCGCGAGCATCCCCAGCGAGCGATGGTCGACCTTGGCGTAGATCGCGGTGGTCTTCGCCTCCCGGTGCCGAAGGACCTGTCCGATCTCCGGCAGCGACGCCCCGGCCTGCAGCATCTGGCTGGCAGCGGTGTGCCGCAGCCGGTGGGGACCCACCCGGGGCAGCCCGGCCCGGTCACAGGCCGCGCGCACCACCCACGCGACCGTGCACCGGTCCAGCTCCTGCCGCGGCGCGGTCACCCGCAGGAACAGCGCCCGGCACTCGCATCGCGGGCGACGGCGAAGAAAGGCCACGATCGCCTCGCCGACATCGACCGGCAGCGGCAGCGCATCCTCGCGGCTGCCCTTGCCGTGAACCAGCAGCAAACCGGCACGCCAGTCGAGGTCCTCCAGGGTGATCGCCGCGACCTCACCGGCCCGCAACCCCAGCCGCGACAGCAGCAGCAAGATCGCAAAGTCACGCAGGCCGGTCAGCGTGCGCCGGTCACAGCTGGCCAGCAGCCTGCGCACCGTGGCAGGGTCCAGGCCGCGCGGCAGCGTGCGATCACGCAGGTCGGCGACGGACGGCACCGCCCATACCAGCGGCACCTCGGTCAGCCCCGCCAGGTGCAGGTAGCGCAGCAGCGACCGCAACGCACAGACCAGGTCCCGCGCACCCGACATGCTGCGCCCGGGGCACTCGCGGGCCAGGAACGAGCTCACCTCCGATGCCGACAGCCGGTCCAGTCCCAGCCCGTCCGGAGTCTCCAGCCCGGAAAAGAACAACCGCGCGGCCGGGAAGTAGGCATCGAACACCGTGTGATCTGACAGCCTGCGCTCGACCGACAGATAGCGGCAGTAGTCAGCGAGCAGCTCTTCCAGCGGGCCCTGCGGGATTACCGGTGCCGACGCCGGCGCCACACCCAGCTGACGCAGATACTCAAGCGGTAACGCCACGCTGTGCGGTGACGTCCACGACTTCAGCCCCGCGGCACGGCGCCCGGCAGCGAACCGCACGGCGTGCTCGCCGGTCAGCTCGCTCGCGCTGAGTCCTTCACGCCCCAGCCAGCGGCTCAGCTGATCAAACTGATACAGCCGGTCGGCTGCCGCGGACGCCGAGTACGCCCGAGACGCCAGCCACGACTCGAACCCCGCCGCATACGGTGCCAGCGGTCCCGAGACCACCGGCACCCACACCATCCTGCTGCCCATCGCTGCCTCCTGCAGGCTCGCGGAACACGATGGGCACAGCATCGATCAGAGCAGTGATTATGTTGAGCGGCCAGCGGCCGGGCGTCGCGTTGAGCAGGAAGATCCCGCTGCCAGACGGATGCTGCTCAACATAACCAGCTACGGGACATACAACTCA
>JBKQMG010000296.1:0-3678 GCA_052146815.1 Streptosporangiaceae bacterium | reverse complement strand
GTGTCCGTGGCCCGGTTGGTGACCCACAGGGTGTAGCGCCACCCGTCTTCGGCCTCCAGCAGGGACAGCTGGGCGCCGGGGTGGGGGCGCTCGCGGCGGGCGAAGACCCGCATGGTCTTCGGCCACGCCTTCAGCTGGTCGCCGCCGGGCCCTTCGCGCAGCAGCCCGGTCAGCTCCGCGATGTGGGCCTCCTCGATCCAGCAGGCCTGGTGCGCGCAGCGCCGGTCCGCGCAGGCGCCGTCGGAGCGGCGCTCGCGGACCTCGCCCTTGCCGTCGACGGCGATCTCCCAGGCGGCCTCGGGGACCTTGCCGATCGCCGTCCTCTCCCGCGCGCCCAGCGCCCAGCCGACGGAGTAGGTGACCTGGTAGCCGTGCCGGGAGGCGAGCCGGTCCAGCTCCTTGACCAGCTCGTGGCTGGCGCCGGCCCCGTCGCAGGTGACCATGAGCCTGCGGCGCAGCGCGGGCGGCAGGGCCTCGATGGCCTCGCGGAGCAGCCGCAGGTGGTCGGCGGCGGTGTTGCTGCCGGCGGAGCCGGGGCGGAGCATCCAGGCCAGCGGCTCGGCGACGTTGTCGCACTCGGCGATGATGGGGTGATGGCCGTAGCCCTTGAAGTTCGGCTCTGCCAGTTCCTTGTCGCTGTGCGCGGTCACGACGGTGGCGTCGAGCCGGATGCAGGTCACGCCCTCCAGCTTCCGGTCCGCTATCAGGACCGGCGGCAGCCCGCCGTGCCGCGCGATGCCCTGCGCCCACGCGTGCCGCCGCGCCCTGCTCACCGCGGCCGTCACCTTCCGCCTCCTGCGGTCCCCGCCGGCCGCGATCTCGCTCAGCGCCCGCCACGCGGTCGGCACCGACGCGACCGGGCCGAACAGCTCCCGCTGGTCGCCCATCACCCGGAAGTCGCTGATCACCCGGGCACCGTCGGCGATCGCGCACGCCAGGTCCGCCAGGACACGGCCCCGGTCGTGGCCGCCCAGCGGCGAGGGCAGCGCGGCCGACAGCCCGGACGTCAGGCCCGTCCGGTCGGTCAGCTGGCGCAGCAGCGCCAGCCCGGCATGCGACACGACCCCCGTGCCGCCGCCGGTGACTTCAAGACCGCGCGACCATCCTGTAGCGTTCACGTGGAAAGTGCTCCTCGAACCTGGAGTGATAAAGGCCTCGACAACCCTTATCGTCCCAGGTCAGGAGCACTTTTCCGTTCAGGCGCGCCGCCTAGCCGCCGAACTCCCGTGAAAAGATGGGGTTAGGGGCAGCCCAGGCCGAAGTAGGCAACCACTTCGGCAGGGACGCCGGCGGAGCCCCAGTCAGGAGCCGATCCGCTCGCGACCACCGTCCAATTTCCGTTCACTTCATGCGCAATTGCGCCAGCTCCTTGGGCGATAATTCCAGGCAGTGGCGAGATAAGAAAGAGCACCCAGCTTGGGTCTTGTGAATCATATTTCAGGTTCTCGATCTCGAATTCACATAGGTTACCTTGCTGCTGGGCTACCGCCTGTACTAGTCCTGCGGGTACTCCAGGGGCGGCCTTGGGACACTTGGGAAGTTGGATCACAGCGGCAGGACGAACAATGTACACCTTTCCGCTTAGTCCGAGGCTTGCGTCATGGGCCCGGTCGTAGGATTCAAGCAAGGATTTCACGTAATGCGAGATAGGATCCAGGTATTTCAGGTAGAAGCGGCCGACCGTGGTTGCCTCCGCCAGCCCGGGGAAGCACTCAACTATCAGGCCAGGCGCGTCCGCGAATGAAGCAGGTTCACTGCGGGCGGCTGAGTCGAGGATGCAATTTGCGTAGCCCAAAGTGACCAAGTCGAAGACAGCTTCTGCTGCTGGGGCGGCCTGGTCAACCATCTGCGTTTTCCACGACGCGGCGGCCGTGAATGTCACTGGGCCGCCGTTCAAGGGAAGGTCATAGGACAGGGTGTGGGTCACTGCGAGGTAGGGACCGCCCAGTGCATTCGTGGTTGCGTCACGGGTTTCAATCCACTCGTCGAAGCCGCTGTAGCTGGGCGGCTCCAAGGAGGCCCCGGCCGGGGCATGGACCACCATGGCGTAGCTGCGGTTTCCGGTGAGGCTCACAGTGAGAGCGTTTGCTCCGTTCTGCGCGGCGCAGCCAACGAGCGGCGGGTCTTGGCCGCCGCTGCTGGTCACGGTGACGCCGTGGAGACCTGAGCACGGGGATGGCGCGGCGCGGCCGGAGCCCAGCGCTGACAGGGACTGACGCAGGCGCAGAGCGATCTGCTGCCAATCCCAGGTCCACGGCGCCCACCAGCTGAGGTGGCGGACCTGCGCCGTGACGGTTCGCGCCGCGGCATCATAGGTACTTGGCACCGGCTGCCATCGCTGCGTCTGAGTGTCGTAGTACGCCAGCCAGACCGCGCTCGCCCAACTTGCCGCGGGCACTGCGGATGGCAGCTGGATCTGGCCAACCCGGAACGTGATACGGACGGGCTTAAAGACACGCGCACCCGTCAGGACGAAGTGAACGGGCGCTGCCGTCACTGCCATCAACGCCGGTGCCCCGGTTCCCGTCAGCCGGGCGAGTGAAGGCCGTGCTCCGCCGGTGCTAGCAGTAAGATACCCTTGCCCGCTGATAGCACCAGGCGGTACCCACAGTCTCGCGCCATCCAGCGCCACCGAACCACCGTGCTTTGCGCTCACCGATGCCTGTCCAGGGTGAGCTGCCGCCCCGCCTGAGCACGCCGCAAGCAGGCCAACCGACAGGCCCAGCGCCAGTGACACAGCCAGTAACTTCACGGTCCACCCCCCACCATGCGACCTGTGAAGAACCACCGAATGCCGAAAAGGGTCAGTTCGGCAATCATAGGGCGAAGGACGCCACGTGCCAAGACCGGAGGGTGGCTCCACCCCTGGGTCTACCCGTGTGATCTATGACGTTCGCGCTCCTGGCCGTAACGACTGCGGCAGCTTACGTGAGGATGTAAGGAACACCGGATTAAAAGCTTGAGCGGGGCGAATTCACCGGGGTTCATGGTCGTTCGTGCCGCAGCTCAGACCGGGTGGCGTACTCCAATGAACCGGGCCGTACCGGAGTGAACTGCAACCCGGACTGCAACCCGGATACAGGTCTGACGACCCGCCATGGAACAGCGCCTTGATACGTGAACAGTGGGAGCTGGGCTGGTGCTGGTGCCGTCAGGAAGCCGACGCCGGATGCAGGTCTGCGGTCGCAGCTCATGTGGCGCCGGCTCGATCACCATGGCGGAGATCATCTTCCCGGAAGGTCACCAGGATGGGGCACTGTGCCGAAACCGTAGCCTGCTGCGCGCGTCTTCGACGTACTGCCCGTCTGACTCGATGAACCCGTGGGCTTGCCTTCGCCCGGAAGTCCTGCTCGAGGTGAGTAGCGTTGCCGTACCCTGACGCCCCGGCGCCTTAGCGCAGAGGGTCTTCCCGGTGGCCGAGGAGTATCCGCTCGGGCCGGTGCAGCGGGGACCACCAGGTCTCCTCGCATCTCTCGGCGTTGCACCGGACTTTGATGTGCCCGCCGCGTGCGGCCTGGGCGGCGGGACAGTCGCACGGTTCCCAGGTCAGCGTCACCGTGCCCGGCAGCCACGGATGGTGCAGGCGGCATTCGGCAGGCCAGGGCACCCTGGTCATACAGCTAGTAGAACACGCATTCGAGTACCAGGCGGTCTCCCGGCCAGCGAAGGGCGATGTGT
>JBKQMG010000295.1:0-3347 GCA_052146815.1 Streptosporangiaceae bacterium | reverse complement strand
CCGCCTGATTGAAGAATCCATGTAGGCGTTGCGGTTTGGTCGTAGCGTCGAGAGGCCCGCGGAGCTCGCTCAATATCCGCCTGCCGGCCGGTGACGGTCTGGCTTACGAACGACGTGCCAGCTCCGCGGGTCTCGCCGTGGCTGGCTCAAAAGAGGCGCGAGCGGTCGGAACTGAAATCAGGCATGCCGCCACGGTCCCTATCCCAACGATGACCAGGAGCCGTTGATGGCAGCAGTGATGATCGGTATCGACCCGCACAAGGGCTCGCATACCGCGGTGGCGATCGGTGAAAAGGAGGCGCCGCTGGGCGAGGTGCGGGTGCGCGCCTCGGCGGCCCGGGCCGAGCGGCTTGTGGCGTGGGCAGCGTCCTGGCCGGAGCGGACCTGGGCGGTCGAGGGCGCCGGGGGCCTGGGCTACCTGCTGGCCCGGCAGCTCGTCGCCGCGGGCGAGCGGGTACTCGATGTGCAGCCCAGGCTCGGCGCCCGAGTGCGGCTGCTGGCGACCGGCGCGACGAATAAGAACGATCCCAGCGACGCCCGGCCGGTGGCCATCGCGGCGCTGCGCTCGGCGGCCCCGCGCCCGGTGGCAGCCCAGGACCACGCGGCGGTGCTCAAGGTGTGGTCCAAGCGCCACCGTGACCTGGGCCGGACCCGGACCCAGGTCGCCTGCCGGCTGCACGCCGTGCTCTGCGAGCTGATCCCTGGCGGCATCGCCAAGGAGATAGTCGCAGCTCAGGCAACTCATGTCCTGGAAGCGATCAAGCCGTCCGGGGCTGTTGCCCTGGCCCGCTGCGAGCTCGCCGCGGAGTTCCTCGATGACCTGCGCCGTATCGACGCCCAGATGCGCGACACCAGGAAGAGACTGACGGCGGCAGTCCGGGCCTCAGGTACCACGGTCACCGAGATCTTCGGCGTCGGCCCGGTGATCGCCGCCACGGTCATCGGCTACGCCGCCGAGGCGTCCCGCTTCCCCAGCCGGGACAACTTCGCCGCCTGCAACGGCACCGCGCCGATCGAGGTGTCGTCGGGCAACCGGAAGATCTACCGGCTGTCCCGGCGCGGGAACCGCCGCCTGAACCACGCCATCCACATGGCCGCGGTCACCCAGATCCGGCACCGCCACAGCGACGGGCGGGCTTACTACGACCGCAAGCTCGCCGAAGGCAAGACCCCCAAAGAAGCCCTCCGTTCCCTCAAGCGACAGGTCAGCGACGCCATCTACAGCCGCCTGCAGGCCGACGCCCGGAGGGCCGCCGCATTTGCCAGGACCAGGGGCCCTGGAGGGCAACCGGGGAACGACTCTGTCGCCAGCGCGGCCGGCTCACACCCCGAACACCGGCTCTTCGGCCCAGCCACTCCCGAGCCCGACACCACCCTACGACGCCCAGGCGGACGCGCACGGACCGGTGCGGCACCAGCTCCGAAGAAAACCCGGAAAGGCTCTTGACACAAAGAGGCTTCGTTCTGCGCGCTTGGCGCGCCGTGCGGGCTTGCTGTTGATGGACGCTCAGATCAGTTGATCTGCGTCCATCGGTGGTGCCTGCACCACGATGATTCACCAATGCGTGACCGCGGTGACCGACGAGGCGGAGCCGTCGGCGGACCGCGTGGGGTGTTGACCTGGGTTCTGGCTACTGGTGGACGTCGGCGGCTAGGTAGTGGCTGGTTTGCGGCGGCGGGTCGGATAGTGCGGCGGCGGCGGCGTGGTACTGGAGGTCGGTGCCGGTTTGCCGCTGCCGGTGCTGCCTGAGGTGCTCTTCCCAGCTCGGGACGCCGAACAGCTCGATGAACAGGCGCGGGTTCTGGCCGTCCTGGTACAGGCCCCAGCCGGTTGCCCCGGTCCGCAGCCGCGACTGGCGCAGGCGGGCCATGGCCTGCAGGAACTGCTGTTCCTTTCCGGCGGCGATGGTGTAGGCGGTCCGCACCAGCACCAGCCCGCTGCCGCGGTCAGCGCTGATGAGCAGCTGCGGCTCGGGCCAGCGGACCGGGCTGCGGTCCATGTCGGCGATCTGGCGGAACGGCCACAACCAGATGGTGGCCGCGCCGGCGGCCATGACGGCGGCGGAGATCAGGAAGGCGGGCACCAGCCCGGCAGCCCCGGCGACGACTCCCCAGATCAGGGCTCCGGCTGCCTGGGCGCCGAACAGGACCATCTGGTAGACCGACAGGCCGCGGGCGCGCACCCACCTGGGCAGGAACAGCTGCAGCGCGGCGTTGACGTTCGACAGGAACGCGATCCAGGCCACGCCGGCGGGCAGCAGCACCAGGACGGTCAGCGCGAGGCTGCGCGACACCGCCACCACGACCAGTGCCACCGCGTAGATCAGGCTCGCGACAGCCACCAGGGCATTAGCCGGCAGCCTGGCCCGGATTTGCGGCAGGATGAACGCGCCGCCCACGGCGCCGACCCCCAGGGCACCCAGCAGCACCCCGTACCCGCCCGCACCCAGGGCCAGCCGGCGGGTGGCGATCAGGGGCAGCAGTGCCCACAGACAGCTGCCCGGTACCAGGAACAGGGCCGCGCGCAGCAGGATGCGCCGCACGACGGGTGCGTGGCGCACGTACCTGCCGCCGGCCCGCAGCCCCGGAAGGAACCGCTCGGGAGACTGCGGGGTCCCGCCCAGCTGAGGATGGCATGCCACCACGATCGCGTAGAGCAGGAACGTCGCCGTATTCAGGCCGAACACGGCGGCCACCCCGATCCGGGCGACCAGCAGCCCGGCGATCGCCGGGCCGATGGCCCGGGCGAGGTTGATGCTGATCGAGCTGAGGGCCGCGGCGGCCGGCAGCTGGGGGCGGGGGACCATGTCAGGCACCAGCGACTGGTAGGCAGGTGCGACCAGGATGGCGCCGGTGCCCAGCACGAAGGTGAACATGAGCAGCAGCGCCGGCGGCATCCGGTGCGCGGCGGTCAGCGCAGTGAGCGCCGCGCCGGCGGCGGTCATGCCGGCGAGAACCGCGACCAGCAGCCTGGCCCGGTCGAAGATGTCCGCCAGCACGCCGCCGACCAGCGCGAACAAGACAGCGGGGAGCGTGTCAGCGGTCTGCACGAGCGAGACGAGGACGGCCGCGTGAGGACCATGCACCACCAGCCACTGGGCGCCCACGGTCTGCATCCAGGTGCCCACGTTGCTGACCAGCGCCGCGATCCACAGCGTCCGGAACAGCCCGATACGCAACGGCGCCCACGACGACGCCGACCCTGAGCCAGCCATGCCGCGCTTCAGCTCCCTGTGGGCAAGGGCCCTCGCGCCCATCTGGTGTCAGCCGCTGGGGCCGGTCTGGTTCATGAGCCCGGCCAGGCCGTCACACAGGCTCTCCACCACGATCTGGCCGTTGTCCCCAGC
>JBKQMG010000294.1:0-6658 GCA_052146815.1 Streptosporangiaceae bacterium | reverse complement strand
CCACGCTGCTCACACTGCTGCCTGGGATCAGCTAGACTTCTCGGGCAGCACCGGGGTGTGGCGCAGCTTGGCAGCGCGCTTCGTTCGGGACGAAGAGGCCGCCGGTTCAAATCCGGCCACCCCGACCCAGCTCAAAGGCCACTCACCTTCACGGGAAGTGGCCTTTTTTGCTGCCGTACAGCAGCGAAGTACAGCAACGGCTACGAATCCAGCTGCCTGCCGAGGCGCTTGAGCGCCTGGAGCGTCTTGGCGTCTGACACCTCGGTGTAGACGTTCATCGTCACATCGATCCGACGGCGACGATCAGCCAATGCCGAGCTGCTTGCGCCGCAGCGCAAGGACTGTCGCGAGAACATCCAACGGCTGGGCGTCGGCTGGCGGCGAGGGAGTTACCTGGGCCTCGACGGCCGCGATCAGGCGCCAGCCCATTTGCTGGCTGAGGTCCAGGTTCATGTGCCGGTACCCCTTTAGGTAGTCTTCGGCGTCCTGGAAGGTCCTGTCCGACAGCCGCGACACATCCACCTCCCCCGCCCAGGCGACAAGGTCTGCCGGGACCGCAGGCTGGGCATGCGGCGGGCCTGGCTGCACTCTCCGCCGCCAGAACTTGACCATTAGCTCACCCATTCCGCACTATACCGTTCCTGCGCACGAGCATCCGGGTCCGGCCGCCCACATCCTCCTGAGCAACGGGTCGAGGGCCGCGCAAACCATCGGCCGCCCGCTCTCCCGGTAACGGCTGACAGCAACCGCGGGATATACGCGGGATGATCTTGCTTGGCGAGCCAGCCCCGAGCGCCAACAATGCAGGTAGCAGCGATGCCAGACTATGAGCCACGGATGCTCTTGAAAACCGCTAGGGGCTTCGGCGTACAGCAGAAAAGTACAGCAACGTCCCCTGACAGTCGCCAGCCATCACGACCGCTGGCACACCGATCTAGCTGGGACGACGGCCAAACACTCAGCGGCGCCGCTAGTTCGGGACGAAGAGGCCGCCGGTTCAAATCCGGCCACCCCGACCAGGAAATTGGCAGGTCAGCGCCTTCTCTTTTGATCATGCTCGCCTCCGCCTGACCGTTTTGCCGGATTTTGGGAGCGAACCTGTCCGATTCTGGGAGCGGATCTTGACAGGAGCGGATCTTGTTCGATAAGGCGCTCTGGATCCTGATTAGGTGACAGCGACATGTATGCCCACTACGAGGCGCCGCGTAAGCCGGGCTGGCCCTGAGCAGCTGGCCAAGCATGGTCAGCGCTGGCCGCCGCGCACGCGGCCGAACTGCAGGCCCTGCCCGCCGAGGTCTACGTCGGCCGGCCGTACCGGCGGCTCGCCCGTGTCTGACGTGCTCGTCACCACGCTCCCGGCGAACCACCAACCCTGACCTCAAGCAGCTCCGTGCGCCGTCACAGAAGGCGAGCGGATTGACCATTACATCGCCCGCTATATCGCGCCCGGCCACTGTGACAGCCACTCCGCGTAGGACCGGGATTGCTCCGGGCCCGGTTCCACCCCACCGGGCAGGGCGTGGGCGAACACGAGCGCGGCGGTGGCCTCGAGCGCGGCGCGGAGCAGATCGGCGGGGCCGGTCGCCTCGAACCCCAGGGTCCACCAGGGCTGGCCACGGGTGCGGACCTCGGTGAGTTCCACCTCGCACCGCGGCTGCTGGCCCAGCCCCGGCGCAGGCGCCACCACCAGCCCGCTGGCCAGTGAGAACCGGCTGATGCGCCGCTTCTTGCGTACCGGCCGCCAGCCGGGCGGGTCACCGCTGCCGGGGCTGAGCGGGCTAACGGGAAAGGACCACTTCTGCCAGGACTCCAGGCGTCCGCGGGCACGGCCGGCCACCTCCAGGATTCCTTGGCTCCCACGATAGGCCTTCACCTCCAAGGCCCCGCCCCCGCGGACCTTCACCGACAGCCCGCGCAACTGCGGATCCAGCAGGTAGGTGTCCTCGCGTGACTCCGCCGCGACTGGGAACCGCCCGAACCAGCCGGCCACCGCGGCCTCCAGCTGCCCCGGGAAGATCCAGCGCACCTCAAGGCTGCGGACGCCTTCGGTGACCGGGCCCGCAGGCGGTTCAGCCGTCATCGTCACATGTTCCTCACGCTGGCCGGCGGCCAGCAATGGGCACTGTCGGCAGCCCTTTGCCCGCCCGGCGGCCAGCCGGTCCCGGGCTGGGCGATGATTCCTGGGCCGAAGGCGCCTGATCGGGCTCCGACGTGCTCATCGTCGATACCGGGCTGGCAGTTGCGGACGGCGGCCTGCCCTCTCAGTGGCCATCCTGGGACGGAGACGCGGCGCCAAGGATCGGCAGGTCGCCGCCCTCGGCGGCCTCACGCTCTTCCTTGTTCGGCAGTCCCCGCACGGCCATGATGATCGCAACGGCAATGGCGGCGCCGATCACCGGGCCGGCGACATACACCCACCAGCCCGTGTAGTTGTTGCCGACGATGTCGGGGCCGAGGGTGCGGGCCGGGTTCATCGACGCGCCGCTGATCGGGCTGGCGAAAAGGCCGAGCAGCGCGACCGTCGAGCCGACCGCGATGGCGGCGTTGTGGCCGATGCTCCGGCTCCCGGTCGCCGTATTGAGGATGACGCTGACCAGGATCGCGGTCAGGACGGTTTCCATCACCAGCGACTTCCACTGCCCGCCGGGCGTGGCGATCGGGTAGTTCCCGCCTGCGCTGACGTCCCCGAACATCAGCTGCAGGAACAGGGCGGCACAGATAGCCCCGGCGAACTGGACCACCCAGTAGGGCAGCACCCATTTGCGGGGGAACACCCCGCGGGCGGTGAAGCCGAAGGTCACCGCCGGGTTGATGTGCAGTCCCGACAGCGGGCCCCAGGCGTAGATCATGGCCATCACGACCGCCCCGGGCGCGATCACCGCCGCGGCCCGGCTGATGGGGCCGCCGCCGGCGTAATGGTTGATCACGCCGGATCCGGCCGCCACCGTCACAAGCACGAACGTGCCCAGGAACTCGATGATCAGCCGGATCCACAGCGGCCGCTGCCGGAGGGTGTCTTCCTCGAACTGGATGAGGTAGCGCCGCCCGAGCGATCCAGCGTGCTCTGCGTCCATATCGGTGGTGACGTCAGCCATGGCGCGGGCCTTCCATGTTTCCCTTTACGGGTTGGATGGGCGGGACCTGTGTCCGGTGTTAGATCTCGGTGGCCGCCTGGGCTTTGCCGTCTTTGACGGCGGCCTGGAGGGCGGCGTAGTCGCGTTCGTTCTGGTCGGCGTAGGTTTCGGCGAAGCCGGCGATCGCCTGGTCGAACGCCGCGGAGCCGCCGAGGTAGGCGGCCAGGGCGATGCGGTCCCCGGAGCGGGCGTGCGCCCGGGCCAGGGTCCACCCGCACAGCCGGGCGTACACGGTCATGCCTGACGGGATCATCGCCTCGATCGGGGCGGAGAATTTCCAGTCCTTCAGCTGGCGGACGTAGAAGTCGCGGTCCACCTTGTCCGGGCCTGGCACCCGGGTCCAGCCGAGGAAAATATCGCTTTCGGCCTGCATCAGGTGCTGCCCGGCGACCACCCGCTCGCCCTGGTTGGCGTGCTGGCTGCGCCCGCAGTACTCCGCAAGAACGGACGGCTGGGCTTCCGTGGCCTGCAGGAACAGCGGCTCGACCCCGTCACAGGCGTCCATCAGCAGGACCCAGGCGCGGGTGCCGACGCTGCCGACCCCGACGACCTTGCGGGCCACCTGGACCAGCGTGAACTGCTCCAGCAGGTGCCGCCGGTCAGACTGCAGGGTACACCGGTACTCGCCCAGCACGGCGCGGATCTGCTCGTAAATCGCGCCGGCCTGCACGTCCGCGAAGACTTCCTCGATCGGGACGATCATCGGCGGGTCGCTGATGATCCGCCGCCGCCCGTCGGTCACGGTGGTGAGCTTGCGCAGCGCCTTCGTGCTGTCGGCGGTGTGGGCCTTGGCCAGCAGCTTCTCGGCGGCCTTGAACCTCTTCCCTTTCATCTGGGACCGGAACTCGCCGATGACCTGCTCGATGTCCAGGTGCGCATACCAGACCTCCAGGAAGGTCTGTCCCGCGAACCCGAGCATCGCCGTGCGGTACCCCTCGGCCGCCGCCAGGACGATCTTGCGGCGGGCCTTGGCCGGGAACCCGTTGTCCCGCCCGGCCACCGCCAGGCTCGCGGCCAGCCGCTTGACATCCCACTCGAACGGGCCCGGCAGGGTTTCGTCGAAATCATTGACGTCAAAGACCAGGTTGCGCTCCGGCGAGGCGAACGCGCCGAAATTGGACAGGTGCGCATCCCCGCACAGCTGCACCCGCAGCCCCGAGGCGGGCGTGCTGGCCAGGTCCGCGGCCATCGGCAGCGCCGCCCCCCGGTAGAACGTGAACGGCGACACCAGCATCCGCCCGTGCCGGACCGGCACCAGCTCCGGCACCCGCGACTGCGCCTGGCCCAGCAGCAGCCCGACCGGATCCCGCGGCCCGTCAGGGGCGAACTGCGCATGCGACTCCAGCGGAGTCACCGCCCGGGCGTCCTTCCCCCGGGCCACCCGGTCCGCGCGGCTCAGCTGCTCCACTGTCTCGGCCCGCGCTGAACTCTTACCGGCTGGCCGCCCGGCGGGGCTCGCCGGCCCGCCACCCTTAGTTTTCACAGTCATAGCCATTCCTTCCGCCTAGGCCGGAGTTGTTAGTAACCGTCCGGTTCCTCCAGCGCGGCCGCGATGTCATACCCGAGCGCGATCGCCACATCGGGGGCCGCGGAGACGACCCGGCCGAGCCCGGCTACCGGGGCGATCGCCAGCAGCACGCCCGCGATCTCCTCCTCGGTCGCGCCCGCCGCCAGCGCCCGGCCGGCGCTCCAGTCCAGGCACACCGCCGGTGACCCGATGGCCACCAGCACAGCCACGTGCAGCAGCGCCGCGGTCCTGGGATCCAGCGCCGACGTCCTGACCAGGCCAAGCCCGAGCCCGGCCTCGTCTTCGACGAAGCCTTCGTCGATCATCGCCAGCCTGCGCAACGCCTCCTGGAATCTCGCCGTCTGGCCCATATACCCTCCGCCCGCCGTCAGGCACCAGTCCACCTCGTGGCGGGGCGAGTTCCATCCTCCCGATGGGATGAAAGACGGTCGCACCCTCTCGGGAGTCCCATCTCACGGGACCGGGCGATTGCCTGGCTGCGTGCGGAGGCCCCGGCTTCGCGGCCGGGCAGTTGTCCGGTCCGTCCTCCCGGCCGCTGCCCTGCCAGGCTCGGCTCGCGGCCCGCAGCCCCGGGCGCTGCGGCGTCCGGGGCCCTACCTGTCAGGCTGCGTTGAGACACCCGGGAGCCCCGGGTTCACCGTGTAGGGCGTGACAGGAGAACAGTCTCGTGAGTAACAGCGTTTCAGCCCTGCAAGGCTCCGGAGATCCGGCGGCCGACGGGGTGATCGATCCGGCGGCGCGTCCGGTCCGCCGGTCGTTCACCGCGGAGTACCGGGCGCGGGTGGTCGCCGAGTACCAGGCGGCCCCGCACGGGCAGAAGGCTGCGGTGCTGCGCCGGGAGGGCCTGTATCAGTCGCAGATCCGGGAATGGACGATGGCCCGCGCCGCGCTGGCCCGCGGTTCGGCGGCATCCCCGCGCCCGCACCGGGCGACGGGGCGGTCCGGCGGGAGGGACGAGCCCGGCCGGCTGCGGGCGGAGAACCGGCGACTGACCCGCGAGCTGGCCAGGTCGCAGGCGGTGGTGGAGATCATGGGAAAACTGCAAGGGCTCTTGGAGGCCATCTCCGAGAGCACGGACACGCCGTCGCCGTCGGCGACGCGATGAGCTGTACCTTCGCCGGGCTGCGCGCTGAGGGAGTGCCGACCAGGCGGGCCTGCGTGCTGGTCGGGCGGGCGCGGGCCACGCACTACCGCCACACCCGGGGGCCGCTGCACGGCCCGCGGCAGGCCCGGGAGGCCGCCGCCAGCGGGCAGGCGCTGTCGGCCGCCGAGCGGGAATCGGTGCTGACGCTGATCAATACCGAGGCGTACGCGGACCTGTCGATCGGGCAGATCTGGGCCCGCGAGCTGGATGCCGGCAGCTACCTGTGCTCGGCGTCGAGCATGTACCGGATCGCCCGGGCCGCGGGACAGAGCCGGGAACGCCGCCGCCAGGCCACCCACCCCGCCAAGGTCAAGCCGGAACTGCTGGCCGACAGCCCGTCACAGGTATGGACCTGGGACATCACCAAGCTGCGCGGCCCGGCCCGGGGGATCTTCTACCAGCTGTATGTCCTCATCGACATCTACTCCCGGTTCAACCCGTCCTGGATCATCTCCCCGGTCGAGGACTCCCAGCTCGCCACCGACTTCATCGCCGAGGCCATCGAGCGCAACGGCACCGCCCCGCACACCGTGCACGCTGACCGCGGCACCTCGATGACCTCCAAGCCCGTCTCGGCGCTGCTGGCCGACCTGGGCGTCACCCGCTCCCACTCCCGGCCCCATGTGAGCAATGACAACCCGTACTCAGAAGCGCAGTTGCCGGGTAGCGGGCAGGGATCTCACCTGCCCGCCCCCACGGATCTGGTTATGTGGAACTCCACATAATGAGTTGTATGTCCCGTAGCTGGTTATGTTGAGCAGCATCCGTCTGGCAGCGGGATCTTCCTGCTCAACGCGACGCCCGGCCGCTGGCCGCTCAACATAATCACTGCTCTGATCGATGCTGTGCCCA
>JBKQMG010000293.1:0-6301 GCA_052146815.1 Streptosporangiaceae bacterium | reverse complement strand
CCCGGGGAACGGCCGAAGGACGGCGTGCGGACGCGCGCGGGGCTGCGGCCTGCGCCGGGCCGCTGGCCGATGCTGGGGCTGAACCGGACGTCCGGCGTGCGCGCCGCACGGCTGCCGCCGCCGCGGCCCGGCCGGCCCTGCCCCGAGGCCCAGCGGGCACGGCCGCTGCCAGGCCGCGCCGGGCCGCCGCGGCCGCTGCCCGCGGAAAAGCCGATGCGGGGCAGTCCCGCCGCTGCGATCCGGCGCTGGCCACCGGCCGCGCCGCCCGGCGGGCGCTTGCCGCCGAGCCGCAGGTTCACCGGGCGGGCGGCCGGACGGGGACCCTGACTCGACCGCGCAGCGCTGCCGGCGACCCCGTGCGCGGCGGACAGCTTGCGGGGGGCGCCGGCCCGGACGCCGGCCGCCGCTCCGCGCCAGGAGGGCGGCCTGCGGCCGATCCAGCCGTCCCCGGAGCGGGCGGATTTCTCGCTCAGGTTCGGGGTGCGCCCGGCGGCCTTGCGGGCCGCGCGGGCCGACACCGGCCCGGCCAGCCAGCCGACGCCGCCGAGCAGCCCCGCTCCGCTGGACAGGCCTACCGTGCCGCCCGCCGCGGCGCCGCCGGGCGCTGTCTGCCTCCGCGCCGAGCCGCCCGGCTGCGCGGGATCGCGCGCGGCCTGGGCCTGCCCGGCGCCCGCCCAGTTGGTGAGGGCCACGATCGCCGCCAGCACGAAAGGGCTGAGCACGACGTCGTACGCCGCCGAGCTCGGCAGTGCCTGGCGCACCGAGGCGAGGCTGACGCCGGCCGGATCCAGGACGAGGCTGAGTCCGGCGGACAGCGCCTCGCCGACTACTGCCGCCGCTGCCGCGCAGATCAGGGCCAGCAGGGACAGCCGGGGCGGACGGCCGAGGGTGCCCCGCAGTCGCCCGCACGTATAGCCGACGATGCACAGCACGAGCGCGTACTGGCCGATCAGCTGGCTGGCCGGCGGGGCCAGATCCAGGCAGAGGCCTGCGCAAAAGCCCGTGACCGCGCCCAGGATCGGGCCGCCGCATAGCCCCAGCGCGACCACCACGAGCAGGACCAGGTCGGGCGACCCGGCGCCGGCCAGCGGCAGCCGGTTGATGACGGTCAGCTGCAGCACGACGGTCACCGCCACCAGGACGGCGGCCAGGGCAGCACGCCGCATGTCAGCCTCCCGCGGTCGGCGCGGGCGCGGGCGACGTTCCGGGCGCGGCAGGCGCGCTCGGGGTCACCGTCACGGTGACGGTCGGCGTCGGCCGGGCCCTGGGCTTTGGCGGCAGCACCGAGAAGCGCGGGTTGTGACGGGGCGGCTCGATCACGATGCCCACCACCCCGAGCGCGCCGAAGTCCACGTAAGGCCGGACGGTCGCGAGCGGAGTCAGGGATCCTCCCTTGTTCAGCACCGATGCGATAGTCCCGATCGGAACGCCCGGCACGTAAGGCCGGTCATTCACCGAAGCGGAGGTGACGAGCTGCTCGCCGGGCCGCAGCACCGTCCCGGTGCTGAGCAGCTGCAGCTTCAGCAGCGGGGAGCCGGCCGCGGCCTTGCCCTGACCGGTCACCCAGCCGAGCTCGCCGTTCGGCGCCAGCCGGGCGCCCGCTACCGAGCCGGACTGCGTGGCCAGCTGCACGGTAGCGGTCTGCGCGGTCACCGAGATGACCTCGCCCACCAGGCCCTGGCCGTTCAGCACGGTCTCCTGCGGCCGCACGCCGTCCTTGCTCCCGGCGTCGAGCGTCACCGTCTGCTGGTAGCCCTGGCCGGTGGCGATGACGCTGGCCGTGACCACCCGGTACCCGCCCTTGCCCGACAGCTGCAGCAGCCTGCTGAGCTGCGCATAGTCGCTCTTGGTCAAGGTGGCGCGGCTGAGGGCCGCCCGCAGCCGGACGATCTGCTGCTGCAGGGCGGTCACCTGCGCGCTGCTGGCGGAGCCGCTGCGGCCGGCGAAGAAGCCGGTCACCGGATTGGTGACGGCGCTGGCGGCGCTCTCGATGCCGCCGAACACCGAGCCAGCCGCCCGCCGCAGCCCGCTCAGCGCGGACGAGGAGCCGTCCTGGTAGTTGATCGTGATGAGCCCGAGCGCGGCGACCAGGAGCACGCCAAGCACCACGCGGGTCCGCCGCGAGTCGTGCACTGTGATCACCTCGTCCGCGCCGCGTCAGGCGGCGATCGCGCTGGCGCTGTACTCCACCCTGCCCTTGTACCCGGCTGCTGTGCTAGCGCCGGTACTCAGGCACGAGGACCTCGCGCAGCGTGTCGAAGTCCTCGACGCACTTGCCGGTGCCGAGGGCCACCGAGTCGAGCGGGTTATCGGCCAGGTGAATCGGCATGCCGGTTTCCTCGCGCAGCCGCTCGTCCAGGCCGCGCAGCAGCGCCCCGCCGCCGGTCAGCACGATGCCCCGGTCCATGACGTCGCCGGCCAGCTCGGGCGGGCACTTGTCCAGGGTGCTGGTGACCGCTTCCACGATCACGCTCAGCGGTTCCTCGATGGCCCGCCGGATTTCCTCGGCGGAGATGACGATGGTCTTCGGCAGCCCGCTGACCAGATCCCGGCCGCGGATTTCCGCGTTCGGCTCGTCTGACTGCGGATAGGCCGAGCCGAGCGCCATCTTGATCTCCTCGGCGGTCCGCTCGCCGAGCATCAGGGAGTACTCCTTCTTGCCGAAATGGATGATGGCCTGATCCAGCTCATCTCCGCCGACGCGGATCGACTGCGAGGTTACGATCCCGCCGAGCGAGATCACGGCTACCTCGGTGGTGCCGCCGCCGATGTCCACGACCATGTTCCCGGTGGGCTCGTTGACCGGCAGCCCGGCGCCGATCGCCGCGGCCATCGGCTCCTCGATGATGTATACGCGGCGGGCCCCCGCCTGGTGACCGGCTTCCTTGACCGCGCTCTGCTCCACCCCGGTGATGCCGCTCGGAACGGCGACGACGAGCCGCGGCTTGGCCAGGTGGCTGCGCTTGTGCACCTTCTGGATGAAGTAGCGGAGCATCCGCTCGGTGACATCGAAGTCCGCGATGACGCCGTCCTTCAGCGGCCGGACGGCCACGATGTTGCCGGGCGTCCGGCCGATCATCCGCTTGGCCTCGACCCCCACGGCCACGATCTGCCCGGTATTGGTATTCAGGGCAACGACTGACGGCTCATTCAGAACGATTCCCCGGCCGCGGACATACACCAGCGTGTTCGCGGTGCCGAGGTCGACGGCCATATCACGGCCAAGAAAGGCCAGCGCGTTGCTCATGTGGAACGTAAACCTTCCAGAATCGTCCGACCGGGTGATCCGCCCTGCTGCACGGCGAAGGCCCCCCGGCTCCGCTGCGGGTGTGTCATCGGGCCAGCGCACGGCTGCCTCGGTGAGGTACGGAATGCCGCTCGCGAACTCCCCGTCGGCGCGGTGCCGGGCACCGGACCGGTGCACTGCGTCGTCCTGCACATCGTCCAACGCCCGGCTGCCGCTGATGGTGCCAGGATCGGACGGATGCACACGGACAAGTATTTCTCGCCTTCTTTTAACTCTACGTGATCACTTACTAGCCCGCTGTAGCGGTGCGGGCCGCAGCTGATCCCCGGGTAAAAAGCCTACAGGGCCGCCCGGCGAACCGGCAGGGTAGGCACGCCGCGCTCGGGCCCGCAATCCTGCAGCCTGCTAAGACACCCGTTCCCACCGGTACCCGAGCCAGATGCCAATGATCCACAAGGCCGCGAAAACGGCTCCGAGAACGTACATAACGGGTACCACCACCCCTGCGGCGATCACCAGGATCTGCAGCAGGGTCCCGCCGACCAGAGTCCAGTTCAGCCGCTTGCGGGCCAGCGCGGCCAGCAGGACCGCGGCGACGGCCGCCACTCCCCCGGCGATCCCCGCGCCGCGCGGCGAGGCGCGGCTGATCTGGACGGCCACCGGGATGGCGAGCCCGATCACGATCGCCTCCATGATCAGGACGGTCGCGCACAGCCGCTTCACTCCGTGGCCGCCTCCCCGGCGGCCCCGCGTCCGGTCAGCAGCACGCGCGCGTCTCCGGCGGTCACCACCGAGCCGGTGACGAGGACCGCGGCACCGCCGGGCATCCCCGGATCGCCGCCCGCGGCGGCGGTCGCCTCGTCCGCCATCGCCACGGCGATGTCGATCGCGTCATCCAGCCGGGGCGCCACCGTGACCCGGTCGGCGGTGAAGACCGCGCTCGCGAGCTCGCCCAGCTTGCCGGCATCCATGGACCGGGGGGACGAATTGCGGGTCACGACCAGCTGCGCCGCCACCGGCTCCAGCTCGTCCAGGATGCCCGGCACGTCCTTGTCCTCGCTCACCGCCAGGATCGTGATCAGCTCCGAGAACGAGACCGCTTCGGTCAGCGCCCCCATGGTGGCGGCCATGCCGGCCGGGTTATGCGCGGCGTCGAGTACCACGACCGGGCCGCGCCGGACGATTTCCAGCCGCCCCGGCGAGGACATCATGGCGAAGGCCTCGCGGACCAGGTCAGGGTCAAGCGGGCCGAGCCGCTGATCGGACGAGGCACCGCCGGGTGCCCGCTGCAGCGGGATCGCCGCGCCCTGGCCCGGTGCAGCGGAGGAATCGCTCGCGCCGTTGTGATCGGGGCCGTCGTCCGGCGCGCCGGTGTCGACCGGGGCGGCGCCGGCGAAAGCCTCCACCGCCGCCAGCGCGCAGGCCGCATTGCCCGCCTGATACGCGCCGAACAACGGCAGGAACAGGTCGTCGTAGTCGCCGAGCAGCCCGCGGATCGCCAGCTGCTGGCCGCCGAGGGCCAGCGCCCGGCTCAGTACCCCGAACTCCAGTCCTTCCCGCGCCACCGCCGCGCCGGCCTCGGCGGCCCTGACCATCAGGGCCGTCGCCGCGTCCAGCGGCTGCTGAGCGAGAACCGCCACCGCGCCGGGCTTGATAATCCCCGCCTTGTCGGCCGCGATCGTCTCGACGTCGTCACCGAGGTAGAGCTGATGGTCAAGGGCGATCGGCGTGATCACCGCGACGGCGCCGTCGGCCACATTGGTGCTGTCCCACGTGCCGCCCATGCCGACCTCGATCACCGCGACGTCCACCGGCGCGTCGGCAAAGACGGCGAAGGCCATCCCGGTGAACACCTCGAAGAACGAAAGCCGGACGGGCTGGCTCTCGTCCACCAGCCGCAGGTAGGGCTCGATCTCCTCGTAAGCCTCAATGAAGCGCTCGGCGCTCAGCGGCTCGCCGTCCACGCAGATCCGCTCGCGCATGGAAGACAAGTGCGGGCTGGTGAACAGTCCCGTGCGCAGGCCGCGGGCGCGCAGCAGCGTCTCGGTCATCCGCGCCGTGGAGGTCTTGCCGTTCGTGCCCGTGATGTGGATCACCGGATAGGCCCGCTGCGGGTCACCGAGCAGCGTTACCAGCGCCCGGATCCGGTCCAGGGACGGCTCGATCGCATGCTCGGGCCGCCGGGCGAGTATCTCGGCCTCGATCTCGCGCAGCCGCGTATTGACGTCGGCGTTCATGACGCCGGGAATCGGGCATCGGTCACTGTCGCAGCCTACTCACCGCCGCCGGCCGGCCGGCTACCTGGCAGGACCGTGCCGCACCGCGGTCCGCGGCGGGCGCGGGCCGCTATCCGGGGCCCGCGTTTCCCGGCGTGCGCCGGCCCGTGATCGAGATGGGGCGCACCCGGATCCAGTACGGATGCCCGACGGCGTCGGGCCACGTGTGCAGGCCGAGCTGACCGAAACGCTGAATATCGGCGTCCTCGTAGACGGGCATCGCACGGCCTGTGGCCAGGACGCTCCAGCCGGACCGGGTCTGCTCGTCGTAGCCGTCAGCCTCGAAGGTGACCTGGTCCTGGTCCTCGGCAGCCGCGAGCTTCGATCCGGGGGCGGTGCGGAAGATCACATCCTGGCCGTCCATGGCGTGGTTCACCGGCAGGACCACGACCTCGCCGTCCGCCCAGAACCCCACCCGGCCGAGCGGGACGGAGCCGAGCAGGCGCAGGCACGTATCGAGCGGCAGCGTCTCAAGGCCGGCGTGATCAGTGGGAGTTCCTGGCATGTCACCCTCCGCTCCCGTGCCGCCCGGTGTGCGGCACCAGGGCCCGGCACGTCCGTCGCGACCGGGAAATCGCTCTCATCGTGCGCAGGGCCGGTCGCCGGGCGCACCGGGCCGAGGTCCCGGCTGAAAGGGTCCTTGGGCCCCGGGCTAGTGCCGTAGCAGGTCACGTTTGCCTGGCGAGGCGGTGCCTGATGGGTGCTGATCCTTCAGACTGGGCCGGTGACAGATCGCCTGCGGGTGCGTGAGATTGATGATGATGAGGGCCGCCGGCTG
>JBKQMG010000292.1:0-28010 GCA_052146815.1 Streptosporangiaceae bacterium | reverse complement strand
AACGCTTCCCCGGACGCGAGCGGTCCCATTGCGCGGCAGGCCAGCGGACGAATGGCTCCCAACGACGGCTCCCAAATGATCTCCATAGAGATCAACATCACTCTGACCTGCAACTACGTCTGGGTGGAGCTAAGGGGACTCGAACCCCCGGCCCCCTGCTTGCAAATAGACGTATCTGCGTGGGAGAACAGCGCTGATCTGCGCTTATGGCCGCGGGCGAGTGACCGCAGGATACCGGCATTGACCGGGGGTAATGGCACGCTAATGGCACGGCGAACTGCTGAAGCAGTGGCGCGCTCAGAGGGACTCGAACCCCCAAACCTTCCGATCCGTAGAGATCTGCGGGCGCTTTCACGATCAGCTGTCTGTCTGGGAGCATGAGGTGGTGGCACACCGTCGGATGCGCGATGAGAAGTAGAGGCAACAGCAGAACGACGGCTTGAGGGCTCCGCACATCGCGCCCGTCAACGACTTGGTCGATGAGCTGATTGATCCTTCCGGCCGAGGCTGGGTTCCCTACGTGGCGCCTGGGCGGTGTCATAGCCTCCGAGCAGCACATTCGCTGTTGATCTTGGAGGTTGCGGGTGGCGCGAAGGGTGCTTGCGTTCGCTGACCGGGCGGAGATCGCGACCGGGCTGGGGAGATGAGCGCGACGCCATTATCCTGACCGTCGGCTATGGCAAGAGCTCCGACGGGCGCATGCTGTACCGATTCGGCCCGATCAACAATGAGGGCGGGGAACGGCGGCTTAACGTCGCGATCACCCGGGCCAGGGCCCACATGACCGTGGTGTCGTCCTTCTCGGCTGCTGACATGGATCCCCGCAGACTGCGCGCTGAGGGCGCCAGAATGCTCGCGCGCTACCTGCGGTACGCCGAGTCCGGCGGATCCGACCTAGGCGATGTGGCCAAGGCCAAGCCCCTGCTCAACTCATTCGAGCGCGACGTGGAAACTCATCTGCGCAGTGCCGGCATCCCGCTGATAGCCCAGTACGGCTGCTCCGGCTACTGGATCGATTACGCGGCCCAGCATCCAACCCAGCGCGGCCAGATGATCCTGGCGATCGAGTGCGATGGTGCCTCTTACCACTCATCTGCGACCGCGCGAGACCGGGACCGGCTCAGACAAGAGCACCTGGAGCGGCTCGGCTGGCGCTTCCATCGGATCTGGAGCCAGGACTGGTTCCTGCACCGGGAAGCCGAAGTTGCCCGTGCCGTCGAGGCATATCAGGCCGCCGTGACTGACGCCGACCGGACTGGTGAAGCCTGGACTGGCCGCCGCGGAGCCGATGCTCCTGAGGCTGTCACGACGGCCGCCCGAGTCGGTCCTTGCCCTGTGGCCACCTGGCGCGCCAGCATTGCCGACTACAGCCAGGCTGAATTGGTCGCGGTCATCCGGTGGATCGAGTCGGACACATTGCTGCGCACGGAAGACGAGTTGCTGGCCGAGACCATCCGGACCCTCGGATTCCAGCGCAGAGGATCCAAGATCACTGCGGCAGTGGCAGCTGCCATTGCCAGGGCTCGCACTGCCTGACCTTGTCAGAGCGGCGACAGGTCAGGGGGACTGGTGAAGCTCATCGATGGTCAGCTTCGGCTGTCGGCGAGCGATGTGGCGAATTTCCTGGCTTGTCAGCGCCTGACCCGGCTCGATGTGCTGCAGGCGCGGCGGGAACTGCACCCGCCCCAGGAGTTCGACATCGGCTTTCAGGATCTTGTCGAGCGCGGGAAGGCGCACGAGAAGTCGGTGCTCGACCGATTTGCTGCGTACGGCCGTGACGTCGCAGAGATCGGCGGAGGCTCCGAAGCGGAGGCAGCAGCCGCCACACTGCAGGCTATCCGTGACGGTGTGGACGTCGTCTATCAGGGCGTGCTGCTAGAAGAGCGGGCCGCAGGTCGGATGGCGCTGCTGGGGCGACCGGACTTCCTCGTCCGCGCGGACCTGCTGCCCTCGCCCGACGGCGAGCCCCGGCCGGAGGGCGTCCACTACGAGGTCGTCGACGCCAAGCTGGCCCGCTCCGCCAAAGGACGTGCCGTGTCCCAGACGGCGTCTTATTCGCATCTTCTCGCCGGTCTGCAGGGGATCCAGCCGCGGTGGATGCACCTGGCGCTCGGCAACGGCGGGCTCACCTCGCTGAAGGTGAGCGACTACGCCGCGTACGAGCGTCAGACCCGGCGCTCCCTTGAAGGATTCATGGCATCCGATCCCCGGTCGGATCCTTACCCCGACCCCGTCGAGCACTGCGCCATCTGCCGGTGGAGCAACCTGTGCGCTGCCGGGAGGCGGCGGGATGACGACCTGTCCCTGATCGCCGGCATCACGAAAGGGCAGCGGCGAGTGCTGAGGGAGGCAGGCGTCACGACCAGGCGCGGGTTCGCGAGCCTGGCTGAGCTTCCCGATGTGAGCAAGGCCGGCGGCGAGTCCCTGGACCGTTCTCGTTTACAGGCGCAATTGCAGGTGGCGAGCGAGGACGAGGGCGTTATCCGGCACGAGATCCTGGATCCCGAGCGCGACGCCGAGAACCTGCTGATCGCGAACAGGGGCCTGCTGGCGCTGCCGGAACCAGCGCCTGGCGACCTGTTCTTCGACATCGAGGGGGCGCGCTACTACTGCGAGGATGACCGGGAGTTCGGGCTGCAGTACCTGTTCGGCGTCGTGGACACGGCCGACACGGACGAGAACGGCGCGCCCCGGTACACCCAGATCTGGTCGTTCGACCGTCAGGACGAGAAGCGCGCATTTGAGGAACTGGTCGACTTCATTACCGAGCGCCGGCAGCGTACGCCGGGCCTGCACGTGTACCACTACAACCACTACGAGCCGACCTCGGTCGATCATCTCACCGAGCTGCACGAAACCCGCCAGGAGGCCGTGGGCCGGCTGATGGGCCGCTTCGCCACCCGCGAGGACGAAGTCGACGGCCTGTTCCGGCTCGGCGTGTTCGTCGACCTCTACCGGGTCGTGCGGCAGGGCATCCGGGCCGGGGTGGAGAGCTATTCGATCAAGCGGCTGGAGCCGCTGTGCGGATACACCCGGCAGATGGATCTCGGCCAGGCGACGAGGAACCTCATCGCCTTCGAGGCCGCGCTCGAGGACGGGGGCGCCGAGGCCGCCTCCGAGCAGCGGCAGATCA
The DNA here is from genome assembly GCA_052146815.1 of Streptosporangiaceae bacterium. Lineage (GTDB taxonomy): Bacteria > Actinomycetota > Actinomycetes > Streptosporangiales > Streptosporangiaceae > DATJZH01. The sequence goes on along the minus strand of JBKQMG010000292.1, from coordinate 24,877 downwards.
TCGCCGCGTACAACGAGGACGACTGCCGGTCCGCGCTGGCGCTCCGGGACTGGCTCGAGGAACGACGCGGAACTGGCCATGCAGCTGGGCGAGGACCTTCCGCGCCCCGTTGCCGCGGAGGAGGCGCGTTCCACCGAGGATCCCGAAGTCACCCGGATCAGTTCGGCCCTGATGGCAGGCATTCCCGCAGACCCATCCGACCGCACCAGCGAGGAAAAGGCGAAGGCGCTGCTGGCCGACCTGCTGGACTGGCACCGGCGGGAGGCCAAGCCCGCCTGGTGGCGGTACTTCTACGTGCGCACGCTCAGCGTCACCGACCTGATCGGCGAGCCGGATGCGCTCGGCGGCCTGGCGGGCGGCGAGATCGTCGGCGAGGTGAAGAAATCAGTCGTCCGGCGGTTTTCGTTCCCGCCGCAGGAGTACCGGTTCTCAGCCGGCGACGCCGCTGATGATCCTCTGACCGGCAGGGGCTGGTCGGTCTGGACAATCGACGATCAGCACGGGACTGTCGACCTGAAGATCGGCAAGGACTACGCAGGGCCGCTGCCGGCCGCGCTGGTGGAAGGCGGACCAGTCAACACCAAGACGCTGGCGGAGCGCCTGCGGGACCTCGGCGGCCGAGTCGTCCGCGATGGACTCGATGGCAGGGACGCGGCAACTGCTCTTCTCCTGCGGCACCATCCGGTCTTCGGCGCCCGCGCGGCTGGCTCGCTGCGCCGCGCGGGCGAGACAGCCGCCGAGGCTGCACTGCGCCTGGTTCTCGTTCTGCGCGATTCATACCTGCCGATCCAGGGGCCGCCGGGCACCGGGAAGACGTTCACCGCAGCCGGGCAGATCCTCGACCTCGCCGCCCATGGCCGCACGGTGGGCATCACCGCTCCCTCGCATGCGGTGATCGGCAACCTGATCGGCGAGGTCGCCGAACGCGCCGCCGACCGCCATGTCGCGCTGCCTCGCATCGGGCAGCGCGCTGACAAGGACAACCCCTACCTCCACCCACTGGCCGCAGGCATGAGCTACGGCAAGCTCGAACAGGGCCTGCGTGACGGGGAGCTGGACACGGCGGCCGGCACTATCTGGATGTGGTCCCGGCCGGAATTCGCTGGCAGCGTCGACACGCTGTTCGTCGACGAGGCAGGCCAGATGTCGCTCGCCAACGTCCTCGCGGTGGCCGGCGCCGCGCGGAATCTCGTGTTGCTGGGCGATCCCCAGCAACTCGCCCAGCCCAGCCAGGCGACGCACCCGCCAGGCGCTGGCGTCTCAGCACTCGAGCACATCCTGGACGGCCGAGCGACCATGCCCGCCGAAGCCGGGCTGCTCATCGACCGGACGTGGCGGATGCACCCGCAGCTGTGCCGGTATACCTCCGACGCCTTCTACGACGGAAGGCTGACCTGCGTCGACGGGCTCGAGAACCAGAGGATCCTGGGTGATCTCCCGCCGCACGGCTCGGGCCTGCGCATCCGCGAGGTGGCGCACGACGGGAACGCCAACTCCTCGCCGGAGGAAGCCGCCGAAGTCGCGCGCCTCGTGCGCAGCCTGCTAGATCGCCTGTGGTGCGACAAGCACGGCGAGCGGCTGACAATCGGACCAAGCGACATCCTCGTCGTCACTCCCTACAACGCGCAGATCAGGGCGATCGAGGACGCCCTCGCGGAGGCTGGCTGCCCATCCGGGGTGAAGATCGGGACCGTCGACAAGTTCCAGGGACGCGAGGCACCGGTCGCCATCTACTCGATGGCGACCTCCTCCGCCGCCGACGCCCCCCGGGGGCTGGAGTTCCTTTACGATCCGCACAGACTGAATGTCGCGACCTCAAGGGCCCGGGCCATGGCCATCATCGTGGCCAGCCCGGACCTGATCCGGGTGTCCTGCCGGACGCCCCGCCAGATGCTCCTAGCTAACGCGCTGTGCCGGGCCTGGGAATCATGCTGATACGCAAATGGCCGCAGCCGGGCGGGCAGCCGACGGAGAGCTAGCGGAGCCGGGGTTCTAGAGGACAGGTAGTCAAAGCGGCAGGCCCAGGGCTCCTGGTCCAATAAATCGGCGAGTGCGTCAGCTATATTGCGACCGCGCCAGCTCAATCTCCAGTTTCGCAATCCGCTTCTGGGCGGCTACCGGTCTGTCTGATGGTTGCGCGTTTACTGTGCGGCGCTGAATAGCTTGTCCATTACCTCGGCCCCGGTAGTGATCACCGGCCGCAGTTCGTGCCGGTACACAGTCTCGGTGACGTTCGACGAGCTATGACCCGCGAGGCGGCTGATCTCCTCGATCGCCATCCCGTTGTCCGACAGCAGCGACACGAAGGTGTGGCGCATGTCGCGCGGCGCCCAGCCGTCACCTATCGTCGCCTTCCGGCAAATCGCCCGCAGCGACCGGCGCACACCCGACGCATCGAGCGGTGTGCCCACCGCTGAGGTGAAGACGACACCATGCTCCTGCCACAGAGGCCCAGCCATCAGCCGCGCATCGGCTTCCCGCTGAAGCTGAACCCGCAGTGCCTCGACAGCCATCTGCGGAAGCTTGAGCGTCCTCCTGGACTTCTTCGTCTTGGTGTCCCCGTGGGTGCGCACTGACCGCCAGACGGCAACATGCGGCGGCACGGGCGGCTCGGCGCCGGGATCGCCGTCAAGGTCGACGTGCTCCCACTTCAGCGCCCTCGCCTCCTCGGTGCGGACCCCGATCAGGAGCGACAGCACGACGTAGGCGTGCAGCGCCGTGCCTTCCGCGGCCGCGATCAGCGCGACGGCCTGCTGGAAGGTGAGGGACTTCGACGGGCGGCCATCCTGCCCGACGGGCGTGTCGATCAGCGCCGCGACGTTCCGGCGGACCATGCCGTCAGCCTCCGCGCGCCGGATCGCCCTGGTGAGCGAGGCATGCGCGATAGCCAGCGTCCGCGTCGACCGAGCCGCCCCCAGCTTCGTCAGCGCCGACCGGACGTTGGCCGCCGTGAGGTCCCGCAGCGGGATCTTCCCGATGATCTCCGCGAGCGGCCCCAGGACCTCGGAGTACGTGCTGACGGTCTTGGCGGACCGGCCAGGCAGCCCGTCCTCCAGCCAGTCGGAGATCGCATTCTGGACGGTGTAGTCAGCCTGAGTGACCACCCCGTCGTCCAGGTCCTCGTGCAGCTCGGCGAGCCTCGCGCGGACCTCCGTCCTGGTCTTGCCGCTGACCTTCTTGCGGACCCGCTTGCCATCGGGCCCGAACCCGAGGCTGACCACGCCCCGCCAGCGACCCTGGCAGTGCCGGTGCTTGTCAGGATCGCGGCACTCTCCCGAGTGGTCGAAGTAGACCGAGTCCTCACCCCAGCCGCGCCTGGCCGCCATAACCGGGGAGCGTACCGGCGGCCCGACCACTTGGCTACAGGAATGGCTCCCACCATGATCTTCGTGAAGATCGATATGGCATCTGAACTGGTGGAGCTAAGGGGACTCGAACCCCTGACCCCCTGCTTGCAAAGCAGGTGCTCTTCCAGCTGAGCTATAGCCCCGAAGTACGGCTTACCTAGGGTACCTGGCCGCGGCCAGCCGCCATGCCGGTCCGCCCTGCCGCGGAACACCGGCCAGAGCCGGAGCCGGTAACTGCCCCGCAGCTTGCGACACACCAGCCTCGGCCGCCTGGCCACCCTGGCTAGCGACCTCGTCCCGTGCCAAGAGATCCGTCAGGCCAGCGATGCCACCCACCAGGTGCGTGGCCCCCGCCGCGGTCAGCCGTTGCCGGCTGTGCGGCCCGGTGAGGATGCCGACCACCATTCCGGCCCCGGCTCGCCGCCCAGCCAGAACGCCGTCTCCAGTGTTGGCGACGACCACGGTCTCCCGGACGTCGTCGACTCCGAGCCGGAGCATCGCCGTGAGCGGAAAGTCGGGCGCGGGGCATCCGCGGGCGACGTCGTCGGCACTGAGGGCCAGGTCGATCCGGTCCCACCAGCCGATGGTGTCGAGCACCAGGCTCATCAGCCGCCGGCACAGGTCGCTGATCACGCACAGGCGGATCCCCGTGCCGCGGAGCTTCTCGGCGCACTCCCGCGCACCGGGAACGGGCGCGATGCCCATCCGGCCGACGGCGGCGCTGAACGACCTCTCGGACGCCAGCTGAGTGGCCTGCGCCTTCGGCTGGTTGTCGGGGAACAGGTCGCTCATCACGTCGCTGATGCACCGCCCGCGAGACCGGTGCACCTGGGCCATGCTGCGCGCGTACGCGCTGGTTCCCGGCACGATGCCCTGGGTCGCGATGGCCTCGGCGAAGGCGCGCTCGACGAGGCCGTCATCGACGGCAACGGTTCCGATCAGATCGCAGCAGACCAGGGTGGCCGACAGCGCATCGCTCACTTGCCTGCCTCCGCACCCATCGGCTGGCCGGCCTGGCGGCCGTTACTCGTCTGCCGTGGTGGCCTCGGTCCACAGGTCGATCTCGGCGCGGTCCGCCTGGACCTTCCGCCAGACGGCAAAAGCGCCGAGTCCTACAAAGCCGAGCAGGAGCAGCTTCTTGACAATTCCCATCGCTTCATCTCCGGACTATCGCCGAGCATGGTCCCGCCAGGGAGCCATGTTTCTTGGAACGCCTGCACTCTAGCAAGGAGCGGCGTCAGCGTTGCCGGTCCACGCGAGCCTCGTCCCAGACCGGACCGGATGCCTCGTAGACCTCGCCGTCGGCGCCGAACATGACAAACCGGTCGAACGAGCGGGCGAACCAGCGGTCGTGCGTCACGGCCAGCACCGTTCCCGCGTAGGATTCCAGGCCCTCCTGCAGCGCCTCGGCGCTGGCCAGGTCGAGGTTGTCGGTGGGCTCGTCCAGCAATAGGAGCGTGGAGCCGGCCAGCTCGAGCAGCAGGATCTGCAGCCGGGCCTGCTGACCACCCGACAAGCTGCCAAACCGCTGCCGTGCGCCAGCCTGCAGCTCATACCGGGAAAGCGCCGCCATCGACTCGTTGATGGCCAGGGCGTGCTCGGTCATCAGGATCTCCAGCGGCGTGCGCCCGTCCAGGTCTGGCCGGGAGTGAGTCTGCGCGAAAATGCCGGGCACGACCCGCGCGCCGAGACGCGCGACGCCGTCGTGCGCGACCGGGTCGCCGACCAGCAGCCGCAGGAAATGCGACTTGCCGGAGCCGTTCGAGCCGAGCACCGCGACCCGCTCGCCGTACCAGACTTCCAGGTCGAAGGGCCGCATCAGGCCGGTGAGCTCGAGGTTCTCGCAGATGACCGCCCGCTTGCCGGTGCGGCCGCCGCGCAGCCGCATCTTGACGTTCTGCTCTCGCGGCGCGATCTCGGGCGGCCCGGCTTCCTCGAACTTGCGCAGCCGGGTGACCGCGGCCTGCAGCCGGGACGCCATGTCGGAGTTGACCGACGCTTTCTGCCGGTACATCCGCACGAGCTGCTGGATCTTCGCGTGCTCCTCGTCCCACCGCCGGCGCAGCTCGTCGAGCCGGTCGCTGCGGTCACGCCGCGCCTGCACGTAGGTGGCGAAACCGCCGCCGTGCACCCAGACGCTGCCGTCTTCCACTGTGATGATCCGCTCGGCAGCCGCGGCCAGCAGCTCCCGGTCGTGGCTGACCAGCAGCACGGTCTTCGCCGTCGCGGCCAGCTGCTGCTCCAGCCACCGCTTGCCGGGGACGTCGAGGTAGTTGTCCGGCTCGTCAAGCAGCAGCACCTCGTCCTTGCCGCGCAGCAGCGACTCCAGCGCGAGCCGTTTCTGCTCCCCGCCGGACAGGGTGCGCACCTCCCGCCACTGGCAGCGCTCGTAGCTGACCCCGAGGGCGGCCACGCAGCAAGCGTCCCAGTGCACCTCGGCCTCGTAGCCGCTGGCGTCACCCCAGTCGGCGAGGGCCGCCGCGTACCGGATCTGGGTGGGCTCGTCGTCGCGTTCCATCATGGCTAGCTCGGCGGCGTCCAGCGCGGCCGCGGCGTCGCGCACCCGGGGCGAGGCCAGCGACAGCAGGAAGTCCCGGACCGGGGTGGTGTCCCGGATCCCGCCGATGAACTGGCGCATCACGCCCAGGCCGCCGCTGGAGCTGACCGAGCCGGCTTGCGGCGTCAGGTCCCCGGCGATCAGCCGCATCAGCGTAGTCTTGCCTGCCCCGTTGGGGCCGGTCAGCGCGGCGATCTGTCCGTCGCCCACGCGGAACGAGGCGTCGTCGAGCAGCACCCGGCCATCCGGCAGGGCATGGCTCAGGTGCCCCGCCTCGATATGCCCCACCGGGGTTCTCCGTTCCGCTCGCCGCCCGCATGGCCGACAATAGCCGTGTGGACCCGCAGGAGATCAACTCAGTTTCGCCACTGCGCGCCTCGGACGCCGACCGGGACCAGGCCGCGTCCGTGATCAACAACGCCATGGCGGAGGGGCGGCTCACCGCCGTCGAGCATTCCGAGCGGCTGGACGCGATCTACGCGGCCAAGACCCAGGCCGAGCTGGTCCCGCTGCTGGCTGACCTGCCCGGCCGGGGCACCGTCGCGGCCCCGGCGCCCGCGACTCCGCCGGTCCGCACCACCGGAATACCGGAGCGACATGGCGGCCCGATGGTGGCGATCCTCGGGTCCGTCAGCCGCAAGGGCATCTGGCGGGCCGATCCGGTGATGGACGTGGTGACCGTGCTCGGCGGCGCCGACCTGGACTTCCGCGACGCGGAGCTGCCCGGCGGCGAGATGACGCTGCGGGCGGTCTGCGTCCTCGGCGGCGTGACGGTGATCGTGCCGCCGGAGATGCACGTCACCGACTCGGGCGTCGCCATCCTCGGCGGCCGGGAGACCCCCGGCGACAGCCCGGAGTCAGCCCGGCCTGGCGCGCCGGTCCTGCGCATCACCGGCGTCTCCATACTTGGCGGCGTGGAGGTCCAGCGCATGCCGCGCAAGCAGTTCACCGAGCAGAACGGCCCGGCCCCGCTGGAGCAGTAGCCCCCGGGGTGACGACCGCGGTGCGGCGGCGCACTGGGTCGGCGAGCGCGGCAGTCAGCTGCTCCAGCGCCTCGACGGTGTGCGCGCTGACGACAGCATCGCAGTGCGGCCAGGCCGCGGCCATGCCCCCGGCCAGCGGCTGGTAGGCCGCACTCTTGGTCCGGGGATTAACCCACACAATGCGAAACGCGACCAGCGAGAGCCGCTCCATTTCGCGGCGCAGGACTTCCGGGTCGCCGGTGTCCCAGCCGTCCGAGATGATCACCACCACGGCGCCGCGCGCCATCCCGCGACGGCCGTAGGAGTCGTTGAACTCCTTCACCGCCGGGCCGATCCTGGTGCCGCCGAGCCAGTCCGGTGCGGCCTGCCCGGCCCGGTGCAGGGCCACGCCGGGCAGCGACCGCGACAGCGCCGGGGTAAGGCGGGTCAGCCGGGTGGCGAAACTGAACACCTCCGCGTTCGCCCCGCCCGCCGCGCAGTACAGCAGCTGGATCATCGCCCGGGCGTAGGGCTCCATCGACCCGGAGATGTCGCACAGCACTACCAGCCGGCGCGGCCGGTGCGCGGGCGCCCGTGAGATTAGCCGGACCGCGTCGCCGCCGGTCCGCCGGGCCGCGCGCAGTGTGGCCCGCATGTCGGTGCGCGGGCCGCCGGGGCGGCGGCGCTGGCGCCGGGACCGGCGCGGCGGTACCGCGAGGGTCAGCTCGCGCATCAGCCCGGCGAGGGTGGTCAGCTCGGCCTCGGACAGCGCGGCGAAGTCCTTAGACGCGAGCCGCTCCGCGGTGCTGCCGAGATACCGGTGCTCGATCTCCTGCGGGTCTTCCGCCGGCTCGGACGCACGGTCGGAGCCGGCCTCGGGCGTGCCGCGTGACCCGGCGGTGTGCATCCGGGCCGCCAGCGCGGCCTTGGCCAGCAGGTCGGCCGCCTGCGGGCCCGGCAGGCCCGCGGCGTTGCCGTCGCCGCGCGAGTCCGCCACGTCGGTCAGGCCGCCGAAGACCTGCTGGAACACTGCCTCCAGCACCGGGATCTGGTCTTTGCCCGACACCAGGGTCGCCAGGGCGCACAGGTACAGGCTGCGGACGGTGACCGGCCGGGCCAGCGTGACGGCGCTGGCGAACCGCTCGGCCCGGCCCGCCCCTGCGGGCAGGCCGGCCAGCCGCAGCGCCGCGCCGAACCGGGCGGCGACCTCGGCCAGGTCGTCAGCCATCGCCGCTGACCAGCGCGGCGAACCCGGTGTCGCGGGCCGTCTGCAGGTCCTCGGCGTACTTCAGCACCGCGCCCGCGGTCCGCTCGGCTCCGGCCGCGTCCAGCTCGGTCGCGCCGAGCACGGTCAGCGCCGCGGTCCAGCTGATCGCCTCGGCCACGCCCGGCTGCTTGGCCAGGTCGAGGCCGCGAAGGCGCGTGACCCCGCGCGAGACCTGCTCCGTGAGCGACACCGCGGCGGCGGGGACGCGGCGGCGGATGATGGCGGCGACCCGGCTGACGTCTGGGTAGTCGATCCAGTGGTAGAGGCACCGGCGCTTCAGCGCGTCGTGCAGGTCCCGGGTCCGGTTCGAGGTCAGCACCACGATCGGCGGGAAGAGCGCCCGCCGGGTCCCGAGCTCGGGAATCGTGACCGCTGACTCGGCCAGCAGCTCGAACAGGAACGCCTCGAACTCGTCGTCCCCGCGGTCGACCTCGTCGATCAGCAGGACCGCCGGCCGCGGCCCCGGATGATCGAGGGCGGCGAGCAGCGGCCGGTCGAGCAGGTAGTCGGCGCTGAACAGGTCGGCTTCGCGCGGGGTCTCGCCTCGGGCCTCCGCGAGCCGGATGGCCAGTAGCTGCCGCGGGTAGTTCCACTCGTACAGCGCCTCGGCCGAGGTCAGGCCCTCGTAGCACTGCAGCCGGATCAGCGGCGTGTCCAGCACTCCGGCCAGGGCCTTGGCCGCCTCGGTCTTGCCGACCCCCGGCTCGCCTTCGAGCAGGATGGGCTGGCCCATCCGCGCGGCCAGGAACAGCGCCGTGCCAAGCGGCTCGTCGGCCAGGTAGCTGGTCGCGTCCAGCGCTTTGAGGAGCGCGTCTACGTCGGGAAGCAGTTCTGCCAGATCGCTCATGCCTGGTATCGGCCCGGGTCGTCGGCAAAAGCCTGCTGGCATCCGGGACCGCAGAAGTACCACATGCGTTCATCATGCGTCAGCTGCAGGCTTGCCTCGGACACGGCCACCGTCATTCCGCATACCGGGTCGGTTGCCGTTTCCGGCCCGGAGTCCCCGGACGTGCCGCCGACCTCGGCCGACGACGCCGGGTCCGAGGCGGGACGGCCGGGACCGGTCAGCCCCGGTTCGAGAGGGCCCGGATCAGGAGGGCCGGGATCGCGAGGACCGGAACCGGCTGAGCTGGCCAAGCCAGCCGAGCCGGCCGCTGCCGGTAGGCCCGAGCGGCCGCGCCGCGGCCGCTCGGCCACCATCTCGGCGTAGATGGACAGGGCGATCTCCTGGACGGTCCGGGCGCCGATGTCGAGGCCGGCCGGGGTGTGCACCCGGCTGGCTTCCTCGCGGGACAGGTCCAGCTCGGTGAGGACCTGCGCGCCGCGTTTCTTGCTGGCCACCAGGCCGAGGTAGGGCACCCCGGCCGCCAGGGCCGCCCGCAGCACCGGTTCCTCGCCGCGCCCGTGCCCGGCCACGATCACCGCGGCCGCGTCGGGGAGCGCCTGGTCGCCGGGCGCCGCGGCCCGGACGTCGTAGCCGAGCGCCGCGCCAACCTCCCGGAGAGCGCGCGCGGTGGGGCCGTCGCCGGCGATCTGGATGAGCGGCGGCGGGAACACGCCCTCGAGGAAGATCTCCAGCATGCCGCCGGAGGCGCACGGGTTGGCTACCGTGACCAGTCCCTCGGCGATGACGTCCTCGCCTTCCTCGGGGATGATCCGCAGCATGACCGCCTCGCCGGTCTTCAGCACGCGCAGGCTGTGCAGCCGGACCGACGACTCGGCGCACGTCCCGCCGACGAAACCCTCGATGGTCCCGTCGGGCAGGACGAGCGCCCGGTCGCCGGCCTTGGCGCTGGTGGGCCGCAGCGCCCGGACCACCGTGGCCATGACATAGGGCTGCCGCCCCGAGCGGAGAGCCTCCGCCCGGGATTGCAGTCCGGTGACGTAATCAGTGATCAAGGAATCGCCAGGTCCGTGCGGAGGGGGCGGCCCTGGATGGCGCTCCAGACGTTCGCCGGGGTCAGCGGCATGTCCGCGTGCCGGACCCCGAACGGCCGGAGGGCGTCCAGCACCGAGTTGACGATGGCCGGCGGTGAGCCGACCGTGGCCGACTCGCCGACGCCCTTGGCGCCGATCGGGTGATGCGGCGACGGGGTGACGGTCTCGCCGAGCTCCCAGGACGGGCATTCCATCGTGGTCGGCAGCAGGTAGTCCATGAACGACCCGCCGAGGCAGTTGCCGTCCTCGTCGAACGCGATGACCTGCATCAGGGCCATCCCGACCCCGTCGGCGAGGCCGCCGTGCACCTGGCCTTCGACGATCATCGGGTTGATCCGCACCCCGCAGTCGTCCACCGCGATGAACCGGCGGACCTTCACCTGGCCGGTGCCGGGATCGACGTCGGTGACGGCGATGTAGGCGCCGAACGGGTAGGTGAGGTTCGGCGGGTTATAGACCGTCTCGGCGTCCAGGTGCCCCTCGACGCCCTCGGGCAGCTCCAGCGAGGAGTGCGCGGCCATTGCGATCTCGGCGATGTTGTGCCCCTTGTCCGGGTCGCCGCGCACCTGCCACTTGCCGTCGGCCCATTCCAGGTCGTCCGTCGAGACCTCGAGCATGGCCGCCGCCACGATCTTGGCCCGCTCGCGGACCTTGCGCGCAACGATCGCGGCTGCGGCGCCCGAGACCGGCGTCGACCGGGATCCGTAGGTCCCGAGGCCAAACGGAGTCCGGTCGGTATCCCCGTGCACCACCTCGATGTCGTCGGGCGACATGCCCAGCTCCTGGGCCACGATCTGCGCGAAGGTCGTCTCGTGTCCCTGCCCCTGCGTCTGGCAGGACACCCCGAGCACGGCCTTGCCGGTGGGGTGCACCCGCAGGTCCGCGCCGTCGGCCATGCCGAGCCCGAGGATGTCCATGTGCTTGCGCGGGCCCGCGCCGACGCCCTCGGTGAAGAAGCTGATCCCGATGCCCATGTACTCGCCGCGCTCGCGCTTCTCGGCCTGCTCGCGGCGCAGCGCCGGGTAGTCGGCCATCTCCATCGCCTTCTGCAGCGCCCGCGGGTAGTCGCCGGAGTCGTACTCCCAGCCCGTCTTGCAGGTGTAGGGGAACTGCTCGGGCCGCAGCAGGTTCTTCATCCGCAGCTCGCCGGGGTCGACGCCCATCTCGGTGGCCAGCACGTCCACCATCCGCTCGACCAGGTACACCGCCTCGGTGATCCGGAACGAGCAGGCGTAGGCGACGCCGCCGGGCGCCTTGTTGGTGTAGACGCCGGTGACCTCGCAGTGCGCGGCCTGCAGGTCGTAGGAGCCGGTGAAGATGTGGAAGAACCCGGCCGGGAACTTCGTCGGCTGCGCCGTGCCGTTAAACGCGCCGTGGTCGGCCAGCACCTTGACCCGCAGGCCCAGGATCTTGCCGTCCCTGGTCGCGGCGATCTCGCCGTGCATGTGGTAGTCACGGGCGAACGAGGTCGACATCAGGTTCTCCGACCGGTCCTCGACCCACTTGACCGGCTTGCCGGTCACGATGGAGCCGACGACGGCGCAGACGTAGCCGGGATAGACGCCGACCTTGTTGCCGAAGCCGCCGCCGATGTCGGGGGACACGATCCGGATCTTGTGCTCGGGCAGCCCGGCGACCAGCGCGTACACGGTGCGGTGCGCGTGCGGCGCCTGCGTCGTGGTCCACACGTTCAGCTGGCCGGTCACCTTGTTGTAGTCGACGACGGTCCCGCAGGTTTCCAGCGGCGCCGGGTGCGACCGCGGGTAGAGCATGTCCTGCGCGACGACCACGTCGGCCTGCTCGAAGACCGCGTCGGTCGCGGCCCGGTCGCCGGCTTCCCAGTCGAAGATGTGGTTGTCCTTCTTGCCCTCCACGTCGTCGCGGATGATCGGAGCATCCGGGTCCAGCGACTTCTTCGCGTCGATCACGACGGGCAGCTGCTCGTAGTCGACGTTGATGAGCTCGAGCGCGTCGCGGGCGGCGTAGCGGTCCTCGGCGACGACGAACGCGACCTCCTGGCCCTGGAACCGCACCTTGTCGGTCGCGAGGACCGCCTGGACGTCCTGCGACAGGGTCGGCATCCAGGCCAGCTTCAGGCCCTCCAGTGTCTGGCCGGTGATCACGGCCCGGACCTTCGGGTGCGCCTCGGCGGCTGAGGTGTCGATCGCGATGATCCGGGCGTGCGCCATCGGGCTGCGCAGGATGGCGCCGTGCAGCATCCCCGGCAGCTGGATGTCGTCGATGTAGTTGCCCTGGCCGCGGATGAAGCGCGCGTCTTCCTTGCGCTTGACCGGGCCGTAAGCCCCGTTCATCCGGTGCTCGGTGGTCGCGGTCATGCGGTCACTTCCTCTGTCGCCTCGCCGGCGCCGGCGGCGGCACCATTGGCGTGCTCGGCGGCCCAGCGGACCGACCGCACGATGTTCTCGTAGCCGGTGCACCGGCAGATCTGGCCGGACAGCGCCTCGCGGATCTCTGCCGTGGACGGGTCCGGGTTGTGGTCGAGCAGCCACCGGGAGGTGAGCATCATCCCCGGCGTGCAGAACCCGCACTGCAGGCCGTGGCACTCGGCGAAGCCCTGCTGGATCGGGTCCAGCCCGGCGTCGGTCTCCAGGCCCTCGACGGTCCGCACCCTGTGCCCGTCGGCCATCGCGGCGAGGACCGTGCACGACTTCACCGGAGTCTCGTCCAGCCAGACGACGCACACGCCGCAGTTGGAGGTGTCGCATCCCCAGTGCGAACCGGTCAGCCCCAGCTCGTCGCGCAGGAAGTGGATCAGCAGCAGCCGGGGCTCGACCTCGCGGGCGTACTCGGTTCCGTTGACCTCTACCGTGATCTGCATATTCAGGCCTCCTGCCCTTTCGCCCGGCGCACGGCCCGGCGCAGCGCCCTGGTGGTGAGCTCGCCCGCCAGATGACGCTTGTAGTCGGCTGGTCCCCGCTGGTCGGAGGTCGGCGAGCAGTGCTCGGCCGCGATCTGGCCGGCCCGCGCGAGGTTCTCCTCGCTCGCCGCGTTCCCGCGCAGGAACTCCTCCGCCTCCGGCGCGGCGAAATGCCCGGCGCCGACCGCGGTGAGGCCGAGGCCCGCCTCGGTAATCATGTCGCCGCTCAGCCACACCGCGGCGCCGGCCGCGGCGACGGGCCAGTCACCGACGCGCCGCTCGACCTTCTCGTACGCGCTGCCGCCGCCCGGCCTGATCGGCACGCGGATCTCGGTGAGGAGCTCATCTGGCTCGACGACCGTTTCGTACGGGCCGGTGTGGAACGCGCGGACCAGCACGGTCCGCGTTCCGTCGCGGCCCTGGATCACCATGACGGCGCCGACCGCGGCAAAGGCGGCGGACAGGTCCTCGGAGGGATCGGCCTGGCACAGTGAGCCGCCGATCGTCCCGCGGTTGCGGACGACAGGATCGGCGATGACCCGTTCCGCATCATGCAAGATCGCGAAGTGCTCGCCGGCCACCGCGGAACTGAGCAGGTCGGCATGGCGGGTCAGCGCGCCGATCTGCAGCTCGCCGCCGGCCAGGCGGATGTAGGAAAGCTCGGCGAGATCGTTGATGTCGATCAGCGTCTCGGGCTGCGCGAGCCGCAGCTTCATCATCGGGATCAGGCTGTGCCCACCGGCCAGGATCCTGGCTTCGGGGCCCGATCTGGCCAGCAGCGCGAGCGCGTGGCCGACGCTCGTGGCTCTCTCGTACTCGAAATATGCGGGGACCTGCACGCAACCTCCTCATGGCGGACACGGCAACGTGTCCGCGGGAAACAGCCGGATACGCACCGATGGTTACCCCATCACCGGCCGTACGCAACCTGCGGATAACCGGATGCTTATGCTGTACTGGAACGGCTACCCGGCGCCGGTCCGGCCCGTCAGGGCGGAGTGATGACGCTCACGCAGCTCAACGCATTCGTGCTGGTCGCACGCCTGGGCTCAGTCACCGGGGCCGCGACCGCGCTGGGCGTCAGCGAGCCCGCCGTCTCCCAGGCCCTCTCCGCGCTGCGCCAGCATTTCGGCGACCAGCTCATCGTCCGCGGGCCGAGCGGCATGACGCTCACCGCGGGCGGCAGCCGCCTGCTGTCCACCGCATCGCAGATCGTCGCCCTCGGCGCCGAGGCGCAGGCCGCGGTGCGGGAGGCGCAGGGCGCGCCCGAGCAGCTGCGGGTCGTGGCCAGCTCGACCATCGCCGAGTTCGTCACCGGCCCGCTGCTCGAGGCGTTCGCCCGCCGCTTTTCCGGTCCGCTGGAGATATCCACCGGCGTCGCCTCCACCGAGGAAATGCCGGTGCTCGTCGCCAACCGGCTGGCGGACATGGCCCTCGGGCCCAGTGTCGCCGCCGGCCCGTTCCGGGAAATAGTCAGCGAGCCGATCTTCCGCTACAAGATCATTCTGGTGGCCGGCCGGGACTTCCCGTCCGGGCCCGCCGTCGGACAGGCCCTGTGGCTGGTCGATCCAACCGGTGCGGATCCCCGCAGCGACGTCGGCCAGCTGCTCGCCAGGATGCGGATTCCCGAGCGGCAGATCCGGGTCTTCCCGAACCAGACCGCCGCCTGGGGCGCCGCCGCGGACGGGGCCGGCATCGCGCCCGCCGGGGCTCACCTGGTCGCCCAGCAGCTGCGCCGCGGCGAGCTGGTCGTCGTCGACGCGCCGGTGCCGCCGGCTACCGCGAGCTGGCACGCGACGCTCATCAACCGGGACCGGCGCACGACCGCTGCCAGCGCGCTGCGCAATTTCCTTGCCACCCCCGAGGCCATGCAGCTGATGCGATCACCTGCTGCGGGAGTGCCGCCGTCGCGGTTCCGGCCGCCGGTTTTCGTGACGATCTGGAGCTAAATCCGGTTCCTGGTCGCAGCGAGAAGTGCGTAGCGATTCGCGTGTTATGCGTTCTCCTAATCATCGGCGTTGCTAAGTTGTTATCGGCCAATTGAGCGACGAAGGGGCCGTCGTGACACCTAGGCCCGGTGTCGCGCATTGTGATGGGTGAGCAGCCCGATAACCGGACGAATCTGCCGCCGAACGACGCTCGGCGGTCACGGCCTGCCGGCTATCGCCGCTTCCTGGTCCTGGCCGCGGTCACGGTGCTCGTGCTCGGCAGTGCGGGGACGGCACTGCTGCTGCGCGAATCGGGCGGCGGGAAGCATGCGGAGGGAGTCGCGTTCTGCGGTCTCGTCGCCTGCCGCATCCTGCATGCTCATCCGGTTCGCGACGGCGGGTCCGCCGGCTCGGGCGGGGCTCAGCGTCCCCGGCACGTCGTGACGCGATCAGACCAGTCACCCGTGCGCCGTTCCTCGGGGTCGTCGCCCCGCTCAGCGGCGACCACCGGCACGGCCGTGCCCGGGCACACGAGTGCGCCTGCGCCGACGAAAACGTCCGGTTCTGGCCTGGGCCCGGCGTCGGGTGCCGTCCCAGCGCCGACGGCCACGCCGGCTCCGGCGGCTGCCGCCGTCACGGTGACCTACTCCAAGCCCGCGCAGTGGTTCACCGGCTTTCAGGGCCAGCTGACGGTCGCCAACCAGTCCAAATCGCCCGTCAGCGGGTGGCGGCTCGTCATCGGGCTGCCTGACGACCGGGTCTTTTCCGTGTGGAATGCCAGCTGGCAGGCGGGCAGCTCGGGCAGCGTGGTCCTGACCGCCGCTCCTTACGATCAGGTGATCGAGCCGGGCGCGTCGGTCTCGCTGAACTTCATCGCGCAGGGCAGTACCACCAGCCCGACCGCGTGCAGCTTCGACGGCGCCGCCTGTGCGTCAGGCAGCAGCAACGGCGCCAGTCCGGGCCAGGGCGGCCGGGGCGGCGGCGGGAACCATGGCGGCTGGCCTGGCGGTGGCGGTCACCACGGCGGCCACGGCGGCTGGCCCGGTCACCACGGCCCCGGCGGTCATCGCCAGCCCTGAGGACTCCCGCGACGGCGGCCCCCCGCCGCGCCCGGCTCTCTAGCGCTCGCCAGGAGTTATCCACTTCTCCACATAGGCAGGCTCGGCTGCGGTGAGCGCCGCCAGGGCGGCCTCGGGCGAGTTGGCCCGCTGGATGAGCGCCCGGTTGGCCGGCTTCAGCAGGCCCACGCTGACCATCCGGTCGAGCTGCGCGACGAGCGGGTCCCAGAAGCCGTCCACGTCCATCAGGACGACGGGCTTGGCGTGCAGGCCCAGCTGGGACCAGGTCGTGACCTCGGCGACTTCCTCGAGCGTGCCGAGGCCGCCGGGCATGGCGATGAACCCGTCGGAGAGGTCATACATGAGCTGCTTGCGCTCGTGCATGGACCCCACTTCGTGCAGCTGCGTCAGGTTCTCGTGGCCGACTTCCCGGCTGAACAGTCCCACCGGAATGACCCCGGTAACCCGGCCGCCGGCCGCGAGCGCGGCGTCGGCGAGCTCGCCCATCAGGCCGACGCCGCCGGCGCCGTAGACCAGATCGATGCCGCGTTTGGCGGCGATCGTGCCGAGGTCGCGTGCGGCGGCCGCGTAGCGGTTGTCGGGCGGGGTGGAAGACCCGCAGAAGACGCACAGCGTGTTGATGGTGACCATGACCCGACCAACTTATCCCGCTAACGCCGTCCTCTCAGGTGACCGACGCCCGCTGCGTCTTTCCTAAGACGCGCTCGACCGGCATTCTTTCTATGTATGCCTGGCATACCCGATGCGCATGTCAGGGCCCTGGGCAACCGAACCGCCGGGGATTATGGTGATGTTTTATGGCATTTCGCAGGGATGACGACCGGCTCTCCGCCGTGACGTTGTCTTTACGCTCGACCGCGGCTACCGGACTCCGCTGATCCGCTGCGGCGTGATCGCTTTGCAACTGGCGCTTTCGCGGCCGCACTGGCAGGAGCCGGTTTTGCCACCGTTGCCTGGCCGGTCGCGGCCATCCTCGGCGCACCAGGGGTTCGTATGCGGGCTTGTATGTGTGGCAGCGCCGATTCAGCACCAGGCTGACTGCCGACGGCATCGAAGTCCAGGGCTACGTCCGCCACTTTTTGCATCTCGGGCAGTTCGCAGGCCGTGCCCGCACTCGCTTGCGCCCCGCTGACCCTGCTTATCGGGGCGATCACAACCACGCCAGCGGCCACGATGAGCAGGCCGCTCAGCCCGAAGATCGTGGTCACCGGGCCGAAGACCGCGCCCGCGATCACCACGTGCATGCCGCGCAGGAGCGTGCTGACCGGCACGCCCGCCAAGGCCATGGAGACAATGCCGGCAGCTGCTGCAGCGGGCTGAACACGGCCATCACCCGGCCGGTCAGCTGCGGCGGAATGACGGCCAGCAGCAGCGGCGGCACCGCCGCGTTGATTACCCCGAACGCAAGTCCCGCCAGCGCAATGATGACGACGGCCGAGGGCAGCACGGTCATGCGAGAAAGGACCACCAGCAAAAGGCCGCCGCTGACCAGCCCCAGCCAGAACAGCCGCCCGGACCCGATGCTGCGGCCCGTGCGCCCGGCGAGCAGCGCGCCGGCCACCGAGCCCGCCGCGGCAAGCTGGACAGGTGAGCAACTCCGGCAACCTGTCGTCCGCCGGCGGAGACGTCACGGCGGTCACGAGCGTGCAGACGCTCCGGGCCCTGGCCGATCCGCTGCGGCTGGCGATTCTGGGGGCGCTGATGCGCGACGCCCCGCGGGACCTGCGGGTGATGTCGGCCAAGGAGCTGGCCAGCGAGCTCAGCGAGCCACAGACGAAGCTGTACCGCCACATCAAGCAGCTGGAGGCGGCCGGCCTGATCCGGGCCGCGTCCAGCCGCGTGGTGTCCGGCATTACCGAGCAGCGCTATCAGGCCTGCCAGCGTGACCTCAGCTTCGGCCCTGACCTGCTGCGCGGCCAGGCCACCGCCGACGACTCAGCCGCTCTGGTCGCCGCGCTCTTCGACCGCTACCGCGGCGGCTTCCTGGCCCACCAGAGGGCGCAGCGTGCGGCGGGAGAACCCGCGCCGCAGGAGGCTTACCGGCGTCCCGTGCTGACGTTCACCGGCAGCAACGTCTCGGCCGCCAAGGCGAAGCGGATCCGGGGCCTGGTGCAGCAGGTCATCGACGCCCTCGACGAACCCGAGACCGAGACCACGGAGCCGACTGTGCCGATCGAGGTGCTGATCAGCTTCTACAGCCCCGGCACTCCCGAAGCCGGCCCAGCCGAATAGCGCTCAACTCGCAGCGCAGGGATGGCTGCTTGTCTAGCGATGCCGGCCGACATCCAGCAGCCCCCGTCGCCGCAGCTTCCACGTGATCGACTCGATGTCGAGTACCGCGAAGTTGCGCAGGCTGCCCTCGGCCGCGAGGCCCGTAACCTGCACGGGCCCGTAACCGAAGTCGCAGATGCGCTGGTAGGCCCGGTGCAGGTGGCCGTGCATCAGCTGCTCAGGTCGCACGGCATCCACGATGCGCTGCAGCCGGGCCCGGTGCGCCTCGTTGCGTGCGAGATCTGCTGCTGCCCACCAGGACGGCGGCCGGGGGAAGGCGTGGTCGACGCCGGACGGGCAGTCGTGGCACACCATCACGTCAGCATGGCCAGCAGCGGTGAGAGCCGCCTCCTGCGCGCTGGTGATCTCCTCCTCCGGCCACCAGTCGGTGCCCTCGTTGCGGGCCGCCTTGTCCAGGCTGACACCGCCGCCGCAGGCCAGCCAGGTGCGCCCGTGCCACTCCCAGCGATGACCGCGCGGCAGGTGAAAGACATTGGGCCGGACTGCGACGCGTCCGTCCGGCGCGGTGTCGCTAGCCAGCTGAGCCAGCTGCCCGAAGTCCTCATGGTTCCCGTCCACGAACCAGAGCCGCGCGTTCACCTGGCTCAGGACCGCGCTGACGGCGTCGAGGTACCGGCGCCCTTCGGTGCCCGGCCAGATCCCGAAGTCCCCGAGATGGAGGATCAGCCGCGTCTGCTCGCTGGCCAGCAGCTGCGGGACGCGCCCGATCACGCTGAGCGCCCACTCTCGGTTGCCGTGCCAGTCGCCCGCGACCAGCACGAGCCGCGGCGGCCCACCGAGGGCGTCACCTTCGTGTGGCGCATCCGTCATGTCTGACATCTAACCCCCGTACCGCCAACGGGGCTCGATGATTTTGATGCCGTGTTCGGGGCGCTCGCCAGCCGGTCGCGCCGGACGATCCTTTCGGTGCTGCACGCACGGGGGGGCCAGCTGACCTCCGGGGGGCATCGCCGCGCGGTTCGACTGCGCGTGGCCGACCATCTCGCAGCATCTGCGCGTTCTGGAGCAGACCGGACTGGTCACTATCGAACTGCGCGGCCGTGAGCGCGGGTACCGGCTGGAATCTGACCGCCTGCATGCAGTCGCGGGAGGATGGCTCGGCCGGTTCACCTAATCCTGAGCCGCGCGATGAGTTCCACGGTCCCCGGCTGTCAGAGTCAGCGAGATCCACGCGAGGGAGCACGCTGATGAGGAAGCTAGTTCTGCAGATGACCGCGATCTCCATCGACGGCTACATCTGCGAGGAGGGCACCGAGTGGCGATCGTTCGGGCCGGCGGCCCTGCCCGCCGCACGACGATGACGAGTACGAGGACTATTACCTCAGCACCTTGCGCCGTGCGGGGATGCCACATCATGGGGCGGGTCACCTACCAGTACATGGCAGAAACGCGGCCCGTGTCCACCGAGCCGGTCGCAGCCATCATGAACAACATCCCGAAGGTCGAATTCTCCAGGACGCTGAAATCCGCGGACTGGCCTGAATCGCGGATCGCCTCGGGCGATACGGCGGAGGAGATCGCCCGGCTCAAGGCCGAACCCGGCGGCGAGATCGTCGCCCACGGGGGCGCCCGGTTCGTCCAGTCCCTGGCCCGGCTCGGCCTGGTAGATGAGTACCAGCTGTATGCCCATCCCGCTGCGGCGGGGAGCGGAACACCGCTGTTCACTGACGCCGGCTGGCCGCAGGGCCTGCGCCTGCTGTCCAGCAGGGTCTTTCAGTGCGGCGTGCTCGCGCTGGTCTACCGGCCCTGAACAGGTGTGAGGTGTGAGCGCGAGGCCATTGTCCCCGTCCCGGATGCCGGAAAAGAAGCGCAGGCCCTGCTCGACGCCGCGCGAGCAGATCTGGCGCAGCGGCGCGGATAGCCGAAGCGCATTGCGGCGTGCGCATCAGCCGCGGCTAACCGGGCGGGGCGACGGTGGCGCCCGTCTGATTCGCGCGCCGGAGCGCGCCCGCAACGAATCCGCTGGTCTTCAGTTCCTCAATGAAGTCCCGGAGGAACTGAATAGTCTCCGGCAAACGGGTCCTGGTCGTGCCCGCCGCCTGCTGGATCTCCATGAACCGGCCCTCGATCAGGCGGAAGCCAGGATGGCTGCTGACGAACTCTGTCATCGGCTGCCTGATGCCTGCGGCGACTTCCAGGCCCAGGTCGCGGAAGATGTCGACGCCGTCGTCTCCGCGGACCACACTCGCGTGCTGGAGAGTGCGGGATAGGAACAAGTCGTAGGCGGACCCCTTCTTGACACCGATACGCACGCCGTCATTATCGACGCCGACGGTCGTCGTGATGACCGAGGCTTGCGGAACGACGAACACGCCCTCGATCACGACGTACGGGGCGGTGAAGGCGACCTCCGCTTCGCGCGCGGGCTCGACGGCCAGGAAGCAGATATCAGCCCGCCCATCTGTCATCGCCTCGAACGACTTCCGTGCCGCATTGAAGCAGACGAGCTCAACCGGGAGCCCCAGCCGCAAGCCCAGCTCGCGCGCAATGTCGACGGTCACGCCGGCCGGCCTCGCCGGCGGGCCCTGGGCCAGCACCGGATTGCCCAGATTGATCGAGGCCCGCAGCGTGCCTGTCGGCGCCAGATCCCTGGTGGTATCAGCGGACACGACGCTCATGGGTGCATCCTACGGAGAACTACGAGAGGTGACCTGATGGCGCAGCCAGCTTCCCATCGCCGTACCCGCAGGGCGCCCCATGGGATCCGCCGACCGACGAACTGCCACATGTCGCTGCGTCCGGTCTGCTGCTGGCCCGGACCGAAGCAGTTGCGGTAGCTATCACCGCCGTGTGGGAATACGAGGCGGGATTCGAATTCTGGGTCAAGGCCCAGTTCCGCCGCTCAGGACCCGCACTTGAAAGTCAGCCAGACGACCAACCTCTGCACGTAGGCGTGCAGCTCGCTGGTGGCAAGAAGGTCGTGAATGCGGGCGCCCTGCCCGAACCAGCCGGGTCCGCTGCCACCGGCCTGATCTTGAATCCAATGAGCCTCGGGCGGCGGACGTCGGCATCAGGATCGTACTTACCGGGTGTGGCCGCTGCCGCCCCCCGGCCCCTTGTCTTCGTCTGCGAGTGGGCCGCCTTCGACATCCCCGAGGGGCACGCTGAGACAGATGCGCAGCTCATCCTGGACGCCGCCAGGCACAGTGTCCCGCTCTGGCCAGAGGGTCACGGCTGAAGCCACACAATCGCTCACATTTCGTGACCGCCTCGGCTAAGCAACTCATCAATCGCCGCCGCGCGGGCCTTCATCTGCTGGGCGGACACCGTGACGTGGGCGGGCCCTCGGGTACGGCGGATGAGCCGCCGCTGGCTCGCGGTGGGCCCGTGTCCGGTCAGCACGTGTCGGGTGGCCGAAAGGCACCACCACCTGGTAACCGCGGTCGACACCGGATTGACAGCTGCGCACACGCGGCGCCAGATCCGATTCATCCCGCCTCCCGCTGAGCGAGGACTCACCTGCATCTATGGTGCGCTCGTCACGACGAAGATGCGAGAGCGCACAGGCCGGACTAGCGTCGTCATTCCGAAATCCTGCCACCAGGGCTGAAATGCTGACGCTCCGTCGCCTCCGCCCGGCTGCGGCCGGCCTGGGACGATCCGTTAATGACGGTCCGCATCGGTCGGCCGCCACTATCCGACCGGGGAGTGCGCCGTAGTGAGCTTTACGAACGAGAGCTCCCGATTCGGACTTGACCCGACGCGCGTCTTCGACCCGAGTGCGCACGAGTACCAGATAGCCCGCCCGACCTATCCGCCCGCGCTCTATGACACGCTCGACCGGTTTGCCGGCGGCTTGAGCGGGCGGATCGTAGTCGATCTTGGAGCAGGGACCGGGATCGCCAGTAACGTCCTCGCCCAGAGGGGCGCCACCGTAATTGCGGTGGAGCCGAGCCCGGCGATGCTAGGTGTTCTGCGGTCCGCTCATCCCGCTCTTGACGTCGTAGCAGGCCGGGCCGAGAGCCTGCCGCTGCGTTCTCGCGCTGCAGACCTCGTTACCTGCGCCCAGGCCTGGCACTGGGTCGAGCCCGTCACCTCGGCAATCGAATGCAGGCGGGCCCTGCGGCCCGGTGGTCAGCTGGCGCTGTGGTCGAACGTCAGCGACAGCGGAGCGGCGTGGCTTCAGGAGATTCAGCGCGAAGTAGGCCTTGGACCCTACGGCGCCGGGCCACTTCAGGACGACGAGGCCGGCCTGGTCCGGCTAGGCGGATTCGCTGCGGTGCATTACGCGGACATTCCGTGGGAGCGGACCGTTTCGATAGACCAGTGGGTTAGCCTCGTCGCCACCCGGCGCTCCGCTCTCGCGGCGTCCGGCTTGGATCCGCAGCGCTCGCTGCTCGTCTCGATCAAAGACATACTGCGGCGGCATTTCCCGCAGGGGCACGTCACCGAGTCGTTCACGTGCCACCTGGCGATTGCCGTCACCTGAAATACGGGACATCGCGGAGGCCGTGATCGCGTGACACTTGCGGCGAGAAGGAGGGAGAGCACCGGCTCGATGAACGAGGTGCGCTGCTTCGGCTGCGGGGCCTGGTGCTGGATGTTGATGGCCCGACGCATGACTACATGCTGGCGGCGCCAGGGTGCTGGGCTCTGCACTGCTCCCTGGAAGACTGGAAGTCGCATCTCGCGGTACCCGGCGCGGTAGCGGTCGTTCAAGACCTCGTCGATGCCTACGCAGCGCAGCATCCCGCTCATGCGGATCGCCGCAACCGCCAGTCCGTCGCGATCCACCTGATGAGCCTGTGCCTCGCCCTGGAGCGCGGCGGATCAGGTGCACTGCGGCGATCATCACTGGGCAGATGGGCGCATCGCGAGTACCCACAGCTACAGCCATACCCCAGCCGCTATGAGGTCACCGTCCGGGAGATTGCCGACGCCGGCCGGGACGGGGATCGTGTCACCGTCATCAAGCAGATGGCTGCTTCGACCTGGTCATCCTGGGCTGCGCACCATCCGGCCATCCGTGGATGGCTGGACGGCTAGACTCGGCCCCCGAAGAAGACCTGGGTCTCGGTGAGCTGGCCGTTCCGCACGGTGATGAACTCGGTGTTCCGGTGCCGCTCGCCGGTCTTCAGCTCATATTCGTACAGGATGAACACTCCGTCATCACCAGCACTGACGAGCTGCAGGATCTCCTGGGACCTGAGGCGGTCCGCGGTCGGGAAGCAGCGCTCGAGGAATGCCGCCTTGCTGATGTGGTCGTCTTGCGGGCTGGTGAACTCAAAGTCGGCGGCGAGGAGCCGTTCAGCGGCATCGTGGTCCTGGGTGAGATAGGCCTGGAACGAGGCGCGGATAACGTTGGTGTTGGACATGTGCTCCTCCTGGCTTAGATCGTGGACGGCCGGGGTCCGGGGTTGCACCCCGGTCGTTCGGCCACAGGGCTTCCTCGAAATACGACTGTCGTGTCCGGCGTAACTCATCGCGACATCGCGCCGCGGAGTGCCGAAAGCCGAAGCGTGGACGTACGCGTATGGCCGGTCTGGTACCGGCGTCAAGGTCGGCGGTGTGGGCGGTGCGAAGCTTGATCGCGTACGCGTCATCGTCGCCAGCGCATAGTTATCTCGACGGTTAATGCTGCGCGAACGCAGCCCTCCGCTTCGTAGGCACCGCGAGAGTCGAACTCGCAGGGTCTGACCGGCCGACCGGGCACGTAGCGGGTCTACGCAGCGACCAGCCGTGCCGTGATGGCTGGGCCCTCTTGCCCGATCCATGTCTCTGCCCGCGGCAGCCGGTCCTTTCCGTTGTCTTCCCAGAGTGCCCGGAACACCGGGTCTGTTTCTGCGGCGGCGCGTATCGACAGGTGGAACCGGTGGATCATCCTGCGGGCCAGCGGTACGAGGTCGCGGCGTTGTTCTTGGGACATTCCGTAGGCGTCGGCGAAGATGGCCGCTCTGCGCGGAATGTCGGCATCGGCGAAAGCCGGTGCCCGGTCTTTCGGGTCATACCGGGGAGCCCACCAGTAGAGGGCGTTGGCGATCTCGTAGAGCCGGGTCGTCGGCCGGGCCAGGTCGAAGTCGATGAGCGCCGCGGGCAGGCCGTCTCGGAAGACGACGTTTCCGGGGCAGTAGTCACGGTGACTGACAAGCTCAGGGTTGCCGTCAGCGGGAGGCGGCACATTCGGGCCGGACCGCTGAGCGCCCCAGACGGCGTCCGGCGGCGGTGTCCAGCCCTGTGAGGCGTCGTGCAGCTGGCGGATGAGGCGCGCCAGCGCGGTGAGCACTTCCTCGCCTGCGGTCTCGGCGGCCAACGGCTCGCGCGGGACATCGCCCGGAACGTAGGACAATACTTCCCGGCCCTGGTCATCGACTCCAAGCGGTGCCGGTGCGCCAGTAAAGCCGACGCTGCGCAGATGCGCGAGATAGGCCTGGACTGTTGCTGTGAAGGGCCGGACCGGCCGCCGCAAGCTGTCTCCGATCCGCACGATTCCGGGCGTAACGCCATCACCGACCAGCGGTTCGCCCTCGTCCGCACTGGGTGGGCCTGAGAGGACTTGAACCTCTGACCTCTTCCTTATCAGGCAAACGAAGGACCGTCGCGACCATCATCGATCCAGGCTTCGAGCTGGCCGAACCGTCCGCGGGTGTCCGTGGGTGTTTATCCGCCACCGCATTGGTTGTCACGCAGAT
>JBKQMG010000291.1:0-40588 GCA_052146815.1 Streptosporangiaceae bacterium | reverse complement strand
ATCCGACGCGGTATTCATCTTCATCGGCACCTACCCGGACGAGGCCGCGGCGCGAGCCGACTATGAGGTTGTCAAGGACCTCCATGCGGCGGGTGCGGTCGGAACCTACGACGCGGCTGTCATCACCAAGGACGGCTCAGGCAAGGTGCATGTCAACAAGGATGAGTTGGCCACCCGGCACGGGGCGTGGGGCGGGGCTGCCGTCGGGGCACTGGTCGGCATCCTGTTCCCGCCCTCGATCATCGCCACCGCCGCGGTCGGCGCAGCCGTGGGCGGGGTGGGCGGCCATCTGTGGAAGGGCATGTCCCGGGCCGACGTCAAGGAGTTCGGCGACCTCATCGACGAGAGGCAGGCCGCTCTGGTCATCGTCGGCGAAAGCAAGCTACAGGAACTGGTGGACAAGGCCGGCCTCAAGGCGGAGAAGCGTATCGCCAAGGAACTCAACGTGAGCCCGGAGGACGTCGACAAGGCGGTCCAGGAAGCAGCCACCGAAGTCACCTGATTTTGACGTGGAACTTAGCGACCCTGGCTTCGTCAGCGATCCCGGGGGGCGCTCTCGCGGGGAATCCCGAAGAACGGCGACCGCAGCACAAACCGCGCGACAAACATCAGGATAAAGCCGACACCGACGATGCCGACCAGCGACCAGATCTGCGACGCTGGAGCGGCTTGCAGCGACTTGACCACCATCCAGACGAGAAACGCGACGGCACCGACGGGAAGTATCCCGACGAGCACCGCGTCCCAGGGGTTACTGACGATTCGGCGTCGGTAATAGACCATCGCGGCGATGGCGGTGAGGACGTAGAAGGCTGCGTAGAGCAAGCCGGTCACGTCGATCAGTTGCGTGAAGACGTTAGCGATTGAACTGGAGAGGAGGTAAATCCAGGTGGCCACGATGAGTACCACACCGACGACGATACTGGCGGTGGCGGGGGTGGAGAAGCGGTGGCTCACGTTGCCGAGGAACAGTGGCAGCACCCGGTGGCGGGCCATCCCGTAGGCCATCCGGGCGATGATCACGAGCGCGGTCCCAGTCGAGGCGATCACCGACAGCGCCAGGGAAAGCGCAATTACCTTGGCCCATCCGCCGCCACCCAGCGCCTGGCCGACATACACGAGGGCCGACGCTGAGTTGGCCTGGAGCCTGGCGGGCGACACTACTCCCTGCAGCCCCACTTCCGAAACGATGAAGATAATGGCGAGGAAGGCGACCGCCATGACCGCCGCCCGGCCCGGGTTGGCGCGCCGGTGCGTCACCTCCTCGTTCACGTAGACGCTGGCGTCCCAGCCGGTGTACATGAATACCGCGATCAGGAACCCCGCCGCGAGGCTGCCGTGGCCGCCGATTCCGGTGACGCTGAACCAGCCCCTGGTAATGGGGAAAGTGCCGTGATGGTGGCCCAGCACCGCCACCAGGCCCGCGATCGCGAAGCCGACCAGGATGACGTACTCGATCAGCCCCAGGCTGACCTGCGTGCGTGCCGTGATGCGGATGCCGACGACCGCGATGACGAGCATGACCAGGATGACGGCGGTACTGATGATGATATTGGGCCAGGTGCTCGTGGCACTGGCACCGAAGACGGCCAGGACCGAGGGAGCTAGGACCACGACGCCGGAGATCGCCCCGACCAGGCTGCCGGCGATCATCAGCCAGCCGGTGATGAAGCCTAAGTACGGGTTCATCGCACGGCCGACCCACTCGAAGGAAGCGCCGCAGTTGGCGTTCCAGAGATTCAGCCGGCGGTAGGCGTTGGCGACGATGAGCATAGGAACTGCTGTTAAGAGAATGATCGGCCCGGAGGCATAGGCGGTCGCCGCGGCGAGACCGGCCAGGGTCAGCCCGACCGATACCGACGGGGCGGCGTTGGCCATGCCTATGACCGTGTCCTGGGCGACCCCGATCGCATCGGGCTCCAGTCGGGCCGGTGGCACCTGAGTGGTCTCCGGGACGGCAGTTGCGGCTGGCTCCGTCATCGGTTCTCCCGTCGTGGCGGCTCCGCGAGGCGGATCCGGCGTGGCTAACACGGCCCCCCAGGCTGACCACTCACAGACAATACGGACTAATCTGCTCAGAACCAATACCGGTGGTGAATGTATCCACGTCTCCACCGTTGGCAGATCTATGGCACGTCCCTTGTTTCCGGAAACGTTTCACCGGCATTCCCCGTGGCTCAGCCGAATGGCAGATCAGCGAACTGCGCTACCTGTGCGAACGGTGCGTGCCCCTGCCCGGGGCCCGCGCTCCGGGAGCGGGTGGCCGGCCTCAGTCGGTGCCGAGCTCCATCGCGGCGCGGTCGAGGAGCTCGTCGTCCTCGTCCACCTCGCCGCGGGAGGCGATCGCTTCGGCTCCCCCTTCAGGCATCTCACCGACCAGCTCGCTCTGCGGTGCCGCCCCGATCAGTGCGGCGTGCGCGGCACCCACCATGCCGAGACCGGCGTACTGCTCCAGCTTGGCGCGCGAGTCAGCGATGTCCAGGTTGCGCATGGTGAGCTGGCCGATCCGGTCCAGGGGGCCGAACGCCGAGTCCTCGGTGCGCTCCATCGACAGCTTGTCGGGGTGGTAGCTGAACGCAGGGCCGGTGGTGTCGAGGATCGAGTAGTCCTCGCCGCGGCGCAGCCGCAGGGTGACCTCGCCGGTGACGGCGGCGCCTACCCAGCGCTGCAGCGATTCGCGCAGCATCAGCGCCTGCGGGTCGAGCCAGCGGCCCTCGTACATCAGCCGGCCCAGCCGTCGCCCTTCGGAGTGGTAGCTGGCGATGGTGTCCTCGTTGTGGATCGCGTTGACCAGCCGCTCGTACGCCGCGTGCAGCAGCGCCATGCCCGGCGCCTCGTAGATGCCCCTGCTCTTGGCCTCGATGATCCGGTTCTCGATCTGATCGGACATGCCCAGGCCGTGCCGGCCCGCGACCGTGTTGGCCTGCATGACCAGGTCGGCCGGCGTGGCGAACTCCGCGCCGTTGATCGTCACTGGCCGGCCCCGCTCGAAGCCGATCGTGATGTCCTCCGGCGCGATCTCGACGGCCGGGTCCCAGAACCGCACGCCCATGATCGGCTGGACGGTCTCGATCCCGTTGGCGAGGTGCTCGAGGGTCTTGGCCTCGTGGGTGGCCCCCCAGATGTTCGCGTCGGTCGAGTAGGCCTTCTCTGCGCTGTCGCGATACGGCAGGTCATGGGTGAGCAGCCAGGCGCTCATCTCCGTGCGGCCGCCGAGCTCGCTGACGAAGGCCGCATCGAGCCACGGCTTGTAGATCCGCAGGTGCGGGTTCGCTAGCAGCCCGTAGCGGTAGAACCGCTCGATGTCGTTGCCCTTGAACGTGGAGCCGTCCCCCCAGATCTGGACGTCGTCCTCGAGCATGGCCCGCACCAGCAGCGTGCCCGTGACTGCCCGGCCGAGGGGGGTCGTGTTGAAATAGGCCCGGCCGCCCGAGCGGATATGGAACGCCCCGCAGGTCAGCGCGGCGAGCCCCTCCTCCACGAGGGACGCGCGGCAGTCCACGAGCCGGGCGATCTCGGCGCCGTACGACTTGGCCCGGCCGGGAACGGAGCCGATGTCGGGCTCGTCGTACTGCCCGAGGTCGGCGGTGTATGTGCACGGCACCGCGCCCTTGCCGCGCATCCATGCGACCGCGACCGAGGTATCGAGCCCCCCGGAGAAAGCAATTCCGACCCGCTCGCCGATGGGCAGGGAGGTGATCACCTTGGACACGCGCAAAAGTATGCCCTGGTATGCATGATTATGCAAACGGCGGGAGACGGCTTCTCGCGCGATGCGCTCGGGAAGGACCAGGGGTCCCCTGCGCAGCAGCGTCCACAGCCAGGCGCGGGGTTCCCGGCATCAGGCGCGGTCACAGTGATGCGATGGCGCGGGCCCGATCGGCCATCGCCCGCCTGGCGGAACGGGAGTTCGGGGCGAATCTCTCCCAGCCGTGCGGGACCCCGGGGTGCACGTGCAGTTCGATCGCGATGCCGGCGCGGGCCAGGTTCCGGGCATAGGCGATCGCGGCGCCGGCGGGCCGGCGCGCCGCCTCCGCTGTCGCCCATGACGGCCACCCGGGCAGGGTCGCCGCCGAGCGCGCTGGCGTGGTCGAGCAGCCAGGTCGGGCCGGCGAAGACATCCTCGGACAGCGTGGTGCCGGCAGCCTCGTCGGGTGCCCGCCGGTATCCGACGGACAGGAACGGGACGCCAGTCTGGGCGACGTACCACGAGATCACCTCGTCGTAGAGGTCGAGGGTGCCGAGGACCATGCCGCCGCCGTGGGCGTGCACCACGGCTGGTCCCGGCTCGGCGGCCGCCTGGTGATCTGGCGCGGTCCGGGCCGCGCTGGTCCTGGCGTACCAGCGCAGTTCGACGGCCGCGCCGCGCGCCGGTGTGACGACATGAAGAAGGCTGCCTGCCGCACCGGGAGGGTCAAGGTCGCGATGGGCGCCCTTCTCTCCCCCGGGGGAGCCGTCAGGGGCGCCTGAGCGAAGAGGCGCAGCAGCCTTCCGGGCGGCACTATCTGACGGCACGATCTTGCGCCCGGCTATCACCGAGCGGGCCGTGGCTCCCGGCCGCTCAGAGCCGGCGTTACTGCCGGTGGTGTCGCGCCGCTACGGCCGGTCGAGCGCGGCGAACAGCAGGCCGCCGATCATGGCCATGTTCTTGTGGAACTGGGTCCGCTGCAGCTTGCGGGCCGCCGGGTCCTCGATCGTCCAGTACGCGTGCCCGGCCAGGGTGGTGGGTATCAGCGAGCCGGCCAGGGCCAGGGCGGACAGGCGCGGGGCCCGGCCCGCCGCCAGCAGCGTTCCGCCCAGCACCTGCACGGCGGCGTTGCCCCGCACCACTAGCGCGTCGTCGGCGGGAAGCGGAGCCACCTTGCGGACCGCGGCCAGCACCGTGGCAGCCTGATCGACGCGCGCGCCCGGCGCCCGCAGGGCGTCGAAGCCGAGCAGGGCATAGGTGGATCCGGTGAGAATGCGGGCGGCCGGGCGCAAGGGCGCCAGCATGCGCCGGGTCATGGTCATAGCGCCTCGATACGGGTCCGGGGAACCTCCGTCAGCAGGACTGTACGCGCCGGCATCAAAGCGGCGGCGGGCGGCGCCGGGACTTAGCCCGCGCGGGCACATCGCCCTGCTGGCTGCCGCCCTCGCGGCCGCAGCACTCCGCATGCGCCGCGTGGCGGCGGTCAGGCCCGGCGGCCGAGGAAGCTGAGCACGCGCTGCATGAGCAATGCGGCGGCGCCTTCGTCGTAATCGGGCAGGCTGCTGTCGGTGAACAGGTGCCGGTCGCCGGGGTAGAGGAACAGCTCCGCGTCCGCGGTCGTCTGGACCAGATCGCGGGCGGCGTCGAGATCGCCCTCCTCGGCAAACAGCTCGTCGGCGACCATTCCGTGGATCTGGACCGGGACGCCCTGCGGCCACGGACCGAACTCGGACGCCGGGACGCAGGCATGAAGCAGCAGGGCTCCCTTCGCGCCCGGCCGCGTCTGGGCCAGCATCTGCGCGGGCAGGACTCCGAGCGAGAACCCGGCATACACGACGTCGCTGGGAACCTTCTCGGCGGCGAGCTGGCCACGCTCCACGACGGTGTCGAAGCCGACCTGCTCGGCATAGCCAATGCCTTCCTCCAGGGAGGCGAAGGTATTTCCGTCGTAGAGGTCGGGCACGGTGACCTGATGGCCGGCCCTGCGCAGCTGATCGGCGAACCGGCGGACGCCGTCGGTAAGGCCCTGCGCGTGATGGAACAAGATGACGTCGGTCACAATGTGGCTCCTTCACTTGGGCTGGACAGCCTGGACGGCGTTAGTGGTCAGGCTCCCGCCGACCGAGGCTAAGGCCGAGCTGCGCGGGGGCGACGCGAACGCCGGCAGCACATGCTCCGGCATGCAGGCGCCGGTCCCAGACGGCGAAGACAAGATCCGGGTCGCTGATGGCCAGTGCGCTGGCCAGGTGGACGGCGTCCGCTCCGCGAAGAGCACGTGAACGAGCAAGCTGACCAGCATGCTGCTCTACGGCCGCGGTGAGCTCGACCGGGCGCGTGGCGGCCCAGTAGCCGTCCCAGGACTGCTCGGCGGCGCCGAGATCATGGTCAGTCAGGTCGTGATTGCGGGCAGCCGCGGCGAGCGCGGCCCTTACCTCCGGATAGGCGAGGCGGCTGGCCAGGGCAGCATCGCAGCCGTCCCAGAGCTCCGCGGCCAGTTGGCTGCCTGTTTCCTCGGCCAGCAGCTTCACGAAGGCGCTGGAGTCGAAGTAGACGAGCGCCACCTCAGCGCCGCTGTTCGGTGACGCTGTCAGCCAGGGCCCGGCGCGGGCGGGGGCGGGAGCGTCCCGACGCCCTGGGCCGCCGGGCCGTGGCCGGCCGGCCGATTACCCCGTCGGCCGTCAGGCGCTCCAGGGTCTCGGTCGCGGCCAGGCCGAGCAGCCTGGCGACGGGGACGCCGCGGTCGGTGATGATCACTTCGTCACCTCCGCGTGCCCGGTCGAGCCACTCGCTCAGGTGGGCCCGCAATTCGGTGACGGCGACATCCATGCTCTGATCGTACACTCTCATCGCCATCAATCTGTACAGGACAGCGCCCCGGTATCGCGGGGCCTTCTGGGCCGGGGGTCAGCGCGGCGATTCCGCGAGATGCATCCTGACGACGGAGTCGTAATCGGTATCCGCGACGAGGCCAAGGCGGGCGGCCCGGCGGGACCGGAACCGGGCAGGCCAGCCGGTGACGATCCCGGCCACCACCGGGTCGGGAACCCAGTCGATCAGCGCGGCCGCGCCGGCGCCGGCCACGCGCTCCAGCGCGGCCGCCATATCCGCGACCGTCACGGTGAGCGCCGGGAGGTTGACCGGGGTCCGGTCACCCCAGACCTCGTCAGACGACGCCGCGGCGCGCAGGAGCCCGTCGACGGCCCGGGCGGGGGAGGCCAGCGCCACTTCGGTCTGCCCGTCGACCGGGCAGACCGCGCGCTGGCCGGCCAGCGGCTCCCGGATGATGCCCGACAGGAAGCCGGACGCCGCCGCGTTGGGCCGCCCCGGACGCACGCTGACCGTCATCAGCCGGACGGTCCGGCCCCGCAGGAACCCCTTGCGGGTGTAGTCGGCGAGCAGTTGCTCGCCGACTACCTTCTGCGTGCCGTAGCTTGACTGCGGATTCGGCATGGTGTCGTCGTCGACGACTGCCGGGAGCGGGTGCTCGCGAGAGGCCCCGAAGACGGCGACGGAACTGGCGAACACCACGACCGGGCGGGCTGCGAGCGTGCGGCATGAAGCGAGCAGTGACTCGGTGGCGCGCAGGTTCGCCCAAATGCCGAGATCGAAGTCCGCTTCGCATTCCGCGCTGACGGCCGCGGCCAGATGGAAGATCACGTCAGCCTGGCCGACCGCGTCGCGCCAGCCGCGGGCGCCCGCCTGGTCGTTGAGATCGCCGCGGAGCGCGGTCACCCGCTCGTCGGCGGCGAGATCCGCGGGCACCGGCGCACGGTCAGCGAGCGTCACCCGCGAGAGCGGGCGCGGGCTGCCGCCTGCCACGGCGAGCGAGCCGGCCGCGAGCAGCGTCCGGGCGAGCCGCCCGCCCAGGAAGCCGGCGCCCCCGGTGATCACCACATTTGTCACTGTGCCTCCGGTCGTACTGTGCCTCCGGTCGTACTGTGCCTCCGGTCGTACTGTGCCTCCGGTCGTACTGTGCCTCCGGTCGTACTGTGCCTCCGGTGATACTGCGCCTCCGGTGGTCACCGTCAGCTCATCGCCGCGCCGTCACGCAGCGCCCGCACCCGTGCCTGCAGGCGGGGGCTGGTCAAGCCGGCGGCCGCGGTGCACGCCAGCGGGATCTTGGCGCGATCGCCGGCCTCGGCCTGATACACCAGCGCCCACGCGAGGAACTCAGGCAGATCGCTGCGTACCGAATCCTGGTAGAGCCGCGCTGCCGACCGCATCAGCCTGTCGCGGTCCGTGCGGGCGGCCGCCTCGGCCTCTGCCAGGCCGATGTACGCGGAGACCCACACGTACCGGTCTGGCACCCGGTCGCAGCGGCGGCGGGCGTCAGCCAGCCAGGTCCAGGCCGCCGTCAGGTCGCCGGCCTGCAGGGCAAGCAGCCCCAGCGCCCGGCCGGCCATCCCCTCCCAGCAGGGATCGCCCAGCTCGCAGCCCAGCGCGAAGGCACGCTCGGCTTCCTCGCGGGCCTCATCGCGCTGGCCGGCCTCGGCCAGGCACTGGGCCCGCAGTACCTGCGGCCACGGCAGGAAGGCGTTCCACCGCTCGCGCTGCGTGATCGTCATGCTCCGCTCGGCGGCCGACTGGGCCTCCTGGACCTGCCCGGCGAGCAGCAGCGAGCGAGCCAGCACGCCGACGGACCAGGCCTCCTGACGTGCCCTCCCGGCCTGGCGCGCCAGCTTCGCAGATTCGGCGAGCAGCGCCGCCGCAGCGATGTGCCGTCCGCGGTCGGCCTGGTTCATGCCCCTCATGGCGAGGATCCCGGCCAGCAGAACCGGATCGCCCGCAGCAGCCCCGGCCGCTTCGTTCAGCGCCCGGGCGGCAGAGGAGTGCCGACCCGCCTGGACGTCGACGAAGGCCAGCTCGCGCTGGATATCCGCGACCACGGCAGGCTGTCCTGTGGCGCGGGCCGCTCGCAGGGCGCGGTGCAGCACGACGGCTCCCTCGCCGTCGGATCCCCGGACCGCATGGACTAGCGCGCTGCCGAGGGCACGAAGCACCTGTGCCCGCACAGCCGGGTCCGCGGCCCGCTCAGCCTCGCTGGCCGCGCGGCGCAGCGTCTCGATGCCGGCGTCCGCGGCGCCCGCGTCCAAGGCGGCCGTGCCGGCGCCCAGCAGCGACTCGACGACGACCCTGGCCCGCGGCCGCGAGCGGGGCGACCCGGGATCGCGGATCGCCGACCGCAGCGCGGCCGAGGGCACCAGGCCTTCTCGCGCGAACAGCAGCTCGCACGAGGCGAGATGCGCCGAGGCCAGCCCCGGGTGCCCGGCGGCGACGAGAGTGCGCAGGAAAAGCTCCTGCGCGTCCTCATCGAGCGGGTCAAGCCTGGCCGCCCGTCCGGCCGCGCTGGTCGCGGCCTCGGCGTCACCGGCGGCCAGCAGGCTCAGCGCGTGCTGGCGGAGCTCTTCCCGGCAGCGTGCGGCGCAGTGCAGGCGGGCCAGCATCAGCCACGTGTCGAAGGCCGGGCAGTTGCGCAGCTCGATCCCTTCCAGCAGGCCGCCGCCGATCTCCCCGGCCGGCAGCGAACCTTCCTCGAGTGCCCGCACATCCAGCCACAGCTCGCCCGGCGGCACGATCACGGGATCGCCACGCAGCGAGCCGGGCAGGCCGAGGCCCCGCCGCAGATCCGCCAGGCACCAGCGCAGCGCGCCGAGCGGGTCATCTGCCTCGCCGAACAACTCGCCCGCCAGCTCCCGCCGGTCGACCGGGCGGTCGGAGAGGGCTACCCGTGCCAGCAGGGCCCAGGCCTTGAGGCCGCGCAGCGGCGGGTAGTGCTGCCCGTCGCTCTCGATGCGAGGGCGTCCGAGCAGCCGTACCCGCCGTGTCAGGCCGGCGATCCTCAGCCCGCCGCCGGGGCCGGGACGTGGTTCTGCAGGGCGCGGACATCCGCGGTGGTGAGGCCATTCCCGCCGATGCCCCAGTCCCCACTCTTGATCTCCTCGACGATCACCCACGTCACCGGACGCAGGCTCTCGCCCTCGATTTCGACCATCGTCTCGGTCAGCTTGTGAATTATCTCCCGCTTCTGCTCAGGGGAGAAGACCCCCTCGATGAGGCGGACGTTGACGAGCGGCATGACTTGCTCCTTTGACTCTGGGACCTTTTGCCTGCCGCCACCATGGCCGCCCGCCGTGTGACCCGGCGTGTGAGGATGCGGCCACCGGGGTTTGCCTTGAGGGCGCATCGACCGCCGCCGCCGTCCCCGGCCCCATGGCGCAGGGGGCTCACGGCCGTCACGGCGCGGCGAAAACGCCCGCGGCGAAAACGCCCGCGGTGATGGCGGCGAGCGCGGCCGCGGCGGCCTCGCTGGCGGCCTGGTCGTCGAGCGGTTCTCCGGTGACGAGCACGCGGATCAGCAGCGGGGCGCTGATCGTCCTGGCCACCGCGACGGCGTCCGTCCCCGCTGGTGCCTCGCGGCGCTTGACCGCCCGGTCGGTGACCGGCCCGACCTGCTGGCAGCGATCCAGGAAGAACTGCTGCTGCAGGCGCCTCAGCGCCGGATGGTCAAGACTGCCGGTGACGCCCGGGCGAACCAGCGCGCGCCCAGCGGCGAGCCAAGCTCGGCGGCGACGGCGCGACTGAGGGCGGCGAGGTCGCCGTTGAGTGTCCCGCTGTCCGGTATCGGGATTGCCGTGGCGGCATGGTCGGAGATGGCGGCCGCGATGAGATCCTCGCGGGATCCCCACCGGCGGTAGATGGTCGTCTGGTGGACTCCGGAAGCCCCGGCGCGCTTGCTGCTTCGCCCGAGACGGCGGACGTCGGGGCATCGGGGTAATGGTGCTGAACTGAACCTCCCCTGGCCGGCCGGCAGATCACGGGGCGGCGAGGAACTTGTGCACCACCGGGGCCAGTTCCGGTGCCTCGGCGACAAGGCCCAGGTGACCGCCGCGGAAGACGTGCAGCTGCGAGCGCCGGATGAGCCGGTGCATCAGCTGGGCGTTGGCCAGCGGGATGATCGGGTCGTCGTCCCCGCTCATGATGAGCGTGCGCTGGCGCAGCAGCGGCAGGAACGGCACGCTCGTCCACCCCGCCGATGCGGCCAGCTGATAGCTGTAGCCGCGCGCGGGACCGAGATTGTTGCGGTCGTGCAGCGTCTCGCCGACTCGATCCGGCTCGTGCCGCGCTGACCCGCCGTAGAGATCAGGGGCTATCCGGGCGAGATGGCCGTTGTCCACGTAGCGCTGGCGCCGGGCCAGGTGCATCAGGACCGAGGGCCGCGGCGGCACCATCAGCGCGCCCGTC
The DNA here is from genome assembly GCA_052146815.1 of Streptosporangiaceae bacterium. Classification (GTDB taxonomy): domain Bacteria; phylum Actinomycetota; class Actinomycetes; order Streptosporangiales; family Streptosporangiaceae; genus DATJZH01. Next base: position 29,658 of record JBKQMG010000291.1, on the reverse strand, counting down.
GCCGTGCTGACCAGCACCAGGCGGCGGCAGCGCGCGCGCTGGAACGCCGCGAAGTGCTGCGCGACGCCGCCGCCCCAGGAGATTCCGAGCACGTCGACCTGGTCATAGTCCAGTGCGGTGAGCATCCGGGCGATCAAGCGGCACAGGCCGCTGAAGCGATAGGGGCGCGGTGGCAGCGGCGAGCCGCCCACGCCCGGCGGATCAAACCGGATGACGTCCTGAGCGGGCTCGAGTGCGTCCACGAACGCCTGGAGCAGCTCCAGGCTGGCGCCGATGCCGTTGATCAGCAGCAGCGGCGGCAGCAGGCCCTGGCCGCGGCGCACGGTGACGCGCAGCTGCTGGCCGTCGACGGTGATGGTGCGCATCGGGGCCCTGGCCGGCTCCGGCCCGGAACCTGTGGGAAGCATCGGTCACCTGTCGCAGACGTCGGTACGGCGGTTGCCTCGCCGGGAGGCTTGACTCTCTCGCCGCCCGGCATAACGGCGATTATCCATCCCGGCCGTCATGGAAGCAGCTCCGGTGGCGGCTGTACCTCGCGGTGCAGGATCTTGCCGGTCGGTCCCTTGGGCAGCTCCGGGACGAGCCAGGCATGCCGGGGGTACTTGTAACCGGCCACCCGCTCCCGGACGAACTCGCGCAGCTCGGCGGGCGTGGCGGTCGCGCCGGGCCTGAGCGTCACGGCCGCGCCGACTTCCTCGCCCAGCTCGATGTCCGGTATCCCGATCACCGCCACCTCGGCTACCGCCGGATGCTCGTGCAGGACCTCTTCGATCTCGCGCGGGTAGACGTTGTATCCGCCTCGGATGATCAGGTCCTTCTTGCGGCCCACGATCTGGAAATAACCGTCGTCGTCGGTTCTGGCCAGGTCGCCCGTGCGGAACCAGCCGTCCGGGATCGCCTCGGCGGTGGCCTCGGGATTGCGCCAGTAGCCCTTCATGATGTTGTGCCCGCGGATGGCGATCTCGCCGACCTCGCCCGGAGGCAGCCCGGCGCCCGCGTCGCTGACGACGCGCATCTCGACGCCTTCCACCGGCGTGCCGATGGTGCCGGGCTTGCGGACCTGACCCGGGTGATTGAAGGAGGCGACGGGGGAGGACTCCGAGAGTCCGTAGCCCTCCAGGATCATGCAGCCGAATTTCTCCTCGAACCCGCGCATGATCTCCACCGGCATCGCCGCGCCGCCGGAGATGCAGGTCCGCAGCGACGACGCGTCGGCCTCGCCGCTGGCCGGGTGGTGCAGCATCGCCGCGTACATGGTCGGCACGCCCTCGAAGATCGTGACCTTGTCGCGCGCCAGGATGGCGAGCGCCTGGCCGGCGTCGAACCGGGGGAGCAGGGTCAGTGTCCCGCCGCCGATGATGGCCGCGTTCAGGGCACAGGTCAGGCCGAAGACATGGAACAGCGGCAGGCAGCCCATGACCACGTCGCCGGGCGTCGCGTGCAGCAGGGTGGCCGCGGTGAGCTCGGCGTTGCGGGTCAGGTTCGCGTGCGTCAGCTCGGCGCCCTTGGGCCGGCCCGTTGTTCCCGAGGTGTAGAGAATCACCGCGTCGTCGTCGCCGGCCTGATCCGCGGTCGCGGCTGCCGGGGCCGCCCCGGTCAGCAGCAGCCTGAGGTCCGGCTCATCAGCCTCGATCACCCGCACGCCGGTGTCGGCGGCGCCCTTGGCCGCCTCGGCCGCGGCGGTATGCCAGGCCAGGAGCACCTTCGCGCCCGAATCCTGGAGGTGGTAGGCCACCTCGCGGCTTTTCAGCATGGGGTTCATCGGCACGACGATGGCCCCGGCGCCGAGCGCGCCGAAGAACGCGACCGGGAAGGCGGGCACGTTCGGCAGCATCAGCGCGACACGGTCACCCGGCGCTACGCCGGCAGACGCCAGCAGCGAGGTCATACGGCCGGCCGCGTCGCGCAGCTGCGCGTAGGTCAGCACCAGGTCGTCCAGCCGGATGGCCGGACGCCCGGCATGCCTCGCCGCCGCCTGGCCGAGCACGGAACTCAGATTCGTCATCACGCCCTCCAGTGATGGGCACCGCGCGATGCCGCTGCGTCAGTGCCGCAGCCCCCGTCACCGCGCGCACCGGCCGGCGCACGGCCGCGCTGTCCTCGCGGTCATCCTCAATGCCGCCTCGGCTGCATCATGCCCGCACGGAGGCAGAACCGACCGGGACTTCAGGCCCGTCCGTGGTCCCGAACAAGCCGGGCAAATGCCGCATCCGGCCGGGACGTTGGTCCCTCCCTGCCGGTGCGTCCGCGGCGGCTGCTGGGTCATGCCGGCCGCCCCGTGCGCGACGGCCGAGATCAGCCTTCGCGGAACTGGACGCCGAATCCGCCGCGCGGGTAATGCCACTTCAGCGCGCCGGGAGCGGCGACTGCCAGGCAGGTTCCGCATTCCAGGCAGGCGGCGTACTCCACCGAGATGGTGCCGTCCGGTTCCTCGGCATACACGTGAGCCGGGCAGCAGGCGACGATGGCCTTGCCGCTGCCGGTGGCCCTGGCGATCTCCTGGTTGACCTCAATGTGGCTCTCCTGCTCGTCGAGGGTGAACCGGTTCCTGGCCAGGCGTTCGGGCACGGACAGTGGTTTCATAGCGCGCGCGCTCCTGCGATGCCGTCGCTGACCAGCTGCCTCATCTTCAGCGGCGACCGGGTCAGCGCCTTGCGGGCGACGCCGAGCAGATGCCGGCGGGGCTGGGTGTCGAGATTGAACGCGCCGTACATGACCTCGGCGAGGAGCTCGCCGTACTGCTTGTACATGCGCTCCAGCTCCAGGAAGGCCGGCGCCCGGGCGTAGGTCTTCATGTCCTTTCCGGCGTAGGAGGCGAAGAGCCGCTCCCGGTACCCGGCCAGGCCGGCCTTGGAGGTGTCGCCCCGGTCCAGCGCGGCCCCGATGCCCTCGGCGGCGGCGACCGCGGAAGCGGCCGCCAGGTCCATGCCGCGCACCGTCAGGCCGGTGTTGAGCGTGAGCCCGGCGGCGTCGCCGACCACGACCATGCCGTCCATGGTGATCTCGCCGACCATGCTCATGCCGCCCTCGGCGACGAGGTGGCAGCCGTATTCGGCCAGTTCCCCGCCTTCGAGATAGGGCGCGATGAACTTGTGGCCCAGGAAATGATCGAAGATATCGGTGACGACCTTCTTCTTGGCGGTGAGGTCGTCCAGCCGGACGACCACGCCGACAGAAATCGAGTCGGTGTTGGTGTACAGGAAGCCGCCGCCCCCCACCCCCTCGGTGCAGTCACCGACGACGGCGATGGCCGCTCCCTCGTCGCCGGTCAGGTTGAACCTGGCCTCGATCGTCTCGCGGGGCAGGGACACCACGGATTTCACGCCGACGGCGAGCTGGTCGAGCTCCTCCCGCTGCCGCAGGCCGGCTTCCTTGGCGATGAACGAGTTCACCCCGTCGGCCGCGACGACCACCCGGGCCCGCAGCTCGTCCTCGCCGGCCTGCACCCCGACCACCCGCTTGCCGCCGGGTCCGTCCTCGGTGAGGACCCGGTCGACCCGGACCCCCGGCATGATCAGCGCGCCCGCTTCCTCGCACTTCTCGGCCAGCCACGGATCGAGCTTGGCCCGCAGGACCGTGACCGCGTTCACGGGGTCGGCCAGGCGCGCGTCCTTGTAGTCGATGGCGACTGAGCTGTCGGGGTTGAGGAAGCTGATGTAGTTACGGGTGATCCGGCGCTCGACCGGAGCCTCGTCGAGGAAACCGGGGAAGACCTGCTGCATCCCGCGGGAGTAGAGCACGCCGCCGGAAAGATTCTTCGAGCCGGGCGTCTCGCCGCGCTCGATCAGCAGGACCGAGCGGCCCTGCCGGGCGAGCTGATAGGCCGTGACGCAGCCGGCGATGCCGGCGCCGACGACGATGACCTCGAAGTCCGGCTCAGCCGCCTCGGTCATCGCGCACCGTCAGCCAGCGCAATGGTGATCGCGGGCACGAGATCATAGAGGTCGCCGACGAGGCAGTAATCAGCCTCCTGGAACACCGGCGCGTTCGGGTCGGAGTTGATCGCCACGATCGTGTCGGCGCCGCGCACGCCCACCATGTGCTGCAGCTGTCCCGAGATCCCGATGGCGAAGTAGAGCTGCGGGGCCAGGTGCTGGCCGGAGCTGCCGATGTAACGGTCCTTGCCCAGCCAGTTCAGGCCCTCGGCTACCGGCCGGGAGCAGGCAATCTCAGCGCCGGAGGCCTTGGCGAGCGCCTCGATCAGGGCGAGGTCCTCCTGGGCCCGCAGGCCGCGGCCGATGCCGATTACCCGGTGCGCCGCGCCGAGGTCGACCTGCTCGAAGGCCGACGTCCTGGTCTCGACCACCGTGACGCCGAGCGGGACGGCGGAGAGCTCCTCGACGGGCACGGCGGCAGCCGCGGCCGGGGGGACCTGCCCGCCGTCCAGCTCCAGCGCCACCGGCCCGGAGACTGCGACGGTCTCCTCGGAGATGCCGCCGTAGACGGAGTTCACCACGACGACCTGGTCGCCGTCGGCGGTCACCGAGCGGGCGCCGGTCAGGACCGCCGCGTTCAGGCGGGCGGCGGCCGCCCCGAGGAGCACCCGCTCGCCGGGCTGGCGGCCGCTGAGGACGACGCCGGGGGGCTCGGCCGCGATGGCGTCCGCGGCCGCGGCGGCGTAAGCCTCGGGGGCGGCGCCGTCCGGCGCGCCGCACCAGACCACCTTGTCCACGCCGCTGGCCGCTACCTTCTCGGCCACCGACCGCGGCCCGGCGACGACCGCCGCGACGCGCCCGCCCAGGGAACGCGCGACCGTGACCAGGTTGCCGATAGCCGGCTGATCGCCGACGATGATCCAGGTATTCACGCTCACTGCCGGGTCCTCTCTCTCATCCTGATGCTGGTCATAGCGCGCCGGCGCCGCGCAGGGCCGTGACGAGCTCCGTCGCGGCTGCCGCGGGGTCGGCCGTGTCCAGCGCCTGGCACTTGCGGGCCTTGTGCTCGGGCCGCGAGGTGCTGGTGACGGTGACGGACGCGCTGCTCGCGGGCACGTCCAGGGCGGCGAGATCAAGATGCTCCACTGGCTTCTTGCCGGCCGCGAGGAGGTCCTTCATGCCGGGTACCCGCGCCACTGCCGCGTCCGCGGAGGCGGCCAGCACGGCGGGACCGGTGATCTCCAGCACCTGCACGCCGCCGGGAACGGCGCGCTCCACGCGCAGCGCCCCGGCCTGGCCCGACACGGCGGAGACCTCGGCGACGGCCGCCCAGCCGAGGCGGCCCGCCAGGAACGTCGGCACGATCTTCCCGGCGACGTCCACGGACGAGTCGCCGGTGATGACCATGTCCACGTCGCCGACATGGCGCACGGCGGCGGCGAGCACGGCCGCCAGGCCGCCCGTCCCGGCTCCGGCCAGGGACTCGTCCTCGACGACGACGACCCGGTCCAGGCCGCGCGCCAGCACCGCCTTGCAGGCAATGGCCGCGCCCACGCCCTTGCCGCCGGCGGTCAGGCCGACCAGCTCGGCGCCGGCGGCCTCGGCGAGGCCGCGCGCCAGTTCCACGGCCACGGCATCGTAATCGCTGATGCCGGGCCTCGCCCGGCTCCAGTCGACCCGGCCGTCCGCATTGGCCGCGGCCTCCTGCGGATCCGAGGCCCATTTATAGGCCACTACGATTCTCACGTCGTCCTCCTGACTGAGGCCGCCACGGTGCCCCTGGCGGCGGGCCGCCGGGTAGTCAGCCGGCCTGTGTCCGCGCGCACCGGCTACAGGCCGGCCTTCTTGACAACCGCACTGCCGTCCACCACGACGTCGCCGTGCTGATTCGACACGGTGGTCTTGAGCGTGATGATCCGCTTGTCATCGCGTTTTTCCGTGACCGTCACCACCGCGGTGACGGTATCGCCGAACTTGACCGGGGCCGTGAACTTCAGGTTCTGCCCGAGGTAAATCGAATTCGGGCCGGGAAGCTGGGTCCCGAGGACTGCCGAGATCAGCCCCGAGACGAGCATGCCGTGGGCGATGCGCTCCTTGAACATCGACTCCCGCGCGTATTCGCTGTTGATGTGAATGGGGTTGAAGTCCCCGGTGATGCCGGCGTACTGGACGACGTCACCCTCGGTGATTGTCTTGGCGAATGAGGCTTCATCGCCGACATTGATGTCCGAATATGCTAGCTCAGGCACGGCTTTTACGCTCCTCGGGTGGTTAGGCGTAGAGGGTTCCGGGGCTCCGGCGGGGTGAGAAGCTCAGCGCAGCGAGCTTCTGGCAATTACCATGCGCTGCACCTCAGAGGTGCCCTCGTAAATCTCGGTAATCTTGGCATCCCGGTAATTGCGTTCCACCGGGTAGCTTTCGGTGTAGCCGTAGCCGCCGTGGATCTGGATCGCCTTGCCGGCTACCCGGGAGGCGACCTCGGAGGCGAAGAGCTTGGCCATCGCCCCTTCGGTTCCGTAGGGCTTGCCGGTGTCCACGTAGGAGGCGGCGCGGTAGACCAGCAGCCGGGCCGCGTCGATCTCGGTCGCCATGTCGGCGATCATCCACTGGATGGCCTCCAGGCTGGCGATCGGCTTGCCGAACTGGATCCGCTCCTTGGCGTAGGCGACCGAGGCGTCCAGCGCGGCCTGGGCGATGCCGAGCGCCTGCCCGGCGATGCCGATGCGGCCGCCGTCGAGGGTCTGCATGGCGATCTTGAAGCCGGTGCCCTCGGCGCCGAGCAGCGCATCACGGGGGATGCGGCAGTTGGAGAAGTACAGCGGCGGGGTGCTGGAAGCGCGGATCCCCAGCTTGTGCTCGGCCTCGCCGACGGAGAACCCTGGCGTGTCCTTGTCGAGGATGAAGGCGCTGATCCCCCGGGTGCCCTGCTCCGGGTCGGTCTTCGCGAACATGATGTACACGTCGGCGTACGGGGCGTTGGTGATGAAGATCTTCGATCCGTTGAGCACGTACTCGTCGCCGTCCAGCGTCGCCGTGCAGGTGCCCGCGCCCGCGTCCGTGCCCGCCGCGGGCTCGGTCAGCGCGAAGGCCCCGAGGGAGCTGCCGGAAGCCATGTTGTAGAGGTAGCGGTCCTTCTGCGCCTTGGTCCCGTGCCGGTAAATCGGCGTGGTGGCCAAAGTCGTGTGCGCCGACACGATGGTGCCGGTGGACGCGCAGGCCCTCGACAGCTCCTCGATCACGATCACGTAGCTGAGATAGTCCGCGCCCGCGCCGCCTACTTCCTCGGGGAAGGGCACGCCCATCAGGCCGAGGCCCGCCAGCTTGGGCAGGATCTCCTCGGGGAAACGGTGCTCGCGGTCGATCTCGGCGGCAATCGGCGCCAGTTCGGCGTCGGAGAATTCCTTCACCGTGTCGCGGATCAGCTGTTGCTCGTCAGTTAGCTCGAAGTCCATGCTGGGCGTACCTCTCTCGCGTCGGCCGTGCTGGCGCTGCTGAATGCCGGTAGGTTCTCGTGCGCGCCAGCCTGGCGGTGGAAGCGGCCGGCCGCCGTGCCCGGCGGTGTCATCCGGCTCATGCTCACCCTGGTCATTTACGGCAATCTTTTACTGGGACTGAGATAACCAACGGGAAATGCGCAGCCTTATTAAAGCAGAAGGCTCATTCTGGGTTCATTCAAGCAAGGCCAATACTGATAACGCACATGATCAAAGCTAGAAGGACCAGTGGACACCGGCTAGGGCCGAAGGTCCCGAGCCTCCTGGCCCCTAAGACCCGGCCTGCCAGGCAAAACTGTGATGATCACCCGGGTCAGATGACGGCGTCGTGCTAATGCCGATTCAGTGATCATGCCTTTCGGCGGTGCCGGGGCAATGGCCGCCCGGTGGTCACCCGCTCCCAGCGCCTCCGGGCTTGCTTCCCGGATCTCCCGGCTCGCCGCCCGGAGCGCGCGCGCCCGGCCCCGGCTGCGCCGCGGCGCGGCCGTGACGCCCGGTCCAGCGGTCGGCGACCTGCGGTGCCACCGCGAGCAGCAGCCAGCAGTACTTCGCCGCGCTGGTGTTCACCCAGGCCACGCCGATGGAGGCCGCGATGACCAGTGCGCTCGCGGCCGCGCGGGCGCGTCCCGCGGCCAGTTCCCGGGCGTTGGCGGCTGCCGCCGCGGTCAGCATCTCATTGCGGCGCCCGTAGACCAGCGTGGCCTGCGTCGCCAGGGTGGCCAGCAGCAGGTTGACGGCGAAGATGTCGACCGCGAGCGGGTTCTCGGAGAACCGGCCGAGCAGGTCGCTGGTGAAGGGCATCACCGTGATGGTGAGCAGGAAGGCGAAGTTCCACCAGGCCAGGCCCTCGCGCTGGCCGGCGATCTGGCGGAACACCCGGTGATGGACCAGCCAGAACTGGGCGATGACGTAGTACGAGATCAGGTAGCTGATCAGCTGGGCCCCGCCGTCGGTGACCAGATCGTGGCCGAGCCCGGCTGCCGAGTATTGGTTGCCGGGCGTGGGAGCCGGCACCGTGAGCTGGAGCACCAGCAGGGTGAGCGCGATCGCGACGACGCCGTCGGACAGGGTAAGCAGGCGCTCCGCGCTCGGCAGATCCGCGCGGCGGCTACTGTCGGAGGGCATCAATGAGCTAGCTTTCCAGATCGCCGTCGCCTGGCCGGTGACCGCCGCGAGGACGCGCCGGCGCCGGGCGGCCAGGCCGCGGGAGCCGCGGGGTCAGGAAGGTCCGGGACGGGAGGTCAGGGCATGCGGCATCTGGGCATCCTGGCGCACAGCGCGGAAGGGGCGGCACTGTGCCTGCGCACGTTCTGCCAGCTCGGCAGTGCGCAGCTGGGATCGCATCTGCACCCGGACGTTACGCTGGACTGCATCGCGTTCGGGACCTGCATGCCCGCCTGGGACGCCCGCGATTACGCCGCCGTCCGGGGGACCCTGGCGGTCAGCCTGCGCCGCCTGGCCGCGGCTGGCGCCGACTTCTTCGCCTGCCCCGACAACACCGCCCATCTGGCGCTGGAGTACCCGGGCGCCCCGCTGGCGCTGCCGGGCCTGCACATCGCCGAGGTACTGGCCGGGCAGGCCAGCCGCGACGGGCGTGCCGCGGTCGGCATCCTCGGCACCAGGTACACGATGGACAGCGACCTGTACCCGCGGGCCCTCGGCCGCCGCGGGATCGCGGGCGTCGTCCCTGATGAGGGCGACCGCCGGATCGTCAACGACATCATCTTCGGCGAGCTGGTGGAAGGGATCTTCACCGGGCAGTCCCGGTCCGCGTTCGCCGCGATCATCGCCCGGCTGGGGGAGCGGGGATGCGACGCGGTCGCGCTGGCGTGCACGGAGATCCCGCTGCTCATCGACAGCCGGTCGTCGCCGCTGCCCGTGCTCGACTCGACCCGGCTGCTGGCGGCCGCGGCGCTGGAGGTGGCCCTCGGCCACCGCGCGCTGCCGTCGTGGCGCGGCGGGAGATCCGCGCCGGCGGCGGGTGACGCGCCCGCAGCAGGTGACGAGCCGGTGACGCGGCCGCAGGCTGGCCCGCGGCGGCCGGGGACCCGGGCACGTGGATCATAGAGCGGAGCGGGCCGGGCTGATGGCCGCCGGGACCTTTTCTGGCGCTGCGAGGAGAAAGCATGGACCTGTTTGACCTGTCCGGGAAAGCCGCCGTCGTCACCGGCGGGACCCGCGGCATCGGGCTGATGATCGCGCGCGGTTTGCTCCAGGCCGGGGCCCGCGTCTACATCAGCTCGCGCAAGCCCGAGGCGTGCGCCGCCGCCGAGCAGGAACTGCGGCAGTACGGCACCGTCGCCGCCATCCCGGCCGACGTGTCGACCGAGGCGGAGTGCCTCCGGCTGGCCGGCCAGATCGGCGAGCGCGAGCAGGCTCTGCACGTGCTGGTCAATAACGCGGGCGCGACCTGGGGCGCGCCCCTGGCGGAGTTCCCGGCCGCCGCCTGGGACAAGGTCGTGGACCTGAACCTGAAGTCCCCGTTCTTCCTCACCCGGGCGCTGCTGCCGCTGCTCGAGGCGGCCGGCACCCACGAGGACCCGGCCAGGGTCATTAACATCGGCAGCATCGACGGCTTGCGCGTGCCGCCGCTGCCCACCTACTCCTACTCGGCCAGCAAAGCCGGGCTGCACCACCTGACCCGGGTCCTCGCCCGCGACCTCGGTCCCCGGCACATCACCGTCAACGCCGTCGCACCCGGCCCGTTCGAGTCCAGGATGATGGCCGCCACCCTGGAATCCTTCGGCGACGAGATCGCCGCGGCGGCCCCGCTACGGCGGATCGGCCGGCCCGACGACATGGCCGGGGTCGCGGTCTACCTGGCCTCCCGGGCGGGGGCCTACGTCACCGGCGCGGTCATCCCCGTCGACGGCGGCCTGGCCACCACGCGGTGACGGCGGCGGCGGCCGCTGCGGCGCGGCGAGCTGCCGGGGCCGGGCGGCCATCCCGAGGGCGATCAGCGGCGGCCACCCCGGTACGTTCAGGTCATGGAATATCGCGAACTAGGCAGTTCAGGTCTGCGGGTCTCGGCGCTCACCATGGGCACCATGACGTTCGGCGGACGGGGCAACTTCGCGGACGTCGGCGCGACCGGCGCGGACGAGGCGCGCCGCCAGGTGGATCAGTGCCTGGACGCCGGCGTCAACCTCTTCGACACCGCGGACGTCTACTCCGGCGGCCTCGCCGAGGAGATCCTGGGCCAGGCCCTGAAAGGCCGGCGCGACGACGTGCTGGTGGCCACCAAGGTGCGGATGCCGATGGGGGACGGCCCCAACGACGCCGGCCTGTCCCGCCACCACGTGGTGACCGGATGCGAGGCGAGCCTGCGGCGCCTCGGCACCGACCACATCGACTTGTACCAGCTGCACGAGTGGGACGGGCGCACCCCGCTGGAGGAGACCGTGGCCGCGCTCGGCTACCTGGTCAGCAGCGGGAAGGTCCGCTACGTCGGGCTGTCGAACTACGCGGGCTGGCAGCTGATGAAGGCGCTCGGCGCGGGCGGCCAGCTCGGCCTGCGGTTTGTCAGCCAGCAGATCTACTACTCGCTGCAGGCCCGCGACGCGGAGTACGAGCTGATCCCCGCGGCCGTGGACCAGGGGCTCGGGGTGCTGGTCTGGAGCCCGCTCGCCGGCGGCCTGATGTCGGGCAAGTACCGCCGCGACCAGCAGCCGCCGGCCGGGTCACGCGGTCTCACTGAATGGAATGAGCCGCCGGTGCGGGACGCCGATGCGCTCTACGACACCATCGACGTCCTGGTCGACGTCGCGGCCGAGCACGGCGTCTCGGCCGCTCAAGTCGCCCTGGCGTACCTGCTGGGCCGCCCGGCCGTGACGTCGCTGGTGGTCGGGGCGAAGACGGCTGAGCAGCTCGCCGACAACCTCGCCGCCGCCGACCTGGTCCTGACCGGGGTGCAGCGCGATCGCCTGGACAAGGTAAGCGCGCCGCCGCTGATCTACCCGTACTGGCATCAGGCCAAGACCGCGCGGGACCGGCTGTCCCCGGCGGACCTGACCCTGCTCGGCCCGCACCTGTAGCCCGTCCGCGCCCGCAGCCTGCGCTGTCTGCCGGAGTGCCCGGCAGACAGCGTCAGGGCGGGCTGCTGCCCGCGGCGGCGTCCTGCGTCCGGCCCGGAAAGACCAGCGTGGCGATGAAGAACAGCGGCAGCGCCGCGAAAACCACCAGGGCCGCGTAGGGCGAGGCGAAGGCCAGCGCGGCTGCGGCCGGGTACAGGACGACGCTGACCAGCGCCCGGCGGATCGCCGGGCGGATGTAGGCGGCGTCGCCCTCCTCGGCCAGCAGCTGCGGATGGCGCCCCAGATAGCTGTAGAGCACGATCCAGGCCAGCGGCACCAGGAATCCCACTGCGGCGTAGAGCACCGCGGCCGCGACCTCGTTATCCTGGTTGCCGCTGAGCACGGCCGCGGAGATGGCCGAGGCCGGCCACGGGAACAGCGAGGCGACCAGCAGCAGGAGCAGGTTGGCGCAGATCAGCCGCGCGTCGACCCGCCGGACCCTGGTGAACAGGTCATGGTGGTGAATCCAGATCGCGGCGATGTTGAGGAACGCCGCCAGGTAGGCGACGTAGACCGGCCAGTTGTGCAGCAGATTGCTAGCGACGTTCGCGGCCGGGGCGCGCAGGTCGAGTACGAGCAGGGTCAGCGCGATCGCGAAGACGCCGTCGCTGAAACCCTCGACCCGGGTGCTCTCGGGCAGCCGGCGCGTCACGCCATCCTGGTCAGTCATGCGCACAGCCTGCCGGAAAACCGGTTCACGCGGGCTCCCGCCCGGCGGCCCGGCCCAGGTGATGGCCGGCTGTCGGCAGGTGCTGCCACGATGTGTCGTTATGGACCAGCAGGAATCAGCCCCGGCGCCCGAGCTCAGCCGGGCCGGCATCTCGGCCGCGCTCAGCGGGCTGGGCTGGCGTTACGTCCTCGGCGCCGCCCGCTCGAGCGTGGCAGCCGGGTCGATCGCGCAGGCGGCCGGCCTGGCGGCCCGCGCCGCCGCCGCGGCGGGCGCTGACGCGGACGCGTGCCTGCGGCTGGACGTGCGCCCCGATCAGGTGCTGATCGCCGTCTGCCCGCCGCCGGGTGGCCAGCTGACCGCGCGGGAGATCGAGGTGGCGCGCCGGATCTCGGCGATGGCCGGTGCGGCCGGCCTGGTGACTGACGGCAGCGCGGCCGCCGGGCGGCCGGCGCAGGCGATGGAGATCGCCGTCGACGCGCTCGACATTCCTGCCGTCCGGCCTTTCTGGAAGGCGGTCATGGGCTACGCGGACGAGGCAGGCCCGCCTGATCCCGGCGCGGGGCTCGCGGACCCGGCGGGGCAGGGCCCGGCGATCTGGTTCCAGCAGATGGACGCGCCGCGGCCGCAGCGCAACCGCATCCACTTCGACATCTGGGTGCCGCACGACGAGGCCCCCCGCCGCGTCGAGGCGGCGATCGCCGCGGGCGGCGCGCTCGTCAGCGACGACGAGGCCCCCGCTTTCTGGCTGCTGGCTGATGCCGAGGGCAACGAGGCTTGCGTGTGCACCTGGCAGGGCCGGGGAAGCTAGGCGGGAGGCCTGCCGATGACCACTGACGACAACATCGGCGCGAGCTATGCCGCGACGAGGCAGCCTGATCCGCGGATCGGGCGCGCTCATCGCCGCCGCGCCGGGCGGGCCCGGTCGGTCATCAATGTCGGCGCGGGCACCGGATACCGTCTGGTGACGCCAGATATTTAGCAGGGGTCTGCGGGCTATTTCCGTCACGCCTCCTCCGGTGCCGTCGGCGGCTCGCCAGGATCGGCTATTTCCCCCAGTGCCCAGGCCGTCATGAGAGATGATTCCCGTGCACGCGCCGTCAGCATGATTGCGTTTCTGCGGGCCGGGAGGGTGCTGCCGTGCAGCCGCCGCCGGCCGATGTCACCGCGAAGGACTGATGCTGCATGCCAGGCAGAGCAACAACGACCGGCGAGCGCCGGCGACGGCTGCGGGCGCTGGCCCGGACCCCGGTTGTCCTCGGCTTAGTCGCCGTCGCGCTGGCGGCCGGGACATCGGCGGGCGCTACGGCAACCGCGCGCTCCGCGCCGCGCTGCCAGAATGCCTTCGTACCGGCCTATTTCTACTCAGGCACTATCTGGAAGCACGCCGTGCACAGCAAGCCCGCGCCGAAAGTGATGATCCTTAACGTGAACAGCGGCCCAGGGAACGCGCCGCTGTCGCATTTTCAGTCCCTGGTCCGCCAGGCGCGCGCGGCGCACGTGACCGTCCTGGGGTATTCGGCGACGGAATACGGGACGCGGCTGGCTGCGGCGGTCAAGACGGAAATCAGGGATTACCACCGGTGGTACAAGGTCAGTGGCATGTTCCTCGACACGGCCGCGACCACGGCCAGTGAACTGCCCTATTACCGCACGCTGACCCGCTACATCCGCAGAGTGGACGCCAAGCCGGTGATCTGGCTCAATCCGGGTGCCTATCCTGATCGGCGCTATCTCGCGCTGGCTAACGTGGTGATGGCCTTCGAGGGGCCCTACGCCAGCTACGAGCACCTGCGGGTGCCACGTTGGGCGGCCCGGTACAAGCCCGGCAGGTTCGCGCACGTGATCTACCGGACGCCCGGTTCAGACCTGGCCGGCGCGGTCAGGCTAGCCAGGAGCCGCCGGGCCGGCTTCGTCTACGTGACCAATCGTTCGGGAGCGGCCGGCACCAATCCCTACGGCGCCCTGCCCAGCTACTGGAAGCGCGAGGATGCCTCGGTCACCTCCCGGTGCGGCCGGGCCCGGGCCAGCTCCACGATCTCAGTGCCGCCCCAGCGCGACGTCATACAGCGACTGGACGTTCCGGCCGAACGCGGCGGCGTAGGAGACGTCGGGTGACAAGCCGCCCTGCTCGTAGCCGCCGATGACGCCGATCACCGTGCCGTCGCCCGTGAAAGGATCCACGTCAGTGATGAAGGGGCCGCCGCTTGTTCCGTTGGTGTAGCTGCCGCAGCTGAACTCAAGCTGGCGGGAGCTGAACGCCGTGACCTGATTCTGGCAGCGGATAGGCCGGCTGAGGGCATCCGGATAGCCGATGACCCGGACGACCCCGGCCGGGCGCCGGCCAGTGCTCAGGTCTTCTGCGCCGGTGACGTTCTCGATCTGGACGTCCCCCTGATGCGGGGCGACCATCAGGAACGCCACGTCGTCGTCGGGATCTCCGGCGGATGCCCAGGCCGAGTCGACGACGATGCGGGTAACTTTCCAGATTCCGTAGGGCCTCGTGCGGCCGGCATAGTCGGGCACGAAGGCAAGACCAGCCGGTTTCGCCGCCGGATATCCGCTGACGCAATGCGCGGCGGTGACGAGGAGATCCCCGGCCCGGCTGTCCACCACGGTGGCGGTGCAGAAATGCTCGCCGAGCCGGCCCGCGCTGGTAGTGAACAGCGCTCCCACGGCGGGCGTCCCGGCGAATGCCACTCCGGTGAGCGGTTTCGATGGCTTGAGCGTGACCGGCGGCGGCAGGCCGACTGACGACTTCCCGTCGGCCGGGGCAGCGGCCGTGATCGACAGCAGCACAGCGGTGCCGGTGGCGACCACCAGGAATGACCCGCCGGTCAGCCAGGTGGCGCGCATCCACCCCGCACTGCGGTTAAGTGCGCGCCTGACTCGCCGCTTCATGTGCTCCCCGAAAGACACGCGCCGCGCCAGCAGTGGCGTGCTGCTTACGCACTACGCGAGAACGTCAAATTCGCGTCCTTCCGATATGCCGAGTACCCGATCTCATATCAGGTCATGCCTAACGGGGAGTCAAGTCCCGGCGGGCCGTGTCGGCGGCTGTTCGTGATTAATCCGCGCAGCCCGCGGCGGGGGAACGGGCGGAGTCTGCAGGCCGGGCCCGCTGGCGGCGGATGCCCGGCGCGGATCAAGGTCAGCAGTACTCTGCCGCGTCGAGCAGCGCGATCTGCCCCGCGCCGGCCGCGGGCTGGGCGACGGCCCCCAGCCAGCCCGGGCCGGCCCGGCTGCCCGGCGGCCCGGCCGTGCCGCCGTCCGTCAGGTCCGCGACCGCCCAGCGGCCCGGCCCGCCGCGGCAGCTGTACTGGAGCTCCACCGGCCCGCTGCGGGCGGGCGCCGCGTCCAGGCTGCGCATGGAGCCGGCCAGGCCGACGCCGCAGGCCTTCAGCACCGCTTCCTTCCGGGTCCAGCAGCGATAGAAGAGCAGCCGCCGGCCAGCGTCGGGCTGGCCGCCCAGGTAATCCCGCTCCGATTCGGTGAGAACCGCGGCCGCCACGGCGCCGACGTCGAGATCGCGCGGTACTTCGATGTCCGCGCCGACCGGTCGCTCGCGCGCCACCGCGAGCAGCCAGTGATCATCCGATCCGGACAGGTTGAACATCAGGCTGGTCGCCGGCCAGTCGATGCGCGGCGGTCCGTGCTCAGTGCCGGCGCACTCACAGCACGGGCGGCGGCCGAATCGCAGATCGGCGGCCCGCACCCCAAGGTAGGCGGCCAGCACGCCGCGGACGGCGGCATGCATGGCGGCAAATCTCACCCGGTCCGCGGGGCGGACGAAACGCTCGCAGCGGGCCCGCTCGTCCTCGGACAGGACGGCCAGGTCCGCGGGCCGAGGTGGCGCGGCGGGATCAGGCGGCCTGTCGATCCGGCCGTGCCACGCATGCACATCGCCATCGGCAGGCCCCGGCGGGCGGGTCATCGTGGAAGAGCCGGTATGGGAGCCTCCGCGCGGTCACAGGAAGGGAAGGCCGGAACGCAGCCGCCAGGCCCCGCCGCGCAGACGTCGCCGCGGCCGGCATGAGCAGCTTCTCACGGACCGGCATGAGCAGCTTCTCACAGGCAGCGCCAGCGCCGGGCAGGGCAGCGCCCTCAGCCCTGCTGCCCGGCGATCAGCGAGGCCGGGTTCTGCGCGGGCTGACGGCCGCGACGGCGGGCTTGCGTGCCCCCGGCTGCCAGGAAGTGACCTGCACCTTGGTCGTGAAGCGCAGCTCGGCGACCAGAGAGCCGCCGGGCGCGGGCCAGCCGAAGCCGGCCAGGGCGTCGCTGCTGGCCCGGGTGCGCGGATCGACGGCCAGGCGGCCGCTGACTGAGGCGACCTCGAGTTGCATCGCCAGCTCGCCGCCGTCCCCGCCTGCGCCTTCGCTGACCTGGAGGGCGAGGTAACTCCCGTCCGGGCTGAACGTGCCGCTGGCCCCACCCGCCGCGCAGACGGGTGAACTGATACCCGTACCTGTCGCGCGGCAGGCCGCCGATTGCCTTCCTGCGGCCCGTAGCCGGCCAGAACCAGGCCGGCTGCTGTCCCGCCACGGGCAGCCTGAGGCTGCCAGGCCAGGCCGGGTACGGCCGATGACCCCGTCGGGCTCGGCCGGCAGGTTCCGGGCTGCCGCCGCCAGCGGCAGCGGAGCCGCGGCCGCCGCGGCCGGGGAATGCCGCGGCCGGGAATGCCGGGCGGGGGCGGGCCGGCCCGGCAGGTGGGCCACGATGACCACGGCCAGCACCGCGACGACAGCGACCGCGGCGAGGCGGCGGCGCGGCCAGGGGCTCCGTTCCCTGTCGCTGCCCTGGCTGAGGACGTCAGGCATGCCCGCACCGCCGCACACACGCTGATCCGTGCCCGTGCGCTGAGCACGCTCGTGCTGTGTTCCGACGATGCGTCGCTGCGCCAGGCCCGGGCGACGTTGGCTGGGGCCGCCTGGCGTAGCGCTCTACCCGCCATCGACGCCCCGTTCAGCATTGAATGTTGCGCGCTGAACGGCGGACCATCGATCGCCTGGCGGCCGGCCCCGGGCCGGGTAAGGTCCTGACCGTGGCAGCTGAAGATCGAAACGTCGCCGGGCTTCTCGTCCGCTGCCTGGAAAACGAGGGCGTTACCTGCGTCTTCGGCATTCCGGGCGAGGAGAACATCCACCTGGTCGACGCCCTCGCCCGGTCGTCGATCCGGTATGTCCTCGTCCGGCACGAGCAGGCGGCGTCTTTCATGGCCGAGATCTTCGGCCGGCTGACCGGCCGGGCCGGCGTCTGCTCGGCGACCCTCGGTCCCGGCGCCATCAACCTGCTGCTCGGGACGGCTGACGCCACCACCAACAGCACGCCGGTGGTGGCCATCTCGGCGCAGGTAGGACTCAGCCGCATCTACAAGGAATCCCACCAGAGCGTCGACCTGGTATCGATGTTCTCCCCGGTCACCAAGTGGGCGGACCTGATTCTCAGTCCCGCGGCGGTGCCCGAGATGGTCCGCAAGGCCTTCAAGCTCGCGCAGACCGAGCGGCCCGGAGCCGTCTACCTGGCGGTCCCCGAGGACATCGAGGTGATGCCGGCGGGGCAGGAGCTGTCCCCGCTCAGCCTCAATATCCCCAGGCCGGACGAGCCGTCGCCGTCGCAGATCGAGCGGGCCGCCGCCGTGCTCGACAGCGCGACCCGGCCGATCGTCCTGGCCGGCCACGGGGCAGCCCGAACCGGCGCGGCGGCCGCGCTGCGGCGCTTCTCCGAGCTGCTGGGCCTGCCGGTGGCGACCACCTTTCACGGCAAGGGCGTGTTCCCCGACGACCACCCGCAGGCCCTCGGCGCCGTCGGTTTCATGGCTCACGACTACGTGAACTTCGGCTTCGACGCCGCGGACGTGATCGTCAGCGTCGGCTACGAGCTGCAGGAGTTCGATCCGGTCCGGATCAACCCGGCCGGCGACAAGCGGATCCTGCACCTGAGCCGGGTCCCGGCCGAGGTCGATGCGCACTACGACGTGGAAGTCGGCCTGCAGGCCGACATGAGCCGGACGCTGGACGCGCTGGCCGCCGCGACGACCCGCCGCTTCCAGCAGGCGCCCAGCGGGGAGCGAGTCCGCCGCCTGCTCGCCGCCGAACTGGCCCGCGGCGCCGCCGACGAGAGCTTCCCGGTCAAGCCGCAGCGGATCGTCGCGGACACGCGGGCGGCGCTGCGCCGCGGCGACATCGTGCTGGCCGACACCGGGGCCGTGAAGATGTGGATGGCCCGGCTGTACCCGACGTACGAGCCCAACACGTGCCTGATCTCCAACGGGCTGTCCACGATGGGATTCGCCCTGCCGGGCGCCCTCGGCGCCAGGCTGGCCGCACCGGACCGCCGGGTGCTGGCCGCGACGGGCGACGGATCATTCCTGATGAACTCGCAGGAGATCGAGACGGCGCTGCGCGAGCACATCCCGCTGGCCATTCTCATCTGGCAGGACGACGCCTACGGGCTGATCAAATGGAAGATGGACCTGGAGATCGGCCACGACGTCGCGATCAGCTTCGCCAACCCTGACTTCGTGGCCTACGCCGAGAGCTTCGGCGCGACCGGCTACCGGGTGCGCTCGGCAGCCGATCTGCTGCCGGCCCTGACCGAGGCCCTGGCCGCCGACACCGTGTCAGTGATCGCCTGCCCGGTGGACTACACCGAGAACCTCCGGCTCAGCGACGCCCTCGGCGACCTGTCCGGCCCGTTCTGATTCCGCGCGCAGGCACCGGCTGGCCATCGACTGGAAGGCACGCAGGTTCCGCTGCCACTGCCCGGCACGCGGCGTGGCGAACGCGAACCCGCGCAGCAGCTCAGCCAGTGATGTCTCAGCCTCGCGGTCCGCGGCGGCTCGCGACCGCTTCGACTGGTAGGGAATCGCGTCCACCCAGTCAGCCGGGCCCCAGATACACACGTCGAGGCACGGCTGCGGAGCGTCGATGCCGCCGCAGTCGCGGCACCGCCAGATGGTCACCGTCTCGGCCGGCGAGAGAAAATCGTCTTCCCCGGCTCCGGCTGCGGGCCTGAAGCGCCGCAGCGCTGACCGCGCAGACTGCCGCAGGGCCTCGTAGGCGCCCCGCCATTCGCCTGCGGCGGGCTCCGAGCGCGCTAGTTCGCTGACGACCGCCCGCAGTCCCTCGACGCGATCACGGCAGGCCGCGGCGGCCGCCGACAGATCCTCGTAGTCGCCGCCGCTGACAAGGTCCAGCCTGCATTCGCGGCAGGCCGCCGGGCAGGTCGCGTCACGCCACATCGCCCCGCAGGCGATGCAGCCCGGGATGGCGAGGCGATGCGGCGGCTCCACGCCGTCACTATAAGCCGGGCGCGGCCAGCCACCGGGCGGCCGCTGCGGCCGCTGCGGCGGCTACGCCGATGCGGCGCAGATGGCGTCGTCGGCGATTCGCCGTTCCTTTCTCTTCTGATGCTGGCCCCGCCGCTGTTCAATGGTGAACGTTCGGCTCAAGACTGAGCTTCGGCATCCGGCATAGGCGAAGGAGCGGCGGCGTGGCTGACATGACCGGGCAGGTGGCCCTGGTGACTGGCGGGGTGAGGGGAATCGGCGCAGCGATCACTGAGCGGCTGGTGGACCGCGGAGTGAAGGTAGCGGCCGGCCACTCGCGGCACAGCGAGACGGCGCAGCAGTTCGCCGCGAAGTTCGACGGCATGGTCAGCACGCATCACGGCAACATCAGCTCGAACGCGGACTGCGAGCGGGTGATCGGCGAGGTACTCGACCAGCACGGCCGGCTCGACATCCTGGTCAACAATGCCGGCATCACCGCCGACAAGACCGTCCGCAAGATGACGCCCGAAGACTGGGACCGGGTGGTGCACGTCAACCTGTTCGGCGCGTTCTACCTGTCCCGGGCCGTGCTGCAGCACATGCTCGACCGGGGCTCGGGCCGGATCATCAACATCAGCTCGGTCATCGGCGAAGCGGGGAACATCGGCCAGGCGAACTACGCCGCCGCCAAGGCCGGCCTGTTCGGGCTGACGATGAGCCTGGCTCAGGAGACCGCCCGCAAGGGCATCACCGTCAATGACGTCGCCCCGGGCTATATCTCCACGGAAATGGTCGCGGCTGTCCCGCAAGAGGCGATGGACAAGGTGATCGCGAAGATCCCGGTCGGCCGGCTCGGCGAGCCCGACGAGGTGGCCCGCATGGTCGAGTTCCTCGCCGACCCCGACTCCGGTTACATCACCGGCCAGATTTTCTCCGTCAACGGCGGCATGTACATGTGACGCCGGGCGCCAGGCCCCGGGCGGCCACGTGCTCAGGACAGGGCAGGCCCGCCCACTTTGCGCCGTGGCCACCGTAGCGGCCACCGTGGGCCTGCTCGTGATGCATGTCGCGGTGGCGGCGGCCGTCATTCCGCGTTGAGCCGCACCGCTCGCAGGGGCTGATGACGTGGCGTGCGGGAGGAGATCGAAGGCTGGCGCATGTACGGCCGCAATGGTATATCTGAAGAAAGCATGCCGGATTGCGATGCCCTTCTCGTGCTGACGGCGGCACCGCATCTGGGCGCAGAAGGGGGATTCTGAGGCTATGAAGCGGCGGTTGCGTATCATTTCTGCCCTGATGTCGTCGGGGATCATCGGAATGGGCGCGATGGCAATGGCGCCCGCCGTCAACGCGGCGGCCACCCGGCCAGCTGCCGAGCTCAACGGCCGCGCAATTGCTGCCAAGACCGTGATTGGCGGCGACTGGGAGGGAAGCTATACCTGCTCGCAAGGGCTGACCGGTCTCGACCTCAGGATTACTCATTCTCGGCATGGCGACGCGCTGCGCGCGACGTTCAGCTTCTACCCGCTGCCTCGTAATCCCACAGTGCCGGTGGGCATTTATACGATGCGCGGCACTTATCACTCCGCGTCCAGAATCGTGCTCCGCGGATATCGGTGGGTCCTGCACCCCGCCGGCTACGTCATGGTTGGTCTATCGGGACGCCTTTCCAGCGGCAAACTCCATGGTTTCGTGCACGGCCCGTCCTGCACTACCTTCTCGCTCAGCAAGCCGAAAGGTCATCCGAGCCGATCGGACGTGATAGCGACCTGGAAAGGCTCCTATCTCGGCTGCGGGCAAGGAGTCACCGGCCTGCGCCTCGTGGTCAGGGCCAGAGGTCACGCCGGTAACAGGCTCAAGGCGACATTCAACTTCTACGCCGTGCCGAGTAACCCGACGGTGCCCTCGGGAAGCTACGCCATGACGGGGTACTTCTTTGCGGGAGGCGTCGTCCTGGACGGCACTCACTGGATCCATCAGCCATCCGGCTACGGCATCGTGAATCTCGTCGGCACGCCACCGCGGCGAGGCGGCAGGAAATTCAGGGGAGTCGTCGTTGGCTGCGCGAGTTTTTCGCTAAGAAGAACCTGAACTCCCGGCGATCGGCTGGGGCACGGCGAAGAACGTGAGCGGCACGGCAGCCTTGGACGCTGCCGTGCCGCTGCCGGCAAGCGGGAATCGGCGCGGCGCCGTGAACGCTGGCTCCAGGCATGAACCTGACTTGTGACACGCTTGACGGCCCGGAGGGCGCGTCGCTTGCTGACCTGCCGGTTTGCGAGTCGCGGTGGGCCGGATCTGCGCACTAAGTCTGGCCCGTTGATTCCCGGCGTCCGCTCCATCTGCTATTTCAATGGCGCTGAGGGAATTATTGAGGAAGTTGATCATGCTGGGCCAGAACTGCTCGGCGGCAAGCGCGCTGGCTTGCTCGCTGCCCCCGCGGGGGACTCCGAGGATGGTGGCTGTCCAGGGGACGTCCGGCGGGAAGCCGGCGGCAGTGTGCCCGGCGGCTGCGTAGTAGAGGCTGGCGTAGGGCGCCCGGTCGGGCGAGCGGCGCAGTTCCTGGACGATCTGGGTGGCCGATGGGGCGGAGGGCCAGATCAGGTCCTGGCCGCCGTCGCTGAGCACCAGCGGGATGCGGATGTCGGCGACCGGGATGAGCGTTCCGGTGGTCAGCGGCCTGCCGTGAAACGTCCAGGCCGCGCTTGCGGGCGGTCCGCTGAGCGCGGCGGTAACGAGATAACTGGGGGAGTTCGCCACGATGGCATCGGCCAGGTGCGGCTCGTAGGAGGCGATCAGCAGCGCTGCCTCGGCGCCCGCGGAATCGCCGATCAGCACGACCGGGCGGCCCCGCGCCGCGGGCTGTGCGCGCAGCCATCCGACGGCGCGGGCGAAGTACTCCAGCGGGATGCCGCACAGGCACTGCGGCAGCCCGGGCTCCTTGAAGCAGCCCAGCGCCAGGGCCGGGTACCCGGCCAGCGCAAGCGCGTCGGCGAGGGCCGTTTGCTCGCCTCCGTCCGAGCCGCCGATGACGACGATGGCCGGGGCGCCGGGCCTGGCCTGCGGCGGGGCGAACAGGGTGCTGGCAAGGTCCCGGCGTACTGTCTGCACGCTGGCCGGGGGTGTCACCTGGCGGCGCAGGGCCGTGGTGGCCTCGACCTGGCCGCCGGCCAGCACCCGCAGGGTGACGCTGAAGCCCGGGGGCTTGGGAATGTACTGGGCGGCGGGGCTGGCGGTGTAAGCCGGGTGCAGCGACCACAGCGGCGGGCGGCCGGCTGATCGTGCGCGATTCCTCCCGGCCGGGGCCTCGGCATCGCCCGGGCGGTAGAGCCCACCAGGCGATAGCGCCGGCCCCGCCCCCAGTGGACGCCAGCGCCCGCGGGCGCCCGGCTCCTCAGCGGGCCGGCGAGTCGGCCAGATGGAACTCCACCCGGTAGAGCAGCGTGTCGTCGCTGACCGGGCCGGCGTGGGCCGCCCGCCGCCGCAGCGACTCGCGATCCTTCTCGCCGGTGCGGCGCAGGTCGTCATCGCTGATGCGGCGAAGGGGACGAGTTCCACGGAATCGACCTCGATGTGCGCCGGGCCCACGGGGTACCGGCCGCCCTCCTTCACCTTCGGCCGGCGCCAGAGCCGGAAGGAGACAGTGATCGCGCCTGAGATCACGTCTTCCCGTAGTTCGCGGCTGAACTCCACGCCGCCGATGGTAGTGGCGTGGTGGCCAGTGTTCAGGGCGCTTGCCGGCCCGCCGGTAGTCCTGCGCGCATGCACAGGCTGGGGCTAGCCAAGACCAGGGCTAGCCGTCGGCCGGGGCAGCTGACTGAGGCCGCCTGAGTCCCTCGGCGGTGACCGCGTAGAAGACGGGCATCGCGACCAGCACGACCAGCGCAGCCTGCGGCCACTTCACCCCGATCAGGACGGGGACGAACGGCACGACGATCCCGGCCGCCGCGTGCAGCCGCTCCGTGCGGAAGGCGGCGGTGACCTGCTCGCTGAGCAACCGGGGGTGGCGGTGCAGGTTGGTGAACATGACCAGCCAGGTCACGGCCATCGCCATGTTGATCATGGCGTACAGCGCCAGCGCGGTGACCTGGTCGCCGTGCGTCCCGTGCCTCATGGCGAAGGCCAGCTCTGCGGTGGGGAAGGGCAGCAGCGAGGCCGCGGGCCCCGGCCCGTCGCCTGCTCGGCGAAGGACACGCCGCTGGCCTCTACCTGCACGGGCATCTGGCCCGCGGTCGGCTCGGGCAGGACTCGCTTGCGTATTTGAGACCGGGCAGTTGTCGGCTCCTCTTAGGAGGCTGTCGGCCGGGGCCTTCGCCGCGTACTGGGCCTCTGGCAAGCGTCGGCCGGTGGCCGCTGCGGGGCGGCTGAGCCCGGGCTCCGTGATGACTGGCACTGTTACGTGCCGGGCTGGGCCGTCAGCCTGGCTTTTCCTCGGAGGGTGCGCCGGCGATGAGATCGCGCAGCCGGTTCCAGCGCTGCTCGTAGCGGGGGCCGTAGCGCCGGGCGGCGCGTGCCGCGCGCCGGGGACGCCTGGCGTAACGATGCGCCGCCCACCAGGACGCCGGCTTGGCCAGCCTGATCGCGCCGACCAGGGCGACGACGCCAATGACGATGCCGACAACGCCGGTCACGATTTTTCCCTTGAGCAGGCAGATCACGCAGAGCAGCAGGTTCACGGCGATGACGATGACCGACGACCACCAGGCGGTGGTCCCGACGCGGCCGGTCAGGAAGCTGGACCCGCCGATAAGAGCTCCGGTCACCGCGAGGACGCAGAAGATCGCGTCGACCGACTGGCGCCCCTCGCTGCTCCAGTAGACGTCCTCCAGGTGCAGCCACAGCGCGAACTCGTCGACAGTCAGCCCCACGCCCACCCCGAAGACGGCCGCGGCGACGTTGAGGGCCGTTCCGTGGGGCGTCGCGGAGACCAGCACAATCCCCGTGCCGATGATGATCAGTATGCCGAAGACCTGATGGTGAATATGGCTGCCGGCGATCTGCACATTTCGCAGCCCGGCGGCGCCGCTGCCGGACCGGATCAGCCTGGTCACCGACCTCGTCACCAGGAAGGTGACGAGGATCGCGAGGAACATCCACATCATGGGCCGCAGGGAAGATCCGCCCGTTCCGAGGGAGATCGCGAACCGTGAGGTGAGCGCGCGAAGGGCGGAATCAGCATCGGCTCGCACGACATCCCCCCGCGTCTGCCCCCGGTGCTCCTGTGCCTCCAATGGTGCCTGGAGCCTAGCTAGGCCAGTACCCCTTCGACCTGCGCGGGCAACGTGAACGCCGTGAGATCTGTCGTGGGCGCAGCCAGCGGATGTCACCGGGAGCGGTGCTGACGGGAGGCATCTGCGGCACGCGGCGCAGTGCGGGAGCGGGGGACGCACGGGCCTGCGGGAGCAGTCCTGGTCCGGCGCCGAGAGGACATCATGCCCCAAGAAGGCGGCTTACGGCCGATTCGGGGCGGGCGATTCAGGCAATCGACTTAGACAGCAGGGTGTAACTGCGCTGTATCGCTGGGCAACCGGCCCCGGCTATGGCAAGCTAGAGTGCATCTTGCATTTAGCACAAAGGCCGACCTTACCGCCCAGGGGGGGCAAAGAAGGGTCAGGGAGGGATTTGTGATGCCGAGTCGTCACGCCACGCAAAGCCGTTTAGTCGCCGCGCGAGAGCGCTTCAGTTCCGCCTCGCCTCGCGCGATCGAGCGGATGCTCGAGCAGCACAAGGCCACCGTCGCCGCTGAGTTCGCCCAGGCGCTCCTCGGCACGCTGTGCACGTCCGGCAAGCACCGGGCCGGGAGCAGCACGCTGTGCACGCAATGCAGCCAGGCCAGGGCCGACGCCGCGGTCGTCCGCCAGCTCGGCGGTATTGCGTAGCTCCGTCGCCGCGGCCCGTCAGGCCGCGGGAGCGACGCTGATGTCCAGCGTGAGGGTCTCCGCGTCAGAGTCGTACTCGCACGGCGCCCGGACAGATTCAAAAGAGAGCCGGTCACCGGCATGACCTCCTGGCCCGGCTGACGAGGGCCGGCTCGGCATACAGGGCGGTCCCTGCGTCAGGTCAGCCCGAGGATGCGGGCCGCATTGTCGTGCAGGACCGCGGCGAGCACCTCGGCCGGCAGATCGAGGCCGTCGAGCTCGGCGAGGCAGCGTTCCGGCGTGATGAACGGGAAGTCGCTGCCCCACACGAACTGCCCGGACAGCCGCCCGCGCATCTCCCGGATCACCTCGGGCGGGATCCGGCGCGGTGACCAGCCGGAGATGTCGAGGTAGACGTTGGTCTTGTGCAGGGCCATGGCGATCAGGTCCATGTGCCAGGGCCAGCCGAAGTGCGCGGCCACCACGGTCAGGCCCGGATAGGCGGCGGCGACCGGATCGAGCCTCATCGGCTGGGCGTAGTCGAGCCGGATCCCCTGACCGCCCGGCTGGCCGGCCCCGATCCCGCTGGTCCCGGTGTGGAACAGGGCCAGCAGGCCGTGCTCCTCGCAGGCGTTGAAGATCGGCCAGTACCGGGGATCGTCGGGCGAGAAGGCCTGCAGTGACGGGTGGAACTTCACTCCGCGCAGGCCGAGCGCGGCGATGTTCGCCACCTCGGCGACGGCCGCCGCTCCCTTGTGCGGGTCCACCGAGCCGAGGCCGGTGAAGGCATCCGGGTACTCGCGGCACGCTGCGGCCACGATCTCGTTCGGGATTCTCGGCCGCCCGGTCGCGGTCTCGGCGTCCCAGGCCAGCAGGACTGCCTTGACCTGCAGCTGCCGGTACCTCGCTGCTAGCCCGGCCATCGACTCACGCTGGACGGACGCGCGGAAGTACGTCTCCGCCGCCTCGATGTAGCCGGACATGCTGCCGTCGAGCCAGTCCGGGGTCGGCAGGTGCACATGAAAGTCAATGGCGCGCAGCGGCACCCGCTCATCGTAGCGGCGGGATGCGCGCCGGCGGCCGGTGCTCAGCGCGGCCGGACTGCCGTTTCGCTTGAACGCATTCCCATATAGGCATACGTTTAGCTCATGGCGCGAGCGGCGACGACAGCAGATGCGTTCAACGCGGTGGCCGAGCCGCGGCGGCGGCAGATCCTCGACGCCCTTGCCGCCGGGGAGCGCCCCGTCAACGATCTGGTCGCGGTCCTGGGCCTCGCGCAGCCGCTGGTGTCCAAGCATCTGCGGGTGCTGCGGGAAGTGGGGCTGGTCGAAGTGCGCGATGAGGGGCGGCAGCGGATGTACCGGCTCAACGGCGCGCCGCTGCAGTCCATTCACGACTGGGTGAAGAACTACGAGCAGTCGTGGACGCAGCGCTTCAGCCGCCTGGACGAGGTGCTGGAAGACCTGAAGGAAGAAGAACTGAAGAAAGAAGAGCACGGCGAAAAGGAGCAGGGAGATGGAAATGACCAGTAGCGGCGCGGCAGTGGTGACGCTGCCGACGGACACGCAGATCCTGATCACGCGGGAGTTCAATGCGCCCCGGCACCTGGTGTTCCGGGCCTGGACCACGCCCGAGCTCATCCGGCGCTGGTGGGCCGGGGACCGGGGCGAGGTCACGCTCGCCGAGGTGGACCTGCGGCCCGGCGGTACATGGCGCTACGTGATGATGGCGCGCGGCGGATTCGAGGTCGCCTTTCACGGCGAGTACCGGGAAATCGTCCCCGGCGAGCGCATCGTCTCGACCGAGATCTACGAGGGCGCGCCGGACGCGCGGGCAGTGACCACCATGACGCTCACCGAGAATGACGGGCGCACCACCCTCACTCTCCTGGTCGAGCACTCCAGTCAGGAGCACCGCGACATGCACGTCAACTCGGGCATGGAAGAGGGCGTGCAGGAATCCCTGGCTCACCTGGAGCAGGTCGCGGCCTCGCTGCGCTGATCACGTGTGCTGGCGCGGACCGCGGGAATGTCGGGCCCATTTATCCCGGCGGTCCGGCAGCCGGCCAATCATGCGGGCTAGTGAACCAGGTCTTCAATCTCGGCGCTCGCATCCGCCAGGTCGCCGATTTCCGTCTCCCAGGTACTCGCGTGAGCGGTGTCGACGACCTTGTTAAGGTCACGCGCCAGGTCCTGGTCGTAGAGGCTTTCGCTCGCTGCTGCGAGCGCCTCGTCACGATCGGCGCGCACCTTGTCGGCAAGGCTCTTGCACGCGTTAATCGTCTGCAGCGCGGTGACCACCGTAGCGGCGGCATCAGCTTGCTGATCGAGGGTCTGCCACAGTGAATAAGCGGCATTGGCGCAATCGGCGATACCCGACGCGTAGGAGAGAGCTGACACCTTGTCGAGAAGGTTGTCTGTCACATAACCGGTGAGGAGCTGAGCTCCGTAGCTCAGCGCTGAGCTTTCCTGATCGACACTTACGCCCACGTCGAGCGACGGATACGTCCCGTTGATATAGACGACGGCCTCGCCGCCCACCGGGATGAGATAGGTCCCCGGCGCGGCCCGCTCTTGCTGACGGGCTACCACCTGATTCTGCGCGTCGATCTCCAGATCATCCCAGGATGGAAGGAGACCGTCGGGCGCAGGGAAATGCGGCACTATCTGCGGCGAGGTTCCATTAGCCGCGGAGATGGCCAGCACGTCATCGGTGAGGTTATAGATCACCATCACTTCCGGATCGTCTCCCGCATAGTTGGCGCATGTGCTTTCCACGGACTGCAGCGCCGACGGCACCGGCGTGACGATGGTCGGATTATTATTGGCAAGCTCCAGGTTCTCTGAACTGCTGCACAACGGCGGTGATAAGGGCACGTCCGAGGGCACGGCGCCGATCGCTTCGAGCAGTGGCGGGCTGAGTGCCTGGACGGCCGGCTGGCTGTGTGCCGGGCTGTTCGGCTGGGGCGGGGGAGCGGGGGCACTGCTGCCGCACGCGGTAAGCGCAAGGGGCGCGACTAAGATCAGGACCAGCCATCTGTGACGGCTAGGCCCGGCCGGATGATGCGATGCTGGACGGGTATGAGACATTCTGTCCCCCCGGGCTTCGGTCCTTATCGGCGGTGCATCGAGGCTAAAAGTACCGCCATAACATGATCGGCGTCGACTATGAATTCTTCCGCCATTGAGAAATGCTTGCCTTCGCCCGAGTCGTTAGTGACGGTATCGGGATGAAATGCCTTCCTGGTCCCTGTGAAGATGACCTTGGCGTTATCGCCAGTGCAGCTTTGCCGGCTGGCAGCGGGTGACCGGCATGCGCGGCGCGGCAAGCGGCAGGGGCGAGACTTCTTCATCAGGACCGTGACCCCGCAGCCGCTCGGAGCAGCCGTAGGCGAGACTGGTCCTTCACGTCGATCGGGGGAGCCTTGAGGCGAGGAGCCCGCACCGCGGCGGCAGCCGCGCTGGCCGCCGCCAGCGTAACCGCCGGTGTCGCCGCGTCTGAGCTGTGGCACTGGCGCGCGTCGCGCTCGGCCCCGGGCGCCGCAGACCTCCATGCGCCCGGATCACGGGCGATCGTCGTGCTCGGGTTCCCGTCGCGGCACGACGGCGGCCCGCACGCGATGCAGAAGTGGCGCACCGAGATAGCCGTGCGGTCCCGGCCGCAGGCAGCGGAACACGTCCTGGTCTTCACCGGCGGCCGCTCACGCGGCGCGAAGGTGGCCGAGGCCGAGACGATGGCGGCGCATGCCCGGAGCCTGGGCATTCCTGCTGACCGGATCCTGCTGGAGACCGAGGCGGCGAACACCTGGGAGAACCTGAGCCTGGCCCTGCCGATGACCGATGCCTTCGGCTGGGTCGTGCTCGTCTCTGACCCGCTGCACGCCGTCCGGGCGCGCCGGTACGCCGTCGAGCAGCGGCCGGACATCGCCGGCCGGCTGCTCCTCGCCGACGATTACCGTTTTCTCGAGCGATGGTGGCTGAAGGCCCCGGTCGCGCTCTACGAGCTTGCTGCCCTGGTCCGGGACCGGGTGCGGCAGCCGCACCGCGAAAAGGGCCCTGGAAACGTTCACCGGGCCTGAGGATCCTTGACAGGTGCATCCTCCTGCGGATGCTCAGCTGACGATCTTGGTATGTGGTTCTCGAGCCAGTTCATGGCTTCCTGACGGCTTTCGTAGATGTGCGGGGCCAGGTCCCGGTGGTGCAGCCGCTCGGTGAGCTTGAGCCGCATGAAGGAGCTGGTGGTGTACCTGGTCACGCTGGCGTAATAGCGCTCGGCCAGCCGGCGGACGACAGAGCCGTAGGCGTCGGCCAGGGCCGGGTCCAGGTAGAAGTTGTCATAGTTAACCACCATCTGCACCTTCTTGCCGATGGCGGTCAGGCGCTTGCCGACCTCGGTCCCGATCGCGTCGATCTCGTCCTCGCTGA
>JBKQMG010000290.1:0-25645 GCA_052146815.1 Streptosporangiaceae bacterium | reverse complement strand
TCATGGTGGACCTCGACGGTCAAGCGGCGATGGCAATGGCCCGGCGGGGACCAGGGGTGCACCCGAACCCTCCCACTCAGCGATCAGACGAGAGGCTCGGACAGGAAGATGGTGCACCAGTGAGCGGCAGCAGTTCCCCAGATGAGCCGGCCGCTCATTCCGGGTCCGCCCAATCCCTGTGAAGCCGGAGGACCGAGGCTTCAGCCTGATACACCCGGCGGCCGGCACGGTGACCGCCGAGACCCGGGCGGGCGAAGCCAGCACGTCTCATGTACGGCCGATACGGGATAAAGAGGAACGCCGCCCGGTCGCATCCGCTGCGACGGCCCGGGAAGGTCAGCGAGCCGAACCTGTTTCGCTCGCGGCGGCGCGGGCCGCCAGGTCCAGGCGCTCGGCGCCGAGCCCGACATTGACACCAGAGCCGTAAGCGGTGGCGCCCGACAGAATCGTCGCCAGGGCGGTGCCCAGGATCAGGCTGATGCCCTGCTCGACGTTAAGCTCGCCGATTATCCACAAAACCGTAAATGCCACCATGCCGGCAATGCCGAGGACGGCCACGGACCAGCCAAGCCGCATCAGGGCTTCTTCAATTTCCCTGGCGTGCTCGACCTTGGCGGCAATTCGCGCCTGGCCTTCCATTCGGACCTCAGATTCCTGCCGGAAGCTTCAGCGCATGAATTCTTTCCCTCGCGCTGCCGGCTTAACCGCGAGCGTCACCTGCCGTCACTCAGGGGACGACAGGTGACAGCTCCCGGCGGGCCGGCGCGCCGTGCCAAAGGCCCGGCTTTACCGCTCCTGCTCGGTGGGACGGATCAGCATCTCGTTGACGGCGACGTGCCGCGGCCGGGTCACGATGTAGGTGATCGCGTCCGCGATGTCGCCGGCCTCCATCCGCTGCCCGAACTGGGACCGCATGCTCTCCAGCACCTCGGGGCGGTTATGGCCGGCCAGCTCCGTCGCAGTGGCGCCTGGCTCCACCAGCGAGACGCGCACGTAGCGCCCGGCCAGCTCCTGGCGCAGGGACTCGCTGAACGCCCCGACGCCATGCTTGGTGAGGTTGTAGACGCCGCTGCCGTTGCGGGCGACCCGGCCGGCCACCGAGCTGATATTCACCATGTCGGCGACCCGGCGCGGTCCGTCCCCGGCGGCGCTGATCAGGTGCGGGAGCGCCGCGTGGGCGCAGTACAGCAGGCCGAGCACGTTGAGATCAACCATCCGCTGCCATTCCGACAGCGGCGCCCCGGCCGCCGGGCCGAGCAGCATCACCCCGGCGTTGTTGATGAGCGTGTCGAGTCGGCCCAGCTCGGCGACCGTGCGCTCGACCGCGTCGGTCGCCTGCTGCTCGTCAGTGATGTCGGACTCCAGCACCAGCGCGGTGCCGCCCGCAGCCCGGATATCGGCGGCCAGAGCGTCCAGCTTGTCTTTGCGCCGCGCGGCCAGGGCAACGGCCGCGCCCTCCTTGGCCAGAGCCGTGGCAGCGGCGGCGCCGATCCCGCTGGAGGCTCCTGTCACCAGCACGACAGTTCGATCAAGTACCGGGGTCATTACGTACGCCTTTCTGCATGCTCCGAGGGGAGCGCTGCGCCCGCGCCGGCGGTGGGGCGTTCAGGCCAGCGTCCGGCCTGCTCAGCTCCTCAGGCCAGTGCGATCTCGAAATAGGCACCCTGATCGTCATGGACGATCCGCGCCGAGCCGGACCAGTCAGCAAAGCCGCCTGTGCCGGTGCCCGGCACGATATGGCCGAACCATGTTCCGGGGTCAGACTCGAGGCCGCCGTGCTGAACGATCACCGAGCCCTCGCGCCCGTCGTCGGTGCGCCCGCTGATCCGCTCGGTCGCCACATAGGACCGGGAGCCCTCCTGCGAGCCGGCCGACATGAACAGCGTGGTGGACTGCCCGGTGATCCCGGCGGTAAACGTCTTGGCGAAGGTCATCAGGCCCACCCAGTCGGCGTCCAGCCCGGCCACCTGCCGCGGCTCAAAGCTGTCGACCTTGAATCGCGCGATCAGCGTCATCATTCCTCCTGGCGCAAAGGCTCACTGGTGACTGGCTCGAAGCTCGCTCCAGGTCCCGGCCTGACCATCGTGCGACGTAAGAGAACTGGTCGGCGCGCAGAAGGGCGTGCCGCCACCGGGCCGGCGCCGGGTCCTATGATGCCAGCCGCTTGATCCCAGGTCCGGTGCCCAGGCGGGAAGGCCTTCTGTCACCAGCCCAGGTAGCGCGCTGGAAGTTCCCGGTAGTCACCTTCAGTGTTCGTCGTTTCCTCTTCTGCTGTTCCTCCTCGCCACATTCAGATACCCTGGGGGGTATTATGATGAGGTGGAAGGGGCGATCGGCAGCATGAACGGATGGCTCAGCCGCCTGTTCCCAGCCCGGCCCAAGGCCAGCCCGGAGCAGGCCAGGCACCTGCAGGAGGACGGCGCGATCCTGCTGGACGTCCGCGAGCACCCCGAGTGGCGCGCCGGGCACGCTGCCGGCGCCCGGCACATTCCGCTTAGCCGCCTTCCGGCGCGCATCAAGGACCTGCCGCCCCAGCGCACGCTCATCACCGTCTGCCGGTCCGGTCACCGGTCAGCGGGTGCCGCCGCGCTGCTCGCCCGCCAGGGCCGCGACGTGGTCAACCTCTCCGGCGGAATGCACGCCTGGGCCTGCGCAGGCCTTCCAGTTGTCACGCCCGGCGGCCGTCCCGGCCGGGTCGCGTGAGCCGCAACCGCGGCACGTCCCCCAGATTTGAGCAGTGCACGCAGACGAGGAGCAGTCATGGAATACGGGATCACCGTCCGCACATCCGCGCCTTTCAGCGACGCGGTGACAGGAGTGCGCGAGGCACTGCGAGAGCGGGCTTCGGGGTGCTGACCGAGATCGACGTGCAGGCCACCTTGCGCGAGAAGCTCGGCGAAGAGATCGGTCCGTATCTCATTCTCGGCGCTTGCAATCCGCCGCTGGCGCACCGGGCACTGTCGGCCGATCCGAGGTTCGGGCTGCTGCTCCCTTGCAACGTCGTGATCCGGACTGAGGAAGACATGACCATAGTCGAGGCTCTCGACCCGCAGGCGATGGTCGCCGTCGCCGCCGAGCCGTCCCTCCAGCCAGTCGCCGACGGGGCAGCCGCAAAGCTCAGGGCCGCCCTGGAGACCTTGCGGCAGTCAGTGTCCGAGAGCCGGGCGCACCAGTCTTAGCCCGGCGCCGATTTCGCTCCCCCGCCGGGACGCCGGTCGGCCCGGCGAGAGCTCGCGCCCACGGTCAGGACCGGCCGCCACAGGACCAAAGACCCTGGCCGGCTGACTATCGCGGCTGATGAAATTACCCCTGGGGGTATGAAATGAGAGTGACAAGCCGAGAGGAAGCCAGAGATGAAACAGGGACAGACGGCGCAGTTGCTCGCCGACACCGGCGCCCCGCAGATGGACGTCCGGTTCGTATCCGGCGAGTCGTATGAGGTCGCGGTACGCGGGCACCGGGTGCTGACGGACCAGCCGGCTGATGCGGGCGGCGAGGACACCGCGCCGACCCCGACGGAGCTCTTCGTCGCATCGCTGGCCACGTGCGTCGCCTTCTACGCGGGGAGGTACCTGACGCGCCATGGCTACAGCCGCGAGGGGCTCGCCGTGTCGGCCGCCTTCGAGATGGCCAGCGACCGTCCGGCCCGTGTCTGCCGCATCCGGCTGGCCGTCCAGACGCCTGCGGACCTGCCCGCCGACCGGTGGCCGACTCTGCATGCAGTTGTCTCGCACTGCACCGTGCATAACACTCTGGCCGCACCGCCGCCGGTCACCATCGACCTGAGCTAGCCCGGGCACGGGCCTGGTCGCCAGCATTGCGCGGCACCTGCGCCGCCAGATCAATTCACGACGCCGGCGCGGAAGGCACCAGGCGCGCCGCCGGCCAGTGCCGCCGCTACTCGATGGACAGGCCCGCGGTGGTGTCCCAGCCGAGGATCTCCAGGACTGACTTCAGGTGCGCCGGCAG
Source organism: Streptosporangiaceae bacterium (assembly GCA_052146815.1). Taxonomy (GTDB): domain Bacteria; phylum Actinomycetota; class Actinomycetes; order Streptosporangiales; family Streptosporangiaceae; genus DATJZH01. Next base: position 21,676 of record JBKQMG010000290.1, on the reverse strand, counting down.
GCCGTGCAAGATCACGCGGCGCCCCCCGGCGCCATCCTGGCGGGAGTCGGCAGCCAGCAGAACGAGGGCCCGCAGGCCCGCCAGATCGCACGACTCGACGCCGGCCATATCGATGTGGATGTCGTCGCGGCCGCCCGCGAAGCCAGCGAGGGCCGCCACGAGCTCGTCGTAGCTGAACTCATCGATGTCCCCGGCGATCCTCAGCGAGGTCCGGTCCGCGGCCCGGGAAATACGTAGCGCCATGCCGGTTTTCCTGAGCGGCATGGTCCTCCTGCGAGCGCCGGTGATGGCCGGTCCTTCGGCGTGAGCTTCTCCCGGCAGCGCCGGCCGGAGCCCAGCCAGCTGACGGCGGCCGCGTCCTGGTTCCGGCTAGCCCTCGTCTTCACGCAGCCGGACAGCTTACGTTCGTGAGCTTATGCTATAAGCTTACGTGAGAAACTTACATGGGAAGCGTACCTAGTCCACTATGAGATTGCTAGGATATCGGGGTATTTAGACCGGCCTGGCCAACCTGAGGGAGGCCAGGACGTCCGCCGGTCCGTCCGGCCGGGATTACCGCCGGCCGGTGAGCGGCGCCCGGCCGGGCGTTAGCCTGGCGGCACGTCCGCACCGCCGGCGATGAATATCGCGATGCGGTCGAGCATGTGCGACAGCCCTGTCTCGAACTCGGTGGCCCAGCGGTCCTGGGCGAGGCCGCCCGCCAGGCGGTGCACTGTCGGATAGCGCCTGGCATCGATCGCGTCCGCCGGGTTGATGAGCTCGCGCGGCGTGCTGGCGTCCTCCACCGCTTCGCGCTGCCCGGCCGAGCGCGCGGGGCTCAGCCCGCCCGGAACGGGGTCGGCGAGCGCCTCCGCGGATGCCTGCGCCACATCCGCGGACGCGGTATCAGTGCCGGTGAAGGAGCCGTCTCCCGGCCTGGGGTCCCGCAGTGTCAGCGCGCTGGTCTCCAGCAGCAGGTGACCAAGCAGGAAGCCGTTGAACGTCCGGTAGGTGAACAGCACCTGCTCGTCGCTGAAGCCCTCGCCGGCCAGGCCGCTCAGCGTCGCCTCGATCCAGCGCAGGGATCGCAGCGGCGGATTGACCCACGGCGCCGCAGGCGGCCTGGTCGCCACGAGCGGGAAGGCATGCGGGTGCGCCAGGGCGTAGCGGCGCACTCCCTGTGCCATGCCGGTGAGATAAGGCCGCCACCCGTCCACGGGCCGCGGCTGGACCTCCGGGTCGTCGCCAAGCTCGTTGACGATCCGCTCCACGACCTCGTCGAAGAGCTCATCACGATCCTGGACGTACCGGTACAGGGACATCGAGCGGACTCCGAGGCGCGCCGAGACCGCGCGCATGGACGCCGCCCCGATACCCTGCTCATCCACCAGTTCCAGCGCGGCGGTGACAATCCGGTCCAGCGACAGCCCGCGCCCGGGGCGGGCGCGACGGCCATCCCCGCCCTGTGCTTGCGTCACCGGAATCTCACCTCAGACGACTGCTGCGATGCTCACGGCCGACCCGGATCGGCGCCGGCCGCTGAGGCATGGCTCGTTATGATCATCCTAAGGTTGGCCTGCCCAGCTCATCTGCGTCCTGGCGATAACCCGGCGCCGTGCCGCGGATCCGCGCGCCAGCATGTCCAGGCTGCGGAAGACTTCCACGGCCGGACGCCCTGCGTACCGGAGCCGGCTCGAGTGCGGCGCCCGCTGCCTGCTCATCACCATGGCGGGCTGCCCGCAGGGCGCTGCGCTGCAGGGCCAGGGCGACGATGAACGGCCACGAAGTCTGGATCACTGAGCTGAGCCGCTCGGCCAGGCCCAGATCGGCGCCGCCCTGGGTCTCCAGGATCAGCCAGCCCAGCAGCACCGCGAATACCCCGGTCACGGCCGCCGCACCCGGAACGCTGACGATCAGCGGCCGCGCTGCGCGGCGGGCAGTGAAGGCCGGCCACACCGAGATCACCACCGCGCCCAGCGCGGTCCAGGCCAGATGCTGGGGTGTCGACCCGCCCGCGGGCTCGGGCGACGCAGCGATGCCGAAACTGGCCAGGCCGCCGACGATCAGCAGGACCCGCGCCGGTACCTGCACGGTGGTCAGCCCCGCGGCCGTCATCAGCTGGCAGCCCCCGACCGCCAGCAGCGCGCTCGTCATGATCCACCGGTCGGTCCCGCCCTGCCCGGCCAGCACGCTGACCGTCTGCCGGACCGGGCTGTAGGAAGCGGGCTGCACGGTATCGGCGATCAGCCAGGCGCCTGCCAGCAGGACCGGCGACAGTCCTGCCGAGGCTATCGCCCACGCCGGCACGCCCGGACCGGGCCGCACGGGCCGCGGCGGCCGCCCGCTGAGCCGGCGTAGGTGCCCGCGGACGCTCCCCTCTTCTGGGCCTGGCGCTGACCTGCCCGGCTGGCCCGTCGTCGTAGGCCTGCTCATTGCGCAGATCTTTCCCACAACCGCGGCAGGCCAGTCACAGAATCGAGCGCCTGCTCACGCAGAGCATTCAGTCCTGCTGACCCGGGTCAGCGGGCGAGCACGGTGACGAAGTCCCTAGTCCATCCCGTGAAGTACTGTCCGGCCGGCCGGACCTGGCCGGGGATGGCGGCATGCAGCCTGCGCCCTGCTCCGCGGGCGATGTCCAGCTGGACCCACTCAGGATTGATGTCGAGTTCCATCGCGGCGCGGGCCCCGGCGTGCACGAGCGCGGCCGCAAGGTCCGCCGGCGTGGTCGACATGCCAGCCGCGTAGATCAGCTGACCTGCCGCGTTCTCCCCCAGTGCGCTGTGTGCCACCGATTCACCGCCGCCCAGGGTGGCCCCCCAGAGGGTCCAGTCCGCGGCCGCACGCGTGGCGTGCCCGCGGCGGACCAGCAGCCGCAGGTTCTGCCGGACGCTGAAGACCGCTTCACGGGGCCGCGGCAGGCCCGCGCCCCATGTCCCGATGCGGGCGGCGCCTGACCGGTCGATGACCAGGCTGGCTGCGCCGCGCCGCAGCGGGCTGATGATGTGCCCCTCCTGCTCGTAGCCTCCCGCGCCGGCGGACAGCAGGAACCCGCCGTTGAAGGCAGCCAGCAGCCGGTGCCGCTCACGGTGGCCGACGCGCGGTCCAGCGCGGACCACCGACAGCGCCGCGGCGCCGGGATCCCGGCTGCCGCAGTGCAGCCGGAAGCGCACCGGCCCGTCAAACCGTGCCAGCGTCACCACCGACCCGTCGCCGGCACGGAAGCGTGAAGTGATCACTGCTGGCTTCGGCGGCCGCCGGGCGGCGTGCACCCCGGGGCCGTGCACTCCCGGACTTGCCCCGGATTCCGGCGTGCTGGCGCGATGCGCCGCCGTGCCTGCCGGTGCTGTCGTGCCTGCCGGTGCTGCCGCGGGGTGCGAGGCTGGCGCGGCAGACCCGCAGCCTGCCATGATCAGCACGGCGGCGAGGCCGGCGGCCCAGCGCGCATAGCGCATGTCATCTCCGTTCACGCGAATTCCTATTGTTGCCTATCGCAGTGAGCCAGGCTGCCCGCCGGGCCGTTAAGACGCCGTGTGATTCCTCTTCAGGTCCGGCTAAGATCGAGGCCCGCAGCTTCCCGTCTTCTGGCCGGCCGCCGCACTCGTGACCGCAGGGCCGCTGCTGACCAGCGTCGCTCTCAGATCCGGGCCGGATTAATTCGCTGTGAATGGGGCTCTTATCCGCGCCTGCCGCCAGCCTTAAATAGGCTTCACTATTCTTAACCACATCTGAACTCAGCGGGCCCGGCAGATAAGGGAACTCCTGAATACGCTGGCGGCATGACCGACAGAAATGACAATCTCGCTGATGCGGCGCTTCCAGACAGCCGCGCATGAACATCAGCAGCCTCATCACCACCTACGGGTACTGGGCCCTGTTCGCGCTGGTGGCCGGCGAGAGCCTGGGGATCCCGCTGCCCGGCGAGACCGCGCTGATCCTCGCCGGCATCTACGCCGGGCGCACCCATCACCTGTCCCCGTGGCTGATCTTTGCCGTGGCGGCGGCCGCCGCGATCATAGGGGACAACGCCGGCTACTGGATCGGCAGCACAGGCGGCTACCGGCTCGCCCGCCGGTACGGGCCCAAGGTGCGGCTCGACGAGCAGAAGCTGAAGATCGCCCGGTACCTGTTTGACCGGCACGGCGCCAAGGTGGTGTTCTTCGGCCGGTTCGTCACCATCCTGCGGACCTATGCGGCGTTCCTGGCCGGCACCAGCCGCATGCGCTGGCAGCGGTTCCTGCCTGCCAACGCCGCGGGGGGCTGGTCTGGGCTGCCGCTTACACCATCGCCACGTACCTGGCCGGCCAGGCGCTGCGCCAGCTGTCGGGCACCATCACGCTCGGTCTGGCCGCCGCGGCCGTAGCCGCCACCGCCGGCCTGATCCTCCTGATCCGCCGGCAGACCAGCAGGCTCGCCCTGCGCGCCGAGGCCGCTTACCCCGGGCCCTTCAGCTAAAGAGTGAACCGAACAACGGCCGCCCGGAGCCTCACGGCCGGGCCTTCGCAGTTGGAGAGGTGACTGCCGTCCGCCATCGTCGCGGTACCAGAAACCTGGTTCGCTGCCTGCTGCCGGCGGTCGGCGCCTGCGCGGCGCTGGCAGCGTGCGGCACCAGCAGCCCGGTGACGCCCGGACCGGCTTATACCAGCGGACCGCGGCTCTCGCCCGCGGCCAGCGCGAGCCCGGCGGGCACGAGGACGCCGGGCCCGCCAGCCGCGGCGGGCTCCGCCAGTCCCCGGGCAGCGGCCTCCGGGGCCGCGCTGCCGACACCCGCCGCACTGGCCCCGTTCACCCGTCCCGCGGTCGCGCAGGGCAGGTGGCGCGCGGCTGGCCAGCGCGTCGACGGCAGGCGAGCGGTTTACGAAACCAGGCTCGTACCGCCCGGCGGCAGGCAGCTGGCCGGAATCGCGTGGATGGACACCCGCCTGCTGTCCGCCCAGCTGTACTCGGGCTCGGTCAGCCCCGGCGGCGGCCCGTACCGTTACACCGCGCCGGTCCGGCGGGCGCAGGCCGCGGCGCTGGTCGCGGCGTTCAACGGCGGTTTCAAGATGAATGCCGCACGCGGCGGCTACTACACCGGGCACCGCACGATCGATCCGTTGCGGGCAGGCGCGGCCTCCCTGGTGATCTACGCCGACGGAAGCGTCAACATCGGCGCCTGGGACCGCGATGTGCGCATGACCCCGACCGTCGTGAGCGTCCGCCAGAACCTCGTGCCGCTCGTCGCGGCGGGCCGGCCTACGCCGCAGGCGAGCACCCACTGGCGGGCCTGGGGTTCGACGTGCGGCGCGAGTTCCTGCGCCGCTACCGTGCCCGGGCTCCGGCACCAGTGGCGGTCGGGGGCAGGCGTGACCGCTGATGGCGCCCTGGTCTATGCCGCCGGCCCGGCTCTCGACCCCCTCCAGCTCGCCAGGCTCCTCGTGCGGGCCGGGGTCGTGCGCGGCATGCAGCTCGACATCAATCCTTACTGGCCGGTCTTCGCCACCTACGACCCCCCGCCCGACGGCCTGGCCGCCCCCGCCAACGGCAGGAGGCTGCTCTCCTCGACGGTGCAGGGCCCCCGGACGTTCTTCGAGCCATGGTGGGCACGTGACTTCATCACAATGTCGGCACGCCATCCTGGCTGAGCGGCCCGGCCCCGGCCGGTGCTACCGCAGACACCGCTTACCGCAGACGCCGCAGGAACGGGTCCGTCGCTTCGGCCGGGCTTATTCGCACCCGGACATCCACCCCGTAGACGCCGTCCTCCCGTGCGACGACCGGGTTGAGATCCAGCTCGCTGACCTCCGGCAGATCGTCGGCGAGCCTGGAGACCCGCAGCAGGGCGTCCGCGAGCGCGCCGGTGTCTACCGGCGGCGCGCTCTTACGGCCGAACAGCAGCGGCGCGGCCCGCACGCTCGCGATCATGTCGTCGGCGTCGGCATCGGTGAGCGGTGCGAGCCGGGCCACCCGATCACCGAGCAGCTCGGTGGCCACGCCGCCGAGGCCGAACACGACTAGCGGCCCGAAGACCGGTTCCTGCACGACGCCGATCAGCACCTCGACGCCGCCCGCCAGCATCGGCTGGACCAGCACGCGCCGCAGATGCGATCCGAGCTCCGCCGAGAGGGCGCGGTAGCCCTCGGCTACCTCTTGCGGGGTGCGCAGGTCGAGCCTGACCCGACCGGCGTCCGCCCGGTGCATCAGCCCCTCGGCCTGGGCCTTGAGCACCACCCGGCCGCCCAGCCGGGCGGCAGCATCGAGCGCTTCGTGCTCGCTGGCCGCCGCCATGGTGGCGACCAGCGGGACGCCGTAGCAGGACAGCAGCTCCGCGGCTTTGTCCTCCGGCAGCCAGCCGCCTGCCGGCGAGCCGGCCAGGAAACCCGCCACCAGAGTGCGCGCGTCCGCGGCGCGCACCCCGGTCAGCTCGGGAACCTTGCCGTGCTGCCGCTGGCACCAGGCCTGATAGCGAACGGCGTGACCGAGTGCGCGGGCCGCGCTTTCGGGGTCGGCGTACGCGGGAACTCCGGTCACCGCAGCCGCCGCCTCGTCGATGACGGCCGCCACCAGGCCGGGCGCTGCTGCCGGGCCAGCTGCTGCCGGGCCAGTTTCTGCCGCTCCCGCATCGCCGGACGGCCCGCTGCTGCCCCCGGCCGCCGCGACGGCAGCCGCCGGTGGCTGCGCGACCGGCAGCCGCTTGAGCCGCTGCACGGACTCCGCCCGGTCAAGCAGGGCGACCGCAATCGGCTTGCTGACTACCGCCGCGGCCACCGCGGCCCGCAGATCGGAGATGGCCGTGGGCACGGCCACCGCCAGCACGGCGTCGACGCCGTCATCGGCGGCCACTTCCTCCAGGCAGGAACGGAATTCTTCTGTCGTCACCAGCGGCGTGGTGTCCACCGGCCCGGTCACCACGGCTCCCGCCGGCAGCAGCCTGCGCAGCTCGCGCCTGGTGGCCGCGCTCAAATTCACCACCTGCAGACCGTGATCGCCGCAGGCATCGGCGGCGAGCACTCCCCCGCCGCCCGCATTGGACACGATCGCGATCCGGCCGCCTTCCGGCAGCGGCTGGCAGGCCAGCAGCGCGACAGTGTCGATCAGCTCACCGAGGCTCGTGGTGGCAATTATCCCCGCCTGGCCGAACAGCGCCTCCTGGTTGACCAGCGGCGTCGTCGCCCTGGCGTGGTGCGAGGCCGCGGCACGCTGCCCCGCCGGGGAGCGGCCGCCGACCACCGTCAGCACCGGCATCCGCCGCGCGACCCGGCGCGCGGTACCGGCGAACTTGCGCGGGGCGCCGAACGATTCGGTGTAGAGGATTGCGATCTGGGTGACCTCGTCTTGCGCCCACCAGGTCAGCAGGTCGTCGGCGGCCACGTCGTACTTGTCGCCGAGCGACACAAACGACGAGACGCCGATCCCGAGCCGGGACATCTGCTCCAGCAGCGCGATGCCCACCCCGCCGGATTGCACGACCACCCCTGCGACGCCAGGCACAGGGTGATGAGCAGCCAGCGACGCGTCCAGGCGGAGCCAGGGCACGATGATGCCGAAGCAGCTCGGCCCTACCAGCCGCATTCCGTGCTGGCGGCAGATCGCCAGCAGCTCAGCGCCTGCCGCGCCCAGACCCGAACTGACGACGACCAGGGCCCGGACCCCGCCCCGCCCGCATGCCGCGGCCACCTCGGGCACTGCGGCCGAGGGCACCGCGATCACGGCCAGATCCACCTGCTCGGGCAAGTCGCCGACCGAGGGCAGGCAGGTCACTCCCTCCATCGACTGAGCGCGCGGATTCACCGCGTAGACCGGCCCGGTGAAGCCGGACGTCACGATGTTGTGCAGGATCGCGCGGCCCACAGTGCGCGGGCGCCGGCTGGCGCCGACCACGACGACCGAGCGCGGCCGCATCAGCGACCCCAGGCTCGCCACGTCCGCACGGCTCTCCCGGCTGGCCACCGTTTCCAGGTAATTGGCGAGCCGGTAATTGTCCTCACCATCGGGCAGCGGAAACGTCATCTCCACCACGCCGCCGGCGATGCGGCGCTTCGCGGGGAGACCGGCGTCTGCGAAGACCCGCAGCATTGCCGAGTTCTCCGCCAGCGTCTCTGCGGTGAACGCCCGGAGACCGCGCTGCCGCGCCTGCCACACCAGATGCTCGAGCAGCAGGCTGGCGATGCCGCGCCCGTGCATGTCGTCAGGGACGGAGAAGGCGACCTCGGCGATCCCCGGCTGGCCGGTCGACTCGTAGCTGGCCACGCCGACCAGCCGGCCATCCTGCCAGGCCAGCAGCGCTGCGTGGTCGGCATCCGGCTCGCGGCAGACCCGCTTGGCTTCCTGCGCGGCCGCGCTCGGGCTCACGCTGAAGAACCGGAGGTAGATGTTGTCCGGCGACATCACCGCGTGCATCGCCCGTACTGCCTCGCCGTCCTGCGGCCGGGCGGTCCTGATCTCGACCGTGCTGCCGTCGGTGAGCAGCGCGTACGTAGCCGCAATCGGCGCGTTCACCGGGCCGCCTGCGGCGCAGGCGACGCGGCCGGAACCGGGTACTGGACGTGCTCACCGCGAATGGAGGACTGCATCCCGGTATCCATGGGGGGCGTGGTGGCTTGGGGGCAGGGAGGTACCGCCTGGGCAGGACGTACAGATGCTTCACCGCAGAGACTACGCCTGGGCGCTGTCGCCGCCTATGCGTATCGCCGCCACTCTTGCGGCGCATTCGCGCAATGCCGTTAACTGGCAATGCGGCCTGGCCGGCCCTGACTCTGCCAGCCCGTCGCTCACTGCCACAGTCGCCTCGAGTGAGCTTATGAGCGGAGGCATCGCGTGACCGAGAATCATCTGCACCGCCACGTCGAGGTCAGCGAAGACGACCACCCGGTCGTCGCTGCCGACGTGACCGTCCCCGACGGGCCGGGCGGAACCGCCCAGGCCTCGCTGCGCGCGGAGGCCGGGCACATCGCTCCGGGCCGCCGCGCCCGCCTGGTCGATGCCGTGCTGGACCTGCCCGAGGTGCAGGAAAGCGCACGCCTGAAGGCGGCCTTCCCGCTCGGGGATACCGAGTCACTGCACCGGCTGCAGCAGCGCTGCGAGGATGTCAGCACCCGCTCGGCCGGATGGAGCGCGCTCCTGGACGCCAGCTTGCCGCCCGGCAGGACCAGCATCACCGCGCAGGAGCCGCCCGGCGGGGCACCACCCGAACAGTAATTTTTCCCGTTCATGACCGACCGCCAGCGAATAATGCACGGAGCTAGGCCGCCGCCTTCGCGACCAGCTTACGGCGTGTCCCTCAAGACCATCCGGCATGGTGGCGGCCTGCCTGTACGCGAACTCGGCGTGGGTCTTTCGCCCGGCTTACCGGGCCAGCGCGACATCGTGCTTTGCGGTGAACCGAGTTGAGGCTGGTCGATTCAAGCTCAGTGCCGGCAGCGGCGTGGATGGATTGCAGGTCGGCCTCGCCGGAGCTGACCACCAGGTCGCACCGACGTACGATGGCTCCATCGCGCGCGTGCGCAGCCAGATTGGCGACGACACCGGAGCCGGATCATGCCATCGTCAGTCCCCGTAATCGACCTCACGCCATGGCACAGCGCGGACGAGAGCGCCCGCGCGAACGTCGCCGCGCAGGTGGACGCGGCGCTGCAAAACGCAGGCTTCTTCCTGCTCACAGGGCACGGGGTGCCGGACGAGCTACGCGCGGGGGTACGGGCGCAGGCACGGGCCTTCTTCGCGCTGCCACGTGAGGCCAAGCAGCATTACGCCGTCACCGTGGGCGGCCGGGGGTGGCTGCCGCCCGGCGCCGAGGCGAACGGATACGCCGAGGGCACGGCGACTCCGCCGGACCTGAAGGAGTCCTTCGCGGTCGGCGCCGACCAGCCAACCGGCGACCCGGAGGTCGACGCGTTCTGGTTCCAGCCCAACGCCTACCCGGCCGAGGTGCCCGGGCTCCAGCCCGCCGTCGTCGCCTACCTGGCCCGCATGCGCGAGCTCGCGGATGAGCTGCTGGTGCTGTGCGCCGCCGCGCTGGGCCTGGAAGACGAGTTCTTCACCCGGCACACCGGGCACGCGACGCACACGATGAACATCAACTGGTACCCGCCGATCACGCTGGCCGGCGAGCCGGAGCCGGGTCAGTTCCGGATCGGCCCGCACACCGATTTCGGCACCGTCACCGTCCTCGACCGCGAGCCGGGCCGGGGAGGATTGCAGGTGTGGAGCGAGCAGGACGGCTGGCAGGACGCGCCCTACGACCCCGCCGCGGTCACGATCAACAGCGGTGACCTGCTCGCCCGGTGGAGCGGCGGCCGGTGGAAGTCCAACCGGCACCGCGTGCTGCCGCCGCAGGCCGAGGCACCCGACGAGGATCTGGTCTCGCTTGTCTACTTCTATGAGGCCGACCACGACGCGGTGATCGAGTCCCTGCAGCCGCCGATCGGCAAGCCGAACGACTACCGGCCGGTCGTGTCCGCGCAGTTCCTGAAGACGCGCCTCGACGCCATCACGGTCGGCTAGCGGCCCGGTGAGCACGGCGACGGGCGATGTGGCCGGACAGACGTTCCTGGTGACCGGCGCCAACGCGGGCATCGGCTACGCGACGGCGGCTGAGCTGGCGCGCCGCGGCGGCCGCGTGCACATCGCCTGCCGGTCGCAGGCCAAGGGCGAGGCCGCCGTCGCCGCCATCGAGGCCCAGGGCGGATCCGGCCAGGTCAGTTACCTGCACCTGGATCTGGCCGATCTCGCGAGCGTCCACCGCACCGGCCGGGATTTCCTGGCCTGCGGCGAGCCGCTGCACGTCCTGATCAACAACGCCGGCGTGGCCGGCCAGCGCGGTCTCACCCGCGACGGCTTCGAGCTGGCCTTCGGCGTCAACCATCTGGGACACTTCGCGCTGACCATGGCCCTGCTGCCGCTGCTGCGCGAGAGCGCGCCCGCGCGGATCGTCGAGGTGGCCAGCGACGCTCACTACCAGGCAAAAGGCATCGACTTCGAGGCCGTGCGCCACCGCACGAAAAGCATCACCGGGCTGCCCGAGTACGCCGTCTCCAAGCTGGCCAACGTGCTGTTCACCCAGGAGCTTGGCCGCCGGCTCGACGCCGCCGAGGTCGCCGCCTACACCCTGCACCCGGGTGTGGTGGCCTCGCAGATCTGGCGCCGCGTCCCCTGGCCGGCCAGGCAGATCATGACCCGCAGGATGCTCACCATCGAGCAGGGCGCCGCGACCTCGCTGTACTGCGCCACCGCCGCCGAGGTCGCGGGCATCTCCGGCCGGTACTACGACAACTGCCGTGAGGCCGAGCCGAGCAAGGTGGCCGCCCCCGAGCTCGCGGCCACGCTCTGGGAGTACAGCCAGAATTGGACAGCGGCCGTCACCGCAGGCTGACCGGAACGGCCAGCCAGTTCCGCCCGCCGGCATCAGCGGGCGAGCCGCTGCCATTTTGCGCATAGATGCCCGTCCGGCCCAGGGTTACATTGGCTACTAGCGCTTAATACGCGGCAGCCAAGACCCACTGGATGGTCGTCATGCGCCGGTGCCTCGTCGTCGCCAACCGGACCTTGCTGAGCCCCGAGTTACGGGAAGAGCTTCGCCACCGGACCGAATCAGGACCGAGTTCGTTCTACGTCCTCGTGCCGAACACTAGCGCCGCCGACTACCAGATCCCCGGCGACGTCGGCGTGCTGCCGCCCAGCCTGGCCTGGTGGGCGACGAACTACCGCGGGCCGGCCACCGACGAGGAGGCGACCGCGCAGGCCAGGGAGCGGCTCGGCGAAACGCTCGCCGACCTGGCCGGGCACGGCGCCGCCGCCGAGGGCGACCTCGGCAGCTCCGGGCCGCTGGAGGCCATGGAGAAGGTCTGCGCGGACCATCAGTTCGACGAGATCATCGTCGCGACGCTCCCCCAGCCGCTGTCGCGCTGGCTAGGGACCGACCTGCCCCGCAAGGCCGAGCGCAGGTTCGGGCTGCCGGTCACGACCGTCATCATGAAGCGCTGACTGGCGGCGGCTGCCGCAGGGCCGGATCGGGCACAAGGCCGTATCGATTACATGATTGAAACATTTACCGGTCACACTCTGCTGTGGGTGCGCACGGGCCGGCCGGGTCAGTCCAGCCTGGCAGGCCAGCTCGACCGGGGCCCAGGGCAGATTGTTTCGGCAGCCGGCACCGCCTCCTGCGGTCGCTCGCATCGAACTGACTCGCATCAAATTAAGGGGTGCACGGCAAGTGACCGAGTCCAGCGGCGGGACGGCCACCGAAGTCATCGAGGCTGAAGTACGCGAGGGTACCTACGGGGCCAAGGTGGTGGCGGTCGAGCCGGGCGGGGCGGAGTTCATCCCGCTCAGCGAGCGGCACGGCAAGCCGCTGCAGCAGTTCTGGACGTGGGTGTCGCCGAACATGGAGTTCGCGACCATCTTCGTCGGCGTTATCGGCGTCTGGTATTTCGGCCTGTCGTTCTGGATGGCCTGCCTGGCGATCGTGCTCGGGACCGCGCTCGGCTCGGTATCGATGGGCGCGCTCGCCGCCCGCGGCCCGCTGTTCGGCGTGCCGCAGATGGTACTGTCCCGGATCGGGTTCGGCTTCCTCGGCAACATCCTGCCCGCGGGCCTCAACGCCGTCGTGGCCGGCGTCGGCTGGTTCGCGGTCAACAGCGTCAGCGGCGCGTTCGCGCTCAATGCGCTGTTCGGCTGGAACACCAAGCTCTGCCTGGTCATCATCGTGGTCGCCGAGCTCGCGGTCGCGTTCTTCGGCCACAACCTGGTACATGCGTTCGAGCGGTGGGCGTTCCCCGTGCTAGTGGTCATCTTCGCCATCGCCTCGGTCATCATCGTGTCCAAGTCGCACCCGGGCGCCCACGTGGCCAGCGTGCCGGGCGGATTCCTGATCACCTTCGGGGCCGCGTTCGGCTATGCGGCCGGCTGGAACCCCTACGCCAGCGACTACACCCGTTACCTGCCTCCGGACACCAATCGCAGGGCCACGGGCCTGTGGGCGGCCCTGGGCGTTTTCCTGTCCTGCACCGTCCTGGAGATCGTCGGCGCCGCCGCGGCCACGATCACCAGCGCCACCAAGTACGGCACCAACCCGACGGCCGGCTTCACCAGCCACCTGCCGACCTGGTCGGCGGACATCACGCTGCTCGCCATCGCGCTCGGTGCCATCTGCGCCAACGCGCTGAACGTGTACTCGGGCTCGATGTCGTTCCTCGCGCTCGGCATCAGGATGCCGATGTCCCTGCGGCGGGCCATCGTCGCGATCGTCTTCGGCATCGCCGGCTTCTTCGTGGCACTGTCGGGCCTGAGCGACGCCGGCCAGAAGTACAACAACTTCCTGCTGGTCATCGCCTACTGGATCGGGCCGTGGCTGGGCGTGTTCTTCGCCGACCAGCTGCTGCGGCGCGGCAAGCGGGTGGACGGGTTCCTGTTCGACCGCCGGCATCACCCGTGGGCCGGTTTCGCGGCGATGGCCATCTCGATGGCGGTATCGATCTACCTGTTCGCCAACCAGACCGACTACGTGGGCCTGGTGCCCAAGCACCATTCGGGCTTCGGCGACATCACCTTCGAGGTCGGCTTCCTGCTGGCCGCGCTGCTCTACGCGGTCTTCTTCCGGCTGCAGGGCGACAGCAGCCGCGAGGAGGCGCTGGTGATCCCGGCCGAGGCGCCGGCCGGGCCTGCCGATTCGCTCCTCCCCGATCCGACCGACCTTCCTGGCCGGTGACGGGGGCGCGATTTATTTCCGGATGAATGTGACTTGCTCTTCGGATCCGTCCCAGAAGACCGTGTGCTGAGCCGGCGTCGACCGCGCGATGATCTTGCCGCCCCGCAGGACCAGCGTGCGCGGCGCGACCAGGCGCAGCGCGTCCGCCTCCGACGGCGCGTCGAAGACGACCAGATCGGCCGGCCCGCCCGGCCGCAGCCCGTAATCGGGGACGCCGAGGGCCTGCGCCGGGTTAGTGGTGATCATCTCGATGAGCCGGCGCAACTCGGCGTCGCCGGACATCTGGCCGAGGTGCACGAGCACGAACGCGGCCTGCAGGGGGTCGCCGTAGCCGAGCGGGTACCAGGGGTCCATCACCGAGTCATGCCCGATGCAGACGTTGACCCCGGCCTCCTGCAGCTGCTTGACGCGGGTGTGGCCGCGCCGGATCGGCCCGGTGTCGAACCGGCCCTGCAGGACGGAGTTGTCCAGCGGGTTGGTCACCATATGCAGCCCGGCGCGGGCGATGTTGGCGATCAGCCGGTAGGCGTAGGCGCTGTTGTAGGAGTGCATGGCCGTCGTGTGGCTCGCGGTCACCCGGCCGGACATGCTCCGCCGGATCGTCTCGGCCGCCATCACCTCGACGAACCGGGACTGATCGTCGTCGGTCTCGTCGCAGTGGATATCCACGCGCAGGCCGTGCTCGTCGGCCAGCGCCATCGCGTACCGGACCGACTCCACGCCGTCCTCGCGGGTCAGCTCATAGTGCGGGATCCCGCCGACGACATCGGCGCCCAGCTCGACGGCCTTGCGCATCAGTTCCCGGCCGCCGTCGAAACCAAGGATGCCCTGCTGGGGGAACGCGACGAGCTGCAGGTCGATCAGGCCCCGTACCTCCTCGCGCAGTTCGACCAGGGCCCGCAGCGCGCGCAGCTCCGGGTCGCAGACGTCGACGTGGCTGCGGACATGCTGGACACCGCAGGCGAGCTGCCAGCGCAGGATCTGCCGCACGCGGGACTGGACGTCCTCGCGGGTCAGGCTGGTCACGCGCTCGGCCCACACGGCGATGCCCTCGAAGAGCGAGCCGGACACGTTCGGCCGCGGCTGGCCGACGGTGAGGACCGCGTCAAGGTGGATATGCGGTTCGATCAGCGGCGGGGTCACCAGGCGCCCTGCCAGGTCGATGACCTGCGCCGCGGTCCTGTCTTCGCCGACGGCGACGATCACCCCGTCCTTGACGCCGAGATCAGCAACGGCGCCTCGGCCGGCCAGGCGGGCATTGCGAAGGAGCAGATCGATCATGCGGCTATCATGCCCGTGGCAGGCGGAGACGGGAGCAACCATGCGCGCTCTGGTAGTCGTGGATGTGCAGAACGACTTCTGCGAGGGCGGCTCACTGGAGGTCGCCGGCGGGGCGGCCGCGGCCCGTGCCATCAGCTCCTACCTGCACAGTCCCGAGGGCAGCGGATACGCCCACGTGGTGGCCACGCAGGACTTCCACATCGATCCCGGCTCGCACTTCTCCGCTGAACCTGACTTCACGGCGACGTGGCCGCCGCACTGCGTGGCCGGGACCGCCGGCGCCGGTTTTCACCCAGGCCTGGAGACCAGCCGCGTGGAGGAGGTGTTCCGCAAGGGGGCTCATTCGGCCGCCTACAGCGGATTCGAGGGCACGAGCGCGGCTGGCGAGCCGCTGGAGCGCTGGCTGCGCGAGCGCGGCGTGACTGCTGTTGACGTGGCCGGGATCGCCACGGACTACTGCGTGCGGGCCACCGCCGCGGACGCTGTCCGGGCTGGCTTCGCCACCCGGGTGCTGCTCGGCCTCACCGCCGGGGTCAGCGCCGCCAGCAGCGAGGCCGCGCTCGCGCAGCTGCGCGGCCTCGGCGCGGAGCTCGTCGGCACGCCGCCGTTGCCGGCGGCCAGCTAGGCAGACGGCGGCCGTCAGCACCGCGCCTCGGCTGTCAGGGCGTGCCGGTGCCCCGGCGTAAGACCAGGCCGCGGGACTGGGCCAGCGCCGGCTGCCGGCCCAGCAGACGGGCAATCGCGGGGGGCGAGGCGTCACTGCTGATGCTCACCATCACGAAGGAGCTGCCGGAGAGCAGGTAGCGGCTGAGGTAGTGCTGGAACGCGACGTTGCTGGCCCGCGGCACTTCGAGGCCGTCCCTCCCGGCGCGGTAGAGGGAGTCGAAGGCGATGCCCCGGACGTCGATCGCTATCGGGCAGCCCGCGCCGAGATCACGGCTCAGCCGGTTCATCTGAATCAGGGCCTGCGGATCGTCGGCGGTCACGCAGCCGGCCGGGGCAGCCCGGCCGAACTGCGCGCCGGGGAAATGCCGGCCCTGTGGTACTGCGGCGATCCACGCGCCAGACACGAGGCACACGGCCAGGGTGACCGCCAGGACCGCGTTGCGGTCGAATGGGCGGGAGCGGAGCACCGCCAGGAGCCTGCCGAGAGCCACGGCCGCCACGAGGGCGATCGGAGCCGCCGTGAACGCTGCATAGTGGCGAAAATACGGCGGGCTCGCGATCAGCACGCTGAGATTCACCGCCAGCAGCCAGACCAGAATCCGCGCGTGCCGATCGGCGGCGCAGATGACGACAGCGGCGGCCAGCAGGGCCAGTGCCAGCGCAGTGGCCATGACCACCCCGGCGTGATGGCCGGGCAGGAACGTCCTGACCCCGAGGATGCTGGCCAGCCGCCCGGCCCGAGACGAGGTGACCGGCGCGCGCCGCAGCTGGTCACGGACGATCATGTCGAACATCTGCGCGCGCGCCAGGAGCGCGAACGGCAGCAGCACCGCCAGCGCCGCGGCGGCTCCGCTGGCCGCGATCCGGGCCGCGGCGCCGGGTTTCCGGGCCGCCAGCTGCCACACGACCACCGCAGCCAGCGGCGCGACGCACCAGATCTTCAGCACGCAGGCCAGGCCGAGAGCAGCACCGGCCAGCACTTCGGCGCGAGCCGCCGGCGGCCGCGAGGTCTTCAGCAGCAGCAAGAGCGCGATCAGCAGCGCTGTGCCGCCCAGGGGCTCGAGCATGGTCGACTGCTCGCTGTAAACGGCGGGCAGCCAGCACGCGTAGAGAACCCCGGCCACAACAGCGGCAGGCCGGCCCCACCGGCGGCCCAGCGCGGTGACCAGAACCGTGTTCAGCGCGCCGATCGCCATAAATGCCAGTCGCGCGGCCGCCATCCCGACCGGGTCGGAGGTGAGCCGGCCGAGCACGGCAAAGGGGGCCAGCACCAGCAGGATGCCCGGCGGGTGCAAGAGCACGAAGGCCCGGTACGGCACCCGGCCGAAGGTCAGCGCGTCCGCGGCCGCGTAGTAGACGCCGTCGTCGTAGCGGCCGTAGGACCCAAGGCCGCCGCCGATCAGGAACGGCGTCAGCCTGATGACGAATGCTAACGCCGCCACCGCCGGGAAAAGCATGCGGCGGAATCTTGACTCCGAGGTGCTTGCCGGGCTTTCCCCCGCAGGGGCCGTGATCGCTCCGGCTTCTTGCAGCGCGCCAGCGGCGCCCAGCGGAGCGGCATACCCGCCAAGCCGGGGAAAGGGCCAGATTCGCGTCAGGAAGGCGGACGTCACGGTATTTAACAATGATCACCCCTGGCGATAGCTATAAAATCGCATATTCACCTCTTGCTGACATTTCGGAGTCCCTTGAGATTCAGGATCTGGTGACGCGCGACAATAGCCGGCCTCCTGAGGCCGGACAGGCTAAACGGCGGGTCGAAGGCAATGACGGGCAGGCAGCCCGGTCATCGGCGCGAGGCATGATCGCCAGTGCGCATACGTCGTCGTCGTGCGGCTGCGGCGCCAGGGCCGTGAGGAGCCTGCCGCATAGCTGGCCGAGGGACACATCCGGCCGCCAGGCGCCGAGCTGGCCTTCGACCCTGGCAATTCCGGCCTCGAAATCCTCCCTGCGGCGCTCGATCAAGCCGTCGGAGTAAGGAGCATGACGTCGCCAGGCTCGATGACGGTCTGATGCTGGCGGTACGCGGCATCGCCGAAAATGCCGAGCGCCGGACCGCCGGCCTCACCGAGCCGGTCCACTGCCCCCATCGGCGCGCGCCGCACCAGGATGGGCGGATGTGCGGCCGACCCGTAGCAGACCGATGATCTGCCCGGCCCGATGATAGCTACTGTCATCGTGGCGACTCCCTCAGCTTGCGGAGGATACAAGCCAGCTGATCTCTGTCTTGCTGGCTGAGCCGGTCGAAGGCTCGATCCGCCTCGGATCCGCGGGCCGCCCGGATCGCATCGAGGACGCTGGCGCCGCACTCGGTCACCTGGACCAGGGTGGCCCGCCGGTCCTCCGGGTCAGGCCGCCGCCGGACGAGGCCGGGGGCTTCGAGGGCGTCGACGACCTCGGTGGCCGACCGGGCCGCGATGCGCAGATGATCAGAGAGATCTGACATGCGCATCGCCCCGTGCCGCATCAGGACCCGCAGGGCCCGCAGGTGCGCGGGGGTGATGTCCCACGGAGCCAGGGCCAGCCGGGAGCTCTCCCGCAGCTGGCGCGCGACGGACATGAAGGCCTCGGAAAGGCTCTCCTCGCCGCCGGTGTCGCGCCGCCCGGCCGTGCCTTCGTCCTGGGTCACCGGAATAGAGTAGCAGAAAACCGTTGTTACCTCATATTGAGGTAACCTGACTAATAACCGGTCCTCGCTGGGCCGTGCGTCCGAGCACGCCCTGCCCCGACAGAATCGAGCATCCTCTTGGCAGCACCTCCCATGAGTCGAGATATCAGCCCCGCTGGCCGGATCCGCGGCGGGCAGACAGTCACGGCCGCCGAGAAGGCACAGGCACGCGAAGTGTCCCTGCGCCGCATCGGACGGCTCTTCGCCCCCTACCGCTGGCAGCTGGCGATCGTGATCGCCATCATCGCGGCCTCCTCCGTGATCGGAGTCGCCTCGCCCTTCCTGCTCCGGGCGGTCATCGACACTGCCCTGCCGGACCGGAATGTCCGGCTGCTGGCCCTGCTGGTGGCCGGAATGATCGCCATCGCCGCCGTCAGTTCCGCCTTCGGCGTGATCCAGACCTGGATCAGCACCAAGGTGGGCCAGCACATCATGCATGGCCTGCGCACGAGCATCTTCGCCCACCTGCAGCGGCAGTCAGTCGCCTTCTTCACCCGGACCCGCACCGGCGAGGTCCAGTCCCGCATCACCAACGACATCGGCGGCATGGAGTCCGTCGTCACCTCGACCGCGACCTCGATCGCCGCCAACCTCACCACCGCGGTAGCCACCGCGGTCGCCATGGCCGCGCTGTCCTGGCGGCTGTCCCTGATCTCGCTGGTGGTCATGCCGCCGGCGATCTACCTGAGCCGCAAGGTGGCCCGCATGCGCCGGGCCATCACCACCCAGCAGCAGCGCGAACTGGCCGATCTCAACGTCACCATCGAAGAAGGGCTGTCCATCAACGCGGTCCAGCTGGCCAAGACGATGGGCACCGGCCCGTCGCTGGTGGCGCGGTTCACCGCCTCCTCGGCCCGCCTGATCGACCTGGAACTGCGCTCCCAGCTGGCCGGGCGCTGGCGGATGGCCTCGATGAGCATCATCTTCGCCGCGATCCCCGCGCTCATCTACCTCGCCGCCGGCCTGCCGCTCACCGCCGGCGTGATGACCATCGGCACGCTGGTCGCGTTCACCACCCTGCAGAACAGCCTCTTCCGGCCGCTGACCGGCCTGCTCAGCACCGGCGTCTCGGTGATCAGCTCCCTCGCGCTGTTCGCGCGGATCTTCGAGTACCTCGACCTGCCCGTGGACGTCGACGATCCCGTCAGCCCCGTGGACATCGACCCGGCCGAGATCGCCGGGCATGTCCGCTTCGACGACGTCAGCTTCACCTATCCCGGCGCCGACCGGCCCGCCGTCAGCGGGATCAGCCTCGACGTGCCGGCCGACAGCACGCTGGCCCTGGTGGGCGAGACCGGCTCCGGCAAGACCACCCTCGCCGCTTTGATCGCCCGGCTCTACGACCCGGCCAGCGGCAGTGTCCGCATCGACGGCATCGATATCCGCGACATGCGGCTCACCGATCTCGCCGCCCTCGTGGGCGTGGTCAGCCAGGAGACCTACCTGCTGCACACCACGGTGCGGGAGAACCTGCGCTACGCGCGGCCCGGAGCCACCGACGCGCAGATCGAGGACGCGGCCAGGGCCGCCCAGATCCACGACCTGATCGCCGGGCTCCCGGACGGCTACGACACCATGGTCGGCTCCCGGGGGCACCGGTTCTCCGGCGGCGAGAAGCAGCGCATCGCCATCGCCCGGACGCTGCTGCGCGATCCGCGCGTGCTGGTCCTTGACGAGGCCACCAGCGCACTCGACACCGAGACCGAGCGCGCCGTCCAGAAGGCCTTCGACACCCTCGCCCGGGGGCGCACCACCATTACCATCGCCCACCGCCTGTCCACCGTGCGGGGCGCCGATCAGATCGCCGTCCTGGATCACGGCCGCATCATCGAGGCCGGCACGCACAGCAGCCTCATCGCCGGCGAGGGCCGCTACGCCGCCCTCGCCGCGTAAGGCGCCCGGCCCGGGCACGGCGTCTTGGCCCGACCGGCACCACCGCCAGCCAAGGTCTCGATTGCGGGCCGGGACCGGTCTCCCGGCCGCTTCCGTCGCACGCAAAGACGCTTTCAGGGCGCCGGAAGGCGCACCCTGTGTCAGCACTGCGTAACAGCAGTCCGCTCAGTGAGGTTTCAGCTCGTATACAAGGAATTATCAGCCCCCCGGCCGACGCTGGCCTGGTAGGCGGGAAAGAAACCGGATGCTCCGGTGAGGGGCGGGAAAGGTCATGATCATGTCAGTCAGGACCAAGCACCTGAGCGGCACTGTGATCCGCGAGCGGTCGGCGCCAGGCCCTGGTCCGGCCTTCTGGTCTCCCGCGGGCGCAGATGATGATTGCCAGTACCTGTGGCCCGGCCGGGGAGCCCGGCTCTTCCTTGTCGACGATGACGGGATCGCGCCGGTCACCCACCCGGCGGCCAGCGGTCAGTACAGCGACCTGAAGCAGGCGCGCGGTGCGCTGGCCCGCCTTCTGGCCGAGCGCCCCGATCACGCCGCTCGCGCCGCCAGGCGGCCGGCCGCGAGCGCGAAGCGAACGGCCGGCCCGGACAGTCATTCGCGCGGCCTGCAGGCGGCCTGCTAGGGCGGGCTCCCCGGTTAGCGGGGGCTCAGAGGCCACCAGCGTGTCGGATGGATCGCTGCGGGAACGCTCGAGCTGGTTGGCCAGAGCCTTCGACTCCGGCTCCTCCACGAGGAGTTTCATCGCCGCCGACGTGTCAACGTAAATGATCACCGGTCACCTCGGACGTCCGCGATGATTTCGGCGGTGGTCCTGCTCGACTTCTTACGGCGGATGCGGCTCAGGTCAACTTCTGGGTCAACCGGCTGGCGGACCTTCCCTGCGGCTACCAGCCGCTCGTCGGGCGTCGGCGAGGGCGGTACGAGAACAGCCGCGACCTCGCCGTGGTTAGTCACCTCGATAATCTCTCCGGCTGCCACCGCGCGCAGTACCTCTGAGCTGTTGTTCCGCAGTTCGCGGTGACTGATCGTGCGCACGCCACTCCCCTCTCCAGGCGCCCGCTAACGTAGCAATCGCACGCATGTTCTTCTGACCGCCCGGACGCCATGACCGGGCCCGCTCGGCTACGCTCGGCGCTGATGCCGACGCTGCTGGTGGTTCATCACACGCCGTCGCCCGCGCTGCAGGCGATGTTCGAGGCAGCGGTCAGCGGGGCGCGGACCGACGAGATCGAGGGCGTCGAGGTGATCATCAGGCCGGCCCTGACCGCGGCGGCGCCCGACGTGCTCCGGGCCGACGGGTACCTGCTCGGCACCCCGGCCAACATCGGGTACATGTCCGGTGCGCTCAAGCACTTCTTCGACGGGATCTACTATCCCTGCCTGGAGGCCACCCGCCGGCGCCCCTACGGCCTGAACGTTCATGGCGGATTGGACACCGGCGGCGCGGTGCGGGCCGTGGAGTCGATCACCACCGGCCTGGGCTGGCGCCCGGTCCGGCCGCCGGT
>JBKQMG010000289.1:0-13277 GCA_052146815.1 Streptosporangiaceae bacterium | reverse complement strand
TCTCGTCGGCCCTATATCAGCCATCCTCGGCACTCAGCGCACCCTGACCTGCGCTGGCAGCCTCGTGGCCCTGGCCAACCTCACCGCACTGCTCACCCCATCAGTCCGCAAACTGCCGGCCAGGCCGCAACCGGCGTATTGCAGCCAGATTCCGCTGGATCCTGGCCCGATCCCGTCTTCCTCCAAGCTGCGAGCCCCTGATGAGCGGCTGCCAGGTCCGGGGCCGGCGGCGGCCGATTGCGCCAGCGACGCCTGAAGCGCGCACTTGACGAGGTGACCGCGCACCGCTGCGCGGCTCGCCTCGGCTACCGTGTGTGCGATCCCGCCAGAGGTTCAGTGCTGCCGCATGGTGGAGCTTGGACGCGGCTGAGCAGCTGAATCTTTCCGTGATCGGGACATTTGCTGCGAGGTGAACGTAAGTCTGGCTAAGGTGGCCAGCGGTGTGCCGGGAAGTCTGGTCGGCGCTGGTTCTGGCGTCGGACAGGAACGAGGCCCTGGGCAATGAGTACTGACATGTTTGCAGGCCAGTCCGTGACTTCAAGGCACAATGGCGCGGGTTCCGGAAGGCCCGTCGAAATGCCGGCCCGCCTGTCGGATGACCCGGCGCTCGTCCCGGCTGCCGCGGGAGTCTCATCGGGGCGCCAGGCGCCGCGGCGTGAACGCCGGCGTCTGCGCGAGCGCGTATTCCCTGCGTGGCCCCTGCTGCTGGTTCTCGCGGTGCAGGCAGCGCTGTCGCTGCGGCTGGTCCGGGCCGACACCGCCTACGTGGGAGAGGCTGCCGCCCTGAATGCCGGGCACCTGGAGTGGGCGCACTGGCTGCATGGCATCGCGATCCCGCCGTTCGCGTCGTACTACTCCGGAGCGCCAGTCATCTACCCGCCGATCGCAGCGGCGGCCGATAGTCTCGGGGGCCTGGCTGGCGCCAGGGTCTTGTCCCTGGTTTTTATGCTCGGGGCCACGGTGCTGCTGTGGGGAACCGGAGCCCGGCTGTTCGGACGGCGGGCCTCATTCTTCGCCGCGGCGCTGTTCGCTGTTCTGGCTCCGACGCTGCACCTGGGAGCCTTTGCCACCTATGACGCCATGTCGCTGTTCCTGATGGCGCTGGCGGCCTGGTGCGCAGTCCGCGCCGGGACCGGCAAAGCAGCGACCGGATGGATGATCGCCGCTGGCATCGCGCTGGCGGTCGGAAACGCGGCCGCGTACTCCTCAATTCTTTTCGACCTGTTCGTAGCCGCAGTAGCGGTGCTGGCCGCGGTGCCTTCGTCCGGCCTGGGGCGAGCCGCTTCCCGCGCCGCACTCATGCTGATCGTTGCCGCGGGGCTGCTCGGGGCGGGATGGCAGCTCGGCGGCAGCAGCTATTCCACCGGTTTCGAGGCCACCACCCTGGCACGGGCGCCCGCCTCTGCTACGCCGCTGTCGGTGCTCGCGAGTTCCTGGTCCTGGGCCGGTCTGCTCATCCTCCTTGCCGTGGGAGGTGTCGTTATCAGCTTGGTCAGCAGACAACCAGCCGCGCGGACATGTCTGCTCGCTGTCCTCACTGCGGCCGCCGTGGCCGGGCCGGTGGAGCAGGCCCGGCTGCACACTCAGGCGGCACTGAACGAGCACGTGGGCCTCGGCGCATGGTTCGCCGCCCTCGCCGCCGGGTACGCGGTGGACCGGTTCATCGCAGCCGCGTCGCCTGGCCGGGTGCGTGCCGTGACCTGCGGAGCCTGCCTGACGGCGCTGATCTTTCCTGTCGCGCTCGGGGCCGCGCAGTCCCGGAAGCTGGCAGCCAGCTGGCCCAACGCGTCCAGCTTCGTCACGGTTTTCCGCCCGCTGGCCGACCATGACAGCGGGCATCTTCTCGTTGAGGACCCCGCCATCGCCGAGTACTACCTGCCTTCCGGCCGCCACTGGCAGCGGTGGTCCAGCACCCGCAACATCCTCCTTCCCTCGGGCATCTCCACCGGCGGCTCACCCGCTACCGCCAGCGCTGCGCTGGCAGGCAACCCGGGCGTTTACGCCGAGTACATCACCGCGGGTTACTTCTCCCTCGTAGCCCTGAACTTCGGCGACACCACTGCGCTTGACTACAAAATCGCTGCCGACCTGCGCCGCAATCACCACTACCACATAGTCGCAGTCATCCCATACGGCATAGAAGTGCCTCCCATCGGGGTCGGCACCTACGTGGTCTGGCGATACGAGCGCAGCACTCATCAGCAATCCGGCTATACGCCGTCCCAGTAATACTGAGCGCCGGAGACGGTCGAAGGTCACCCAGAGCGCGCCAGGCAGCGGCCACGATCATCAGCTGTGCTCGCGGACTTTCTTCACCTCGTCCGAACTCAGCCGGGCGATAACTGCTGCCCGGGTAACCGGATCCAGCGCATCGAGCTGCTCATGGATATTCTCTACTGTCATGCGCTTGCTGCGCAGCTGGACAGCCACGGCGGCGAGGGCAGCGGCGGCCGCCACGAGCAGGACAGCCCGGAAAATCCGCTTCGATGAGGTCATTACTACGTCCTTTCCAAATGGCACAGCTACTGTAGCTGCCCTGGAGGGCGCGACGCCGGAGGAGATCAAGCGCAGAGGCGGCAGGGACGACTATGACGGATTCTTCGGCCTGCCCCCCGAATCGGTAAGGCGGAAGCCAGCTGGCGAGCGGTCTTCGGGCACGCCTCGTCGTCATTGCCCGGTATGCGGGGTGCCAGTCCGGCACGCCGTGGACCGGTACTGGGACGAGAACGGCTCTGAGCATAGATGCGCAAGAGCACCCGAGCCGCAGCCCTCGCACGCCAGGCACGCCCTCGCAGGCGGCCACCAGGAAACGACCATCCGGCTGTCCTGAGGGCACGTGATATCCATCACCGATTCCCAGACGATCAGCTGGCTCAGCGTCGAGGCTGAGCTGTCCTATCACTGCCCCCGGTGTGACGCAGAGCGTCCGGTCGTCGCGATCGGCGAGGACGCCAGTCCGGCGGTCGGCAACTCGCATGACGAGGTCGGCGTTTCCCCCTGTGCCGTGCCAGAACTCGCACGAGAGCCTGACTTGGGACTCTACGATCAGCGCTCATGCTCATCCGCCTTGTCTACCTGCTCATGGTCCGGTTGTTCGGCTGGCTGATCCTCCTCGCGCGGAGCGATGCTGCGCAGGACGCGGAGATCCTGGTACTTCGGCATGAGGTCGCCGTCCTGCGCCGTCAGTCTGCCCGGCCGAGGCTGGACTGGGCCGACCGCGCCGTGATTGCCGCCCTGGCCCGGCTGCTGCCAGCCCGCCTCCGGCGGCACAGAATCGTGACCCCGGGCACCCTCCTCGCCTGGCATCGGCGCCTGGCCAGGAAGAAATGGACTTACCCGAACGCCGCAGGACGCCCGCCAATCCCGGACGAGGTGCGCGAGCTCGTCGAGCAGATGGCCCGGCAGAACCCGTGCTGGGGCTACCGGCGCATCCAGGGCGAGCTTGTCGGCCTCGGGCACCGCGTTGGCGAGGGAACGATCCGGCGGATCCTGGCCGCAGCCGGGCTCAGGCCCGCACCGCGCCGGGCGTCACCGACCTGGCGGCAGTTCCTGGCCGCCCAGGCCTCAGGCATCCTGGCCTGCGACTTCCTGCATGTCGACACGGTCTTCCTGCGGCGCGTGTACGTGCTGTTCGTGATGGAGATCCAGACCCGGACGGTGCACATCCTGGGCGTCACCGCCCATCCCACCGGGGCCTGGACCGCCCAGCAGGCCCGCCAACCTGTCCATGGATCTCGGCGCCCGGGCAGGCAGCTTCAGGTTCCTGATCCGCGACCGAGATAGCAAGTTCACTGCGGAGTTCGATCAGGTCTTCGCCTGCAACGGCACGAGGGTCATCAAGGCTCCGGTCCGGTCACCGCGGGCAAATTCTTTCGCGGAACGGTATGTGGGAACGCTGCGCCGCGAGTGTCTCGATCACGTGCTGACCTACGGAGAGCAGCATCTCCGGGGCGTCCTGGCCGAGTACGCGCGACATTACAACGCGCACCGGCCCCATCAGGCGCGGCAGCAGAGACCTCCATCACAAGAACCCGGCCAGGCCATCGATCTCGCTGCCAGGATCGAACGCAAGCACGCCGTCGGAGGCCTGATCAGCGAGTATCACAGAGCAGCCTGACAGCACAAAAGGCCAGCTCAGCGACCATGTACCAATTTTGGCACGGCACAGGTTCGCGGGCCGGTTTTTGAGCATCTCGGTCACCTGCTCCCGCTCGCCGGCCAGTTTCGGGTTGGCCAGGCAGAACCCGGTGACGGTCCCGTCGCAGGTCACGATGAGCATCAGCCTGGTGCCCCAGTAGAATCGGGAATGGGAGGCGCAATAGCCGTACCCGGCATCCCCGGCCAAATCCGAGCGTTTCGCGGTGACCACCGACTGGCCGCACGGCACCGGGGTGCCGTCCATCAGCCGCAGCATCTCCGCGCTGCCCGGCGTGTGACCGGCGAGCCAGCGCAGCGCGGCCTCCATCAGCGGCGCGGCGCTCTTGAGCCGCTGGTTGTACTCGCTCTGGGACAGCAGCCGCGGGAACAGGTGCCCGATCCGGGCCGCGGCGGCACGCAGCCAGTGCCGCTCGTCGTCATAGCGCAGCAGCACCTGCGCGACGGCCAGGCAGACCAGCTCCGCGTCGGTCACCTTCGGCGGACGGCCAAGCCTGCCGCCGGCGGCCAGCCTCCCAGCAGTGGCTTCGGATCATCGTGGCGCCCGGCAAGGACTTCGTGCGTTAAGCGGTCGGCTGGCTGGCTGGGACGATCGCTGCCTGAGCGTCGCGGACTCCTGCCAGGCGCGCGAAACCGAGGGCAAAGTCGACGAGATGGGCCTGCGTATGACGCAGTTCACTGCGGCAGGCAATGTTGTACGGCCAGGCGGATTCCTGGCCGTCAGGGTGCGCTTTCTCGAACTCGCGCAACCGCGGGTGCCACTTCGAAAGGAATGGACGCAGTTCGTGGTTGAGCATGGTCACGGCCAGGTGCTCGACGGTCTGGCCGCCCGAGACTGGCACCGAAGGCCGGCTGGCCTTGAGCGTGTCCCGGGTCGTCGCGAAGAGGCCGTACAGCGAGGTCAAAGCCTCGCGAATGAATCCTTCCTCGTCGGTCAACGGCTGCGTGGAGACCCGGGTAACGGTCTCGATGTATAGTTTCCACGCCACCTGGCGGGCGTCATTGTTGACAACGAACGTCAGCTCGCTCACCTGCGGAACCGTTATCTTGACCTCGGTGAGCTGCGCCGCCCGCCAGTACTGCTGCAGCACGAGAACCGCCGCCGCACCCGCGGCTGCGCCAATGATGATGTACAAGTTTCGGCCGGTTACCTGGGCGATGGTGAACACCACAAGGCCGACGATCGCACCTATCACCGCTGCGGCAGCTATTTGAGCTGAGCGTTTGTTAAATATCGGTCTTATCATGGCCGGAATTCAAGTCTGGGCACTGGTCAGGTCAGCCTGCTGAGACGTCCGTGTTTCCCATGGCCCCCTGTCTAGCGGCAGCCCGAGCGCGCCGCGTCGGCAGCCGGAAGCTGCCGCCGTGGCGTTGTGCTCAGCGTAGTGTGCGGACACGATCCTTGGGCGATCCGGGACACTGGAGGAGGCCGTCATGGCGGGCGAGGTGATCACGGTATATGCCGGCCAGCAGCCACCCGCGCACTGGGACGCCTGCGTGTTCGTCGCAGGGCCTGCGCCAGGCCCAAACGCGTCAGCCGCGCCCTGGCAGCCTGAGGCCATCGCGTTGCTTCGAGAGCGCTGGGCGAGCGACGGGCGGCTCGTCGTGTTCGTTCCCGAACAGGCCAGTGCCGCCCGCGATGACATCGCCGGCCCGCTGATCGACTGGTATGACCACGCGATTGATGTTGCCGATGTCGTGATGTTCTGGTGGCCGGATGACGCCGACCCGCCCGTGCTGTCTACGTACCTGGCGGGATGGAACGATAGCCAGCGGGTGGTGCATGGCACACCGCCGCACGCGCCGCGCAGCCGCTACCTGCTGCAGTACGCCGACCGCCATGCGATGTCCGTGGCGACTACGCTCGCAGGCACGGTTCGCGCCGTTCTTGACAAGATCGGCGCCGGCGCGCGCCGCAGCGCTGGTGAGCGCGAGGTTCCGCTCCCTGTATGGCGCTCCGACAGCTTCCAGCGCTGGTATGCCGCCCAGACCTCCGCCGGAAACACGCTGCTCGGCGCACGGCAGGTGTGGACATTCAGCACCGGGCCGCGCAAACGATTCCTGCTGTACTGGGCGCTGCACGTCCGCGTCTACGTGCGGGCCGAGGACAGGGTCAAATCCAATGAGGTCGTCATCTCCCGCCCCGACATCTCGGTGCTGGCGCTCTATAAGCCCGGCGCCACCATCGATGACACGATTATCGTGCTCGTGCGCGAGTTCCGCAGCCCCGCGTCCACCCCCGACGGCCTCGTGCACGAGCTACCCGGCGGCTCCGGGCCCGCCGCAGCCAATCCGATTGATCAAGCCGTCAGCGAAACCGAGGAAGAAACAGGACTCGCCATTGACGTGCAGCGCCTCCGGGTCCATGGCGATCGCCAGCTCGCGGCGACCCTGTCCGCACACCACGCCCGCCTGTTCGCGGCCGAAATCACCGGCCACGAGCTCGCCCGGCTGCGTGCCACCCGGTCGACGCCGCACGGAGCCAGCGGTACCGAACAAACCTGGACCGAGATCGCCACCTTCGGCGAGATCCGCAGGAGCCGTCTCGTGGACTGGGCGACACTCGGAATGATCGCCGAGGTCCTACTCGACCACGCTGCCGTGCCGCCGCCATAACCCGGGGCCGCCACGACCCCACACACTCCGATGTTGCGGCAGCCAGTCACCCACGCCACGATCTTGCGTGCCCGACACACAGCCGACGGACGAGGACTAGTTTTCCGCTGAACTGGAGGCCTGCCGGTCGACCCGCGTGCCGACCGCGCATTCCGCGCGCTTGGCCTTCTGGCTTGTCTAAGGACGGCTGTGATGCCGACGCGATGGCCAAGCACGGCCTCGACACCGCCGGTATGGTCACCAACGACGAAACCGTGTTCTCCGGCTGCAGCAGGAAGACGCCGATATGCGTCACGAGTTCGCCGTGAAGTTCGGCGCTGCCTCACGCTCGGTACTATCCGGCTCCCAAGTGCCGGAGACTTACGCGAGTCCCAGCCCAGTTCGACACCTATTTCCTTAAGCGCCATGCGTCATGTTCCCCTCTCACGCAGGGCGCCGCGCCGCTGAAACCGCTGACCGAACCGGCCGACCTCGACCATTATCGCGTCCGATGACACGCTCGCGTCGGTGGCCTGATCAACGAATATCGCCTAGTCGCATGACGTGGACAAGGTATTCGGCACGCACAGGATCAGGTGTTCCGGCATGCCCGGCGAGCAGGGCGACGCGCTGCTGGGCAAGGATAAGGCCTACGTTAGCCCGGCGGCCAGCTCCGCGGCGGGCAGGTCGACTAGCTCGCCGTGGTGGCGCTCGGCCAGGCGGTAACCGCGACCGTGTCGCCGGGACGTAGCAGCGCTGCGCGCCCGGCGAGGATCTGAGTAACCCGGCATGGAATACCCGGCAGGTCCTCAGCGGGGCATAGGGCCCGCAGAGGAGCCATGGAGCCTTCGCACTAGCGCGAGAAGCGGTGCCAGCAGGTTCAGCAGAAGAGCAACGAAAAGAAACACCACACCAATATCGGTGAATTTTGGACCAATATTGTGCAGAGTCTCAACACTATGATAATGTTCGCCGGCGTAACCGATTGCCGTGGCAGTGAGCCCGACCGTCATACAGATTAAGAAGGCAGGCAGGAGCTGATACACGGGGCATCTTTTCCTGGTGGACTTGCTTAGCGCCCGTATGCACAATGATGCGCTGAATATTGCTCCCGCCGCCGCCAGAATTGCCAAGGGTGGCAGGTAGCGATGAATGCGGTGGATTTGCCCGATATTTAGCCTATACATCGCATATATTAGGAACCAGGCGAAGAAGAATTCTAGCGCGACCGTCCATACCAGAATTCGGTGGCGCCTGTTCTCTGCTGCGGCCACGGCCCAACCGAGAATAGCACTGCACAACACGACCAATGACCAAGGTTTAGAAAAGTGGCCGGTAAGGAGTTCCAGGGAAAAGATCAGTAGAGGTATGCTCAAGACGATGGGCCCGGCCACCAGGACAGGCAGCTCGGCCTCCTCCCGCTCGGCCTCCTGCCGGGACCGCAGCTCGCCCTCCTCCCGCTCGGCCTCCTGCCGGGCCCGCAGCTCGCCCTCCTCCCGCTCGGCCCGCCACTCGGCTTCCCGCCGGGCCTCCCGCTCAGCCTCCCGACGCTCGACCTGCTCCCGCTCGGCCCGCCACTCGGCATCCTGCCGCTCAGCCGCCTCCCGCTCGGCGGCTCCTGACCGCTGGCCTGCCGGTGGGGCCTGCACCTCGGCGAGAGTGCTGTCAAGCAGCCGGAGGAGCCGGCTGAGATCAGCGTCGAAGCGGCTCGGACTGAGCTCAAGAGCCTGACGGCGCACCAGCCTTGCAAGGCTGGGCGGCACGACACCGGCGTCGGGTATCGTCGCCCCAGCAACCAGGATGGGGACGACCCGGATATCGCGCGCCATGGCGGCCTCGATCTCCACACGCACGAAGTCCTCGGGGTCATCAAGGCGGCGCCTCCCGTCAGCGCCCTTGATCGTGAGCCATCGGTCACCGATCAGCGCCAGCAGCACGTCACAGGACCCGACGGCGCGGGTGATCTTCTCGACGAAGTCGTCGCCGAGTTCGATCGAGTCGACGTCCTTGAAAATCTGGCCGCCGCCGAAGCGCTCAGCGAGCCGGTCATAAAGCCAGCCAGCCGCGTAGGCCGTCTCCTCCCGCCGGTAGTTCAGGAAGATCCGGCCCGAAGCTCCCCGAGCGGATTCCGCCATGATCACGACCTCGAAACTTCCTGCCCTCGGCCTACTCTACGGACCTGCAGATCAGCGGTCCACGACCGGAGAACCACCGGCTGCCGAGCAACGATGACCAAACCGTGACCCAGCCCGGTGTCCTTCAACAAGCGACCCGCCCTGATGTCGGTGTCCCACCACACTGCTCACCCGTTCCGCCTGATTTCCCCAACCGGGCCGAACGCGTCCCCGGCCGTTGTGCTCGTAATTGAAGAACACGTCGATGTCCGTGTGTCGGACCTGGTCCCTCCTTCACCCGTAATGAGGAACGTATAGCCATCCTTGATACACCGAGATCGCAGCTTCTCCATCGCCTTCTCGGACCGGGCACGCCTTCCTGACGTTCACCGCCAACCTAAACGCGCCAGCACCCATCGACGAACTGCTGCTGAGAAGCCGGTACCTGTAGAGCTACGCCGCCGCCAGCCACGGCCGGACATTCAGCGCGATCGTCGTCAACCTCCACCCGCACGTCTTGCTTGGAACCATTGAAGGTTCGGATCTGGGGAGCTGTGGAGTCGAATGGCGCCCTGGGTGGGCCAGGCCATCAACACAGCAACGACCGGCACCGACCTCCACGCGCCCGCCTGACTGTTCTAGGACCGTCCCTGAACCAGAAAATGAGCTGCTGCGCAGGATCGCAAAAACCCATTGGCGGAGCCGGTCGCCTTGTCTTTCGACTGGACGAACCGCCCGCCCTTGGATGCCTCGAAGTCCCGCACCGGCTCGAAGCCACCCGCCGCGAACACACCACGCGGGAACACGCTGTTTCGGGTCAGGGTCACCTTGCGCCATGCCCCCACGATCCGCACGGGGCGTGACAGCCCGGCTGGTTGGGCAGTCGTCGTCACTGCTGCTCCGGTAGTAAGGAAGATTCTGGAAGAGGCTTCGCCCTGATGTCCCAGCGCTGGCGCACTCTCCAGCGCGTCATGCTCAGCCCCGGAAAGATCGGCGACATCGCCCAGGCCGCCCTCGTCCTCGTCCAATTCGAGCACAAGATGATCACGTGAAAGTCGCTGAGAAAACCTCACTGTGTCGCGCACACCGGCTACTTGGCCATCCCGCGACCGGCGGGCTACCGCCCATAGGTCGCGGGCAGGCCACCGCCCCGAAGTCACCGAGCAGCCCGCAGCTCCCGGCGGCCAGCCTCACGTCGCCTCACGAACTCCCTTAGCGCTCGCGATCCTGCGTGGAATCGGCCAGGGCCGGAACGACCCGGCGCGCTCTGCGTGCCCTTGAAACCGTAAGGAAGTCCTCACCGGCACGGACCGGGAGCCGTGTCTGACTCCGACTGATCGTTGACACCAGAGCTTCATCTGATGCTTGACACCGCCCGCCCGGGCATGCCCTGTCGTGAGGTTGATCGCGGCGGAGGGCGGCCGGGCCATGCTCGTGGAGTTGAGCGTTATGGAGCAGCGCTATCACGCAGTAATGGAGGTTGTGTCCGGTGCGCCGGTCACCGAGGTCGCCCGGCGGTACGGGGTCTCTCGCCAGGCTGTCCATTCATGGCTGGGCAAGTACCGCAAGGGAGGGTTAGCCGGGCTCGCTGATCATTCTCACCGGCCGCATTATCAGCCCCGCCAGCTGGAGGCCGGGATTGAGGCGATGATCTGCCAGCTGCGCAGTGCGCATCCGCGGTGGGGCCCGCGGAGGCTGCAGTACGAGCTCGGCAGGGCCGGGGTGGCACCGGTGCCGTCCCGGTCCACGGTCTACCGGGTCCTGGCCCGCCGGGGCCTGGTCCCGGCCCGCAAGCGCAAGCGCCGCCGCCAGGACTGCAAGCGCTGGCAGCGGGAAGCGCCGATGCAGCTATGGCAGATGGATATCACCGGGTCGGTGTTCCTGACCGACGGCACGGAGCTGAAACTGATCTCCGGCATTGATGTGACCACTCCCGGTTCTGCGTCATCGCCACCGTGATCCACCGGGCCACCGGCCGCGCGGTCTGCCGGGCGTTCATCGCCGCTATGCGGACCTACGGGATACCCGGCGAAGTCCTGGCCGACAATGGCAAGCAGTTCACCGGCAGATTCGGCAAGCCCCGCCCCGCCGAGGTGCTCTTCGAGCGGATCCGCCGCCGCAACGGCATCCGCCAGCGGCTCACCAAGCCCTACTCGCCCACACCACCACCGGGAAGGTCGAACGCTGGCACCAGACCCTTCAGAAAGAACTGCTGGATGACGCCGGCCCCTTCGCCACCGTGGAGGAAGCCCGGGCCGCGGTCGATGACTGGCGGGAGGAATACAACCACCGGCGGCCGCACCAGTCCCTGGACATGGCCTGCCCTGCTGACAGATTCCGGCCCTCACCCGGCGATGACCTGGCGTTGTGGGCTCCTGGCGACCTCGAGCCCGTCACCACAACGGTGCCAGGCCCGGCCGCGGCGCCGGTCCTGGCCGGCCTGCGACCTGGCCGGACGCCATCGAGATCGAACGGGTCGTCCCCGCCTCGGGGAACATGACGGTCGGGCCGCAGCAGTTCTGGCTGGGCACCAGCCGGACCGGCCAGACGGTCAGGTTCTGGATCGACACCACCACCGCGCACCTGAGCATTGACGGATGGCGGATCAAGACCGTCCCATCCCGCCTGTCGGCAGCCGACCTGGCCCGGCTGCGCCAGAACGGCGCCCGCCCGGCAGGGCCGCCCCCGGCAGGACACGCACCCGCAGCCCTGGCCGCCACCAGTTGCGTGGAAGTCCAGCGGCTGGTGAACTCCGCCGGGATCATCACCCTCGCCAGCCAGGTCATCCAGGCCGGCTCCCCGCTGGCCGGGCAGCGCGCCCGGATCCGCCTGGACGGCCAGGTCATGCACGTCCTCACCCAGGACGGCATCTTGTGGCGCACCCTGCCATGCCCCATCCCGCCCGGCCAGCGGCACAAGCTCCAGGGAGTCCGCCTTGCCGGGCCAGACCCGCTGCCACCGCCCAGCCTGACCATCCAGCGGAAGGTCTCCAGCCGGGGCGGCATCCAGGTCGCCCGCCAGCGCATCCAGGTCGGCTTCAGCCACGCAGGCAAGATCGTCACCATCGAGCTGGGCGACACCAGCCTGCGGATCATTGACCACCACGGCGAGCTGATCACTACCGTCCCCAGGAACAGCACCGGTGAGATCAGCCGTTTCAAGGCCTACGGAACCCGCCAGCCGCGATGACCCCGGGGTTCCCGGACCGGCCACGATACGCCGGGCCTTCACGGCGTCAACGTCGTACGTCCTCGCGCTGCGCGGCGCTCCACGTTGACCCCGCTGCGATCCGGCGTTCAAATGGCAGCTATCCGGAAAGCGCCGGAACCTAGAAACCGTCAAGCATCACCTGAACACGATTCGTCAACCATCAGCTGGGCCTAGGCATCGGACCGGGAGCCGTGTGCAGGCGGGACTAGACAAAGGTCGCAAGGCCGCAAGACAAGATCGTGGCTCGCAAAGCCGCGGCTAGGCACCACTTGCACGACGCCTCGGACTGCGCTGCACTCGCCCGGCGCTCGCGGAGGAGCGATCTAGATTAGGTGTGGTAGGTGATCGTGACCGCCGTCCGGGTGCCCGCCTTGTTGAGGTTCCTGGCCTTGATCGTTCCGGTGGCTCCCTTGAACGCGCCGGTCCCGCCGGTCACCTTGCCATGGGTCACCGCGCCGGTCTTGAAGCTGACCTTGCCTTTGCCGTACAGGAAGCCGCCCGTGGTGTCCACCGTGATGTTCAGGGTGGCGCTCCTAGCCGACGTGGCCCGGAAGTACAGCATGTCGAAGCCGACGGTCTTGCCCGTCTTGCTGACATCGGTATCCTGCTGGGCGCCTGACGCCTTGGTGAACATGATCGACTTCTTCGTCACGGAAATGAACTTCAGCGTGTGGCTAGCGGCGGTGGAACTGGCGACTGCAGGAAGCACGAATGCCCCGGTCCCGAGGAGGGCAGCAGCGCTAGCTGCCGCAATGGACACGCGCATCTTCATGGAGCCCCCCTAAATGCGAAGCCCGCCCCGGCGGCGGGCATCCACGTCAGCATGCTACTTGATCGCAATGCCCGTCGATCGCCGAATTTGGTTCAGAGCGTGGTGTGCCTGGCTTAAATGCGAGCCACTACCGCTGCTCGCGGACCTGGACCTCGATCGGCTTCCGGTGAGCGACTGCCAGCGCGCGCTCACGTGGTACGAGCGGCTGCCGGGCTCCGGGCCCGCGTTCTTCCCGAACGCGACGGAGGCGGTGTGGGAGCTTGCCGACCACCGGTACTTCCACATCGCAGAATTGCCAGGGCGCGCCGGCTTCCTCCAGCTTGCCCGCCAGCGCTGTGCGCATCAGCACCTTTGCCTTGCTTACCGCGTCGGCGTCGGTTCCGGTGCCCGGATTGCCCCCATCGGCTGCTCTGTCCAGGTCGACGAGGGCA
>JBKQMG010000288.1:0-3542 GCA_052146815.1 Streptosporangiaceae bacterium | reverse complement strand
ACATCCCGTTCACGCCGCGGGCCAAGAAGGTCCTGGAGCTCTCGCTGCGCGAGGCGCTGCAGCTTGGGCACAACTACATCGGCACCGAGCACATCCTGCTCGGCCTGATCCGCGAGGGCGAGGGCGTGGCGGCCCAGGTCCTGGTCCGCCTCGGCGCTGACCTGAACCGGGTCCGCCAGCAGGTGATCCAGCTGCTGCACGGCTACCAGGGCAAGGAGCCGGCCGCGGCCGGCGCGCCGTCAGAGACCGCGCCGTCGACGTCACTGGTCCTGGACCAGTTCGGCCGCAACCTGACCGCGGCCGCCCGCGAGGGCAAGCTTGACCCGGTGATCGGCCGGGAGAAGGAGATCGAGCGGGTGATGCAGGTGCTGTCGCGCCGGACGAAGAACAACCCGGTGCTGGTGGGCGAGCCGGGCGTGGGCAAGACGGCCGTGGTCGAGGGCCTGGCGCAGAAGATCGTCAAGGGCGAGGTGCCGGAGACGCTGAAGGACAAGCAGCTTTACACCCTGGATCTGGGCGCGCTGGTGGCCGGCTCGCGCTACCGCGGCGACTTCGAGGAACGGCTGAAGAAGGTCCTGAAGGAGATCCGCACCCGCGGTGACATCATCTTGTTCATCGACGAGATCCACACGCTGGTGGGTGCGGGCGCCGCTGAGGGCGCGATCGATGCCGCGTCGATACTGAAGCCGATGCTGGCCCGCGGCGAGCTGCAGACGATCGGCGCGAGCACGCTGGATGAGTACCGCAAGCACCTGGAGAAGGATGCTGCGCTGGAGCGGCGGTTCCAGCCCATCCAGGTGGCGGAGCCGACGATCGCGCACACCATCGAGATCCTCAAGGGGCTGCGGGACCGGTACGAGGCGCACCACCGGGTGTCGATCACCGACGATGCGCTGGTGGCCGCCGCGCAGCTGGCCGACCGCTACATCAGCGACCGGTTCCTGCCCGACAAGGCCATCGACCTGATCGACGAGGCGGGCTCGCGGATGCGGATCCGCCGGATGACCGCGCCGCCCGACCTGCGCGAGTTCGACGAGAAGATCGCCGATGTGCGCCGGGAGAAGGAGTCGGCCATCGACTCCCAGGACTTCGAGAAGGCAGCTGCCCTCCGGGATAAGGAGAAGCAGCTGATCGAGAAGAAGGACGCCAGGGAGAAGGAGTGGAAGGCCGGCGACATGGACGCCGTCGCCGAGGTGAATGAGGAGCTGATCGCCGAGGTTCTGGCGACGGCCACGGGCATCCCGGTGTTCAAGCTCACCGAGGAGGAGTCGCAGCGGCTGCTGCGGATGGAAGACGAGCTGCACCGGCGGGTCATCGGCCAGAACGACGCGATCAAGGCGCTGTCGCAGGCGATCCGGCGCACCAGGGCCGGCCTGAAGGACCCCAAGCGGCCCGGCGGGTCGTTCATCTTCGCGGGTCCCTCCGGCGTCGGCAAGACCGAGCTGTCCAAGACACTCGCCGAGTTCCTGTTCGGTGACGAGGACGCGCTGATCCAGCTCGACATGAGCGAGTACATGGAGAAGCACACGGTGTCCCGGCTGTTCGGCTCCCCGCCCGGCTACGTCGGCTACGAGGAGGGCGGCCAGCTCACTGAGAAGGTCCGGCGCAAGCCCTTCTCCGTCGTCTTGTTCGACGAGATCGAGAAGGCGCACCCGGATATCTTCAACTCGCTGCTGCAGATCCTGGAGGACGGGCGTCTCACCGACGCCCAGGGCCGGGTGGTGGACTTCAAGAACACCGTCATCATCATGACCACCAACCTCGGCACCAGGGACATTTCCAAGGGCGTCTCGGTCGGCTTCGGTACTGCGGGCCAGTCCCGCGGCTCCTACGACCGGATGAAGAGCCGCGTGGGTGAAGAGCTCAAGCAGCACTTCCGGCCGGAGTTCCTGAACCGCGTCGACGACATCATCGTGTTCCACCAGCTCAGCCAGGAGGAGATCTTCAGGATCGTCGACCTGATGATCGGCAAGGTGGACGAGCGGCTCAGGGACCGCGACATGGGCATCGAGCTGCGGCCGGCGGCCAAGACGCTGCTGTCCGAGCGGGGCTATGACCCGGTGCTCGGCGCGAGGCCGCTGCGGCGGACGATCCAGCGCGAGATCGAGGACCACCTGTCCGAGAAGATCCTCTTCAGCGAGCTCAAGGCGGGCCAGATCGTCATGGTCGATGCCGAGGGCACCGGGACCGAAGGGACGTTCGTGTTCACGGGCATGCCCAAGCCCGACGCTGTTCCCGACGCGCCGCCCGCCGAGATCGCGACATGACCGTGGGCGATCATTTCGAGCGGGTAGCCGCCGTCTACGAGTCGCTGCGCACTACCGACGAGGCGCCGGTGCGCAGGATCCGCCAGATGCTGCCTGACCGCGCCGTCACCGGCCTGGATGTCGGCTGCGGGACGGGACGGTACTCGCGGCTGCTGCGCGGCTGCTGCCCGGCGGCTCGCTGCTGGTCGGGAGCGACGTCTCGGCGGCCATGCTGGCACAGCTCAAGGCCGGCAGCCACGGCCGCCCCCTCGGGGTGGTGCCGCTGCTGTCAGCCGCCGAGGAGCTGCCGTTGCGGACCGCCAGCCTCGACCTGGTCACCGCGTTCAACTGCGCTCACCACTTCGACCTCGGCCGCTTCCTGACCGCCGTCGCCCGGGTGCTGGCGCCCGGCGGCCAGCTCTTCATCTACACCCGCACCCTGCAGCAGAACGCGCGAACGATCTGGGGCCGCTACTTCCCGGGTTTCACCGAGCACGAGCAGCGCCTGC
The DNA here is from genome assembly GCA_052146815.1 of Streptosporangiaceae bacterium. Lineage (GTDB taxonomy): Bacteria > Actinomycetota > Actinomycetes > Streptosporangiales > Streptosporangiaceae > DATJZH01. Next base: position 787 of record JBKQMG010000288.1, on the reverse strand, counting down.
ACAGCGAGGCCGCGTTCGGGGACGCCGTCAGGCGGACCGGCGGGCTCAAGATGGTCGCAGCACAGACCTTCAGGCATCGCCGCTCGAGCAGGGCCGGGCGGCTCAGGGCCCAGGCCGAGGGGCGCCACTACTCGACATTCTCCCACTACGCACCGGATGAGTTGCGCGCGTCCATCGAGACGTTCCTGGCCCGCCTGCCCGGCCCCGAGGTGTCCTGGGTTGACGAGCACCTCCTGGTCGTCGTCGGCGGGAGCCGCCGCAACCAGGCGGGGCCTGCCGGTCCGGGCAGCCCGGCGAGCCAGGCGATCAAGAATCAGGCCCCCCAGATCAGCGCCGGGCGCGCCGGCCAGGCTCCCCAGAGGCGTCCTGACGGCCGACGTCGCCGGGCTGCTGACGGCGGCACGCACAGGCGAATGGGCGCCTTTAGGTAGGGACCAAAGACCCTTCTGGCGCCGACGCTGCGGATGGACTATCACGGCTACTTCGCAAATGGTGGTACAGGCGCACGAACTTCGAGGATCCGGTGATGAACAGTCGTTCGGGCCCGTCGGCTCGGTCAGTCCAGCCAGCAGGGGCGTAACGGTGCGTGCGCTCCGCTGGACCGTCCCTGTCGGGCTCGTCCGGCCGCGAGCAATCGGCTGGGCTGGTCGATGAGTGCGGCAGCCGCAGGGCCGGAAGATCGCGCCGGCGGGGCGGCACGGGGCCAGGCGCTGCTGGACCGGATGGACCGGCTGCCGGGATGGCCGCTGCCCCGCTTCGACCTTTTCGTGCTGGGCCTGGCGTACTT
>JBKQMG010000287.1:0-4664 GCA_052146815.1 Streptosporangiaceae bacterium | reverse complement strand
GAGGATGCCGCCGATCGATCCGGGAAGAACCGAGAAGGGCACCTTGAGTGTGACCTTGTGTTCTAGCGCCAGGAGCGAGTCATTGTCATGGTCGTTGTGATCGCCGACGGGCGTCTTCCAGATCAGCTTGCCGGTCTGGGCGTTCATCTCATAGACGTAGCCCATCTTGCCGCCGCCGAGGACAACGGAGACGCCCTTGACGCTCGCCGCGATCGGCGAGGCCTGCATGTCGTGGTCCATGAAATCGTTGGGCACGCCCTGGTAGTACCAGCGCAGTTTCCCGGTCGCCGCGTCGAGGTTCACGTCACTGTCGGTGTAGAGCTGCGCGGAGGGATGCGCGATCGCCGAGGCGACCGACTGGTAGGGATTGCCGATGCCGAACGTCACCGATCCGTCGCTGCTGACCAGCGGCGTCTCCCATGCGCCTCCTGAGCCGAGGCCAACAGCCTCAACGCCAGCGTCAGGGCCAAGAAGGGTATTGAATCTCCACAGCAGTTCGCCGCTTGCTGCGCTGAGCGCGAGAAGCACCCCGCCGCCGGGCCCCGAGCCGTACGCGCTCGCCAGGTACACCCGCCCGTCTGCCACTTGCGGCTGGATTTCGAACGTTCCCTGGCCCTTGCTGAGCAGATGGCTGTTGACCCAGATCTTCTTACCGGTGCGGGCATTCAGCGCGAAGACCGTTGTCGGCGAGATTCCGTACACCGTTCCGCCGGCGACCGCGACGCCGTCCGGTCCCGGTCCGGTCTTCATCGGCGTATTGAGCTCGTACTCCCACTTCAGTCTGCCGGTCGCGAGCGCCAGCGCGTACACGTTCGCGTCGAGATCCTGGATATAGACGACGCCGTTCACCACGATCGGATTTGCGGCCAGGGCGCCGGTCGGGGATACGCCGGCTGCCGCTGTTCCCGTGATGTGGAACGTCCAGGCCTGCTTGAGCCCGGACACGTTTGCTGACGTGATCGTCGAGCCCGCAGCGTTCCGGGTGTTCGCGAGGTCGCCGTTTGAATACGGCCAGGACCCAGACGCCAACGGTTTGGGGGCAGCCGCATTGGTGACGGTGACCGGCGTGCTGCTGCATGCTGCCGCCACCAAGCTGGCCGTGACAAGCACGGCCGCAACGCTGACGTGGCGTCCAGTCAAGTTCGTTTTCATCCGACTTCCCTTTGATCTCTCTGCCGGGGGCGTGAGCTGCCACAGACCGGGCCTTCAGGGGCGCTTCGTCCGCGGCATTTGCGGGGGCTACCGCTCCGGTGTTGTTGCCGCGGGCGCTTCTGCCGCCATCCTGCCCAGCTCGGCGTAGTCGTAGGCGGCCTCGAGGTTCGCTCGGAACACCCCGTCCCACACCCTGAGACGCCTCGGCGCCACGAAACTCATCGGAGCGATCGCAGACCTCGATCGTCTTCGTCCTCGCCGACCAGGATCCGAGGAACCGGAGTGCACCCCGTCCAGGATGATGGTCACCGCCTGCGCCGCGCTGAGCGGCGCCTTGTCCCGCCCGGCAGCCGCGCTTCCCGGCACACCCATGACAGCCTCCATGTCCGCCGGCCGCGCGTCCGGGTGCGGTGTGCGCTTCGCGCCACGCCGGACGTCGTTGCTTACTGAAGCTGATTTATGTCCCGGCGACCATCTACCGGAAGATCCGCGAGTACGGGCATCGTCGCCCCGGCGGGTGTTGACCAGGCTCAGGTTCGGGCAGATGCGGAGCGACCGATAGCGAGGTACCAGTAGCCACCCGCGAGGTTCAGCGCCCCAAGAACCAGGAAGAAGGCTGCCCATCCGTGGACGCCGTACGAGAGGCATATGACGCCCGCGGCGGCCGCGACACTGCCACCGGCAATGCGCCCGGCCCCAAAGACGCGGAGGTGGCGGTACTCATATGGCACGATCAGGCGCTGCATGCCGGGTCGCGGGGGAGATAGCCACCACCCGCGCAGGCCTTTTGCAGCGGTGTTGTCGTTGGATGCGTTCATCGGGATGCCTCCTGTGAGGCTGTGGTGTCGGCCACCCGATCACCTGTAAATATGATATCACTTTGATAACCTGGCTTGTCAATGGTGGCAGACCTGACGGGCCGACTGGGCGATGGCGCGTCGGTGAGGGTGACCTACCCGGCGGGCGATGCGCTCGTCCTCGCGGATCAGGTGCACGCGCGCGTTGATGAGCGCCAGGTGCGAGAAGACCTGGGGGATGTTCCCAAGGTGCCAGCCGCTGTGCGGTTCTATCTCCCGGGCGTACAGCAGCAGCGGCCGGTGGCGTAGGTCGGCAGCTTCTCGCACAGCGCCCTGGGGCGCGGCTCGCCTCCCCGACCTCGGTGAGCGCCGAGACCAGCCATAACGAGCGGTTCGGCGCGCCTCCAGCAGATCTCGTCGAGAGGTTCACCACAGTACAGATCGAGTCCTCTTTGCTTTTGTTGTCAAGGGTTAGGTCGGGTTTTCTTCGCTGCGGGTTTGGTGGGGGTGGCTCGCGGGGCTGGGTAGCGGGTCGGAGGGTGGTGGCGGGCTCGGGAGTGGCTTGTCCGAAGAGCCGGTGTTCGGGGTGTGAGTCGGCCGCGCTGGAGTCAGAGTCGTTCCCCGGTTGCCCTCCCGGGCCCTTCGCGGCTGCTGTGGCTGTGGCCTTCCGATCGTGGCCGGCGGGCGGCAGCAGTTCATCCCCCGGCCTGCTGACCCAGCCCAACGTCCGAGGCGCAGCGGGCACGGCTGGGCAATCAGCCAGCACCGGTGACTGGCACACCGAGGCAAAGGTCCAGGCGATGGTAGTGGCGCACCTGGTGCGTGAGGGATGGCAGATCGTGTCGCAGGCCGACACGGCCAGCCGCCAGCGTGGGATAGACATTGTTGCGGCGCGGGAGACCGAAGAACTGGCCATCGAGGTCAAAGGCTTCCCTGGCCGCGGATTCGCCGATCCGCGCCGGCGCGTTCGCTTACGGTGGGGTCGTGCGGGGCGTGCCGTGGTGGGGCGTGGTCTCGTCGGCCGTCGCTCCGGTGCTACTGGCGGGCGGCTGGACGGTAGCTGCCGGGCTGCAGCCGCGTTCCTTCAATCCGGTAGCCGACACGATCAGCTCCCTCGCGGCGCAGGGCGCTGCCGACCGGTGGGTGATGACGCTCGCGCCGGCGGGGGCGGGAGCCTGCTATGTCCTGACGGGGCTGGCGCTGAGGCCGGCGGCCCTGGCCGGGCGGCTCATCCTGATGACCGGCGGTGTCGCCACCGTGCTGGTCGCGGCGAATCCTGAGCCTGCCGGGGGCGGCGGCTCGCTGACGCATATCTTCTGGGCGGCGGCTGGCTTTATCGCCCTGGCGGCCTGGCCGCTCGCGGCCGGGCAGCGGGGGCTTTTGGCGCCGGCCGGACTGCGGCCGGCTGTTTCGGCCGGCGCCGCCGGGGTGCTGCCTGGCCTGCTCGTGTGGTTCGGCGCGGAGCTGATCGCTGGGGGCGGGCCGGTCGGCCTGGCCGAGCGGGTCCTGGCCGGGGCGCAGGCGGCATGGCCGCTGGCGGTGGTCCTGGCCTGCCGCCGGAGCCAGTCCCGCGCCCGGATGCGGCGCGCAAGCCCCGCCGGCCCTGACATGCAGAACTAAGCCGCCCCCTGGACAAGTAGCCGCGATGAGCAAGCGATGGGTTGGGCGCCGGGCTGGCGGCAAGGCCGCTGGCTCCGCCTCTCATGGTGCATGTGGGTGCTCCGCGTCGTATGCGGCGAGCAGTCGTTCGGGGCGCAGAGGCCAGGCCTCGGTCACGAGCGCGGCCACCTCGTCGAAGCCGGCCTGTCCGAGCCGGACGAGGACCGCTGGGCAGCCGTCGTAATGAGGGGTGATGAAGAACTTCTCCGGTTCGGCTTCGAGCAGTTCGTCGCGCTCCTCGAGGTTCGCGCAGCGCGCGAACAATGTGTCCGCCAGCTCATGAATGCGGATGAACAGCTTGCTAGCCACCCGGAACGAGGGAAGCCGGTGGTAGGGCTTCTCGACGGTCGCGGGCAGAGACAATGCGACCCGGCGAACGTCGTCCTCGGTCACCATTCACCGATGCTAGGGCAGCCAGCGCACGCCGCCATCCGCTTCTGCCGCGAGGTGGTCGCTCCCGCGGCAAGGACTGGATCTGTCCCCTCGGGTATCGGGCAGCGCGGCTAGGAGGCGCGCCTGGGGTGGCGGCCCGGGGCCAGTGCGCTTGCCGAACCGCCTCGGTGCTGGAACGATGGGGGGGTGAGGCTGGGGATCTTGTGCGGCGGCGGGCCTGCCCCGGGGATGAACTCGGTCATCTCTGCAGCCACGATCGAGGCCCGGAATTCCGGGTGGGACGTCCTCGGGATCATGGACGGCTTCGAGCACCTCATCGAGGGCCGGATCGAGGAGGCGCGGCCTCTCTCCATCACGGACGTGTCGAGGATCCACGTTCAGGGCGGGTCGATCATCCGGACCTCGCGGGCCAACCCGACGGTGCGGGACGAGGACGCCGGCGACCCGGACTGGAGGCTGCACGCCTGTCTGGAGTCGCTGCGGAAGCTGGGGATCGACGCGCTCGTGACGATCGGCGGGGACGATACCGCGTTCTCGGCGTCCCGGCTGGCCGAGGCGGCCGGCGGGGGCCTGCGCGTGGCGCACGTGCCGAAGACCATCGACAACGACCTGCCGCTACCGGGCGGCACGCCGACCTTCGGCTTCGAGACCGCGAGGAGCGTA
>JBKQMG010000286.1:0-8075 GCA_052146815.1 Streptosporangiaceae bacterium | reverse complement strand
GGCGTGCCCGTGCGGCAGCGACCGGGTGACCTCGAACGCGGCGTCTGCGTCGATGAGGGTCTTGCCGGCCAGGACCGCGCGGACTGCGGTGATCGCTTCCGGCGGCAGGTGCGACAGGTTCGCCAGGCTGCCCGGCGACCTCCTCGACCTGCCGCCTGGCCGCGGAGCGGCCATCCCTGGCCGCGTCGAGCAAGGTCGCGGACAACTGGCGGTAAGCCCGCGGCACCGCGGCCATCCGCCTGGCGATGTTAGCGGCGGCCTCCTCGCCCTCCATGGGCATCAGGTCGAAGACCTTGCGCACCCTCTGCACCCAGCTGGCGATGGTGCTGAGTTCGCTGGTGGTGTCCCCGGCGTCGTAGCACTCCACAGCCAGTGCCAGCCGCTCCCGCATCGCGGCCCGCGCGACCTGCTCGCGCGGGTCCGGGGCTTCGGCCGCGTCAAGGGCCGCGAGGGTTGAGCGATCCAGCCCGGCCCGTCCGGCGAACCCGTCAGCACCGAGATCCGCCAGCTCGTGGTCGTGCCCCGCGATCCCGGCGTAAGTGGCGTAGCACGGGTCCAGGGCGGCGGCCCGCTCCACGTACTCCGCCGCGATGTCGTCGATCGAAGGCATACCTGAAACCTAGCCCCGGGCACCGCGTCGCGCCGGATGGTTGTGCTTACGCCGCCACAGGGCAGCCCTCGTGCCATTAGCGTGCCATTACCTGCGGTACGTCGCGGTGTATCGCGGGCACTCCCCGATGCGTAGTAACCAGGTCAGGCGCTGCGCCGCAGGTCGAGACGGCACTTTGCAAGCAGGGGGTCAGGGGTTCGAGTCCCTTAGCTCCACATGAAGTAGCAGGTCAGAGCGATGTTGATCTCTATGGAGATCATTTGGGGGCCGTCGTTGGGAGCCATTCGTCCGCTGGCCTGCCGCGCAATGGGACCGCTCGCGTCCGGGGAAGCGTTTCAGATGCTGGATTTTCAGTCGGCACCCACGTCACGCTCAGTGGCCGTGCCGAGGATTTGCTGACGCGCCGGAGCCGCCGATCTGGGCGGTCGCCTGTTCGGTCACCGTGGCCGCCCGAGGTGTACCAAAAGATCGTTATGAGTTCGGACCGATGTTGAACGCGGGCTTGGGCAACGTCTGCGGCGCCGGATCGTGTCCTGCCGCGGTCCTGCCCGTTGGATACGGCGCCGGCGCGCCGTCATCCGACGGCCCGCCCCAGGAACGCCGCCAGCTGGTCGGCCGCCGGGCGACCCGGATCGCAGGGTTGCTCGGCGGCGAAACGGCGCCCCGGACCACGGAACTCCGCGGTGATCTGCTGCCGGGAGAACTCCAGCAGATCCGCGGCCAGGTCCGGGTCGAGGTCGGTGGACTGGCCGGTTGCCTTCGCCAGGTCCCAGCCATGAACCAGCGCGTCCCTGGCGCGCATCCGGGCTGCCACGGCACCAGGCACCGACCCGAAGGGAAACTCATAAAGCCGCTCCAGACCCCGCGGAGCGGCTAGCACCGAGTAAGCGGCCTCGGCGGAGGCAGCGTAGGCGCCGATCAAGCCCTCGATGTCGTCCGGCACCCGCGGTGGCTGTTCGCCTGCCAGCCACCAGTTCCCGGCGACGACATGGGCGACCACATCACGGACCGACCACTCCGTACACGGCGTCGGAGCGCCGGCTTGATCGGGCCGTACCTTCGCCAGCACCGAGACGAAGGCGCCCTCAGCACGCCGGAAGGCAGTAAGCGGATCCATGCGTCCTCCCTGCCGGCTGCCCGGGCAAAAGGCTGGTCGCCGATCCGGACAAGGCGACCCTTCGCGCGCCGGGCGCCGTCACCTCTTGCCAACCGGCACCGTACCGCGGCGGCCGCTGCCGCGGCCCGGCCCGCTCCACGGCAAGAGAAGGAATCCTCAGTGAAGTGGCGCCAACCCGGCGCCAGTCGCCGGTTCCCGCCCCGCCTCAGGTGGCGAACGACGGCATGACGGCGCACCCGCTGGCGTGATCCGCCAGCGGACCAGGCTCGGGCGCCGACGTTTCAGGCTCAGCCGGAAGGTCGCATCGGCAGCAGTCTGCGCCCGCCCAGGCTGACGCCGTTCACGAGTCTTCGCGCTGACACTTACGTTCGTCCGGCGGAGTGTATGGCTGCCTGCGCAGCGCGGCGGCTCGACGGCCGGCTCAGTCTGCGGCTCGCTGGTGTCAGGCCCAGCGGCGGGGTGCTATATCCGCCTCGTTCTGGCGCCTGCGTCGGCCGGTCGGCACGGCCGTCCGGGCCGCGCACGAACGGTTGTTCTTTGGCGTCGGCAAGGCAGCGCGCGGCCGAGGCCGCTCGTTGGCGCAGGTGCGGATTTGCCGCGTACAGCAGGGCCGATTCGAATCGCGAGCATACCGGGTCATCTATGTGGTGGACGAGCCAGGTCGCCAGGGCTTGGCCTGCCAGGACCCGGGCGGCCATCCCGAGTCTGGCGGGGAAGCTTTCATCATCGGCCAGCGCGATGACGGCACGGTGATCTTCGCCTTCCCGCATTCTCCAGGCCGACGGCAAAGGCGGCTGGGACGGCGCGGGGCAGGCTGGCGGTGCGGCCTTCGGGAAGCTCGCTGCGGTCCCGGCCGGGGTCCCGGCTGCCCGGACCCGATCGCCGGACCGGGCTGACCTAATCGCCCATGATCGCGTCGATGAGCTGTGCCCACCGTGCTAGGTGGCGGTCGCCGAGGTAATTCTCCCGGATGTGCTCCTTGCCTGCTTTGCCGATGAGCCTCGCGTCGTCCGGGCTGTCGAGCAGCTGCCGCACCGCCGACCCGAACGCGGCCAGATCGGCCGGGTCGGGCAGCAGGACGCCGGTGCCGTCGGCGATCTGGTCCAGTATTCCGCCGACGGCCGAGCCGACCACCGGGCGTCCCTTCCACATGCCTTCGGCCACGGTCAGCCCGAATCCCTCGGCGAGGCTCTTCTGCACGACCATCTGCGCATGACGCTGGATCGCGTTGACCATCGCCGCGTTCTCCTCGACGTCCTCAAGCGGCAATGTCACCAGCAGCACCCGCGCGCGGGCGGCCGCGGGCAGGCTCCTCCGCTGCGCCTGGCATTCCGCCAGGACCAGGGCGCCCTCAGGATCATCGGCAACCTAGCTCATCATGGGGCCGACGAGCATGAGGTACCCGGTGCCGCCGGGCACTACGTGCTCGGCGAAGCCGCGCATGACGCCGGACATGTCCTTGAGCCGGTCCCAGCGCGAGACCTGCACGACAACAGGGTCGGCCGGGCCGGGCCTGGCCTCGCCGGTCACCAGCCCGGCGCGGGTGACTTCCCCGGCTGTCCCGTCGCGGCGCGCGAAACGCCCCGGTGCCCGGGGCGGCTCGCCGCCCAAGACCCCGATGGTGGCCAGGATCGCCTGTACCGTGTCGGCGTCGAGTTGCTGGTTCTTCGCGGAGAACGGGTCGATGGACGGCGGGATGATCCAGGCTTGTTGCGGGGGAATCCACGGCGGCACGTAATGCCGCCGGGAGAAAACGAAGCCATGCGCGGGCGCCAGGTACGGCCGCAGGAAATCCCAGGCCGCGCGGGTGGTGTCGTTCTGCCAGTCCACGCCGATGTGACAGCGCCACACCACCCGCGCGCCGGCCCCGGCCAGGGGTGCCGCCAGGCCGGCGGTCTGCGGGTCATGGAGCAGCACGATATCGCCCGGGCGCACTTGCCTGAGCAGCTCGTCCGCATTCGCGGCCAGGACCTGGCCGTAATGGCTGGCGTCAGCGCTGCTCAGCGGCCCGGCGCCGCTGGCCTGGCCGTGAATCTGGTTGTGCAGCCTCTTGGTGATCGCGAAGAAGTCCGGGTCGCCGCCGGCGTTGCGCGATGCAGCCGCGGTCGGTGTTCCGGTCGTGCCGCTCGGGGACGGCGATCGACAGGCACGGCATGGCGCCGATAGGGCGGCTGACCTCACGGCCGAACTGAGTATTATTCTAATTTCTAGAAATTGGTTGCTAGTTTTAAATTGCGCATGTAGACTGGCGGCGGCGGGGCCGGGATCAGGCTGTGCAGCGGCCAGCCGACCGGGTGCCATGCGGGCCAGCCGCTGGCTGGCCCGCTGGGAAGAAGATCCCGATGAGGTCTGCGATCAAGCTCTCCGGGTTCGCATGGCTTGGAGGGTGAGCACATGGCTTGCACGTGGCCTGGGATGGGCGCGCAATCATCGGTCTCCAGCGCCCGTGCCCCAGCGCCGCCCAGGCGCGCTCCGCGCCAGAAGAGCCTGATCCTGAGCGCATTAGAACGTCCCGTGGCTTAGCTTAGCTAAGCTAGACGAAAGGCTCAGCAATATGACCAGTAGCGTGATCCAGCCAGCCGATATCCGCGAGGTGGCGGTGATCGGGCTTGGCCTCATGGGCTCGGGCATCGCCGAGCTGGTCGCCCGCAGTGGCCGCCGCGTCGTCGCGATCGAGATCAGCCAGACCTTCCTGGACCAGGGCATGGCCCGGCTGCGCGCCTCCCTGGACAAGGCGGTCAGCCGGGGCAAGCTCACCGATGCCGCACGAGACGAGATACTCGCCCGGATCCGGCCCACCGTCGACATCCCGGCCGGGGTGGCCGGCGCCGACCTGGTGATCGAGGCCATACCAGAACGCATGGAACTCAAGAGGACCCTATTCGCCCAGCTGGACGAGGCCTGCCGGGCCGATGCGATCCTGGCCACCAATACCTCCTCGCTGTCGATCACCGAGATCGCGGGTGGTACGCGGTATCCGGCCCGGGTGGCGGGGCTGCACTTCTTCAATCCCGCTCCGGTCATGAAGCTGGTCGAGGTAATTTCCACGGTGCTCACCTCGCCGGAGACCGCGGAGACGCTGGCTCTGCTGTCCCGTGACCTGCGCAAGACTCCCGTCCAGGTCAGCGACCGAGCCGGGTTCATCGTGAATGCGCTGCTGGTGCCCTACCTCAACCACGCGATCCGGCTGCTGGAAACCGCGCAGGCCACCCGCGAGGACATCGACAAGGCGGCCACCGCGGGGCTCGGCCTGCCGATGGGGCCGCTGACGCTGCTCGACCTGATCGGCCTGGACACGGCTCTGGCCGTCCTTGAGGTGCTCCAGGCTGAGTTCGGCGGCACCCGCTACACGCCCGCACCCCTGCTGCGCAGGCTGTGCGATGCCAGGCTGTTCGGCCGCAAGAGCGGACGCGGGTTCTATGACTATCGGCACAGCACTCCCGCGGCCGCCGCCGCGGATCACCACCTGGCGGCTGCGCCTCTTCCCGCCGAGGTCGCGGTCATCAGGGAACCGGACGGCCTGCTGGACGAGCTGGCCAGCGACATCGCCGCGGCCGGCATCAGCGTCGTGCCGCAGCCATCACCCGAGACCGGCCTGGTCATCGTGGCGGCAGACCCGAAGCACCGGGTCCTGGACGCGGCCCTGACCGTGGGCCACCCGGCCGATGTGGTCGGTATCCACTTCATCGACGCAGGTGACGGCAAGCGGGGACTCGCGGAGCTGGTGTTGCCGGACGTGACCGCGGCGGGCACGGCCGCCAAGGCGGCCGCGCTCGCCGCCAGGCTCAGCCTGGACGCGGTCACTTCCCGGGACCGGCCGGGATTCCTCACCGAGACACTCGCCTACGCGCAGTTCGACGACGCGGTCCGGATGTTCCAGGACGGTTATGCCAGTCCAGCCGACATCGACACCGCGATGATGCTCGGCTGCGGTTACCCCCGCGGGCCGCTTCAGATGCTCGACGACTCCGGCCCGGCGCACGTCGTGGCCGTGCTAGAGGCGATGCACGCCGCTACCGGTGACCAGGCCTTCACCCCAGTACCCCTGCTGGCCGAGTACGCCACCGCCGGGACCCGGTTCCGCAGCTGAACGCGGCGCAGCGCGAGAAACACGAAGGCACGACCCGTACGTCCGAACTGCTCGCGTTCCCTCACACGCCCAAGCGCGTCGTCACGTGCACCCCGGCGGGATCCCCCGGGCCCTGCGCAGCTATCGTGATACGGGTGTGGCGCTGTGCGCACAACACGATCGTTAATCCGAACTTACTTGATCTTGGTAAGGGATGCTGTCGCGCTGACCGTGGGTGATGTCGTTGAGCGGGTGCCGGGCGGCGGGTTGTTACTGGCTACTGGAGGGTGAGGGGGACGGGGGCGCCGAGCAGCTCGAATGCCCGGCGCTGGACGGGCGTGGGGCTGGTGAGCTTCTCGATCCGCTGCCCGCTGAAGGTGATGGTCTGGCGGTCGAGTGCGGAGAGGTGGCTGAGCAGGTCGCTGTATTTGCGGACGGGGAGCTTGTCGCCGTTGTGCTTTGCGGCGTCTTTGGCTTTGGCTTGCTGGGAGCGGCGGGCGGGCGCGACCGGGCTGGCGGGGACGGGGATGTGCTCGTCGGTGAAGGTGAGCTCGGCGAGGGTGGCGCGCAGGTGCCAGGTGAGGTAGCAGGCGAGCATGCAGATCAGGACGTGGCCGCGGACTCTTTCTTCCAGGTAGTGGTAGATGGGCCGCAGGTCCAGGTCGTCGGCCTTGGCGATGCGGAAGTCCCGCTCGACGTACTTGAGGTTCTTGTAGGCGGTGACCGTGCCGGCGGCATCCAGGATGCCCGCGGTCACGCTGGTGCGGATCACGTAGATTCCGTCGAGGGCGGCCTCAGCGGCGATCGCGGCCTCGTCGCGGCGCCAGGCGAAGGCGGTGCCGGTGATCTCGCGGAGGAAGTGCTTGCCGACCTTGTGCGCATTGATCACCTTGCCGATCCGCTCGCCGATCTTGCCGGCTCCCTGCAGCCGCCCGGCGGCCGCCGATGTGCTGATTTTCTCCAGGTCGGTCTCGGTGGCGGCCAGCAGCGCCTCGCGCTTGCGGGCCCGCTCGGCGGCCAGGACCGGGTTATGGCAGCAGATCAGCCGCTCGCCGGGGTAGTCCGGGTGCTCGATCTCGGCGAAGTCCCGGGTGTCGAACAGCGACATCTGCAGCGGCCCGCCGTCGCGGGCAAGGGCCGCGACCGCGGGGGCGCGCAGCGCGGTGATCCATTCCATGCCGGGCAGTTTGCGCAGGTCATCGATCCGGGTGCCGGTGATCATCCCGCGGTCGCCGGCCATGATCAGGTTCTTGATGCCGAAGTCGTCGCGGACCCGGGTGATGGCGGTCGTGAAGCTGACCGGGTCGGCGGTGTTCCCCGCGAATACCTCCACCGCGACCGGGCGGCCCGACGGATCGGTGAGCAGCCCGTACTCGATCTGCTGGCGGCCGCGCTTGCCGTCCCTTGAATGCCCGAACGCGGCCAGCTCGCAGCACCGGCCCTCCACCCAGGAGGACGACAGGCCGGACATCGCGATCCCGCCCGGGGCCAGGTGCCGGGCCGCGAGCTTCTTCTCGATGCCGCGCTGCCGGCGTTCCAGCCAGTCCATCGCGGCATAGACCTCGTCGGTGGACGCGTCCGCTACGCCCAGGTCAGCGCCGATCGTGGTGTCCCCCGAGCCCCACCAGGTCACCGTGGACAGCTTCGATTCCGGCCGGACCGCGCGGGACACGATCAGCGCGTAGGCGATGTCACGCTCGCGGCAGGCCGGCCCGAGCAGCTCCCGCAAGCCCAGCTGCCCGGCCATCACGCACGCCGCCGCCGCGTCCCCGTGCGAGACTGACCGCGCCACCTCGAACGCCTCATCCGCCGACACCACCGCCTCGCCCCGCAGCACCTTGCGGACCGCGTCCAGCGCCGCGTCCGGCAGCGCCGTCAGGTTCGCCAGGGTCTCCTTGCGGGGCCGGCCCTGCTCATCACGGAACGAATGACGCAGCAGATGGGACCGGTACTCGCGGACCGTGCCATCCGCTGTCTTCTGGTGACTACGGATGGTGTCCACATGCATCGCGTCAGCGCGCCGTCTCACCAGCTCAGGATCCCATAGCAGCACCCTATAGTCAAGTATTCTACTGACTACATTTCAGCACCTCCAAGCAGACCTTCACGCAGGCCAGGCCCCCGATCGCCCCTCAAAGGAGTCGTAAGTTCGGGCTAGCACCCGGGCGCCCAGAACCGGTCCCAGGCCGGGCTGGGACCGGATGATCTCAGCGTCCGGGTGCTGACTGAAATGGGCGTCCACCTGCCCCTGCAGCGCCCTGACCTGCTCGCTGAGGGTG
>JBKQMG010000285.1:0-3515 GCA_052146815.1 Streptosporangiaceae bacterium | reverse complement strand
TCCCGCAGGCGTTCAACTTCGGCTACATGTTCCGCGCCGACGGCACCGGCCACCGGCAGGCGATCCGCGACACCATCTCGGGTGTCATCACGCTGATCACCTCGGCGGTGTACGCGCACTACTGGCCGGACAGCTACCGCGACGCGCCCAAGGCCAAGGGCATAGTCCTCACCGGCAACATCTTCGGCGCCTGCGGGTCCATCAGCGAGCTGCTCATGCTGTTCCTCAACCCGTGGGGCTGGATCGAGGTCGAGGCCGCAGTGAAGATGATCTTCACGGTAGTCGGCAACGCGCTCGGCTTCGCCGCCAATGTCCTGGACCTGGTGGACTGACGGCACGCCGTCTAGCATCATCGCCGGAGTGACCGTACGGTGCCTGACATCGCCGCCCGGTGGTCGCTGGTGCTCACCAGGGCAGGCTCAGGCAACGCGCCTCACTTGAAACCGCTGCTCACAGGCTCAGCCACGGCTGCGGCGAGCTGCCGAGGATATAGGCGAGCGGGTCAAGTCCCCCCTCGGACACCGTTTTACGTACATACCGGACATCGGCTGTGCCTTCACATCTACTCGCCTGGCGTCCGGGTGGTAGGTGAGCGACAAGCCGAGCTGGCCATACATGGCGGCCTTGTCGGCCGGGGCCGCAGTGGCCAGTGCGCTGGCGACATCGCGCATCTCGGCGAGACGGCGGGTGATCTCCTCGCGGCTGATGCGAACGCGCAGCGGGCCGGCGTGCATCCGGGCCTCGGCGGCGCTGCGGCGAGCCTGGGTCTCTGCCATCCAGCCAGTGATGATCTTCGGGTCTGCCCCCGCCTCCAGCGCGGCGCGGTGCTGGCGGAGCCTGGCGTCACAGTCGGCGATCTCGCGCCGTGCCTGCTCCACGACGGCGTCGATCACGACGGCGTCGTGGGCCTGTTCGAGTTCCCGCGCGGTGCGGGGCAGCGCGCGGGGGTGGATGATCCGGCCGAGCCAGTGGTCGAGGCTTGGCAGCAGCTGGTCCTCGCGCAGGTAGACCGCGCGGGGGTGGTCGATCTTGTTCTTGGCGGCGTACTGGCTGAGGAAGACGCACCGGTAATAGGCGGCATCGTTGTTCCAGCTGCCCTGCATCCGCCGCTCACAGATCCCGCGTAGAGCAGCCCGCGCAGCGTGTACGGGCGCGGGTGCGCCGCGGAGCACGCTGAGCATGGCTGGCGCGGGTACGGCGCAGGGCCTGGGCCTGCTCGAACGTGGCGGTGTCGATCAGCGGCTCGTGCACGGTCTGCTCGGACCAGATCCAGTCGGCGCGCTGGTTCCAGCGCTGCTTGGTCGTGAACCCGAGCGCGACGTCCTGGACGTCGAGGAGCACTTCGTCCTTGCGCTGCCGGTTCCATACTTGCCGACCGGTGTAGCGGGGGTTGCCCAGGATCGCGGTGACCGCGCCCCAGGACCAGGCGATCCCGCAGCGGTGCGGGTTACGGGCCGGGTCGTAGGCCGACGGCGACGGGATGCCGTCAGCGGTCAGGGCCTCGGCAATCGCCTTCACGCCCCTGCCCGCCAGGTAGTCCGCGAATATCCGCCGGACCACATCGGCGGTCTGCGGGTCGGGCGCGAGAACGTGCAGCCGTTCCCCGTCAGCGGCCTTGGCCGGGTTCGGGTGCAGCCCGGCCAAGGCCGTCGATGAGCATGTACCCGTAGGGCGGCCGACCGCCAAGGAAGCGGCCTTCGGGCTGCGCTTGCGGCCCGACGTGGCGAACACACCACCATGCGTCAGTTGATGGGCTTCGTGGCTTACCTGACTGCGACCACGCCCGTGCGCGTGTCGCCAGGCCCACCGGCGTGGCTGCGCAAGGTTGCCAAAGCTCGACATGCCCGCCGCGAAGAGGGCTGGCAGATGACAGGCCCCAGAATTGGCCGCTTAGGACTCGCCGAAGATTTATTTCGGTGTTGTCGGGTGTGTCGGCTGCGGGGCGGGGACCAGTGTGTAGTTCCACTCGCCATGGAAGCCGTGGCGTCTGATCGAGCGTTGCTCCAGGAGCTTCATCTCCTTGTCCGAGATCTTGATGCCCTTCTCGCGGGTGCCGGTGTCCAGCGCGGCCTGGACTGTCAGCCCGGTCTTGGTGGTGGTCGCGGCGATCGTCTCGACGATGACCTGGTGGCTGGTCAGCGGCCTGCCGCGCCAGTTAATGGAGATCTGGGCGAAGAGCCGGTGCTCGATCCGGTTCCATTTCGAGGTCCCCGGCGGGAAGTGCGACACGCTGATCTCCAGGCCGAGTTCTTGCGCGAGCCTGGCCAGCTCCACCTTCCACAGCCGCAGCCGGCTGCCATTGGAACCTCCCGCGTCGGCGGTGATGAGCAGCCTGGTGGCGTGCGGGCAGGCAGCCTGGCCGATCTTCTCCCACCAGCGGCGGATCGACTCGACCGCGAACGCCCCGGTGTCGGCATCGGTGCCGACGTTCACCCAGCCGTCGCTGGCCGTCATGTCATAGACGCCGTAAGG
The DNA here is from genome assembly GCA_052146815.1 of Streptosporangiaceae bacterium. GTDB lineage: Bacteria > Actinomycetota > Actinomycetes > Streptosporangiales > Streptosporangiaceae > DATJZH01. Next base: position 1,043 of record JBKQMG010000285.1, on the reverse strand, counting down.
GACGGCCCGGCCGAGCTCGCCCTTGAAGTCGTGCACCTCCGCCTGTTCGGGATCGCCGCGCGGATGCCATTCCGTCCCGCCGTTCTTATAGTTGCCGACCAGCTCCTTCTTTTTTGCATCAACCGAGATCACCGGCTCGCCGGCTGCCTGGAATCCCCGCACCAGCTCGCTGATGAGCCGGAACTGGCCGTCCCGGTCCGGGTGCTGGCGGCCTTCCACCGTCCTGGCATTGCCCTGCAGGCGGTAGCCGTCCTCTTTCAGCAGCCGCCCCACGGTGTCGGCAGACACCGGATGCCCTTCCAATGTCAGCTCACTGGCCAGCTTCTCCGTCGACTTGGTCGTCCATCGCAACGGCGACTCCGGGTCACCGCGGGTGGCCGGATCCACCAGGCGGTTCAACGCCGGCACCAGGCCCGCATCCACCGCCCCGGCCCGGGGCCGCCCCGCACCGGCCCGGCGAACCCTGCCATCGGGGTCAGCGCCCTGCTCCAGTTCCCGGGCTCCCCGGCCCACCGTGTCCGGATGAACCCCGGCCACCTCCGCCACCCGCCTGATCCCGCCCCGGCCCAGCGACCGCGCCTGCGCCCCCAGCAGCAGCCGCCACTGCAGCTCGTTCAGATGCGGGCGCACCTCCGCCAGCATCGCCGCGAACCGGTCATCATCCACCACCAGTTGTCCCATACCACGACCGTAGACAACCGTCTCGGACAAACATACTTAATTTAGCGGAGGACTCTAAGTCCAATGCCGCCCGGCCACGCCCTGGACCGCCTGACGCGGAGACAACGCGCACCAGCACCGTCTTGCCCTGAATCTTGGTGTGCCCGAACGCCGCGCCCTGCTTGTTGTGCCCGTAGACCCGCCGCTGCATCGAGTCGACGTCGACGAACGCCAGCACAGGCCTCCAGTAGGTCCCTGAAATCGCCGCGCGGCTGCGCGGCCGTCACGGGTCGGCCCGCCAGGCCCGTTAGCAGGGCGTCCAGGCCCCATTACGCCATGACCGAACCTCCTCAGCGTCACGCGGTGGATCGAGGCTCGTGTCC
>JBKQMG010000284.1:0-29116 GCA_052146815.1 Streptosporangiaceae bacterium | reverse complement strand
GCAGCCGGCGGCAAAGGGGACTTCATGTCCTGTTCCGCGCCGATGGGCGAGCGCTAGGTTATGCGGCAGCCTGATCAGCCGCTGACTGTCTGGCCTGCGGCATTAACACTTGCAAAGGGGAATCCATTGACCGCGGCAACTTCTGCGCCCGGCAGCCCGGCGCCCGGCCTGCTGGATCCGCGTTAGGAAACGGTGCAGAAGATCCTCGCGATTGTGGGGCCTGCCAGCGCCACATAGCCGGCCTGGCCCGGGTCTCCCGCCGGGCCCGCCGGGCGGCCGCGGGAGGCGCTGATGCCTGTTCGGGAACCGGGCGGCAGCTGACCGTTGGGTGCAGGCCAGCTGTGGGTAAGGTCAGGATCACGGCGTGCGCCGGTCTGGGCGGACGGCCTCGCAGTTCTTCTCACGTACGATCGCGACTGGACAGAGATTCTGGCCGATTAGCCGGATCTTAGGATGAGTGAATGAGCAAGCAGCCGATCCCGCCGCCGCCCGGCGGCAAGCCCGTTCCCACGGCGCCCCCGCCGCCACCTGCGTGGCGGCACTGGCTCTGGCCGATTGCCTTCCTCGCGATGATCCTGCTGTACCTGTTCCTGCCGGCGCTGCACGTCAACCGGCCGGCACAGCTCAGCTACTCGCAGTTCATCTCCGACGCCAGCGGCCACAAGATCAAGACGGTCACGTTCGGCAACGCCTCCAGCGGCTCGAACACCGTCGCCACCGGCGACCTGACGAACGGCAGCTCCTACACCACCGTCATCCCGGGCGGCCCGACGACCGCCCTGAGCCAGCAGCTGACCGCGGACGGCGTCAAGTCGGTCAACGCAAGCGCGCCCAGCTCGGGCCTCGGCACCGTGCTGCTGTCCCTGCTGATTTTCGTCCTGCCGCTGGTCCTGATCTTCTACCTGTTCCGCCGGATGGCGCGGGCCGGCGGCGGGGGAGCGGGCCTGCAGGGCGTGCTCGGCGTGGGCCGGTCACGCGCGAAGGTCTTCGATGCCGAGCGGCCGCAGACCAAGTTCAGCGACGTGGCGGGCTACGACGGCGTCAAGTCGGAGATCGCCGAGGTCGTTGACTTCCTGCGCAGCCCCGACCGCTACACCAGGGCCGGCGCGATGGCGCCGCGCGGCGTGCTGATGATCGGGCCGCCCGGCACCGGCAAGACGCTGCTGGCTCGCGCGGTGGCCGGCGAGGCGTCCGTGCCGTTCTTCTCGGTCACCGGCTCCAGCTTCGTCGAGATGTTCGTCGGCGTCGGCGCGGCCAGGGTCCGGGACCTGTTCAGCGAAGCCCGCAAGCGCGCGCCCGCGATCATCTTCATCGACGAGATCGACGCCATCGGGCAGCGCCGGGCAGGCTCGGGCGCGGTGGTCTCCAACGACGAGCGGGAGCAGACGCTTAACCAGCTGCTGGCCGAGATGGACGGCTTCGACATGGCCCAGGGGATCGTCGTGCTGGGCGCGACGAACCGGCCCGAGGTTCTCGACCCCGCGCTGCTGCGGCCCGGCCGGTTCGACCGCCAGGTCACAATCCCGCTGCCGACCCTCGGCGAGCGCGCCGCCATCCTGGCCGTGCACTGCCGCGGCAAGCAGCTGGCGGGGGACGTCGACCTGAACGTGGTCGCCCGCGGGACACCGGGGTTCTCCGGGGCCGACCTGGCCAACCTGGTCAATGAGGCGGCGATCTTCGCCGTCCGCGACAACCGCGAGGTGCTCACCGCCGCCGACTTCGCCGACGCACGGGACCGGATCCTGCTTGGCCGGCGCGAGGGCTCCAACGTGCTGCTGCCCGAGGAGAAGCACGCTGTCGCGATCCACGAGGCGGGCCACGCCATCGTCGCCGCCCTGTCCGAGCACGCCGATCCCGTCGAGAAGGTGACAATCCTGCCGTCAGGCCAGGCCCTCGGGGTCACCCAGCAGCTTCCGCTGGTGGAGCGGCACCTGTACGGCGAGGACTACCTGCACCAGTCCCTGGCGATCCGCCTCGGCGGCCGCGCCGCAGAACTGGTCGAGCTCGGCCAGGGCTCGACCGGCGCGGCCAATGATCTGTCGGGCGCGACGGAACTGGCCACCAAGATGGTGCGCGAGTTCGGCCTGTCGGACGCCATTGGCCCCGTCGGCTATCCCGAGGGCGGCTCAGTGTTCCTCGGCGGCGCCGGGCCCGGCATGTCCAGCCGGCCGTTCGCGGAGGCCACCCAGGCCAGGATCGACCAGGAGGTGTCCCGACTGCTGCGCGAGGCCGAGGCGACGGCACTGTCGCTGATCCGCTCGCACCGCGACCAGCTCGGCCAGCTGGTCTCGCTGCTGCTGGAACAGGAGACCGTGAACGGCAGCGCGGTGTACCGGATCGTCGGGCGGCCGATGCCCCAGCACACTCCAACCGACCTGACCATCGCACCGCGGGCGGTCGCCACCTCGCACGCGGCGGCGCGCCCGGACGCCCGTTAGCGGCGGCGATGCTGGTCCTGTCCGGCCGCGACGTCCGCCAGCTGCTGCCTTACGACGAATGCGGGCAAGCCATGCGGGCGGTACTGGCCACCGTGGCGCGCGGGGAGATCCAGCAGCCGCTGCGCACGATCGTGGCGCCGGACAGCGCCGCGGGCGTCATGGCGCTCATGCCCTCGTTCCTGCCGGGCCCGGACGGGGCCTACGGGCTCAAGGCGATCTGCGTCTCCCCCGGCAACCCCGCGGCCGGCCTGGACGCGCACCAGGGCATCGTGCTGCTGTCGAGCGCGCGCACCGGGGAGCCGCTGGCCGTGCTTAACGCCTCGGCGGTGACCGAGATCCGCACCGCGGCTGTCTCGGCGGTCGCCACCGAGCTCCTGGCCCGGCCGGACGCGGACGTGCTCGCGATCGCGGGAACCGGCGTTCAGGCCCGAGCGCACCTGCTGGCCATCGCCGGCGCCCGGCCGCTCGCGGAAGTCCGGGTGGCGGGCCGCGACCCGGCCAGGTCAGCTGATTTCGCCGCCTCGATGCAGGAGCAGGCCGGGGTACCGGTGATCGCGTGCGAATCCGTGCAGGCGGCGGTGACCGGGGCCGGGATCATCGTGACCGCGACGAGCTCAGACCAGCCGGTTCTGTATCGCGGCTGGATCAGCGCCGGCACGCACGTCAACGCGGTCGGCGCATGCCGGCCCGCGGCGCGCGAGCTGGACAGCGAGACCGTGGCCGCGGCCGCGCTGTTCGCCGACAGCCGGGAGTCGGTCGCCAGCGAGTCCGGCGATTTCCTGCTGGCCCTGGCCGACGGCGCCATCAGCGCTGAGCACGTACAGGCGGAGATCGGCGAGATACTGGCCGGGACCGCGGCCGGCCGGGCCGACGCGGACCAGATCACCGTCTTCGAGTCGCTCGGGCTCGCCGTGGAGGACCTGGCCGCCGCTGTCCTGGTCTACCGCAAGGCCACCGAGCTGCGGACCGGGCTGCAGGCCGACTTCTGATCCGGCGGCCCCGGGGGCAGCTTCCGCCTGCCCCTGCCGGCCCGGGCAGCTTATGAGCAGGCGCGCTTTCAGCCGAGAACTACCTGACCTGACGATGTGGCGCCGGTATCGGCCCGGCAACCCTCAAGAGGATGACCGGGAGCAGACGTACGAGCAGCGCAGGCGCGCCGGGCGGGCACTGCGCGCTCAGGTCCCGCGCACGGATCATGCCCGGTAGACCGTGCTTACTCCTGGGTCTTCGCCGGATGGCGCGAAACAACGATCAACGTGATGGCCAGTGCGCTGATCCACAGCACGCAGCTGGCAGTCAGTATCCGCTCCATGAGCCCTTCGGCGGTTCCCGTGAGGGATGAGACGGAGAGCAGGATGAAGCAGAGAGGGCAGATTACCCGTGCTGCCAGCATCACCGGCTTAAGGCGCCGCCACTGCGGGACTACCTTCAGCCGCTGCCAGAGGGGAGACGGGGTGAAGGCGAGCACGAGGAAGGCGAGGCTTGCCACTATGGCGTCTGTCAGCCCGCCGGGGCTGTAAAGCTGGTGATGGACGGTGCATCCGGGGTCGGCGAGCCGGCAGGGAATCAGCGGGAACGAGTTACCCAGAGCCAGCGCGGAGCAGGCCAGCATCCATGGCGCGTGCGCGGCGACCTTCCCGGCGCCTGCCAGGGCGGGGCGCAATCCGAACACCGCGAAGCAGAAGGTGCCAAGGCCGCCCACCGCGAAGCAGCTGATGGGAAACCACGCATGCGGAGCGGTAGCGGCCTGCATGTCACTGATGGTGTTGGTGACCGGGCCGTACCGGGGGCCCTGCCACGTCTCGGCGACCAGCCATCCGGCCATGAACGCGGCCTGCGCGATCACTCCGAGCACTCCCCAGGCGAGCGGGTGCGCCACGCGCGAGCGGCCAGCGCGGTGACCGCCTATGACGATGCCCTGTCCGCTGGTCATCGCTGCGGGATTCTTTCGCGGGGCCTGCGGCGCCGGGCAGCTTCCCCCGGCCGCTGTCGGCCGGCGGCCCGGTGCCGCTCGCGCTCGCCGACCGCAGCCATGGACGTTCTGAGCTTGTCGAGCAGTTCAGCCAGCGTCCGTACCTCGCCGGGCTCCCAGTCAGCCACGAACAGGGCGAATCGGTCCAGGCCCACTTCCTGGAGGCGCCGCATTTCGGCTTGCCCTGCTGGCGTAAGTCTCACCAGCCACGAGCGCCCGTCAGCCGGATCCCCGGTGACTTCCGCGCAGCCCGCGTCCTCCAGGTCCCGGACCTGCCGCGTGACCAGCGACGGGTGAACGAGCTGCAGGTCAGCGATGTCCGACGGGCGGATGCCGTCGCGCCCGGCGATGACCTGCAGCAGGTTCAGCGCGCCTGCGGCCTTCCTCTGGCGCCTCGCTTGCTCCAGCCCGGCAGTCAGGGTGAAGAGCGCACCCACCATCGACCGCACATCATCCCTGCTCGGAGCCATGCCAGCAGGGTAATCTACCTGATTGACTCAATCAACTAAATAACAGAGCGCGCAAGCTGCCGAGCCGCGCGCCCGTTCAGCACGTGGATCACGACGTGGTCCGCGCCGGCGTCCAGGTGCTGGCTGACCCGCGCGGTGATCGCATCGGCATCGCCCCAGACCACCAGCTGGTCGACCAGCGTGTCGCTGAGGCTGGCGATGTCGGTGTCGGTGTCGGTGTCGGTGAATCCCATCCGGGCGAAGCTGGCACGATATCCGCGCAGGCCAGAAAGGAATCGCAGCGGGCGGCGTGCTGTCCGGCGCGCTCAGGCGGCTTCGGTGTCCAGGACCAGCATCTGGTCGATGACCAGGGTGGACTCGTCGCCGAGGATCTGCCGCGATGCGCTGGCGCAGGCGGGCGCGCTAGCCTGCCCGTCCGCGTGCAGGTCGGTCACCGAGCCTGGCGGATAGACATCCAGGGAGACGATGGCGGACGCAACGGGAACCGCCGTAGTGGCCCGCATCACCTCTGCCAGCAGCCCCAGGTGATCGATCTGGCCACCGGGCAGCCAGATCGCGGAGTACCCCAGTCGCTCTGTTTCCGCGGCCTCGCCGAGGTAGGCGGGCGATACATTCAGCGCCATGCCGACCGGTCCCAGGTCCAGCTTGCTCATAGGGCGCACCTGCCATCGCTCTCGACCTTCCGACCCGACGGTAGAACTTCAGCCGAGCTATAAGTCAACTCCTGCGGGCGTGTCGGCGGCAGGCCAGTGGCGCGGGGCGGGCGGCGCGGCTAAGCTCACGCCATGCACGTGAACCGCACCGCAGGCTGGTGGCGCCGCCGTTAGGCGGTGCCTGGTTCGTGCCCTCAGCAGACCCACAAGGCGATCGCCCGGTACCGGCGGTCGCTTTTTTCGTGCCCGTCCGGGCGCCGGCCCGAGATGCAAGGATCCGCCCATGCCGAAGGCCCAGTCACCCGAGCAGTCTCCGCAGGAGCAATCTCCGGACGAGCAGCTCCCGCCCGAGCGGCCCCCGCCGGCGCCGGCAGCGTCCGCAGCGGTCCCGGCCACTCAGAACACCCTGTTCCTGACCGCCGGCGGAATCCAGGTCAGCCGCACCGCGGCGCCGTTCGACCCCGGCCTGCTCGACGAGATCACCCGGCAGGTCGACGAGCGGCGCGGGGGCGTGCTCAGCTCCGGGATGGAGTACCCGGGCCGTTACAGCCGCTGGCACCTGGCCTATGTCGATCCGCCCGTGGAGATCATCGCCCGCGGCCGGCGGGTCACGGCCCGGGCGCTCAACCAGCGCGGCCGCGTGCTGCTGCCGGTCATCGCGGCGGCCCTGCATCGCGCGGGCACGCCCGTGCCGGCCGTGCCCGGCCAAGGCGGTGCTGGCGCGGAGAATGCGAGCCAGCCGGATCTTGAGCAGGTCGAGGTGCTCGTCGAAGAAGAGAGCGGATCCTTCACCGAGGAAGAACGCAGCCGCCGTCGCACGGTGTTCTCCGCCTTGCGCGAGATCATCGCCGTCTTCGCCGGGCCTGACCCGCACCTGGGCCTGTACGGGGCATTCGGCTATGACCTGGCGTTTCAGTTCGAGCCCGTCCGGCTGCGGCATGACCGCAGCGCCGGCCACCGCGACCTTGTCCTGCACGTGCCGGACCGGCTGTATGCGCTGGACCGCAAGCGGGAAACCGCCATGTGCTATTCCTACGATTTCGCCACGGCGGCCGGGTCGACGCTTGGGCTGCCGCGCGCCGCGCCCGGCGGCAGCGAGGGCGAGCGCGGTAATCCCGTTCGGGCTGCTGGTCATCCGGGCGGCGCGCTGCCGCCTGATCCGCAGCCGGGGAACTACGCGCGCGTCGTCGAGGAAGCCAGGGAGCGCTTCGCCTGCGGCGACCTCTTCGAGGTCGTGCCGAGTCATGTCTTCCACGCTGCCTGCGCCTCGCCGGCCGCCTTCTACGAACGGCTGCGCCAGCGCAACCCGGCGCCGTATGAGTTCTTCCTGAACCTCGGCGAGGGGGAGTACCTGGTCGGGGCCTCGCCGGAGATGTACGTGCGGGTGACCGGTGACCGGGTGGAGACCTGCCCGATCGCGGGCACGATCGCGCGCGGCGTCGGCCCGCTGGAAGACGCGGACAACATCAGGACGCTGCTGGACTCGGCGAAGGAGGAGTCCGAGCTGACGATGTGCACGGACGTCGACCGCAACGACAAGTCGCGGATCTGCGTACCCGGCAGCATCAAGGTCATCGGCCGCCGTCAGATCGAGATGTACAGCCGGCTCATTCACACCGTCGACCACATCGAGGGGCGCCTGCGGCCGGAGTTCGACGCGCTCGATGCCTTCCTCACCCACATGTGGGCCGTCACGGTCACCGGGGCACCGAAGACCTGGGCCATGCAGTTCATCGAGGATCACGAGGACCAGCCGCGGCGTTGGTACGGGGGAGCGGTCGGCGTCATCGGCTTCGACGGCGGGATGAACACCGGCCTGACGCTGCGCACCGCGCATATCAGGAACGGGATCGCCGCGGTCCGCGCGGGCGCGACGCTGCTGTTCGACTCCGATCCGGCCGCCGAGGAGCGGGAGACGCAGCTCAAGGCGCGGGCGCTGCTGGAGACGCTCGCCGACTCCGGTGCAGCCGCCGCGTCGGAAAATTCCGCAGCCGAACGGGGCGCCCGCGCTCACCCGGCGCCCGGCGCGCCCGCCTCGCCGCCGGGCCGCGGACTGCGCGTGCTCCTGGTCGACCACCAGGATTCGTTCGTGCATACTCTGGCCGGCTATTTCCGCGAGCACGGAGCCGAGGTGACCACGCTGCGGGCCGGGTTCGACCCGGCGTTTCTCGACGACTACGCCCCGGACCTGGTCGTGCTGTCGCCGGGGCCGGGGCGGCCCGCCGACTTCGGCTGCGACCGGCTGCTCGCCGAACTCGACGCGCGCGACCTGGCCGCCTTCGGCGTCTGCCTCGGGCTGCAGGCGATGGTCGAGCACGCCGGGGGCTCGCTCGGGCTGCTGGCCACGCCGGTGCACGGCAAGCCCGGCCTCATCCAGGTGCTGGGCGGGTCCCTGCTGGCGGGCCTGCCGCCGGAGTTCACGGCCGCGAGATACCACTCGCTGCACGCGGTGCCCGGCCAGGTCCGGGGCCGGTTCGAGGTCACCGCGATCACGCCCGACGGCGTGGTCATGGCCATCGAGGACCAGGCCTGCGGCCGCTGGGCGGTGCAGTTTCACCCCGAATCGATCCTGACCGCATCGGGCCGGGCCGGGCACCAGGTCATCGCGAACGTGCTGGAGCTGTGCCGGGACCGGGCGCCCCGGCGGGCAGACGCTAGCGCGGCGCCCTGAGCGCTACCGGGCGGCACCGGTGTCAGGGAATGTCAGCGGACCGGGCGCAGGGAACGCGCGAAGCCGAGGATCACCTTCCGCCGGACATCGTGGGAATTGGCCAGGTAGTACACGTGATGCGCGTGCCAGACGAGGTACAGCTCGATCTTCCTGGACTGGCACGATGGCTCGCCGGCCATGTTGCAGACACCCCAGAGAACCGCGCGGCGGCCCTGGACGCGGTAGACGCCGATGCGCGTGGCCACGCCGAAGTTGCCGCAGGGCTCGCCCGAGTTGTTCTGGTCGATCCCGAGGTTCCGGCCCGTGAAGCGACCGTATTCGGCCTCGACGTCACGCTTCTTCAGCTCGCCGGCGCTCAGGCACGGCCCGACCGCGATGCGGCCGTCGCGGCGCAGGCCGTAGGTGCGGGCCGGGCGCATCAGCCCGAACCGGGCCGCGCGCTGCGCCGCCTTCCAGCTGGTGAAGTACCGGATTCTGAAGGCGGGCCCGGCCGCAGCGGAGGTGGTCCCCGCGGCCCGGGCGGCGCTGGGCGCGGCCGGATGAGAGCGGGCAGGCGCGGCGAGCGCGGCCGAGGCGGTGACCGCTGACGACGCGGCCAGGCTGATGGCGAGCGTGAGGCCGACTGCGAGCCGGCGAGTAGTGCGCATGATGAATTCCCCCGTCTGATAACCGTCCGGCCTGTGCGGATTCCCCCCGGTGGCCGGTGGAACGTGGTGCGGCAGGATCGTAAGCCTGATCAGCCGCCCCCCGCTACCCGGCGCGCGGGTGTTACGGTCACCGTCGCCAGGGTGTTACGGTCAGCGCTGTCCGGGTGACAACGTCGGCGCCGCTCGCAGGCGGCCTTGTCCTGTTTCTGGCACGATGCCCTGATGGCTGCTGCTGAGCTGGACCTCGTCATCCGGGGCGGGACGGTCGTCAGTCCCGGCCGCCGGGAAAGCGCCGACGTCGGCGTGCAGGACGGCCGGATCGCGCAGCTCGGCGGCGCCATGGCCGGCCGGCGCGAGCTTGACGCCAGCGGGCTGCTCCTCCTGCCGGGCGGCATCGACGCGCATACCCACCTGGTCAGCGCCGCGCTGGCCGCGACGGCCGCGGAGCTCGGCTATCAGGCCTGGGCCGACGACTTCTGGACCGGCTCGCTGGCGGCCATCGGCGGGGGAATCACGACTGTCGGGAACATGACGCTTGTCGCGCCGGGCGAATCGACGACCACGGCGATCGCGCGCGACATGGCCGGCGCCGCAGCCGAAGCGGCCGTGGACTGGTTCCTGCACCCGATGCTAAGCGGCCTCGGCGCGGACGCTGCCGCCGAGGTCGCTGCCCTGGCAGCCGGCGGCCACACCAGCCTCAAGATCTTCCTTTCAAACCCCGAGTACGCGGCCGGGACACCCGGCCTGGGCGCCGCCGTCGCCGCGGCAGGCCGGGCCGGGGCGCTGACGCTGCTGCACTGCGAGGACGCGGCGATGCTCGAGCAGGCCGGCCGGGAGCTGATCGAGTCCGGGCGCGGCGCCGTGCGCTATTTCCCGGACGCGCGGCCAGTCAGCGCCGAGGTCAAGGCCGTCGAGGACGCCGTCGCCCTGGCCCGCGACACGGGCGCGCCCGTCTATATCGTCCACCTGTCTAGCGCCGCCGCACTGGAGCAGTGCCGGCAGGCCCGTGCCGCGGGTCTGCCCGTCTACGTCGAGACCCGGCCGCTGTACCTGCACCTGACCAGGGAACGGTTCGACGAGCCGGACGCGGCGAAATACGTGGGGGCCCCGCCGCTGCGCGAGCGCCGCGACCGCGACGCGCTCTGGGACGGCCTGGCCGGCCGGGACGTCGATACCCTCTGCAGCGATCACGCGCCGTGGAGGCTGGCCGCCAAGCTCGACCCGGCACTGGACGTGCTCACCGCCCGCCAGGGCGTGGCCGACCTGGAGACGCTCATGCCGATGCTGTTCTCCGAGGGCGTGGTCACCGGGCGGATCTCGCTCGACAGGTTCGTCGAGCTCACCTCGGCCAGCGCCGCGCGGCTGTTTGGCCTGTATCCCCGCAAGGGGGCGATCGCCGAGGGCTGCGACGCCGATCTCGGGCTGTGGGATCCGCAGGAGCGCCGGGTCATCGACGGGAGCGCCATGCGCTCGCGGGCCGGGTACTCGGTGTACGACGGCTGGACGGTGCAGGGGTGGCCCCGGTTCGTGCTGCGCCGCGGCCAGGTGGTCCTGGCCGACGGCGAGATCACCGCCCGCCCCGGTGAGGGCCAGTGGCTGCGCCGAGGCCCGACAGGTCAGCCTGTCCGCGCGGATGTCGACGGTCGCCGGTAGGGTGCCGAGGCATGAAGAGCGTGCAGCCCGAGGTGTTCCTGGTCGCCCGGCCCGAGGTTGACTACGCGGCGCTGGCCGCCTACCTGCGCGATGTCGGCGGTGAGAGCTGGCTGGAGCGGCTGGACCGCGGCGAGCTGGACAATGACGCGCTTAACCTGGCCGAATTCGGCGGGCGGCTGTGCTACCGGTCCTGGGAGCCGGGCCTGAACCCGAACGTCACCAGGATCCGTACCGACCAGGACGCCTACCTGCAGAACATCCTGGCCAGCGCGCACGGTTCCGTCCTCGAGCACGTGAGCTTCAGCTTCGTCCTGCACAACGTCAGCCGGGTTCTGACGCACGAACTCGTCCGGCACCGGCCGGGGACGGCGATCTCTCAGGAGTCGCTGCGGTACGTCCGGCTCGCCGAGATCCCGTTCTGGTTCCCGGACTGGGCGCAGGCCGATCCGGAGCTGATGAAGCGCGCCACGGCCATGCTGGAGCAGATGGAGGAGTTCCAGCGCTGGATGGCCGGGCACTTCGGGCTGGACTCCGAGGGCGTGGCGTTCCACGAGAAGAAGCACAAGACCTCGTTCATGCGCCGGTTCGCGCCCGACGGGGTGGCGACCGGGCTGCTGTGGACGGCGAACGTCCGCACGCTGCGGCACACCATCGAGGCCAGGACCGATCCTGGCGCCGAAGAGGAAATCCGGCTGGTCTTCGGAAAGATTGCCGAGCTGCTGCGGGCCGAGGCGCCGGCGCTTTTCGAGGACTACACGGTCAGTGACGGCGCATGGGTCCCCCGGTGGCGCAAGGTGTGATACTGCTTCCCCCATGCCTGATATCTCTTACCCGCTCGCCGGGGGAACGGTACCGGCCTACCTGGCCGTGCCGCAGGACGGCGCGGGCCCGTGGCCCGGCGTGGTGGTGCTGCACGAGGCATTTGGCCTGAACGACGACATCCGCGGGAAGGCCGACGAGTTCGCCCGGCACGGCTACCTGGCTCTCGCCCCGGACCTGTATCAGGGCAAGCCGTGGATCCGCTGCATCCGCGCTGCGATCAGGCAGGTCCGCGCGGGCCGCGGGCCGGCTTTCACGGCGATCGAGGCAGGCAGGACCTTACTGGCGCAGCGGGCCGATTGCACGGGCGCGACGGGCGTCATCGGCTTCTGCATGGGCGGCGGCTTCGCGCTGCTGTGCGCGCCACGAGATGGTTTTGCCGTCGTGTCCGTGAACTACGGCGAGGTTCCGAAGGACGCGGAGAGCGCACTGGCCGGGGCCTGCCCCATCGTCGGCAGCTACGGCGGCCGGGACCCCATGGGCACTACCCACCCGGAGCGGCTGCAGCGAGCGCTGACCGTCCTGCAGGTGCCGCATGACATCGAGGTCTACCCGGGCTCCGGGCACCGCTTCATGTCGCAGGCGTCCGGTGTCTGGGCCACGGTCGCGAAAATGACCAAAATGGCCTACCAGCGAGCCGATGCCGAGGACTCCTGGCGGCGGATCTTCGCCTTCTTCGGCGAGTACCTCCGTCCGGCCGATCAGGAAGCCGACAGCTCGCTCAGCGGATCGTGATGGACGTGCTCGGCGGCCACGCGGCCTGCGAGCGCCCGCTCGGTTTCCACCACCATCTCGGCGGGGCCGCTGATGAATATCTCGCAGTCCTCGATGCCCGCCTGGCCGGCCACGACCTCGGGGAGCGTCCCCGTGCGCCCGCCGAAGTCAGGCTCGTCCGAGACGACCGGCACCACCGACAAAGCCGGGCACGCTGACTGCAGCGCCGCCAGATCGGCCAGGTCATATAGTTCGGCTTCGCGCCGGGCGCCGAACAGCACCGTGATGGCGCGCGGCCGACCATGCCGCGCGGTGTCGGCGGCTGCCTCGACGATGGCCTTGACCGGCGCGAGGCCCGTGCCGCCGGCGACACACAGCAGATCGCGTTCGCCGTCGGCCGGCATGATCATTTCTCCGCGCGCGCGGCCCAGCAAGAGAGTGTCACCGACCCCGACATGATGCACGAGGGCGTTGCTGACCATGCCGCCGGGGACCGCACGCACGTGCAGATCGAGGGCGCCGCTGCGGTGCGGCGCGTTCGCGATGGAGTAACTCCGCCACTGGCGTGGCCACCGCGAGGCCTGCACGTCGATGTACTGGCCCGGCTGATAAGCCAGCGGCTGGTCCGGCTGGATGGTAAGGACCGCGATGCCGCCGCTGCGGCGGTCGTGCGCGATCACCTCGCCTAGCCACCAGGCGGGCTGCGCCCTGCTGTCCTCCTGCGCTGCTGTCCGCATGGTGACGTCTGCATACTCCAGTGCGGTTTCCCAGGCCGCCTTCGCGTCCGGCGCCCAGTGCGGCCCGTTGAAATGCTCTACCGTCGCCAGGAGCGCGGCGAAGAATGATTTGTGATGCTTTTCCCGGACACCGAACTTACGGTGGTCACGGCCGAGCTGGCGCAGGAAAGTGGCGCAGCTTTCCGGCGCGTCCATGCTCCATACCAGGCGGGCCAGAGCGGCAAAGACGCGCTCTCGCAGCCCGCTCATCGCCAGCGGGAAGAGCGCACGCAGTTCGGGATTCTCCACGAAAAGGTGCGCATAAAGATATTCCATTGACGCCTGCGGGTCCGCCATGACGCAGGCGAAGGACTCCTTCAGGAGCCGCGCGTTGAAATCCGGCACCGGGACCTGGGCGGACGATGCCGCTGCCGCAGCACGCTCGGTGCTCTCACCAGCCGTCATGCTCTCAGTGTGCACCAGGGAACTAGCCGCATGATCTGCCGCGCCGCATACGCGGGGCACCGTGCCGGATTCATTGCGACCGGGGTAATCCGCGGCTGCGCCGGGCCCCGGGTCCGGCGATCCGTCCGGGCCGCGGCCGGGCATGTTGGGCCGCCGCAGATCTGCTCTTCTGCCTGCAGAATCCTCCGGGAGAAACCCGTCGAGCGCGATCGCCACATCGCGAGTCTGGCACCCGCCCATGATGCATACAGCCCTTTTCAGCCAAGCTCGGCTAAGGAGTACGCAGAGTAGTGGAATGCCGTTCTAGCTTCGCCGCCGGGAAGGGAGGGTAATGAGAACCCGGTTAAGCTGCGGGACCTAATGAGCATCGGGCCAGCGGCGGCGAGGGTCATCTCACGCACGTGCGTGCCGCACGTGCGTGCCCTTCACGCATTGTGATCGGTGCGGGAGCCCCCGGCCGCATGCACGTCGCGGCGAGATCGGCGGCCCTCGCATGCATAACCCAGCCCCGCCAGTGGCAGTAGGACCTAAGCCCGTTCACCGATCGGACAGACCATGACTGAGGACAAGCAGCGTCGCGGCGGCGTCATCTTCGACGTCGACGGCACCCTGCTCGATACCAACTACCTGCACGTCGCGGCCTGGTGGGAGGCGTTCACCGAGCGCGGGCATGACATTCCGCTGCGCTGACGTGCACCGGGCCATCGGCATGGGATCGGCCGAGATGATCGAGAAGGTGCTCGGCAAGCCCGATCCCACGGTGAGTGACGCGCACAGCCGTCACTTCGCGCTCTACCTCGGCCGGATGCGGCCACTGCCCGGCGCGGCCGAGCTGCTCGCCGCGGTAGCCGAGGGGGCCTGAACGTGGTGCTCGCGACCAGCGCCAAGGACGACGAGGTCGACCTCATGCTCGACGCGCTCGGCGCGGGTGACGCGATCGACACGGCGGTCAGCTCCGGCGTGGTCAGCAAGACCAAGCCCGAGCCCGACATCATCGAGGCCGCGCTCGACGAGTCAGCGACCGACCGCTCGCGCGCCGTCATGGTGGGGGACACCCGCTGGGACGTCATCGCCGCGCAGCGGGCCGGAATCCCGTGCATCGGACTGCTGACGGGCGGCATCGCGGCGCAGGAACGGCGCGACGCGGGCGCCGCCGAGGTCTACGACGATGCCGCGGCACTGCTGAAGCAGCTCTCTGACAGCGTCATCGGCCGGCTGGAGCGCAGCTAGGCAACTAGTGCAGCCCGTCCCAGGACAGCGCCGGAGACGGCAGCCTAGAGGGGCGGGGTGTAGCCGCTGATCCAGTGCGCCTGCACCCAGCTCACCGCCGAGCCCCAGGTCCCGGTCACTTCGAGCACGCCCACGACGATCAGCATGATGCCGCCGACCCTCGTGATGAGCTGTGCGTGCCGCTTGGCGAAGCCGAACAGGTTCATCCCGCGCTGGAAGGCGACGGCCACAATCATGAAAGGGATGCCGATGCCGAGGCCGTAGATAAACGCCAGCAGCGCGCCGCGGTCCGCGGAACCAGTGGTATAGCTGAGCGTCAGCACCGCGGCTAGCGTCGGGCCGATGCACGGGGTCCAGCCGAGGCCGAACATCACGCCGAGCAGCGGTGCCCCGGCCAGGCCGGCCCGCGGCCGCATCGAGGGCCGGAAGATCCTTCCGGCGAAGGTGAACCTGTCCAGGACACCGGCGAACAGCAGGCCCATCACGATGATCAGGCAGCCGAGAACCCTGGAGACAAGATCCTCGTGGCTCTTCAGGGTAGAGCCGACGCTGCCGAACGCGACCCCGTAGAGGGCAAAGAGCACCGAGAAGCCCAGAACGAACAGCGCGGTGCCGAGGACGACCCGGCCGCGGCCGTACGCCTGAGCCGCCCCGCCAGCGGTGGCCGGCGACGGCGGCCGGCCGACATCTGCCGAGAGCGTGCCCGTTCCGCCCGCGCGGCCTGCCTCGTACCCCGCGGCGCCCAGAGCTACGGATGACGCCGCCTGCGCGGTGTCCGCGCCCGCCAGCGCAGAGCGGGCGGCTGTCTCCTCGGCCGCGGCAGAACTAGCCGCGGCGACCCCGGACATGCCGGTCACATAGGACAGGTAGCCGGGGACAAGGGGCAGCACGCAGGGCGACAGGAAGGTGACAGCGCCTGCGGCCGCGGCGATCGGCATGGCAAGCAGCAGCGGCCCCGAGACCACCAGCTGCTCAATTCCGCCGCTCATCACCGCTCCTTCCGCAGGTAGGTCAGACCTAACTTATCTGGCCGCTCCCGGCCGCCGACAGACGGGCACACAGGCAGTTCGCCAGCGGCCGGCCGCCAGGCGGCGCAGCCTGCTAGCCGCTGGCGGCCAGGCGGCGCAGCCTGCTGCGAGGGCCGGCGAAAATGTCCTGGTCTCCGGGGAACGTACCGGCGGCGGCGTACTGCCAGAAGGCGTAAGACCGCCAGCCGGCGGGCAGGGCGCGGCGGCCGCCGGCATAGCCCGCGACCCATAGCGGGTCCCTGGCGCCGAATCCGCCGTAACCGCCCGTGCACTGCGACCACCAGCGCCGGACGGTGTAGATGACCGGCCAGCGCCTGGTGAGGGCGTGGTAGCTGTTCACGAAGCTGGCAATCCACGCCACCATCGCCGGCCGGCTGAGCCGGTAGCACTCGGCGCCGTAAGGGTTCCACTCCATGTCCAGGGCTCCGGGCAGAGTCCGGCTGTCCGCAGTCCAGCCGGCGCCGTGGGCGACGAAGAACCTGGCCTGCGCCGCGCCGCTGGACCGGCCGGGCAGCGCGAAGTGATACGCGCCCCGGATGAGTCCCGCTGCGTGCGCCCCCTGGTACTCAGACGCGAAGCCGGGACTGACGAAGCTGATGCCCTCGGTGGCCTTCACATAGGCGAACTGGGCGCCGTCGGACCGGACCGCACGCCAGTTGATCTTGTGCTGGTGATCGCTGACGTCCAGGCCCGGCACCACAGCTGCCGCCGCTGCCGGGCTGATGCCCGGCTGGCCGGCGGCCAGGACGGCCAGGACGCCGCAGCCCGCCGCTGCTGCGCGGGCCTGCGCAGCGGCCGGGCGCCACCTGATGGAAAGCCGTCGCCTCATCGTCCCCCCCGGGTCCGGAAAACGCGCCGCGCGCTGGCCGCACGGTGATGCACCGTAGCCAGACAATCACGCACAGAAGATCAGCAAGGGGTAGCAGGGACCTTTTCACCAGCACTCGGGACAGTCTTTACCGGGCCGCCCCTTCTCCTTTGCCGTCGAGTCCCCGATGCCCCGGCTGGCGCCCCGCGCGCCGCCCGCGAGACGATGGCCGTCATGCGCAGCACACCCCCCTTCCGCGCCGATCACGTCGGCAGCCTGCTCCGCCCGCCTCAGCTGCTGGCCGACCGGGCCGATTTCGCTTCCGGCGCCATCGATGCCGCCCAGCTGCGGGCTGCGGAGGATCAGGCGATCAGGCAGGTCGTCGCGCTGCAGCAGGCCATCGGCCTGCAGTCGGCAACTGACGGCGAATTCCGGCGCGCGTCCTGGCACATGGACTTCATCTACCAGCTCGGCGGTATCACCAAGGCGCCGGGCAACCTAGCGGTTCAGTTCCGGAACCCGTCCGGCACCATCGAGTTCACGCCCGCCGCCCTGCAGGTCACCGGCAAGATCGCACTCGAGCACACGATCTTCGAAGACGATTTCCGGTACCTTCAGTCCGTGGTCAGCGAGGCGACGCCCAAGCTGACGATCCCCTCGCCGAGCATGGTGCATTACCGCGGCGGTCCAGCTGCTCTTGATCCGGCCGTGTACCCGGACATGGAGGAATTCTGGAGCGACCTGTCGGCCGCCTACGCCGACCAGATCCGGCGGCTGGCTGACCTGGGCTGCCGGTACCTGCAGCTTGATGACACCAGCCTGGCCTACCTCAACGACCCGGCGCAGCGCGCCGAGATCGCTGAGCGCGGCGAGGACGCCGAGCACCTGCATCATCGCTACATCCGCCAGGTCAACGTGGCTCTGGCCGGCCGGCCGGAAGGCCTGGCCGTCACGACGCACATGTGCCGCGGCAACTTCCAGTCCTCCTGGGCGGCCGAGGGCGGCTACGACTTCGTCGCCGAGGCACTGTTCGGCGAGCTGGACGTCGACGGCTTCTTCCTGGAATACGACGACGACCGGTCGGGCGGCTTCGAGCCGCTGCGGTTCGTGCCGCCGGGCAAGATGGTCGTACTCGGCCTGGTCACGACCAAGCGCCCTGAACTGGAAAGCAAGGACGCGCTCAAGCGCAGGATCGACCAGGCGGCCAAGTTCGTGCCGCTCGACCAGCTGTGCCTGTCACCGCAGTGCGGATTCTCCTCCACTGTCGAGGGGAACGCGCTGACCCCGGACGAGCAGCTGGCCAAGCTGCGCCTGGTGGTCGAGACCGCCGCCGAGGTCTGGGGCTGACCCGGCGCGACGCCGCGGGCACCCTGAGCCGCGGACCAGGGCCGGCGGGCCTCGTCAGCGGCTTACGGCCGGCAGCGCTGGTCAGCTCAGGTCGCGCACCGCCGACTGGACCGCCCGGTGGAAGGTCGGATACGCGTAGATCATCTCGTCGAGGCGCCGGACGGGTATCCCCGCGTGGACAGCGAGCGTGAGCATGCTCAGCACCTCGCCGCCGACGGGCCCCACCGAGGTGGCTCCGACCAGCACGCCGCGGTCGGCGTCGGCGACCAGCTTGATGAACCCGTCGTTGCCCGCTTTGTGGATCCAGCCGCGGGAGGACGCCGGGATCGACGTCTGCCCGGTATTTACTCGCAGTCCGCGCTCACGTGCCTGCGCCTCGGTCAGGCCGACCGCGCCCACCTCGGGGTCGGTAAACGTCACCCTCGGCACCGCCTGGTATTCGGCGCCATGATGCTCCTGGCCGAGGATGTCCGCGACGATGATCTCTGAGTGGTACATCGACATGTGGGTGAAGGCGCCCTTGCCGACGACATCGCCGAGCGCCCAGACGCCGGGCGCTGCGCGCATGTGCTCGTCAACGCTGATGGCGCGGGCCTTCTCGTCCAGGCCGACGGCCCCGACGCCGACGGCCGCCAGGTCGGCGCGCCGCCCGGTGGCAATCAGCAGCCTCTCGCCCGTGACCTCTTCGCCGGTGGCCAGGGTCACCGTGAACGTGCCCCCGTCATAAGCGACGGAAGACGCGGCGACGCCGGTCCGCACGCCGATCCCCTCCCGCTGGAATACCTGCGCGATCAGCTCTCCCGCCTCGGGCTCTTCCAGGGGGACCAGCTGGCCCAGTGCCTCGATCACCGTGACGTCCGCCATGAAGCGGGCGAAAACCTGCGCCAGCTCGGCGCCGATCGCGCCGCCGCCCAGCACCAGCAGCGAACCGGGGACGTGCTCGGTCTCGATGGCTTCCCGGTTCGTCCAGTAGGGGGTGCCGGCCAGGCCGGGAATGGGCGGGATGGCGGGCGCGGTGCCGGTGCCGATGATAATCCCGCGGCGGGCCCTCAGGACCTCCCCGCCCACAGTGACGACTCCTGGCGCGGTGATGGTGCCGTGGCCGCGGAACAGCCGGCCGCCCTTGCCGGTGAACCGGTCCGCGGCGACCGCGTCATCCCAGTTGTCGGTCGCCTCATCCCTGATCCGCCTGGCGACCGGGGACCAGTCCGACAGCACCGTCGAGTCCCCGGCCATGCCGGGGATCCGGCGGCCCTCAGCGAGGAGGTTCGCCGCGCGGATCATCATCTTCGACGGCACGCATCCCCAGTAGGGGCACTCGCCGCCGACGAGCCGGGCCTCAACCCCGGCGACCTGCAGGCCGGCGTCAGCGAGCCGCTCGGCGGCGTCCTCGCCGCCAGGCCCCAGGCCGAGAACGATGACGTCGAACTCCAGCTCGCTCATGCTGACCTCCACGGCGCTCGGTACCTGACGACACAGAAGGCGGAAATGGGCCGCCGGAGCGGCTGTCTCCGTTGTACCCGGCGGGCAGCGCGGGTTATCTCATGATCCACCCGCCGCTGGCCCCAGGGCACGGCGGGCACCGGACTGTGCTCACGCGCGCAGTGCCGGTCAGATGCTGACGATGCCGGTCAGCTCGCGGCGGTGCCTTCCGGCTCGTCGGTGACCTTGATCAGGATGACCGGGCACGGAGCGCTTGCGGCGCAGCCCTGGCTGACCGAGCCGAGGAGCAGCCCCTTGAAGGGCGAGCGGCCGCGGATGCCAAGAGCCAGGATGTCAGCCTGATGCTCCCTGGCCCCCGCGATCAGTGACTCGGTCGGGTCGCCCTCGGCCACCAGCGTGCGCAGCGGGACCTCGGGAGTCGGGACGATATCGCTGACCGCCTTGATCAGGAATTCCTTGTAGGTGTTTTCCAGCTCCTGCCGGTCGAACAGGCCGGGGAAGGACAGGAACGGCATCTGCCAGCAGAACATGCCCGTGACCTCGCCGGAGTGAATCTTCGCCTCGCTCAGCGACCAGCGAAGCGCCGCGGAGCTGTGCGGCGAGCCGTCAAAGCCCACCACGATCGGTATGTCATGCGTGCTCCAGCTGCGCTTCGGGGACGGCGTAAGCATCCGCGGTCAGCTCCTCGAGGCTCTTGCCCTTCGGCTCGGGCAGCAGGGCGGCCGTCAGGGCCAGCCCGCCGAGGCATACCACGCCGGCGACGATTTCAGCACCGCGGACGCCCATGGACGAGGCCAGCATGACCGGGAACAGGAAGGCGCCCACGAACGCGCCCATCTTCCCCGCGGCCGCCGAGATGCCGTGCCCGGTCGTCCGGACCTCCAGCGGGAAGATCTCGGCCGGATAGATGAAGGTGGTCGTGTTCGGCATCTGGATGCTCTTGCGCCCGGTCTTGTCCATGAGCAGGATCGCGACGACGTAGCCGGGCACCGCGAAGATCGCGAAGATCGCGAAGATCGCGAGCTGCACCCGGATTCGTGCAGCAGCGAGGCACCCGGGTTCAGCAGCTTGAGGATCTCCGGCGACGAAATGGTGTTGCCGTAGTAAGCGAAGTCGAGCAGGAACCAGCAGCCGGCCGTGCCGATGAGCCACCACAGCATGCGCTTGCTCCTGGCCAGGACCAGGAAGCCCTCCATGGCTCCCTGGCGGGCGCGGGCCGCGGACTCCCTGGCAGGTCCCTCGACCGACTTGGCGCCGGCGGCAGCCGCGATCGCGGCTTCGGCCTCGTCGGCGGCGCCGCCGGCCATCGCGAACCTGGGCGTCTCGTGAATCTGGCGCCGCAGGTAGAAAACGGCCAGGCCGGGAATAGCGCCGAGGGCGAGCAGGATCCGCCGGACGTAGTCGTCTGAGATGCCCGAGCCGAGCAGAATGGAGGCCACCAGCGGGCCGACGATGAGGCCGGCGCCCTGCATCGCGAAGACCAGGCCCACCATCCGCCCGCGCGACTGCTTGCCCGAGTACTCGCTCATGATCGTCGCGGAAACCGGGTAGTCACCGCCGATGCCGACGCCGAGGACAGCCCGGCAGATCAGCAGGAAGGGTGTAGTTAGGCGCGAAGGCCGACGCCAGCGCCCCGATCGCGAGGATGAGCACCTCGCAGCCGTAGATCTTCTTACGGCCGAGGATGTCGGCGACCCGCCCGAAGACGAGAGCGCCCGCTGCGGACGCCAGCAGCGTGATGGAGTTCAGCCAGGAGATCTGGCTGGTCGACAGCCCCCGCTCCGGCTTGAGCAGCGCGACCACGATGCCGATGACGAACAGGTCTTAGGCGCCGGTGAAGAACCCCATGCCCGAGACGAACATGATCCTCCACTAGAACCGGGCTCCTTCGAGTCATCCAGAGCCTCGAAGGAGCCCGGCGCAGGCGGCGAGGCGGCGTTAACGCTCATGGCGTCAAATTACCCAGGGTCACGCGCGTCGCTTACGTGAAGTGATAGTGGCGAGAAAATTAACAGTCGTCCCTGAAGTAACATTTACCCTGGACGTGACCTTCACCGCACATGCCCATCAAGCGGGCGTAGCCGATCATGCGGGCAGGGACCGGCAGCTTAACGGGGCACTCTGGGCCTTCACCGGGCGCTAGGGCTCGCCAGCATCGGCGGGCTGTCGTAAGGTCGCGGCCGGGCCTCGCGTGATGCGCTGCACGGCGACCGATTCCAGCCGCAGGTCGCGGGTCAGTGCGCTGATGACCGCCTCGCCGTCAATCGCCCCGCAGCTGAACAAGTCGATGGCGATGAGGTCGCGCTCCGGCCAGGTATGGATGCTCAGGTGCGATTCGGCCAGGATCAGCACCAGCGTGATCGCCCCGTTCGGGAAGATCACGTGGCTCGTGTCGAGGACGTGGCCGTCACCAGCGCGGACTGCCGTGCGGGCGACCTCGGTCAGCGGCGCCAGCTCGGTCAGCGGGGACCCGGGCGGGACTGCTGCGTCAACCGCGTACAGCATCATGGGCGAGGCTGCTTCGCGGCGCCGCAGGTCAGTGAACTCGCGCGCCGCCGGGTTGCCGGGCATGATGTGGGAGGATACCGTACGCCCGCTGAGCAGGCGGAAATGGCAGCATAACGGCAGGCCAGGAGTCGAAGACACAGCTGATGGATGTGGACGCAGTCGTTGCCGAGGTTGCGGCGGCGGTGGGGCTTGCCGAGGGAAAGTCCGGGGTGCGGGACATCCTGAACGTCATCGGCCGGGCCGAGCCGGTCGCTGTCCGCGACATCAGCCGGATGGCGGAGCTGCCGGTGCCGATCGTCGCCGCCGCCTGCAACGAGCTGCGCAAGCGGGACGTGGTCGAGCAC
Source organism: Streptosporangiaceae bacterium (assembly GCA_052146815.1). GTDB lineage: Bacteria > Actinomycetota > Actinomycetes > Streptosporangiales > Streptosporangiaceae > DATJZH01. The sequence goes on along the minus strand of JBKQMG010000284.1, from coordinate 7,190 downwards.
ACCCGGCCCGTCCGCCTCACCGAGCAGGGCCGCCAGGCCATCGGCGCGGGCCAGCCCGATCTGGCCAGCAGCTGCCCGAGCTGCGAAGGCCGCGGCCTGGCGATCCCCGCCGAGCTGGCCGGGCTGGCCGGCCAGCTCGAGCAGGCGGCACGCGGCGGACCGGACGCCAAGCGCGAGCTCGACCAGACGCACTGCACCATCGCGACCAAGATCTACCGGGTACTGCGGATGCACGAGGCCGGTGCCCTGGCCGGGAAGCGGATCCTGCTGCTCGGCGACGACGATCTTGTCTCGGTGGCGATTGCCCGGTTCGCCGCCGCCCGCGGGGCGGCTGGCGCACCGCGGCGGCTCACCGTGGTCGACACTGATCCGGACGTCCTGGCCTGGGCGGCCCAGCAGGTTGCTGCGCGGGGCAATACTGCCGAGTTCATCGAGCACGATCTGCGCCGGCCGCTGCCGGAGAGCCTGCACGGCAGTTTTGACGTCGCGTGCACCGACCCTCCGTACACCGTGGCCGGCGCCGAGCTGTTCCTGTCGCGAGCGGTCTCGGCGCTGGATCCCGAGCCGGGCCAGCATGTCTTCTTCTCCTTCGGCAGCCGCCGCCCGGCGGACACCCTGCGCACGCAGGAGATCATCGCGGGTCTCGGGCTGGCTATCCGCTCGCTCTGGCCGGGCTTCAACGAGTACGAGGGCGCCGGGATCCTGGCCGGCACCAGCAACCTGTACCACCTGCGCAGCGCCGCGGGCGGCCGTCCGCTGATCGACGGCGAGCACACCGGCCCCCTGTACACCGCCGACCAGCGCGCCGCGGCCACCCGCCCGTACCGGTGCGCGGGCTGCCGGGCCGTGCACCAGGTGGGACCCGGCAGCCACGATGGCGTGACCAGCCCGTGGAAGCGGATCGCCGATCTGCAGGCCAGCGGCTGCCCGCAGTGCGGCGGCACTCTCTTCCGGCCGATGCCGCTGCATCCCCGCTCCGCGGGAGCGGCCCGATGAGCGGCAGCGGCCAGGCCAGCAGCGGCATCCCGTTGAGCGGCAGTGGCGAGGCGGGCAGCGGCGGTCCGGGCGCCGGGGCCGACTATCTCATCCGGGCCGCGGAGGCGGAGGATCTGGACGCCATCGCGGCCTACGAGATCGAGATCGCCGTCGTCTCGTTCGCCGACGAGGCCATCACTGACCCGGCGCTGCACCGAAAGCGCGTCGCCGGCGCCCTCGGCAAGGCTGGCGAGATCACGCTGGTCGCGGTCGCTGCGGACGCGCCGCGGACTCCGCTCGGCTGGGCGTGGCTATCGGCGCGCACCAACTCGCTGACGGGGGAGCGCTACGGCAATTTCCGGTCGCTGGCGGTGGCCGACGTGCCCGATCGCAGCCTGATCGGGGAGCTGCTGCTCGCCGCGGTCATCGACGCGGCCGACCGCGGCGGGCTCGGCCGGCTGACTGGCAAGGTGCACGCCGCCAACCTCGGAATGCGGGCCCTGTACCGGAAGTTCGGCTTCGAGGCCGCGCACCTCACCATGGAACGGCGGACGACAGGCCAGCCCGCCGCCGATGGCGCCGGCCCGGACCGCGCCGGCCAGGAGGGCAGCGGCCAGGAGGGCAGCGGCCCGGCCGGGCAGGCGCGGCCGTCGTGATCAAGTGCGTCATCTGGGACCTCGACAACACCCTGCTGGACGGGGTCTTCCTGGAATCTGACCCGGCGAGCCGGCCTGCGCCCGACCCGCAGATGCTCGGCGTCCTGCGTGAGCTCGCCGGCCGCGGCATCGTGCACGCGATCGCCAGCCGCAACCCGCCTGAGGCTGCCCGCTACGCCGCGCAGGTCACCGGAACCGAGTTCGCCGCCGCCGAATGCGGCTGGGACCCGAAACCGGCGGCGATCCGCCGGATCATCGACGACCTGAACATCGGGTCCGACGCCGTGGCCTTCGTCGACGATGAGCCGATCGAGCGCGCCGAGGTGTCAGCCGCGCTGCCCGAGGTGCTGGTCTTGTCGCCGGAGGACGCGTCGGAGGCGCCCTCCTGGCCGCAGTTCCGCCCGGCGGTGGTGACGGACGAGGCCAGGCGCCGGGGGCACCTGTATGCGCAGCGGCGCCGGCGAGAGGAGGAGGCACGGGCCTTCGGCGGCTCCCGCGATGAGTTCCTGCGCCGCAGCGGCACCGCGCTGGTGATCGAGCAGGCGACGCTGGCCGACGCGGACCGGCTGCATGAGCTGTCGGTTCGCACGCACCAGTTCAACTCGGCCGGGGAGCAGCTCAGCGCGCAGGCACTGGCGGAGCTGGCGGGTTCCCGCGAGCACCTGGTCATCGCGCTGCGGCTGTCGGACCGCTACGGCGACGACGGCGTGGTCGGGGCCTGCGTCATCGAGACCGGCGCTGCCAAGACCGGCGCTCCCCAGACCGGCACGCCAAGGACCTGGACCGCCGCGCTGATCATGATGTCCTGCCGGGCCATGGGCCGGGGCGTGATCGACGCGCTGCTGGCCTGGCTGTGCCGGGCCGCCGCAGCCGACGGCGCCGTCGAGGTGGCGGCGGCGTGCCGTCTCACCTCGCGCAACGTGCCGCTGCGGGTGGCGCTGGTCGCAGCAGGCTTCCGGGCCGAATCGCCCGGCAGGGAATGCGGGTCCGGCGGCGAGGGAGCGGGCGAGGACGGCGGCGAGAACGCAGTCGGCGCGGCAGCCAGCGCACTGTTCCGCCGCGAGGTCGCCGGGGCGCTGCCCGCGCTGGCCGACTGGGTGCGCGACGCGACCGCGCAGGACGGACCAGCGCAGGAGAGAGCATGAGCGCGGGACAGAACATCAGCGCGGGCAGTCAGGCCCCGCCGCCAGTGCCGGACGTGCTGCGGCAGATGCTGGCCCACATCACCGGCAGCGACGAGATGCTGGCCATCCCCGCGGATACCCCGCTGCTGGCCACCGGCGCGGGGCTGGACTCGCTGCGAGCCACCTTGCTGCTGCGGCAGGTCCAGCGCGTGTTCGGCGTGGATGTGGCCGCGGAGGACCTGAACCTCAGCGCGCTCGCCACGCTGGACGCGCTGGCGGACTTCATCGGCGAGCGGACCGCTGGCCGGGGCTCGGCACCGGCCTGGTGAGCGGCCCCGTGCCACGTCATGCTGGCGGGCGGAAGGGCCGTGACGGGGGCGGGATTCCCGTTTTGGCGCGGGTAGTCTCGGTGGCTGGTGACGGCCTGCAGCGGCCGCCCCGGCCCCCTGCTCACACCTGGTTCCCCTGGAGGCGCCGATGACTGCGGCCCGATCCGCACCGGCGGTCTTCGCCGTCGACGCGCGCCGGACACCGGTGGGCAAGATCAAGGGCGCGCTCAGGGACGTGCGCCCTGACCACCTGACGGCCCACGTCATCGAAGCCCTGGTGCACCGCAACGACTGGCTGGATCCCGCTTCCATCGGCGACGTGTACTGGGGCGCCGCCAACCAGGCCGGCGAGGACAATCGCAACGTCGCCCGGATGGGCGTGCTGCTGGCCGGCCTGCCGGTCACGGTGCCGGGCGCGACCGTCAACCGGCTGTGCGGCTCAGGCCTGGAGGCGATCGCGGCGGCGGCCAGGGCCATCGCCGCCGGCGAGGCCGACATCTGCCTGGCGGGCGGCGCCGAGTCCATGACCAGGGCGCCGTTTGCCCTGCCGCGGCCCGACCAGGCGTTCCCGCGGGAGGCCAGCCTGGCTGACACCCGGCTGGGCTGGCGCCTGGTCAGCCCGCGGATGGCCGAGCTCTACCCGCCGATCACGCTCGGCGAGACCGCCGAGAACGTGGCCGACCGCTACGGCGTGGGCCGCCAGCGCCAGGACGAATTCGCGCTGGCCAGTCACCAGCGCGCCGCGGCTGCCGCCGAGGCGGGGCGGCTGGCCGAGGAGATCGTGCCAGTCGAGACGCCGCACGGGACGGTGAGCGCCGACGAGGGAATCCGGCCGGACCTGACGCTGGGGGAACTGGCGGGCAGGAAGGCCGCGTTCCGGCCGGGCGGCACCGTCACCGGCGGGAACTCCTCCCCGCTGAACGACGGCGGGGCCGGCCTGCTGGTGATGTCGGAGCAGGCGATGAACGCGGCCGGCGCGACGCCGCTCGCCCGGTACGCGGGCACCGCCGCGGCGGGGGTGCACCCGGATTACATGGGCATCGGCCCGGTGCCCGCACTGTCGAAGCTGCTGGCCAGGAACGGCTGGCAGACGGGCGACCTCGATCTGATCGAGGTCAACGAGGCATTCGCGGCCCAGGCCATCGCCGTCATCGACGAGCTGAAGCTGGATCCCGGCCTGGTCAACGTCAACGGCGGCGCGATCGCGCTCGGCCATCCGCTCGGCTGTTCCGGGGCGCGGATTACCACCACGTTGCTGCACGAGCTGCGCCGTCGCGGCGCGAGCCGGGCCGCCGCCGCCATGTGCATCGGCGTCGGCCAGGGCATCGCGATGCTGTGGGAAGCGCCCTGACCAGCGACGGCACGGGCCTGGCCGGCCGGGACCGCTAGCCGCCGGTGGCATCTCCCTCCGCCAGCGGGTCGATCACGATCTCAGCGGCCGGAGCGCGCAGGTGGCTGTACTTGCTGGCCAGCATCGCGGCGATCGAGGGATAGATCAGCACCGACAGCACGCCGGCGCCGACCATAGCCGCCGCGTTCGCGGGAAGCATGACCCCGTCCTGCTGGCCGATCTCGGCCAGGGCGATGAGCAGCGGCATCGTGGTCGCCGTAATGAAGATCATCTCGACGCGTTGCGGCAGCGGCAGCACCCGGCGGTAGATCAGCAGCGACGGCAGGCCCCGGACGATCAGCAGCAGGATCAGGAAGGCCACCATCCGCAGCGGGTCGCGCAGGATCGCGGCGACGTCCAGCGTCATCCCGGAAACCACGAAGAAGATCGGGATGAACAGGCCGTAGCCGACGGCGTCCAGCTTGCCCTCGAGCGGGGTGACGTCCACGCCGATCTTGGACGTCCAGCTGCGCAGCACCATCCCGGCCAGCATCGCGCCGAGGACCACGTCCAGGCCGAAGCGCTCGGCGGCGACCAGCAGGACGAGCAGCAGCACGATAGAGATGCGCAGCGTGGTCTGCGCGGTGGCGCGGCGGCCCTGCTCGATGACCTGCCGCAGCTTCGCCTCCCCGAACAGCCGGGGGAGCAGGGCCAGGATGACCGCCGCCACCCCGACGGCCAGCAGCGACGCGATCGCCACGAACTGGCTGCGCCTGGTGAGGAACAGGGAGATCGCGATGATCGGGAACAGCTCGCCCACGGCTCCCGCGGCGAGCACATGCTGCCCGAACTTCCCGTTGAGCATGCCATTCTCACCCAGGATGGGCAGCAGCGTGCCGAGCGCCGTCGTGGTCAGGGCCAGGGCGATCGGGACGAAGTCATGCACCTGGCCGATGGCAGCCAGGCCCGCCGTCACCACCAGCGCCAGGATCGCGCTGATGCCCCAGCCGTAGATGGCCAGCCTGCCCGGCCGCTGGCGCAGCAGCCGGGGCTGCAGCTCGTAGCCGGCCAGCAGGAACAGGAAGCCCAGCCCGATGCTGGACAGCAGCGGGATACTGCCGCGGTCGGCGAGACCGAGCCCGTCCGGGCCGATCAGGATGCCGAGCAGGATCAGGATGACCACCTGGGGGACCCGGGACTTCGGCAGCGCCGCCGCGATCATCGGCGCCAGCGCCGCGGCCACCGCTACCGCCAGCAGAGTCTCCAGTCCGGTCTTGTCCATGCCCGCGTCTCCCTAGCCGAGCCCGAGCGCGTCGGCCCGCGCGTCGCGCCGCTGGATGCCGTGGCTCGCTGCCTCGGCGAGGAGCCGGGTCCGGCGCTGCTGCAGGCCCGGCCGCCGGCCCGGTCCGGCGGCATGCTCCAGCACTGCGTACGCGGCCAGCAGCCGCCGCACGACCTGGGTGGAGCGCGACCCGTAATCGGTGATCTCGGTGAACGCCAGGTCCAGGAGCTCATCCCACCCGGTGACGGGCTGAGTCAGCCGGATCCGCCCTGTGCTGTCGGCAAAATAGCCGGTCAGGGCCGGGCGGGCGGCGATTCGCAGCAGGATGTCCTCGATCCGGTCGATGACCTGGGTGGCCGTCGTCGGCTGGTTGACGGCCGGCGACAGCGCCTGGATGGCGATGTCCACCAGCTGCCGCAGCCCGAACGCGGGATCCTGATACAGCGTCCGGGAGCGGCCGACATTGATGCTGGCCAGCACCTGGCTGGCCGGCGCCTGGCCGGAAGGCGGAGGCGGGCCGTGGACGGCCACGATCGCCCCCTGGGTCGGCACGTACTCGCCCACCCGGGCCAGCAGCTCGAAGACGCAGTCGTGGCGCCTGGCCAGCTCGGCGAGGCGCCGGTGGTCGACGCCCTGCAGCACGCCGAGCGTCTTGCGGCGCCGGGCGGGGAGCCGGATCGTGACCGCCTGGCCCGACAGGACTGGCGCATCGGCGGGCAGGTAAGCCTCCGGCAGGGGGAAGTAGCGGCTGACCGCCTTGCGGGTCAAGTCCGCTACCCCGGTGATGACCCAGCTGACCTGCAGCAGCTTCATGGTCTTGGCGACGTAGCCGATGAAGACGATCAGGCTGGCCGACACCAGCACCATCACCACGGCCACGCCCCGCGAGTCGGCCTCGGTTCCATGGCCGCCTTCCAGCACCAGGAACGCGACCGAGAATGAGAAGGTCGCCAGCAAGATGCCGAAGGCCACCTTGGTGACGCCCGACCTGACGAACATCCGCAGCACCCGCGGCGAGAGCTGGGAGCTCGCCAGCTGCAGGGCCACCAGAGTCAGCGTGAAAACAACGCCGAGAAACGTCAGCGTGGACGTGGCAACGATCCCGAGGACGCTCGCCGCCTCACCCGGATTGACCGGCGGCCCGACACGCAGGGCGACCGGCACGCCGAGGCTGCGTGCGTTGACCGTTACCGCCGCGAGGCCCGCGCCTGCGACCAGGAACAGGGCGGGAATCACCCAGAAGCTGTCGGCCAGCCGCTCGGCGGCCCAGGCGCGCCGGTAGCCGCGGGACGCCTCCGCGCCGAGCGCGGATACCTGTGGCTGCGTCACTTCTGCGATTCCCCTGGTGAACGTGCCGCCGCTTTCCCGTGCGGCGCCCCAGATCGGAAAGCATTCCCGCTGGCGGGCACACTACGCGTCGGCTGGCTGCGCCCGGCCCGCTGAACGGGGTTCCTGAGCACCAGGGGCCCGGCGGCGGGTCTGCGCACCCGCCGC
>JBKQMG010000283.1:0-11100 GCA_052146815.1 Streptosporangiaceae bacterium | reverse complement strand
CGGTTTACCGCCCTGAAGGGCGTCATAGACGAGATCGCCGACGCGCTGGCCGGCAAGGTCGTGGTCGTTCCGAGCAACCCGCTCAGCACCGACGCACATGGCAACGTCTCACGTCTCCTGCCGGAAGGGCAATCCTCCGGCGAGGTCGTAGCCGGGTGGTTGCCGGCGGGAGCGCGCTTGGCCATGGCGTTTGGAACCCTGTCGGCCGATCTCTTCGAGTCCTCCAGCAACCGGTCACCGGAGCCGGCGGTTCTCTTCTATGCGACCGACGACGAGGTTGCTGGCGAGGAAGTCGAGCGGCTGATCCGAACGGCCGGCTTCGAGCCGGCGAAGGTCGGCGGGGTCGAACAGTCGGGTCGGCTCGAGGTGGGCGGCGACCTTCACGGTCTCGTAGTCGGCCCCGCAAAGGCGCCATCATTGATCAGTGGGGCCTGATCTGCGGAGTCTGGATGGGCGTGACGGTGCCGGAGGTCATTGGCGACGGTCATGCTGTCGGGCATGACCGCGATCGCAATGGGGGTTGTGTCCGACGCTGATCGGGGTGCCACCTGTCAAGCGCTGTATCGCGGTCCGACTGCGCCCGGAGGATCTCCCCGGCTGACATTTGCTTCCTGGCGAGGCATATGTGTGAGCATGAGCGCTGACGGGCACGCCTACCGGCAGGCTCACAGAAGCTCCCGAGTACAGCCAGGTCCGGAGAGGCAGTCATCCCGTGCGTTCCGACATCGTCCCCGGCGGCACCTTCCCCGATTATGCGCTGCCCGACCACACCGGCACCGTCCGCAGCCTGAGCGAGCTCCAGGGCCGGGACCCGATGATCCTGACGCTCGCGCGCGGCAACTACTGCCCGAAAGAGCACCGGCAGCACCTGGAGCTGGCCGAGCACTACCCGGAGATCGCGGTGGCTTACACACAGGTCGCCACGATCGCCACCGACGACCATCACACGCTGCAGGAGTTCCGCAACTCGGTCGGAGCCCAGTGGCCCTTCCTGTCCGACCCCGGTCGGATCGTCCAGCAGGACCTCGACATCCAGGAGTACACCGACCCCGAGCACAACCCGATGATCCCGCACACGCTGGTGTTCAAGCCGGGACTGGTCATCCACAGCATCTACAACGGCTACTGGTTCTGGGGCCGCCCGTCGTTCTACGAGTTGTGGCGCGATTTGCGCGCCGCGACGGCCGAGATCCGCCCGGACTGGGACCTGAGCACCCCAGGCCTGCGCGGGGCCTGGGACACCGGCGACTACTCGAAGTTCCACGGATGGGACCGGCGTTCCCCTCAGTCAACGCCGACCTCTTACGAGTCATAGGACAGCGGTTGCTGCTGCCCCCGCGGGCCCGCTGGCTCGCCGGGCCATGGGCTACCACGGCTCCCGCCGCGACTCTCTCCTTGCGGCGCCGGTGGTTGCGGATAGCGCGGGGGTTGATCCTGGTTCGTGTCGCCAGTCGGCTCCGCGGGTACATCGGGGCTTATGAGCACCCCTGTGTGTGAGTTGCTGGGGATTGAGCGGCCGATCGTTCAGGCTCCAATGTCGGATATCACGGGATTGGCGGCGGCGGTGTCGAATGCCGGCGCGCTCGGCATGGTGACGCTGACCTGGTCTGCTGACGCCGGAGCCGTCGTCCGGGAGACGGCGGCGCTGACGTCGCGGCCGTTTGGCGGCAACTTCGTTCTCACCTCAGATCATCACCGTGACCTTGACCAGGCCCTAGAGGCTGGCCTGACGTTCGTCTCGTTCATGTGGGGGGATCCCAGCAGCTACATCAAGGCTGTGCACGGCGCCGGGGGAATCGTTCTGCACACGGTCGGCAGCGCAAAGGAGGCACGACAGGCAGTCGCGTCCGGCGCGGACGTGATCGTCGCGCAGGGCTGGGAGGCTGGCGGGCACGTCTGGGGCAAGGTCGCCACACTGCCGCTAGTGCCCGCTGTGGTGGACGCGGTGGCGCCGGTGCCGGTGATCGCGGCTGGCGGGATCGGCGACGCCCGCGGCGTCGCCGCGGTACTCGCCCTCGGCGCCCAGGCCGCGTGGCTGGGCACGCGGTTCCTGCTGGCCGAGGAAATGCCGATCCACGAGGACTACCGGCGCCGGCTGATAGCCGCGGCCGAAACCGATCCGCAGTGGTACGCCAACCTGTACGACGTCGGGTGGCCCGACTCTCCCCACCGTGCCCTCCGCAACTCAACGGCCAGGGCGTGGGAGGCCGCGGGCCGCCCCCCGGACAGCCAGCGCCCGGGAGCAGGCGACGTGATCGCGCACTTCGCCTCCGGAGAGGGAATCGTTCGTTACGAGCCAGCGCCGCCGATGGTCGGGACGACCGGGGATATCGAGGCGCTCTCGATGTGGGCCGGGCAAAGCGTTGCCCTTGCCAGAAAGCCACAGTCAGCGGCGGAAATCGTGACCGAGCTCACCTCCCGCCTGTGATCCGGGGCGGAGGCGCTCGGATCGCTGTCGGGTGGGGCCGTGAAACGCTGCGGGCTTGCCGGCCGGGCGAACCATGCGCGGAATTGCGATGCCGTGGTTTCCGGACTTTGTCACTGCCGCGGAACTTGCCCGCAGGCAGACCCGCGACCCGGGTCAGGCTGTTCCAGCCGGGCGCTACCTCACCTCGCTGGGCGAAAGTGACACCCGTTCTCTGGAAGGCGCGCGTGGCCTAGCTCGAAAAAGCCGGACCGGACGCAATCCGGCCGCGGCCCGCTCAGCGACGGAGGATCGCCATGGAGTACCTCGTCACGATGACAACCCATGTTCCGGACGGGACGCCGGAGCAGGCGGTCGACGACGTCCGCGCCCGCGAGGCCGCACATTCGCGTGGCCTGGCCACGGAGGGTCAGCTGCTGCGGTTGTGGCGCCCGCCGCTGCAGCCGGGCGAATGGCGCAGTCTCGGCCTGTTTGCCGCCGGCGACGCCGACCAGCTCCAGCAGACCCTGGCTTCGATGCCGCTGAAGATCTGGCGAACCGACCAGGTGACGCCGCTCGCGCCGCACCCCAACGACCCGGGCCCAAGCACCCGGCCAGGCCAGTCAGGCACCGAATTTCTGGCCACCTTCGTGGTCACGATCCCGGATGGCACGCCCCGCCGGGCCGTGGAAGACGCCGAGGCGGGCGAGGCCGCACGCGCGCGCGAACTGGCTGACCAGGGACACCTGGAGCGGCTGTGGGCACTTCCGGGTCAGGGACGCGCTCTCGGCTTGTACCGGGCCAGGGACAGCGCGGAGATGGAAGCCATCGTGAACGCGCTCCCGCTCAACCCGTGGATGACGACGGAGCTCACGCCGCTCACGCCGCACCCGAGCGATCCCGCGACCATGAGCACCTGAGAACGGAGAAAGCCGTGACCGAAACGGAGCAGAAGGTAGCAATCATCACGGGCGGCTCGCAGGGGATCGGCGCCGGCCTCGTCGACGCGTAACGGCAGCGAGGCAGGGCGGTCGTGGCGAATTCTCTCAGCATCAAGCCGTCGAAGGACCCGGACATCCTCACGGTCCAGGGCGACGTCTCCGAGCAGGCCACCGCCGACCAGATCATCAGCCAGGCGCTTGATCGCTTCGGCCGCGTCGACACCCTGGTCAACAACGCAGGCGTCTTCGTCTCCAAGCCATTCACCGACTACACGGCGGAGGATTACGCGCTGGTCACCGGCGTCAACCTCGCCGGATTCTTCTGGCTGACCCAGCGCGCCATCGGCCAGATGCTGAAGCAGCACGGCGGCCATGTCGTCAACATCAGCGCCAGCATCGCGGACCGCGCAGACTCCGTGGAGCCAACCGCGCTGACCGCGCTGACGAAGGGCGGCCTGGCCGCGGTCACCAGGTCGCTGGCCGTCGAGTACGCCTCCCGCGGCATCCGCGTCAACGCCGTCGCGCCAGGCATCATCCAGACCGCGCTGCACCCGGCCGAGGCCTACACGCCCGAGGCGCTCGCGGGGAAACTTCCCCCGCTCGGGCGCGTGGGCCAGGTCAGTGACGTCGTGGACGGCATCCTGTACCTGGAGTCAGCGCCGTACGTCACCGGAGAGGTCCTGCACATCGACGGCGGCCGAACCGCGTAATCGCCGCTCGGGCGCAGTGAACTGAGCGAGCTGCGGCGCGCTGGAGCGGTGACCTATGCACCGCGGCGGTTAGCGTACCCGGGCTCGCAGGAACTTCCCGATCTGGCCGGTGGCCTCGCCTGCCTCGGGGGTTCCGAGCAGGAGCTGATAGACGTGGGGCAGGCCCTCGCCGATCTCCACGGTGACATCGACCCCGGCTTCGGCGGCTGCTTCCGCGGCGCTTTTGAGCCGGCCGGGATTCCGGCCGGCGATGATGACGTCTGCGGCCTCAGCGCGGGCGCGCCGGGCGGTCTCCAGCCCGGTGCCCGAGCTGCCGCCGATCACCACGACCGTTTGCCCGGCCAGCTCTGGTTCTCGCTGGCCGGAAACAGGAGTGGTCGCGCCGGTCATGGTTCCCCCCGCTGGATGTTCATCGGGACAGGCTCGCGGTCTGAGCGGCCATCGGCCGGGCTGGCGGCGGCATGTCCGCTATCTGCATGCGGAGCGCCGTCAGTGCCGCGTTGTAGATCCCGGAGAAGCTGGGGAAGGGCTGGATCGTGTCGCTCAGCACCTTGATCGGAACGTGCGCGCGGATGGCGAGCGTCGCCTGCTGCAGCCACTCGCCGGCTTCAGGCCCGAGGGCGTAAGCGCCGGTGAGTCGCTGGCCGTCGCTGAGCAGCGTCAGGAAGCCGGTGGATTTGGCGTAGGCGTGCGTATAGGTGGCGGTCTTCGGCTCTTCTGACAGCGGCGCGGTGGCGGTGTACTTCGCTTCGACCGCGCCCACCGCCGCTGCTTGCGGATCGGTGTAGGTGACGCGGGGAACGGCTTCGTAGTTCGCCGGGCGCGCGTCGCCGGCGATGTTCGCCGCGACGACGTCGCCCTCATACTCGCCGACATGGGTGAGCGGCCAGATGCCGTTGACGTCCCCGATGGCCCAGAGCCGCTCGCCCGCGCGCAGATGCTCGTCAACCGGGATGCCGCGGTGGGGGTCGGCCGTTACGCCGACGGTATCCAGGCCGATCCCGGCAACGCGCGGGCGCCGGCCGGTTGCGGCGAGCAGCCGGTCGCCCCGTAGCTCAGGACCGTCATCGAAACTCAGGACATACTCGTCACCTTCCCGCCGCGCCGCGGTGGCGCGCTTCCCGAGTATCAGCTCGATCCCGTCCCGGCGCAGGGCCTCGCCGAGTGCCTCACCCAGCGGCGCGGCCTCGCGCGGCAGCACCCGCTCGGCACCCTCAATGATCACCGCCTCGCCGCCCAAGCGCCGCACGACCTGCGCAAGCTCAACGCCGGCCGCCCCGCCGCCCAATACGAGCAGGCGTCGCGGGACAGTCTTCATGCTGGTCGCTTCGCGGGTACCCCAGACGCCCTCAAGGTCACGCAATCCGGGTACCGGCGGCACGATCGGTTCTGCGCCCGTCGCCACGACAACGTGCTCCGCGGTGTGGCGGACGCCGTCGACTTCCACCACGCCAGTGCCAGCCAGCTTGCCCGCGCCCCGCAGCAGGTCAATGCCACGGCTCTCCAGCCATTGCTGCTGGCCGGCGTCGGAATAGTTCGACACCATGAAGTCCCGCCAGGCCAGCGCAGCCCGGACGTCGGCCTGAGCGCTGGCGGCGGCCTCACGCGCGCCATGCACTGCCTCGCCCGGGCGCAGCAGCGACTTTGACGGAATGCAGGCCCAGTAGGAGCACTCACCGCCGACGAGTTCGCGCTCAATGACGGCGACGCGCAGCCCGCGCGCGGCCAGCGCCGCGGCGCAGTGCTCACCGGGCGCCCCTCCGCCGAATACGATCACGTCATAATCGGTCATGTCGGCAGCTCCGTTCCGGCCTGCTCGGCCACCATGTGCGCTGCATACCAGTCGGCCAGCCCGGGTCCGCCGCGCCGGTGCGCTTCTCATGCTCACCGTACGCGGCCTCCGCGCCCCGTATCGCGCCGGCAGCGCCCGGAGGCTTGCGCCGCCTCATACCGTCGGCAGTGGCGGCGGCTCAAGTGGGATCGGCGGCGGCTGTGGCTCCCCGAACGCTGCCTCGGCCGCTGACATAGCGCCGTAGTCGGTCGCAAGGTTGGAGTAAATCGAGTAGATCAGTGTGATGAAGATGCCGAGCTTGACCCACAGCGCGGGCGTGAAGAAGAACAGGCAGCAGATCAGCGGGAAGTTGATCAGCCAGTAGATCGCGCCCCACATGTGGACCTTGTACTGGGTGTACGGGTTGGTGGACGGTCTTTGAAGAGCAGGTTCATCCAGCTGTGCCGGGTGAGCACCGCGGCGTGCAGCCGGGCAACGTCGGCACGCAGTTGGCGGACCTCGGCGATCAAGGACTCGGTCTCAGTCATGGCACCAGTATCAGCGCGCTCACACCCATAGGCACGACGCCCGGGCGGCAGTGGGACCCGACCACCGGCATCGGCAGCGGATCCGCGTCAATGGAACGGACGGGTACGTCGAGATCCTGCCCTAGGAGATTGCGGAGCAATCGAGGTGGGAAGGCTCGCGTAGCGGGTCGGGATAGAGGGCACCAGCGGGCATCGCTGGCCATTCGGTTGCTGACCGGGAGTTATTGGACGCGGGCAAGTTCGATCGGCCATCTGGTTCAAGCCGTCGCGCGCTGTTCGGTCCCAGGAGCAGTGGGGCCGGGCTTATGAGACAGGCAGGCGCGCGGGCAGCGACGTCGCCGGAGCGCTAGACACTGGTTGCGGTGTCCTCCAACGCCCGCAACGTCCGCAGGCAGCCTCGCTGCCAAGGGCGATTTCAGTCGAACAGCATCGCTGCGGTGCCGTTACGGCAACTCCCAGCGTCACGGTGATTAGCACGTTGGCCGTCTGGTAGGTGTCGAGGTAGTAACGGCGCGGGGACTGCGTCGAGTGACGGCTAGTTCGCGGACTCCAGATGTCAGGCACGACTCGGGCGAGTTCGCCGATGTTTCGGCTATCTACTGCGGATAAGTGGCCTGCCGTCAGCGGAGTGTTCAGCGGCGGCTGACCTGTTCACTTGTGGGAGGACCGCTCTAGCGCGGACGCCTTCCTTCCGCTCGGTGGGCGAAGTCTGCTCGCATCTGCTCCACGCATACGCGTCTGACCGATCATGAGAGGAAAACCGTGATGGACAGCTTGTCGATCGGCGAGTATGCGCTGCTCTCGGACTGTCGCTCCGCGGCTCTCGTCAGCCGGGACGGCTGCCAGCCAACCAGCGCAAGCTCGACGCCGCCGAGCAGCTCGCGGAGCTGGCCGACAAGGCGGGAATGACCCTGATCGAGCTGGCGATCGCGTTTGTCCTCCGTCACCCCGCGGTCACCGCCGCGATCATCGGCCCGCGGACGATGGAGCATCTGGAGTCGCAGCTGGCCGCCGCCGACGTGGATCTTCCGGGCGACGTGCTGGATCGCATCGACGAGATCGTGCCGCCCGGCACGACCATCAACCCCGCCGACAACGGGTGGGTCAGTCCGGCCCTGCAGGCAGCGGCGCGCCGCCGGTAAGCCGTCTTGGCGCGCCGCGGGAAACGCCCTCCGGTTCCAGCGGCGCGCCAAGACCGGCGGATCATCGCCAAGAGCGGTGCGCCCTGAACGCCCTGCGCGAAGGCGTTCCTGCGGCGCGCCCTGAGCCTTGCGGCAGCATGCCGGATGGGGGCTACGTTGTAATACCCGGGAGCGATTTCCTCACCTTGGGTAAGAGGAGGCTGAGCGTGACCGCGCCGCTTTCCCGTTCTCTGCTGGGCTGGAAGCTGAGCGCGAAGAACAAGCTCGGCTGGGTGCTGGTCCCCAACTTCGCCGACGTGGACAACGCGGAGTCAATGCGGATCGGCGCAGGCGTGCTGGACGAGCTCGGCGTGCCGAGAGATCAGATCTCCGATGTCCCGAAGGATCCCGGCGGTCCGCTCGAACAGGCGGTTCGCGACCACCTGGACGCCGCGCTGCCCCAGTTGCATCCTGACCGCGGCTGGCTGGTGGCGCGCGGCGCCATCATCACCAAGTTCGACCAGTACGCCCACCTCAGCGAGGTGGACGCGCTCGTGCGCGCCAATCCTGAGCTGCGGATCACCATCGGAACGGACTACCTCATCAAGCCCGACGTGACGGTCGCCCTGGGCAAGGTGACCACGGCCTCCGGGCTGCCGCCGCTGCACGCGGCGATCTCGTGCAAGTGGACCATCCGCTCCGACCGGGTGCAGAACATCCGGCACGAGTGCCTGCAGATGATCCGCCACCGCCGGGGCAGGCAGCCCCACCTGGTGACGGTGACCGCCGAACCGCTGCCCAGCCGGCTCGCGTCGATCGCCCGGGGCACCGGCGAGGTGGATGCCGTCTATCACGTGGCCTACGACGCTTTAGATGCGAGCGTGGCCCGGAACGCCAATCCCGATCAGCAGGAGGCCTGGCGGGAAGTCGTCGGCCAGCGGCGACTGCTCAGTTACGAGTTTCTCGTGGACACGCTCGCGTCCTGGTGAGGGGGTACCGGCGTGGGACACGCCCGGCTGTCAGCGCCAGTGGGCACAATGAGGCATCAGGCCAAGGCTGGAGGAACCGTGGGTGAATTGACCTGCCTGGAGATCTGCGCCGGGGCTGGCGGCCAGTCCCTCGGGCTGGAGCAGGCCGGGTTTACCCACGAGGCTGCCGTCGAGCTCGACCATGATGCCTGCGAAACGCTCCGCATGAACAGGGGCTCGGACTGGAAGATCGTCGAAGACGACGTCCACAACGTGGACGGGCGGCCGTACTCCGGCATCGACTTGTTCTCCGGCGGAGTACCGTGCCCGCCCTTCTCCATCGCGGGCAAACAGCTCGGCCAAGACGATGACCGCGACCTGTTTCCGCAGGCGCTTCGGCTCGTCCAGGAGATCAGCCCCCGCGCTGTGCTGCTGGAGAACGTGCGAGGGCTCGGCACCCACCGCTTCGACACCTACCGCGCGCAGGTACTTGAGCAACTGCACGGCCTCGGATATCAGACCTGGTGGGACCTCGTCCACGCCAGCGAGCACGGAGTACCGCAACTGCGGCCCAGGTTCGTGCTCGTGGCCGTCAAAGAGCCGTGGGCGGCCCATTTTCAGTGGCCCGAGCCATCCCCTCAGCCGCCGTCCACCGTCGGGGAAGCACTCCATGACCTCATGAGCGCACGGGGCTGGCCAGGAGCTGACGCCTGGCGTGATCGTGCCCGCGGAATCGCGCCGACGATCGTCGGGGGCAGCAAGAAACACGGCGGACCAGACCTCGGGCCCACCAGGGCACGGGAAGCATGGAGAGCACTCGGGGTCGACGGGCTCGGGATCGCCAACGAGCCGCCTGCGACTGACTTCCCCGCTCATCAGCTGCCCAAGCTGACCACGCGGATGGCCGCCCGCATCCAGGGATTCCCCGACAGCTGGGCATTTTCCGGCCGCAAGACAGCCGCTTACCGTCAGGTGGGCAACGCATTCCCGCCGCCGGTGGCCAGGGCACTCGGCGACGCAATCCGCGCCGCCCTGGACGCCACCAGGCCGGCGCCGCAAGCGACCGACCTTGGTCATCACGCAAGCCTCGCCGCAGACTGACGACCCAGGCGCCGTGCTTGCCGCGGCGCCTGCAACGATTACCGCGCCGGCCCTGCGGACGTCGGGCAGGATGAGGAAGACGCCGACGTGCCGATCGGCTGCCCGGCGCTCGCGCTACGGGGCGAGGACTGCGCACTGGTCGGGAAGATGCGGGGCGTGCGCGGTATCTGGTCGGACTTGGCGAGCGATGTTTCCTTCGCCATCGTCACCGGCGGATACTCGGGCATAGGCTTGGCCGACACCCACGCGCTGAGCGCAGCGGGCGCCAGCGTCGTCGTCCCGGCCCGCCGCCCGGACGTCGTCCGTGAGCAGCTGGACGGCCTCGACCGCGTGGAGGTGGATTCACTTGACCTCGCCGACCTCGGCTCAGTCCGCAGCTTCGCCGAGCGCTTCCTCGTCTCCGGCCGGAGCATCGGCATCCTGCTGAACAACGCGGCCGTCATGGCCAACCCGCTCACGCGTGTCGGGCCGGGCTGGCAGTCGCAGTTCGCAACCAACCACCTCGGGCACTTCGCCTGACCAATCTGCTCTGGCCGGCTCCGCGCGCCGATGGCGGCGCCCGGGTCCTCTCGGTGTCCTCGCGCGGGCACAAGGCGTCGGGCATCCAGTGGGACGACCTCCAGTTCACCGGCGGCCACGACAAGTGGAAGGCCTACGGGCAGGCCAAGACCGCGAACGTACTGTTCGCGGTCGAGCTCGACCGGCTCGGCGCGGCCGACGGCGTCCGGGCGTTCTCGGTCTACCCAGGGGGCATCCGGACGCCACTGCAGCGCCACCCCGCTACCGAGGAGATGGTCCGGCTCGGCTGGATCGATGAGCAGGGAAACAGCACCTTCCCGTGGAAGCCACCCGAGCAAGGCGCAGCCACGTCTGCCCGGGCGGCGGCGTCCCGTCAGCTCGACGGCATGGGCGGCGTCTACCGCGAGGACTGCGACATCGCCCGCGTCGCCGACCCCGGCACCGAAGAAGGCAGGCAGCGAGGCGTCAACCTGTGGGCCATCGACCCCCAGCAGGCCGCGCGGCTCTGGGCGGTCTCGGCCGAGTTCACCGGTGTCAACGCGTTCGGCGGCCGATCCTGAATCAAGGTCATAAAACTGCTCCGCGCCGAGAACAGGGCGTGTTTCGCCGCCTGCGCCCATCGCACCAGGCAGCACTTGCCGCCACCATGTCCGGTGGCACCAAGCAGGCCGAGTTCTGCAGTTCGTGGAAGACGATCGAGGCGAAGCGGGTCCCGCCCACGGAGAACGACGGCGGCATCCCGGTCACCGACCCGGCCCGTAACTCCACCGACGACTGGTGGAGCCAGTTCTTCGGCCCGTCCGCCTGCTACTCGCTGATCGCCTTCGGTGCTGCATGCCGGGTGGACGTACACCGCCGGTTTCGGCAGCAACAGCGGCTGCCCGAACGACGCCTACCGATGGGTCGACTCGGCGGCCGGCAACTGGGGCGCGAACAACGGGGACGGCAACATCCTCGCCCCGAACAGCACTGACTGCACCTGAGCCAGCCGGAAAACTGCAAGCGGGGGCGGCGCAC
>JBKQMG010000282.1:0-2664 GCA_052146815.1 Streptosporangiaceae bacterium | reverse complement strand
AGGGTGACCGGCCGGTATGAGATCCGGATCGGCGCCGACACTGTCACCGTGGACGGCACGTCCGGCGCCGTCAGGCTCCGGCGCGGCACCGCATCCGAGCCCGAGGCGACCGCCACCACCGACGCCGATACGCTCCGCGCCGTGGCCTTCGGCCAGCGCCGCGTCCCCGACGCCGTGGCCTCCGGGGACCTGCGGCTCGACGGCGACCCCGACGCCGCCAGCCGCCTCACCGACCTGCTGCTCGCGCTGGCGCCCCCGCCGACGCCACCCAGCGGCGGAGCCGGCGGCGCGCCGGCCGCAGCCCGCACGCCAGCCGGACAGGCCGCCAGCACCTGACGGCCAGTCCGAGGCCATGGACGCCGGCCCGCCGGGTGCCATGCCGGTGCGCCCATCGCTTCGGCCGCCAGGCGGCCCGCGTCAGGTGCCCCGCTCCTGGCGTTGCTGGTCTTGGTTAGGGCTTGCAGCTCGTCGGGAGGGGGTCGGCGGCGGTGATGACGTGGTCATCGAGTGTCTTCTGGCGTCACTGCTGTCCTGTCGCTCCGGCCGCGTCGGCGCGGCGCTGCGCCGTGACGAGAACCGCGATCGTGCTGGCGCGTATCGGCCGCCCGAGTCGCTGATAGATCGCCTCGTGCTCGCGGTCCAGGGCCTGGCGCTGGCCGGGTGAGAGCCGGGCGTAGAACGACATCGTGCGAACCAGAGCACCGAGTTCGTCCGGCGTGTGCTCGGTGAGCTTCGGCATGACCGCCGCCTGAACATCGCCGAACAGACGGCCGGCGCACTCTCGCCCTATGTCGTGGCTGCCGAGCCAGGACCAGGCCTGTGAGATATTGCCGCGGCGTTGCTCGATCCCGGCGAGCGTCGCGTCGAGATCCCGGTAGGCCGGCCAGCTGGCGGCGATGTCCGGGGCCACCTTCCTGACGGCCGCCAGGGCCGCGTCCTGATCCTGCCTGGTGCGCGCTTCCTCCATACCGAAGTACTGCAGCAGGGCGAGCGTTCCGCCGGGAACAAGCACGTCAGCGGCCCGCTGCCAGCTGACCTCAGGGTCAGCCCAGTGAAACGCGGACGCGGAGAACACGGCCCGGAACCGCTCGCGGGGAAGCCGCGCGTCCTCGAACCGAGCGTTCACGAACCCCACGTCTCCGGCGCCTTCCAGATTCTGCCTGGCCAGCGCTATGAGGCTGGTGCCCGGTTCCAGTGCCGTCACCCGCAGCCCCCGGCCGGCCAGGGAACGCGTGAGCTGACCGCTTCCGCACCCGACCTCCAGCACACGATCACCGCTCCCGATCCCCGCCACCCGGCAGGCCTGATCGACGAGCTCGTCCGGATATCCCGGACGGTGCCGGTCGTACTCGGCCGCGATCTCGTCGAAGACCCTGCCGTAACGACGCGCGGCAGATCCCGGCAGCGGCATCATTCACTGGCCTCCGTCCATGACCGGTACCATGATCGTCACGTCATGGGCCACTGGCCCTCAGCAGCTCCGCCTCAGCGCCGCTATGCGCGACCCCAGATGCCCGATCCCCCGCCACCCCGCCGGGAGAAACACACGACCTGAACCGCCTTCGCACCCGGCGACGTCCTCACCGTCCGAACGTAAGGGGACACCGGCTCACACTACGGCCAAGCACCCCTGGGCTAGTGCGCAGATCCCGCACCTAACTGGACCAAACCCGCAGGTCACCAAGCCGCAGCCCGCGAAACTCCGCGACGTTGATAAAACTCAGGTCAGGTGCCCCGCTGACTGCTGAGATGGCGTTCTGAACGAAACGGGAATTGGCTCGCGCTCACGGGCACTCCGGCGAGTACCCCGGCATGGCCGCAGCTGAGGGGAAGCGCGTCATTCCGGCCATCGAGAAATTCTGATCCGGCTGGGCCGGTCAGCGTGACCGGCGACGATCAGGAGGAGCCGGGCAGGGCTGATGAACTACGGCCGGCAGGCTCGGAGCGGGCGATGGCCAGCTCCCAGTAGGCGAACGAGAACTGCGCCGCCGCAAAGGCCAGGAACGCCAACGTCCACCCGTACGTCTTCGGGTCGTTCCCGCCGAAGGCGAGCGTCACGACGCCCAGGCCGGCCAGGGCGACACCAGCGCCCATGCGCACGCCAGCCCAGGCACGGAGGTGGCGGTACTCCCAGGGCGAGATGATGCGCCGCATGCCGGATCGCGGGGGAGATGCCCACCATCCGCGCAGGCCTGCCGGAGCGGTGCTGCCATGGGGTGCGTTCATCGGGATGCCTCCTGTCGGCTGCGGCGCCTGCCGCGTGCCCGCTGATTAAAGTGATATCACTTTGGTATCCGGATTGTCAACGGCGGCCGACCGGGCGAGCCGATTGCGGCTGGCCGCCAGATCGACTACCACGCTCGTGGAAGAGCTATACCATAAACGTATGAGCGTTAAGGAGCGGCTGTCAGCGTCGGTCGACGCCGAGCTGGTGGCCGCGGCGCAGCAGGCCGTCGCCCGCGGGCAGGCGGATAGCGTGAGCGCGTGGGTGAATGAGGCACTGTGGTTGAAGGCTGATCAGGACCGGCGGCTCGCTGCTCTCGACGACTTCCTCGCCTCTTACGAGGCTGAGCATGGCGAGATCACCGAGCAGGAGATGCGTGACGCGGCACGCCGGGCCAGGGGACGGGCAGTGATCGTGCGCGACCGTCCGGCCGGGAACCG
>JBKQMG010000281.1:0-81515 GCA_052146815.1 Streptosporangiaceae bacterium | reverse complement strand
CCAGCGGGGCCGCAGCCGGGAGGACAGCGGCAATGACAGACTGAACCACAGCGAAGCTCCGGCAGCGAGAGTCTTTGAGCGGACCCCTCGTACTACCGGAGCTTCGTGCTGGCCTCCCGCCCGACACCCCACCCCACCCACACATCATTATCTCGCGACACCCATCGCCCGCCTGCCCCACTGCTTAAAAAATCTTTAAACGACCGTGGCTCAGGCTCCGGGATCCCATTGCGGTCCCGATTGACACCGATATCGCATGCGGCACTGCACCGTGGCAGGTCGAACTGGCCGAGGATGATGCATCTCCAGCCCATTGGATCCTCTCCTCGGCTAC
Source organism: Streptosporangiaceae bacterium (assembly GCA_052146815.1). Taxonomy (GTDB): domain Bacteria; phylum Actinomycetota; class Actinomycetes; order Streptosporangiales; family Streptosporangiaceae; genus DATJZH01. The sequence goes on along the minus strand of JBKQMG010000281.1, from coordinate 81,181 downwards.
GAGAGTTCCTCGTTCAGTAGTACCGAGTGCGGGTTTGCGTGCCGATGGCCCGCGGCCCGCGGCCCGGGCGACGGCGCGTCTGCGTTAGGCGCGCTCGGCGGCGATGCCGGTCAGCATCAGGTCGACGACGTTTTCGATGATCGCTTCGTTCAGGGGCTCTTTTGTCAGCAGCAGCCGCAGGTACAGCGGGCCGACCAGCGTCTCCAGCGTGAGGAAGCGGTCTATGCCAGAACGCAGTTCGCCACGTGCTTCAGCTCGATCGAGGATCACAGATCCACGCGTGAAGCGATCGGCCCAGAACCTGTCACGCGCCGCGTCGGAGTCCGGCAGATCCCGCCTCAGGGCCATGCGCACCACATTCTCTCCGAGCGGAGTGCCTATGAAAGCTGCGAGAGCGCGGAGCAAGGCGAGGAGGTCCTCGCGCAGGGATCCGGTGTCCGGAGTTGGGACCTCCAGTCCCATCCTGTTTGCCAGCGCGTCGGAGACAAGGTCGGCCTTGGTGCCCCAGCGCCGGTAGATGGAGGACTCATGGACGCCGGCCCGCTTGGCGATCTCCCGGATCGACAGCGTGTCGAACCCGCTCTCGAACAGGACGTCCACCGTGGCCGTCAGCACCGCTGTGCGCACCCGGGCGCTCCTGCCGCCAGTACGGCGAGCCCGCGGAGGATCGCTGCCGTTGGCCATGCCTGGAAGCTATCCCAAGGATTCCCGCACCGGCGGCCTGAAGGGGCGTATGCTAACGCGAGTGCATTCGCGTTTAAGAGGAAGCCCCGTGGCAGAGAGCGAGACTCCCGCGACCCCGCAAGGCCGGGAGACGAGCACCCGCTCCGGCGGCAGGCGAAGGCACGGCGACGTATTCCTCCAGGCCGGGACCGGGAAGGTTCTGGCGCTCCCCGCCCCGGCGATCCAGCCAGACCACGCCGGAGGGGGCTGCGTGGCCCATGCCGTGCAGGTGGCCGGTCAGGCTGCCGGTGTCGCCGTCGCCGGCTTCACCGCTGGCCGGCCATTGAAATGACTATCGAGTGGAGACGGCCTTATGCCCTGGTCGGGCTGATCGGCGGACGCTGGATTCTGGTGGTGCTCGCTGAGCTGGCTGCCGGGGGTCTCCGTTACCAGGACCTCCATGACGTCCTGGATGGCATCTCGCACAAGGTGCTCACCGACACGCTGCGACGCGCCGAGCGCGACGGCCTCATCAGCCGGCATCTCGATTCCGGGCGAATGGACACTGCAACCCTCTACGAGCTCACCGATCTCGGCAGATCGCTTGATGAGCCTCTCGCCGCGCTCGGGCGGTGGGTCGACGCCAACTGGGACCTGGTCGAAGCATCTCAGCGCGACTGGGCCGCCCGGACCACGAGTTGATCGAAGGCCCGCTGCCTCTTCGGCGGAGTGCCATAGGCACTTGGAGGTAAGCCAGCTTTGGTTGTAGTGCGATAGGGCCTGCCGTAGCGTGAGTGGTAGCACGGCGGGTAGTCCCGTAGCCGTGCGGGATTCTGCTTAGCGCCTTGGGCAGCCTCCGGGAGCGTTGCTCCGGACCCTGGTAGCGCAGGTTTGGCAGATCAGTCCATGAGACTCAGTCCATGAGACGCCTGGTTCGGGCTGGACGGCCGCCCTCGGTCTGTCGCCCTGTGCGGGCTCGACGCCTCCTCCGCTAAGAGGAGAATCGCCATGACCACTGTCCAGCGCGGCGCGTCGGCACCCGTCGCGGTGCCCGGAACACGAAGATGGTGGGCGCTGGGCGCCCTGGGCCTGGCCGCCCTGACGGTGGGCGTGGACGGCACGGTGCTCAGCGTGGCGCTGCCCACGCTGGCTAAGGCGCTGCACGCGTCAGAGTCTGACCTGCAGTGGTTCTCCTCGGGGTATTTCCTGGTCCTGGCCGCGGCGATGCTGCCGGCCGGCTTGCTGGGTGACCGCTACGGCCGCAAGAAGGTCCTGCTCATCTCCCTGGCGCTGTTCGGGGTCGGATCGGCGGCGTGCGCGTACTCGACGTCGGTGGCGGAGTTCATGGCGGCCCGGGTGCTGATCGGGCTCGGCGGCGCAGGGATAATCGTGATGGCGTTCTCCGTCCTCACGGTGCTGTTCGGCAAGGCGGAGAGGCCCAAGGCGGTCGGGGTCATGGCGGGAGTCACCTTCGTGGCCTTCCCGATCGGCCCGATCCTCGGCGGCTGGCTGCTCAGCAGCTACTGGTGGGGCTGGGTGTTCCTGATCAACGTCCCGGTCGTGGTGATCGGCCTGGCGGCTGTCATCGCCCTGGTGCCGGAGTCCCGCGCCTCGCAGCGCCCGGGCCTGGACCTGATAGGGGTGGCGGCCTCGGCCGCCGGGCTGGTGGCGCTGACCTACGGCCTGATCGAGGCCGGCCAGGACGGCTGGAGTGATGCCGGGGCCCTGGCCCTGATGATCGCCGGCGTGGCGTTGCTGGCCGGCTTCCTCGCCTGGGAACGCCGGCTGACCCGCCGACCCGGCGGTCAGCCGCTGCTCGATCTGAGCCTGTTCAGCTCGGCGTCGTTCACCTGGGGCGTGATCCTGGCCGTCGTGCCGATCCTGGCCATGCTCGGCATCTTGTTCACCATGCCGCAGTACTTCCAGGGCGTGCTCGGCGCGACCGCCATGGGCTCGGGCCTGCGGCTGCTGCCTCTGGTCGCCGGGCTCATCGCCGGAGCCGTTCCCGCTGCCCGCGGCGCCCGGCTGGTGGGCGCCAAGGCTGCCGTGACCGCCGGCTTCGTTCTGCTCGCGGCCGGGCTGTTCATCGGAGCTATGACCAGTGCCGGTTCGAGCGGCCTGTTCGTGGGGTCGTGGATGGCGGTCGCCGGGGTGGGGACGGGCATCGCGATGGCCACGGCCATGTCCGCCGCGCTGGTCGAGCTGTCGGCGGAGAAAAGCGGCGTCGGCTCGGCGGTGCTGCAGGCGGTCAACAAGACCGGGGCTCCGCTTGGCATCGCCATCCTCGGCAGCGTGCTCAGCGCCGGCTATCTTGCCCGGCTCAGCCTGGCCGGGCTCCCGCCGGCCGCCGCGGCGGCCGTCCGCCAGAGCGTCTTCGGCGGCGCGGCGGTCGCCCAGAAGATCCACTCAGCTTCGCTGCTCGCATCCGTGCAGGCGGCCTTCGTGCACGGCATGGACCTGGCGCTGCTGGTGTCCGCCGGCATCGCGCTGGCGGGCGTCGTCCTCACCCTGGTCTTCCTGCCGGCGTCGAATGCCCCGAAAAGGACAGTGCATTCGGATTCGGACAGAGATGGAGAGACCGTCGGAACTCGGCGAGCTGCTACCGGCCAGGCTGCGTGAGCGCATGATGGCGAAGATCCGGGCGGCGATCCGGGGTTCTTGCGGCAAGGCCAAGATCGTGCTGTCGGATCAGCGCCGCGAAAATGACAAGAGGCATTCCGCCGCCGACCTCATAGTTCCGATGACATCACGCAGCAGTCCCGCGGCCGGGTTAAGCGAATCCGCTATCAGTGACCAGATCGTGCGCGAGATGTCCCACCTTGAGCGGGCCGACGAGGCGCCCGGCGCCGTACTAAACTTGCGCGTCTTCCCGGTGACCGGCTTAGTGGGCTTATTGGCATGCTGACGCGCCCGGCAGCCAGGCGGCATGAGAAACGAGGCGGCCATCGGTGGGCCGTGCTGGTGGTGGTGTGCGCTTCCGCGCTGATCGTCAACGTGGACAACACCATCCTCAACGTGGCCCTGCCGACCCTCGTCCGGAAGCTGGCCGCCAGCTCGAGCGAGCTGCAGTGGATCGTCGACTCTTATGCGATGGTATTCGCGGGCCTGCTGCTCGTCGGCGGCAGCCTGGCCGACCGGTTCGGGCGCAAGCGGTTCTTTCTCATCGGCCTGACCGTCTTCGCCGCAGGATCGATCGGTGCCGCGCTGTCAGGTTCGGTAGACCTGCTGATCGGGTGGCGAGCAGTGATGGGCGCCGGTGCCGCGCTGACGATCCCCCCGTCGCTGTCGATCATCAACGACGTGTTCCGCGACCCGGCGGAGCGAGCCCGGGCCATCGGTGTCTGGGCCGCGACCATCGGACTCGGCATCGCCATCGGCCCGATCGCTGGCGGCCTGCTGCTCACCCGGTTCTGGTGGGGCTCAGTGTTCCTGGTCAACGTCCCGATCGTGGTCGCCGCGTTCGCCGGAGCCCTGGCGCTGGTGCCCGACTCGAAGAACCCGGCCGCCGGCCGGCCCGATCCCTGGGGGGCGGTGCTGTCGATCACCGGCCTTGGCCTGCTGCTGTGGGCGATCATCGAAGCTCCGGCTAGAGGCTGGGCCTCAGCGGAGGTGATTGGGGCCGGGCTGGGCAGCCTTGCTGTGCTCGGCACCTTCGTCGCCTGGGAGGCCTGCAGCCGTCATCCGATGCTGAACCTGGCATTCTTCTCTGACCGCCGGTTCTCCGTAGCCGCGGCGGCCGAGATCCTCGGGGTCTTCGGGCTGCTGGGGGCCCTGTTCGTGCAGACCCAGTTCCTGCAGTTCGACCTCAGCCTCTCGCCGCTGCAGGCCGGGGTGCGCATCCTGCCCATGGCCGCCGTGCTCGGCGTAAGCGCGCCGCTGTCCCCGATCCTCGCCCGCGTCATCGGGATCAAGCTCACCGTTGCCGTCGGCCTGGCCGCGGTCGCCGGCGGCCTGTGGCAGATCTCGGCGGTGTCCACGGTTACCACCACCTACGGGGACGTGGTGCCCGGCCTGATGCTGATCGGGCTGGGGACCGGCCTGCTGCTGCCGACAGCAACGAACTCCGTCGTCGGATCGGTCCCCCAGGGCGACTCCGGGATCGGATCAGCCTCCAACGCGGTGGCCCTGCAGGTCGGCGGCGCGCTCGGCGTCGCCGTGATCGGCAGCGTGCTGTCGACCCGATACCAAGACCACATGACTACGGCGCTGGCCGGCCGGCACCTGCCGGCCGCTGCCACGCACACCATCCTCGGCTCACTCGGCGGCGCCCTCGCCGTCGCGGCTCACGCCGGGGGCGCCGCCGGCGCACTGCTGGCCCACACCGCCCGCGCCGCGTTCATGAGCGGCACCGAGGTGGCCCTGGCCGTCGGCGCCGCCGTCGCCTTCGGCGGCGCCATCCTTGTCATCGCGCGCCTGCCATCGCGGGTCCCCCGGGACTCACCGGATCCCGGTGCGGACACCTAGCAACCCCCGGCGGCGGCCGGGACACCCGCCGAGACCGCACGCAGGCATTCCGGGAAACGTCGCCAGCACGCCTCGCGACCAGTGCGGGCCCCGGCTTCATTATCCCGCCGAGAGGGCCGGCAAGCAGACTGGCGGTTCCGCACTGCCCCCTTTGCAAGCTAGAGCAAGGGCACCTGAACGATTGATCTTCACATTCGAGGACCACCCCCAAGGAGAGAGAGCCGGAGCGCGCCATCTGATGGCGGGCAAGGCCGTCCTGGTGACCGGCGGCACGGGCGGCATCGGCCGCGCGACCGCTGAAGATCGGCCAGCGACGCCGGGAACGCAGGTCGGGGCTGAGCAAGTCCACGATCGGGCGGATCTGGCGGGACTTCGGCCTTAAGCCGCACCTGGCCGACGGATTCAGGCTGTCATCGGACCCGATGTTCGTGGAGAAGGTCGTGGATGTCGTCGGGCTGTACCACGACCCGCCGTGGCGTGGTACATCGAGTTGCCGGCGAACGCGACCTGGCCGTCGTAGGTGGAGAGCTGGATGATGCGCCCGCCGCCCTGGGCGCGCATGTGCGGGAGCGCGGCACGGATCAGCTGGATCGAGCCGGCCAGGTTCGTGGCGATGATGCGGTCGATCTGCTCGTCAGAGAGCTCCTCGGCAGCACCGAAGAGCCCGTAGCCTGCGTTACTCACGATCACGTCGATGTGTCGGAGCTCCGAGAAGCTCCATTCGACAATGTCGCGGACGGCAGCGGTGTCGGTCACGTCGAGCAGTCGGACGCGGAACCGCGCGGGATACCGCTCGACGAGGTCGGCGACGCTGTCGGGTCGGCGGACGGTACCGACGACGCGTTCGCCTCGGCCGAGGAGCTGCTCGCTGAGCTCGCGGCCGAAGCCGCTGCTGACACCGATGATGAGCCAGGTGCGCTCTGCCATATTTGTCCTTCCGTCGTTCATGCCGGGCGTCGTCACTCCGCCGTGACCTCATTGATCACGCGGAGGGCGTTGAGCGTGCGGGGGTAGCCGATGAAGGGCAGCAGCTGCGTGATGACGGCGAGCAGCAGCGGATGGTCATTGCCGACGTTGAGGTTGGCGGCGACGTGGCCCTTGGCCTGGGGTTCGCATCCGCCGAGCGATACGAGCATGGCGAGGGTGAGGAGCTCGCGCGTCCGGAGGCCTATTCCGCCGCGGGTGTAGTGGTCGCCGAAACAGTTCGCCGAGAGGAGATGCTGGAAGTGGATCTCGTCGTCTGACGCGGACGCGTACGCTTGGTCGATGACGTCGCCGCCGACGACCTCCTTCTGCACGGCGAGGCCCATCTCAGCCCGTGTCTCCGGGGTCGTCGCCGACTGCCCTTCGAGCGGCGCCTGGATGCCGCGCTCGATGAGGACGTCGTTGGTGCCGTGGATGAAGTCGAAGACCTTCGCCATGCCCGCGTAGGGGACCGCCTGGTACACGATTTCTTTAACTTCGATGACCCGGGAACAGCTCGTCGTGGATCCTGCGTGCTTTGTCACTTATGGCCATAGTTAACCCTCATCGGATCTTGGGGGCGAGGCGGACGGTCACGGCTCTGGCATGCGGACCGACGACGCTGCCGACCGTCGTCGCACCGTATCGGTCGTACTTCGCGTGGTACGCCGCGTCGATTGCGGCGTGAACCTCATCGGCCGCTTCGCCAAAGGTCACGGCGCGCTCGAAACCGCCGGCGCGGATGCGACCGACACCGCTCGCTGTGGCGCGTCGATACCACGGCCGCTCCGGACCGCCGGCGGAGCGGAGATAGATCTCCTCCCCGACGCGCACGACCCACATCGTCACGTAAGGACTCAAGCTGCCATCGCCGCGCGCAGAGGCGAGCTGCAGCTCCTCAGTGCCACCGATCCGCTGCAGCTCGTCGTCCGTCCACATTGTCATCAGATCGACCCCACGCGCACGAGCGACTTGATCGCGCGTCGTTCATCCATCGCCACATAGGCGTCGGGGATCCCGTCGAGGTCGGTCTCGTAGTCAAGGACGGCTCCCGGGTTGATGCGGCCCTCAAGCACGTCAGGCAATAGTTCCGGGATATATGGCCGGGCGGGCGACACACCGCCGCGCAACCCGATGTTGCGGAAGATGACAGTGTCGATCGGCACCTCCACGCCGTGCGGGGCACCGACGGCACCGACGATCGAACCGGGACGGGCGATGCCGAAAGCGGTCGCCATCGACCGGCCCGTGCCGACGCATTCGAGCGCCGCGTCGACACCAATTCCGTCCGTGAGTTCCATGACCTTCGCGGTTGCCTCCTCCCCGCGCCCGCCAAGGATGTCGGTGGCGCCGAACGCCCGGGCAATCTCTTGTCTGGCGGGATTGCGGCTGAGCGCGATGATCCGCGCTGCACCGAGGCGCGCCGACGCGAGGATCGCGGAGAGCGCTGAACCTCCTCGCCAGCTGGGCGTCGACTCCGAACGAAGCGGCCAGCACCAAAGCCGGCGACAGCGCGGCCGCGGAGCGACGAGGCAACGCCTGACGACGATTCTGTGGCTCCCATCGGACTGCTCGGCGGAAAATTCCTGCTGACGCGCCGCCGGTGGTTCGAGCGAGCCGCGCCGGGTCGACCGTAGCGCCCGAGGCCGGTGTGGATGGATCGACTCAGAACTCGCCAGCGGCGCCGTCGGCGAACGTCACCCGGGACAGCTGGCAGGTGATCGAGATGTCCGGCGTTTGTCCCGGGGCTCCTCGGGTGAAGACGATCGGGACCCCGGTGGCAGCATTGATCACAGGTGTCTCCTGATAGTTGGCGGGAAGCGCGTTCGCCGGTGAACCCGTCTGCCGATTCCCGGACAGGGAATCGAACGATGGGCGCTGGCGCGGGACCAGTGTCAGCGCGCCTCGTGCGCCATGGTGTCCAGCACCGCGGTGACGGCCAGCATCAGCGCCGGGTCCTGCTCGGGCGCGACCTCGACTCCGTAGGTGTCTGCGACCCGGAACCACTTCATGGATACCTCGGCCACCGGCGCCCGGCCGTCTTCGATCGTGTATTCGTGGTCGAGGATGTTGCCTTTGACCTCGAGGTCGGGGCCGTCGGCCACCTTCACGGTCCACCGGTCGCGCAGCGGGGTGATGAGCGCCTTCTTGACCGTCGCCACGGTGTGCCCGTCGCGGTCCTCGATTTCCATCGTGTCCCGCACCCGCGCCACGCGCTCCTGGATCTTCAGCAGCTCGCCGCCGCGGCCGTCCTCGAAGATCAGCGTCTTGCGCATCCGCAGGGCCTTGCCGTCGACCTTGAAGACGCGCTCGCCCTGATCGTTCTCGATCCAGTAGTCATCGCCGATGGACATCAGCTTCTGGCGCATGCGGTAATGCGTCGCCCCTGTGCCGCCGTGACGCTCGGCGTGCCGCTCCTGCCGCCTGTCCCTGAACACATTTCCTCCTCCGGGCGCGGCCAGGCCTCGGCCAGGCCCCTCCGGCCGCTCTTCCATCAGACCGGCTTCACCGGCAGTGCGGCATCCCCCGCACGGGGTGAGCGTGTCAGACCAGACGCGCAGACCGGCCGAAGCACACGTTATCCGCCTGCTGGCGGGTCGTTCGGCCCTGAAGCCCGGGAGCTAAGACCCTGCCGGGCACCGGGCACAGTGCGCGAGACTCAAGGTATGAGTACTCAGCTGGCGGAACATGCCGCGCAGAGCATCCCGCCCTCCCGCATGCGCCCATCAGCTGACTGGCCCGCGTTGAGGAACGCTGACCGGGCCTGCTGCTGCTCGGCCAGGCCCGCATGTATCGCCATCATGCCTCCCGCGAACGGCCGCGAGCACGACACGGATCTGCTGCTGTGCGGTCACCACTACCGCGTGCTGCGCCAGGCACTGGCAGCGGCAGGCGCCTACGTCCTGGATGAGCAGAGCCGGCGCATCGCGCTGCAGGCTGACGCGTTCTCGGCGATCCGCTGATCGCGGCAACAAAGGTGACGCCTGCCGGGCGCGGGCCGGCCTTGCGCCACCGGCGTGATCCGCTGGCCATGCTTGCAGGCCGGCAGCCCAGCCCGCCTCCGGCCTCAGCTGACCGGACGAAGGTCCCGCTCAGAACGGGGCCGGTCCCCGGCGCCCTCGCCTCGTCCTTGGCCAGCGGACGGCGGTCGCGACGATCGCCAGTACCGTCGCGGCGGTCATCGCCAGGAATCCGCTGGCGATCCACTGCGCCGCGCTGACCGCCAGAGCCGTCTGCGACACGCCGGCGCCCTGGTCATGGAGCAGCCCGGTAATGAGGGCCGTAATCACGTAACACAGCGCAGGCGCCGGGATGATCAGGTACACCGCGGGCGGCCGGACGGCGAGAGCAGCGATGAGCGTCCCCGCCACCAGGAAGATGCCCAGCAGGATGCCGGGCACGCTGCCGCTCGCCGCAGTGAGGACGCCGCCGAGCGCGGCGCTGCCGATCACGATGGCGACCCCGCCACTGCCCGGCAGCGAGCCCGGCCACCGGGGCATCCGGCGAGAAGGGCGCGCCCAACGGCGCGGCGGTCGGGGCGGGGTTCCCGGCGTGCGGTAAAGCGGACGGGAGCCCGCATCGTAGGCTCGTGGCTCCGGCATTTGCTCCTCGCGGCTGGCCGTTCCGGCGAAATAACAGGGCGGCGGGTAGTCTTCACCAGAATATTAATCGGCCCGGGCCAATGGGCTGCGATACGCCAGGCGGGAGGCATGATCAAAAGATGGCGGGCAGCCGGATTCCGCCCGAGTGGCAGCTGTCTGACGACGGGCAGCCCGACTCGGCAAGGGGACGAGACGGGGCAATTGGCCCTATGCCGCTGCGGCCGCTGCTGCAAAGGTCCGGGTACGCGCTGAGCTGCATCTTCGCGGCTCTGGCCCTGCTGATCAGCGGCTTTTCGTATTTTGTCATCCGGGACGTGAATGGCATCGGCGGCTCCCACGCGATCACCAGCGGGCCGTCAATAGGCGCGCAGAACATCCTGCTGATGGGCCTGGAGAGCCGCCGTGACTGGAACGGGAACATCCTGCCTTCGGGCATCCTGGCCAAACTTCACGCCGGAAGCAGGCAGGGCGTCGAGAATGGGGTGGGCGGAAACGACACGAACACGCTGATCCTCATTCACATACCCGCCGGGGGCAAGCAGGCAATCGGATTCTCAATTCCTCGTGATGACTGGGTAAATTTCGCTGGCACGGTCGGCCCCGAGCAGCAGGGCAAGATCGACCAGGCTTACGGCGTCAGCATGTTCTACCAGCAGGCCAAGCTCAGGCAGCAGCACCCGTCGATGAGCCAGGACCGGCTGGCGTTCCTCGGCAACGAGGCCGGGCGCCATGCCGCCGTCGCGACCGTGGAGAAGCTCACCGGTGTGCATATCGACCACTTCGCCGAGGTCAACCTGGACGGCTTCTACGAGCTCGCGAAGGTGTTCGGCGGCGTGGAAGTCTGCCTCAAGCATCCGGTTTACGACTCGTACTCCGGCGCGAACTTCCGCGCGGGGTTCCAGCACCTGGATGCCTCGCAGGCACTGGCGTTCGTCCGCCAGCGCCATGGCCTGCCCAACGGCGACCTCGACCGCACGCACCGCCAGCAGGCGTTCCTCGACTCGGTGATGCACCAACTGCGCACCGAGGGAGTGCTCAGCGACCTGGGCAAGGTGCAGGCGCTGCTGTCGGTGGCCAAACGGTACGTCATCACGGACGCGGGCTGGAACCTGCTCGACTTCGCGGCGCAGATGCGGGACCTCACCAGCGGGCACCTGGTCTTCCGCACACTACCGATCAAGGGCTACGCGGTGATCGGCGGCCAGGACGCAAACGTGGTCGCCCCGGCCGCCATCAAGACCATCGTCCATGCGGCGTTCTACCCGGCGCCCGGTTCCCCGCACGCTCATCGCCACGCGCCCGCAGCGGCCGCCGCTGTCATCCGCAAGACGACAGTGGATGTCTACAACGGCGGCAACGCCGCCGGGCTCGCCGGACAGGTCTCCGCCGCATTCGACAAGGCCGGATACCGCGCCGGGCAGGTCGCCAACACCGCTTACCGCACCACCACCGCAGTCCTCTACGGCGCGGGCAGCTCGGCAGCAGCGGCCAGGATCGCCGCGATGTTCGGCGTCACCGCGGCGGCGAGCGCGTCCGTCGCGCCAGGGCACGTCCAGGTGCTCCTCGGGGCCAGTGCCACGGTGCCGCAGATCCCTGCCGGCTCCGCCAGCCCGAGCGCGCCGTCGGTGGCTGTCCCCACCACTGGCCCGCAGGGCGGGGCGGTCAGCGCCGGCGATGGCATCCCCTGCGTCAACTGAACCGCTGAACGGCCGCCACCGCTCACGCAGCACCGAGGGCGAGGAGTGACATGGCCGTGGCCTGCTGGATCGGGTCGCCGGCGGCGCCGCTCCGGACGCCGTGCATCGACTCGGCCAGGGTCTGGCCGGCGCGCAGGCGCCGGTGCAGGTCCACCATCATGGGCACGATGGCGTCGTCGTTCAGCTGGACGACGCCGGCCACGATCCCCGCGGTACCGAGCGGGAGCAGGCTGCTGACCAGGCCGAGCAGCTCGTCTGCCCCGGCTGGTGCGAGAACGCCGGAGTCGCAGCTCGACAGGACCAGCCGGTAGGGCGCGCGGCGCAGCTGCTCGAAGTCATAGACGGTCAGCGGCCCGTCCTGCATCCGCAGGGAAGAGAACAGCGGGCTGTCGGCGCGGAAGATCCCGTGCGCGGCAATGTGAGCGAGCCACGCGCCGTCGAGCGCGGAGAGCACCCGCCCGGCGGTCGCCCCATCGCCGGCCAGCATCGTCACGTCGTCATACAGCTGCGCGATCACCGGCACCTCGGCGCCCTCGGTGGCGAGGCCCGGCCCGCGGGCGAGCGTGACGTGGCGGCGGCTCGGCGGCGCAGCGGAATGCGCGCGCATCCAGGCGCGGGCGGACGGGGCGACGCTGAATACCCGGTCGGCCAGCGCGGGCAGCAGGGCCCACGGGATGGTGTGCAGCCTGCCGGGCGGGACGATAACGAGCGGCCTGTCCCACAGGTGACCGGCGGCCGGCCCGAGGAGCGCGTCCTGGAGCTTCGGCCCGGCCGCCCGCAGAATGGCCAGCGCGCTGCCGATGTTGTCGTCAGGCCGGCTGCGGGCGATCCGGCGCAGGCCGAAGCGAGCAAGCTCGGCAGCCCGGATGGCGTCCTCAGCGCGGCCCGCAGTGAACTGCCGCACCCGTCCCCCGCCGCAGATGAGTACCAGCAACGTCCCGTCGACGTCGACGATCTCGGCCAGCTGGCCGTCGCCGAGCTTGCCGAGCAGGTCCGCGATGCTGACCGCGGTGCGCCCCGCGCCCGCCGAGCCCTTGGCCCGAAGCGCACAAGCTCTGACCACGCCCTCTAGACGCAGCTGTTCCCGCTGGAGCGATGCGGTCGGATAGCCCTCGCGCACCGCCTGCTCCAGTCCGGTGGTCGCCCCGCGCATCGCGGCAAGACTTGCCTTGAGCCCCCGGTCACCGGGCGGCCGCACCGCTGGCACCGCGAGCGCAGTGGCCCGCCAGCGTTCACTCCAGGCGAGCAGCAGCCGGGGCCGGTGAGTCCGTGCGGCATGCCGCTGTGCGAGCGCAGCAAGTTCGGCGCCGTGCGCAGTGGCCTGCGCCCGCAGTTCCGACGCGCCGAGAGTGAACCGATGTTCGTCGAGAAGCTCGAGTCCCCGGCGGCATGCGGCAAGCAGACGGCGCGGATCTCCTGCTGCCTGCGCCCGCAGCGCCTCGGCCAGCCACCCGCTGGCACGCGCCATGGCAGGACCGCGCCGCCGCCTGCCTGCGGCCGTGATGAGATGGCGTTCGGCATCATCGCGCCGTTCCAGGTCCAGTGCTATTCGCCCGGCCAGCAGATGGGCCTGGGTTACCTCGGCGGAGCCCAGCGCCTCCAGCCCGGCGGCCGCACGGCTGGCATCCCGAAGCAACCGCGCCGACACCGGCCCGGCCGCATAGTGCGCCTGGACGAGAACAAGCCCGCTGCGGGCTTCCCACCAGGCGCGCTGCTGAGACTGGAAGAGACGGTACGCGGCCCGCGCGCGGTCAAGGGCCGCCGGCGGGTGGTTGGCGGCCAGCGCGCAGTTCGCCGCCGTGAGCAGCAGTTCGGCCTTCTTCGTGGATTGGCCATGAACCTCTTCGACGTGGCGCAAGGCGGAGTCTGCCTCGGCCAGGGCGTCACCCACCAGGCCGGCCGCGAGGAGCACGGCACACCGGTCGATGCTTAGATCCGGCACCGAAACGCCGAGCCGCCGGTAGCGGGCCGACGCTTCGTCAAAACAGGAAAGCGCTGCTGGAAGGTCACCAGCGAGAAAGGCAGCCAGGCCGCGATTGTGCACCGGATGGATTGACTCGAGTTCCTGGCTAGTCTCAGCGAATTCCCGCTCCGCGGCGCTGAGGTCCGCTTCGGCGCGGGCGCGCAGCCCCATCGCGATGTAGACCACCCCCCGAGCGTTCAGCGCACGTGCCGCCCAGAGCGGATCTCCTGCCCGCCGCAGCACGATTACCGCTCGGCGCAGGTCTTCTTGGGCGGCTGAGTACCGGCCTAGAGTCCACAGCACAATGCCGCGCCGGTGAAGTACCCGCCCCGTCTGTACGCCGGTGGAACGCTGTAATGCACCGTCAAATGCGGCAAGTCCAGCCGCTGTCCGGCCGGCGTAGACGAGTGCTACGCCCAGGGCGGCGAGCACGTCGCTTTCGCGCTCTGCCGAGCCGCTCAGGCGGGCCAGACGCAGCGCGCTGCGCAGCTCTTTGATTCCCGCGCCGACATCACCGAACTCGCGCAGAACGATCCCTGCCGCCTGATGGGCCACAGATGCCTCACGCTGGCTTGGCCGTTCGGTCAGCACCGCGCGCGCCCTCGCAAGCGCCTCATGAGGACGTGACAGGGCCAGCGGCAGCAAGTCGTCCACGCCCTGCTGGCCGGATCCCGCGGTAACGGCTCCCCCAGCCACAAGCCCGATGTTAGATCCTCATATTCGGGCGGCCTAATGACTTCCCCGCGAAAGGCTGCCCAGGGCCACGGCATGCGCAGTCGGGCAGAATTGTAAATACTTTCTGTAATAACAGTGATACTTAAAGTAATCGGCGCGAGGTGGCCAATCGGCTCTACAATTTTTTCTGTCCAGCAGGTATCACACAGCTATCTGGCCGCTCCGTACAACCAGCGGGATCGGGATCGCACCCGCGCTGCAGAGCGCCGGCCTGCCTCCATCCAGGCTTTGGCGGGGCAGAGTGTTCGAGACTTCGCGGAGGGCATCGTGACCGAACCAGACAATGCGCAAAACGGCCTGGTACCCAGGGTGGCCGACCAGGTCGGGTACATAGTCGACGCCTTTCGCTGCGAGGGGATCGAGGTCGGCGTCGTCGCTGCCGCTGATCACGGCGTCGACTACCTGTACGCTGAGCGCCAGCTGCTGGTCGGCGATGAGTACCTCGACCGCGTGCTGGAGATTCTGCGGGAAATCCCCCGGCAGCGAGATGGGTCCGGCGGCGGACAGGGTCAGGGCGACGGCGCGAGAGATGATGATCCCGCCCAGACCGAGCGCGTCCTTGCGGGCGTGGTCCTTCTCCGGCTGAGCGACAGGCAGCCTCCTGTACCCGAGGTGCTCGACGTCATCGACGGACAGCTCGGGGCGGGAATCGCCACTCCGAATCACGTCCTGACGGTCGCCGGGGTAGTGGGTCCGTGCCCTGCCACTGAACCGCAGGAAGTGTACGACGGCATCGAGCCCTATCCGCCCCCATGCCCGGGCAGTGCGGGCGCCGGGGTGCTGGTCTACATGGCCGACACCGGCTTGCTGGAGCATGCGGGCTCGGCCCACTCGTGGCTGGCGGGGGTCAAGGAGGGCGACCTCGATCCTCTTCCGCCGGAAGGCCCGCCCGGTACGCAGCCCATTCCGCCTTATACGGGACACGGCACGTTCGTCGCCGGCATTGCACGGTGCATGGCACCTGCGGCGGACATAATTGCCGCAAACGCCTTCAAGATCGCCGGCAGCGAGCTCGAATCGGATCTGGCCAAGCGGCTCGAGACAGCCCTCCGGCTGGGCGTGGATATCTTCCACCTGTCGATCACCACGACCACGAGGAAAGATCTCGCCCTTGTCAGCTTCGGGGCGTGGCTCAGGATACTGCGCCACTACAAGGGCGTGGTATGTGTCGCCGCGGCCGGAAACAGCGACTCGCGGCGTCCGTTCTGGCCGGCTGCTTTCCCTGAGGTAGTTTCCGTCGGCGCGCTGGCGGGCGACGGGCGCAGCCGTGCCTCATTCAGCAACCACGGCGGCTGGGTCGATGTCTACGCGCCGGGCAGAAGCCTCATCAACGCCTACGCCACAGGGACGTACACCTGTCATGACGCGCCTTACGCAGGTCAGGAGAGAAAATTCTACGGCATGGCCAAATGGAGCGGCACGTCTTTCTCGACGCCGATGGTGACCGGGCTCATCGCCGCCCGGATGTCGCGCACCGGGGAGAACGGGCAGGAAGCGGCCGCGGCCCTGCTCGCCGAGGCCCGGCGCCAGGCCATCCCGGGCGTCGGCGCCATTCTGCTGCCCTGCTGCGGCGGCAGCGACCGGCCCGTCAGACCGGCCGGCTGCGGCTGCGGCGCTGGGCGCGGCTGCGGACCTGACGGCGGCTGCTGCGGCTGCCATGCATGACGATCCGGCGGTGATCGCCCTGGTCGCCCGCGCCCGGGACGGCGATCAGCATGCCTGGGACGCGATCGTGGATCGATACGCACCGCTGGTGTGGTCGATCTGCAATCGCTACCGGCTGAGCCGCCCCGATATTGACGACGTCGGGCAGACGGTATGGCTCCTTCTGGTGGAGCAGATCGGGAACCTCCGGCAGCCGGCGGCACTGCCCGGATGGCTGGCTACCACCACCCAGCGAGAGTGTTTCCGCGTTCTGCGCGCCGCCCGCAGATATGACAGTTTCGGATCGCCCGTGGACAGCCAGATGTCACAAGAGGAAGCCGGCACGGTGATCGAGCAGGAGGTCATCGCCGCGGAGCTTAACGGCGCGCTGCGCGCGGCCTTCACCGAGCTTCCGCCGCGTTGCCGCACGCTGCTGTCCATGCTCATCAGCGATCCCCCGCACTCCTACGCCGACATCAGCGCTGCCTTGCGGATCCCGGTGGGCAGTATCGGCCCGCAACGGGCCCGCTGCCTGGACAGGCTGCGGCGCTCTCCGGATCTCGTTGCATTTAGCGACAGCGAGATCAGTGACAACGAAGTCAGGAATGGTATGGCCAGAGAGACCGGAGGTCGGCGGCGTGCCTGAGACGTGGGACGATGAACAGCTCCTCGCGGCGCTCAAGGAATCCGTGAAGGCCTACCAGGCCGTGCCGCCGGAGTTTGTCGCCCTCGGCAAGAGCGCCTTTACCTGGCACAATATCGACGCCGAGCTGGCCCAGCTCACCTACGACTCGATCCGCGAGCAGGACAAGGCCGCGAATGTGCGATCGGAAACCGCATCGATTCGTGCCCTCACCTTCTCCTCCGCGCATCTGTCCATCGAGCTGGAGGTTAACGAGGACTCGATACTCGGCCAGATCATCCCCATCCAGGACGCGACGATCGAGACCCTGACGCGCACGGGCGCCATCGCTGCCGCCGAGGCGGACGAGATCGGCTGCTTCTCGATCCGCCCCCTCCCCGGCAGCCCGTTCCGGCTGCGGTGCCGGACTGCCGACGGCTCGGACGTCCTGACCGGATGGATCACTCTGTGAGCGGCTACGGGTAGCTCACCACGTCGCTGGGGCCGGGCAGCGACTGCGTCAGTAGCAGTAGCTGCCTAGCCCGTAGCCCTGGAAGCTTGTGACCTTGGGGGAGACCAGGGACGCCGGATAGCCGTCAGCGGCCGGAGCGGCCATCCACGCCGCCTGGCTGGGCGGGTCGTAAGTCATCTCGTTCCGGTGCCGTACCGCCGGCCCAGTCCGGCCCGACCGAGTTGTGCTGGACGGCAGGCACGAAGACGCGATAGCCGCCGGCCGAGTCGGCGTAAAGGAACGGCTCCTCCTGTGTGACGGGGCTGGATGCCAGGGTCGCGTAAGGCGCCGTCCCGCCGGCCAGGCCCGAGGTGGCCGAGAAGCTCTGCGCGGGCGCGCCCTCGTCACCGGAGAAGACCTGGTTCCAGACGCCGTTGCTCCAGCCGACGAGGTTGCTGTTGCGCACCACGAACTGCTGCTGCGAGCCGTTGATGACCGTACCGCCGGAGAAAGCCGAGTCGGCGATGAAGCCGCCGCTGGCCTATTGCGGGCCGGCGGAGCAGTAGTCCATGAGCGACAGGTTGCCGCCGGTGATGTCGACGCGCTGCATCGGCGCCGCCTGGGGCGACTGTCAATGACTTTGTGCCGGTCTGGGGTAGATAGGACGGATATCACAGGGAAATGCCGCAGCACGGGCGCGGCCGGCCCCCTGTCAGCCGCGGGCGACTTTCCCGCGCCGGCCGGGCGCTGCTGAGGACTGAGGTCCGCAGGTAGCAGCCGCGTGTACTGTGGCCGCGCAGAGGTTACGACCACGGTTACGACCACCGCCCCCCGGGAAGCAGATGGCTGGCACACCCAGATTTCGCTACGACGGCTACGACCTGGACCCGGGTCGCGGTCAGCTCACGTGCCGTTATTCACTCGGTGCCGACAGGTTCACCGAGAAAGTCACGTTCAGCGTCGGCGGCCGGTGGGATCAGCCCGCCGTCGGTGAGGCCGCCCGCCTGGTCTTCCTGCTCGCCGGCGTCTCCTACTACAAGAGCGCCGCGCCCGGTGTCATCGACCTGTCCCAGACCGCGGTCACCGATGCCGAGCGCGACTTCCTGCGCACGTTCTACCTAGACGGCCTGGGCGAGTACGCCTACCGCAACGGCCTGGACCTGTCCGGCCTGCGGATCGAGGGATCCGTCCGGCAGCCGCCCGCTGCGGCGCAGGCCCCCGCGGACGGACGCGCCGGCAGGCCCGGCCGGCCCCTGGTGCCGTTCGGCGGCGGTATCGACTCGATCGTGACCGTCGAGATGGTGCGCCGCCGGGCCGAACCGGCATTGTTCATCGTGAGCCGGCCAGGCGACCTTTTTGCGGCCATCGAGCAGCCGGCCGCCGTGACCGGCCTGCCCGTCGTGCGCGCGGAACGCGAGATCGACCCGCAGCTGTCCGCCGACGCCCGCAGGCCGGCGCCGCGCTTCCTGAACGGGCACGTTCCGGTGACCGGGATCTTGTCGGCCATTGCCGTGCTGGCGGCGGTCCTGGAAGACCGCGACGCCGTCGTGATGTCCAACGAATGGTCGGCGTCCGTCCCGACGCTGGAGGCGGGCGGGCGCCCCGTCAATCACCAGTACTCCAAGGGCGCCGCGTTCGAGGCGGGATTCCGGCGGGTCCTCGACGGCGTATTCGGCGGCCGGCTGACCTATTTCTCGGCGCTGCGCCCCTTCACCGAACTGTGGATCGCGCAGCGGTTCGCCGCGCTCACCGAGTATCACGCCACCTTTCACAGCTGTAATCGCGCCTTTTACATCGACCCGGCGAAGCGCCTGGATTACTGGTGCGGCCTTTGCGACAAATGCTGTTTCATCGACCTGATCCTGGCTCCGTTCCTGCCCGCGGCTGAACTGGACCGGATTTTCGGCGGCCGGGAGCCGCTGAGCGCTGCCGCGCCAGGAGCCGCGCTCGCCGACCGGTTCCGCACCTTGCTCGGTACCTCGCGCAGCAGTAAGCCTTTCGAGTGCGTGGGTGAAGTGGGCGAATGCCGGGCGGCCGCGCTGCTGGCCGCGGAGCGCCCGGACCGGGCCGGGGCGGCGCTGCTGCAGGAACTGGCCCGCGAGGTGCGCGCGCAGCCTGATGTGCCGGCGCCGGCCCAGCTGCTGCGGCCGGTCGGCGAGCATTTCATCCCGGATGCATATGCTCTGCAGCTGACCTGACCTGCGCTTCCCCTGACCGGGGAGCCAGCCGCCATCATGCTGTCGCCTCGATCCTGTCCCAGACGGTCGCGGCAGAGCTGACGCGGTCGCGCAGGCTGTGCCGATAGACCTCGCCGGTGACCGTGCTGTTCTTGTGACTCGGCATCTCGCTGATGTCCTCGATGTCCTGGCTACCGTAAGACGCGATCGAGGCGGCGGTGTGCCGCAGCTCCCGCAGCTGCCAGTCACGGCCGAGGCCCGCCTGCTCGCACAGGCCCTTGACCGCTTGAGCACCGCATCACGGCTGGGCTGACGACCCGTCCGGGCGGGCGGTAGCTGCTGGCAGACACCCGCCCAGATCTTCAGCCAGGCCAGGAAGAATCAGCCACCGGTGTTGCGACGATGACTTAAATCCACCCTAGAAACCACCCAGCGCCAGGGTCAATTTTGGAGCGGCGGATTCCAGCCATCGTCGCAGCACGGTGGCTGATGTTCGTGGATGGTAGTCGTATTCAGCGCACCGCGGCGCGGGCGAGATCGCGGACCGGCGTGTCGGTGTCGGCTGCCCAGGTCTGGGCAGCGGCGGCGAGGGTGAGGGCGCTGCCGTAGAGGACGTGCTGGCCGCCCTGCCTGGCGATCAGCGTGTCGAGCGAGCCGAAGGCGCGTCTCTTGCGGGCGAGGACCAGGATGTCGGTCGCTGCGCGTTCGCCGAGCCAGTGCCCGGCTGGCAGCCGCACGCGGTGGCCGAGATCGCTGGGTGCGTGCGGGTCGGCGCCGGTGAGCCAGTCGTCGAGCAGGCCGAGAGCGACACCGATGCAGCCGGCGACGGTGGCGGTGGTGTTGTCCGGGGAGTCGGGCGGTACGTGTTCCAGGATCGCCGCGGCGAGGGAGGTGTCGCCGTCGGCGAGGGCCTCGATCACCAGCCGCAGCGTGGTAACGGCCAGGTCGCGCGCGTGACCCACGGGGGTGAAGCGGGTCATGTTGTGTCGTTCGACCGCGCGTTTCATCGCGGCCTGCAGGGTGTCCAGGTCGGGGACGTCGATGTTGCCGACGTCAATGCCCTCTTCGGCGAGCAGCGGCGCGAGTTCGCGCAGCGTGTCATTCGCTAGCCCTGGCTTGAGCTGGATCTGCGGCGCGCCTGGCGGTGGTTCCGGGCGGCGCCTGCGCATGTCGGCCATGCGCCCATCCTCTCAGCGGCTCGCGGCAGCATCGGGCCGGCCGCCGGGGCAGGCGTTACTGCTGGTCGCCGGTGACGAGTCGTTCGCCGTCCCCGCCGAGCAGAGCGGCGCAGTGAGGCGGCCAGCAGGCCGCGGTCGGGACCGGCGAGCCAGTCCCGAAGAACGCGAGCATTCCGGCCAGCTCACCGGCCCCGGCGACGTCGAGGCTGGCGCCGTGGATCTGCTCGGGCATGCTGCCCAGGGTAAGCGGGCAGGCTGGCCTGGCGTGGCCGTCCGGGCAGGTATGCGGCGAGCCGGACGGCCGGGCTGTCCCAGTCGAGAACCTTGCGGGGCCGCTCGTTCAGCTCACCGGCCACCGCAGCCAGCTGCTGCGGGCTATGCACGCGCAGGTCGCTGCCCTTGGGGAAGTACTGACGCAGCAGTGTTCTCGTTACTCGGCCGCTGCCAGGGTGAGTGCGCCTCGCAGAAGAACACCGGCATGCCAGCGCCAGCGCGATCTCCGCGTGCAGCGCCAGCTCCTTGCCCTGATCCCAGGTCAGCGAACGGCGTAGCGGCGCCGGCAGCCGGGCCATCGCGGCCACCGGCGCGTCCCGGACCGCCTCGGCGGTATGCAGCCCGCCGGGCAGGTGCAGCAGGATGGTGAACGGCTCGACCGTTCTACCAGGGTGCCGATCGCCGAGCGGTTGGCCGCGCCGGTGACCAGGTCGCCTTCCGTAAGACTGAGCGAGGCCCAGGAGGGCCGGGTGTGGCTGAGGTCGCCTTGCGCTCTGGTCGCTTACTGGGAATGTCCGCCCGGCTCTTTCTGGGGCGCCCTGACTGCTAATTGAGATTTGCGCTCGGTCGCTGGTTACGGATGTGTCAGCTGGGTGCCCGCGGGGCCTGGGTTCACCTGAACGCCAGATCTGGAGAAACGGAGCATGCGGGTGCCAGCACTAGAGAAGGCCTGGGCGGGGATCGATGTCGGCAAGAGGCATCACTGGGTATGCGTGGTCGACCAGGACGGCAGGCAGCTTCTGTCGGTGAAGGTCGCCAGCGATGAAGCCGAGATCGCAGCCGCGATCGGCTCGGTGACCGGGCTTGCGGGAGATATCACCTGGGCCGTCGACATCATCGGGGCGCCGTCTGCCCTGCTGCTGGCCCTGCTCAGTCAGGCGGGTCAGCGGGTCCGGTACGCATCCGGACGACTCGTCGCGGCCATGAGCGGCGCCTATGCCGGAGAGGGCAAGACAGACCCCAAGGACGCCTACGTGATCGCGGAGACCGCTAGGCTCCGGCGTAACCTGCCGGTCATCGGCCACGAGACGGACCTGATCCGCAACCTCGGCCTGCTGACCGCCCACCGGGCGGACCTGATCGCCGACCGGGTCCGGATGATCAACCGGCTGCGAGACGTTCTGACCAGTGTCTTCCCTGCTCTGGAGAGGGAATTCGACTACTCCTCCTGCAAGGGTGCCCTGGTGCTGCTGACCGGCTATGCCTGCCCCGGCAGGCTCCGCCATACCGGGGAAGCCCGCCTGGCGAGCTGGCTGCGGCAACGGCGCGTGCGAGGCTATGCCGGCGTTGCCGCCAGGGCCGTCGCCGCGGCGCAGTCCCAGCGGATAAGCCTGCCCGGCCAGGACATCGCCGCGGGCATCATCTCTGAGCTCGCCCGCAACCTTCTAGCCCTCGATCAGCGCGTCACCGAGCTCGACACGCAGATCGCCGCCATGTTCGCCGAGCATCCCCAGGCGGCAGTCATCACGTCCATGCCCGGATTCGGCCCCATCCTGGGCGCGACGCTCCTGGTCACCGCGGGGAACCTGACAGCATTCCCCAGCGCCGGCCACCTCGCCGCCGCGGCCGGCCTCGTCCCGGTCCCCAGCGACTCCGGCCGGCGCACCGGGAACCTGCACAAGCCCCGCCGTTACAGCCGCCCGCTGCGGCACGTCTTCTACCTGTCGGCGCAGACCAGCATGATGCGCGCAGGACCCAGCCGCGACTACTACCTCAGGAAACGAGAGCACGGCCGCACCCACAACCAGGCCGTCATCGCGCTAGCACGCCGCCGGATCGATGTCCTGCGGGCGCTCCTTCGCGACAACCGAACCTGGACCGCAAGCCCGCCGGACCTTGCTCAAGCCGCTTGACAACACCATTGAGATTCCCAGCGTCCCGGGACCCTCCGTTCGGTGACCTCGGCCGGACGCTGATCGATCATCGTCATGCCGGCCAGCGACCCGGGCCGCCGGGGATCCGGGCGGTGGCGCGGCTTGCGGCGGCGCCGGCCAGTCCGCAGCACCCCGGGCAGGTCCCGGCGCAGCCCGCCCAGCTCCGTGCGGTAGACCGCCCGGTAGACGGTCTCGTGCACGGCGTGCCGCCCGGGATTGCCGGGGAACTCGCAGCACAGCGCGTGGCTGATCTGTTCCGGGCTCCACCGCCTCTCGCAGCGCCGCAACCGCGGGCCGGCGTGCCCAGACTGCGTGTTCTGGCGCGACGGCAAGCCCACCTACCAGCCCTGCGTCATCCACGACGAGCAGTCCTGGCGCGAACTCGCCAGGACTGCAGGCCGCCCGGCGCCCGGTCTCCGGGGATCCCGATGACGAGGGCTCCTCTCAGGCCGTGATCATGGGCTGTAAAGCGTCAGCGGCGATGCGTCGATGACCGGGCCCAGCATGCGGTTGGTCCTCGACACGAGGTTCGCGTGCCGACCTGAGCCGGCATGCGAGCGCTCGATGAGCTGTGCGTGGCCCCGGCTGTAGCGACCGAGGCCAGCGCTACGACAGCGACCGCCCTAACTGCAGCTTGAGATTCATGATCCCCCGAATTCCCGTTCAAGATCAGTCGGACCTCGAACGGTACAGTTCCGGGAGCCGCGGGAACGGGCGGCTGACCTGTTGCCCAGGTTCAGGCCGCGGCGGCCTCAGCGGCCACCGCCGCGCTGGCGCGCAGATCGCTTCCGCAGCTCGTGATGATGTACCCCCGGCTGCGATGGCTGACTTCAATGCGCAAGCGGAGGCAGCGGACCGACGGATCCCACGGCGCTGTCTCCGCGGTGAACATGATCTCGGCGGCCTCCGCGGCCCCGGGCTCGATGTCGCTAGGGTCGGCGGTGATGGTGGTCGGCACGGCGCTTTCGGTGCACGAGGCTGCGGGTGCTTTGGATCTACGAGGCGAACAGCCAGAGGGTTGCCAGGAGGCGACTTGGCCAAGAGGAAGCCCCGGCGCCTTGCCTGGCGACCGGGGCTATCGCTTCTCTAGGCGTACGGCGAGCAGAAGTTGTAGTGCAGCCACTTCCGCAGGCGAGCTGTTGCGTCGTGCGGCCTGTGCGGATGACGATGGGTATGCATCTTGATCGCCTCCCCTCTCCCGGGTGAAGGCTTTCTTTCAGAGTCCGACCAGCCCTGATCTCGGTGCCAGAGACATACGTCACCGACATCCGGGACGTTCCGCGGCCACGCTCCTTGTTGCTGCGCCCACCTGTGGAGAGGCACGGTACAACTGTGCGCCACGTGCGGCCTCTCTGCCGGGATGGTAGTAAAGCTGGCTCGGGTGACCGCACTGGTCCGTGGCGCGGGTGGCGCAGTGCGCAGTCGTGGTGCGCTCGTGGCGCATTGAGCCGCCGGGGTGGCGGGCGACGGCCCTGATCACTTCTCCCCCTCGCTGCAGTGTCACCGGGGAGCCATATCGGGAGCCATCGGAGCCAGATGCGCGCTAGTGCGGGTGGTGCGCGCAGCCCTCGGCGCGGCCCGTGGCCTGGCACGCGGCGCACTCATGCACACTGGTGCGCATGCCCATGTCAGACCGGATGCGTATGCGGCCGAAGATCTCCTGGTCTGATCTGCGGGGTGCGCGTGCCGGCGTGTGGGGCCTTGGCGTCGAGGGCGCGGCCAGTGTGCGCAAGCTCGCCTCGATGGGCGTCGAGCCCGTGCTGGTCGACGACCGCCCGCCGGCCAGCGGCCACGACGGGCGGCCGGTCCTGGCGACCGGGGACGGCGGCCTGGCGGCACTCGCCGCCTGTGACGTCGTGATCAAGACCCCCGGCATCAGCCGGTACCGGCCCGACGTCCGGCACCTGGAGCAACGCGGCGTTCCCGTCGCGGGCGGCCTCGGCCTCTGGCTGCAGGAAGCTCCCCGCGACCGTGTCGTCTGCATCACCGGGACCAAGGGCAAGAGCAGCACCACCGCGATCGCCGGCCATCTGCTGAACCGGCTGGGTTACCGGTGCCTGGCCGGCGGCAACCTCGGCCAGCCGCCCTACGACCCGGACCAGGAGAGCGCCGGCTACGACTACTGGATCATCGAGACGTCCAGCTACCAGGCCACCGATCTGGCCTGCTCCCCGCTGGTCGTAGCGGTGACCGCCCTGCACCCCGACCATCTCGACTGGCATCACGGCGTGGACGCCTACTACCGGGACAAGCTGTCGGCTTGCTCGCAGCCGGGCGCGGAGCTGACCATCGCCAACGGCGACAGCGACCTGCTGCGCGACAGGCAGGCACTGCTCGGGCCGCGGGTCGAGTGGGTCCGGGCCGGCGACAACGCCGGCGCCGACTGGATGGAGCCGCTTGGCCTGGTCGGCAGCCACAACCGGCGCAACGCGCTGATCTCGCGGGCCTGCCTGACCGCGCTCGGGATTCCTGCGGCGGCCGACGACGCGGCGGTGCGCGAGGCGGCCGCCGGCTTCGAGCACCTCGGCAGCCGGCTTCAGGTCATCGGCTGCGTGGACGGGGTGACATTCGTCGACGACAGCCTGTCTACCAACGTGCTGCCGACCCTCGCGGCCCTGGACGCCTTCCCTGGGCGCCGGGTCGCGCTGATCGCGGGCGGCCATGACCGCGGCATCGACTACGCCCCGCTGGCGGCCGGCCTGGCCCAGCGCACTGCCCCGACCATGGTGGCGACGCTGCCCGACAGCGGCACCCGGATCGCGGCGGCCATCGGGGCAGCCGGCAGCGGCAGCATCCCGGTCGTCGCGTGCGCGGAACTGCCGGACGCGGTCCGGCGAGCGTTCCGGTGGGCGCGCCCCGATGGCGTCGTCCTGCTCTCCCCCGCCGCGCCGAGCTTCGGGCATTTCCGCAACTACCGGGACCGCGGGGACGCCTTTGCCCGCGCTGTGCAGACCTGCTCAGCAAGCTGATCGGGCGACGGCGAATGGCCTCTCCACTGCTCAGCAGACCACCGGATAGGGTTGAAGAGTGCCTGTGATGACGAATGCTGCCGCGGCGGACGCCGACGAGGTGTCTGACGGAGCGATGAGCATGCCCGCTTCCCAGGACGATGATCAGCAGCAGAAGTTCGGTGATTACAGCTTCGTCGTGGTCGCCAGCCGGCTCCCCGTCGACCGGGTCGACGGGGACAATGGCGAGCCGGAGTGGCGGCCCAGCCCGGGCGGCCTGGTTACCGCGCTCGAGCCGGTCATGCGCCAGGCCGACGGAGCATGGATCGGCTGGCAGGGATCGGCGGGAGAGCCGCCGACGCCGTTTGATACCGGCGGCATGCACCTGGTCTGCGTGGGCCTGTCGGCCGCGGAAGTCCGGGACTATTACGAGGGCTTCTGCAACGCCACGCTGTGGCCGCTCTACCACGACGTGATCGCCCCGCCTGAGTTCCGGCGACCATGGTGGCAGGCGTACGTGGAGGTCAACCGGCGTTTCGCGCAGGCCGCCGCCGAGCAGGCCGCCTACGGAGCGACCGTGTGGGTGCACGACTACCAGCTCCAGCTGGTGCCCGGCATGCTGCGCGAGCAGCGCAGCGATGTGCGGATCGGCTACTTCGCGCATATTCCGTTTCCGGGTTACGAGATCTTTGCCCAGCTGCCGTGGCGCCGGCAGATCATCGAGGGCCTGCTGGGCGCAGACCTGATCGGCTTCCAGCGCCAGAGCGACACGACGAATTTTCTGCGGGCCTGCCGCCGGGCCGCGGGCCTCGCGACCCGGGGATCGCTGGTCCGGGTCCCGGATTCCGCGCCGGGTGACAGCGCGAATGCCGTCGGCCGCCAGACCCCCTCCCAGAGCCGCCCGGGAGTCCCGGGCGGACGGCTGGTCCGGGCCGCGGCCTTCCCCATCTCGATTGACTCGGCGGCCTTCGGCGAGATCGCCAAGCGAGAGGATGTCCAGGCGCGCTCACGCGAGATCCGCGAGGCGCTGGGCAACCCCGAGATCGTCCTGCTGGGCGTCGACCGCCTCGACTACACCAAGGGCATCCGGCATCGCCTCAAGGCCTACGGGGAGCTGCTCAACGAAGGCCGGCTCGGATCTGAGTCGGTATTCGTGCTGGTGGCAAGCCCGAGCCGGGAGCGCGTCGAGCACTACCGCGTGCTGCGCGATGAGGTCGAGGTCGCGGTCGGCCGCATCAACGGGGAGCACGGGGAGCTGGGCAACCCGCCGGTGCACTACCTGCACCAGTCCTACCCGCGCGAGGAAATGGCCGCGCTGTTCCTCGCCGCTGACGTGATGCTGGTGACCTCGCTGCGCGACGGCATGAACCTGGTCGCCAAGGAGTACGTCGCCTGCCGCCACGACGAGACCGGCGCGCTGGTGCTCAGCGAGTTCACCGGCGCAGCCGACGAGCTCGGCAGCGCCTTCATCGTCAACCCGCACGACATCGAGGGAATGAAGGACGCCATCGTCCGCGCGGCGACCGTCCCACCGCGTGAGGCGAGGCGCCGGATGCGCTCGATGCGCCGGCGGGTCCGCGAGCATGACGTGGCCCACTGGGCGGCGGCCTTCCTCGATGCCCTGAACGAAGGGCCCGAGCAAGGTCAGCTGGCCGCCGCCGCGACCGCTCCCTGACGGGCCGGAGACAGGTTCGCCTGTCCTGCGGTCAGCCCGGCTGCCTCCAGGTCACGGGGCCAGATGCCGCGCGAGCCAGGCACGCGCCGGGATGCTGGCCTCGTCGAGGCCCTTGACGTGGGCATCGAAATGGCCGCCCGGCATGATCACCAGCTTCTTGGGCTCGTGCGCCCGGCCATAAGCGGCGATCGCCAGCTCAGACGGCACCAGATGATCTCCGGCCGCCACCAGCAGCAGGAGCGGAACAGGGCTGATATACGGCAGGTAGGTGATCGGCTCGTACTCAGTTGAACATCTCGACGCTGCGCAGCGTCACCTCGTTGCGCCAGGACGGCGCGCGGGTATTGCCGGTCTCGGTGAACCACTGCCAGGAGTCAGCCGTCGGCAGCGCCGATGCGCCCAGCGGGTCTTCGGCAACGACCGGCACCATCGCGGGCGCCTTCCCCTCGAATCGGGCGACCCGGTCGGCGTCGAACATCTCCCGGAACCCGGCGATGAAATCAGCGCGGACCAGAGCGCGCAGGTTATCGTGCCCGCTGACCAGGGGGACCTGGCTCACCACGGCCTTCACCCGCCGGTCGATCGCCGCCACCACCAGGACGTGGCCGCCGGAGTAACTGCTCCCCCCGATGCCGATCCGCCCGGCGTCGACCTCCGGCAGGGTAATGGCGTAGGTGATGGCGTGCCGGTAGTCACGCACCTGCGCCCACGGGTCGATCTCCTGCCGGGGCTCGCCGTCGCTGGCGCCGAAATTGCGATTGTCGAAGACCAGCGCGTTCAGCCCGGCCGCGCTGAAGACCTCGGCGAACTTGTCCAGGTACATCTCCTTGACCGCCCGCCGAGAAGCCGTGCGCCATGACTACCGCCGGATCGGCAACCGCCGCGCCTTCAGCCGGGCAGAACCAGCCGCGCAGGGTGACGCCCTCGGCACTGAATTCGATGTCACGTCGGGTCATCTCGAACTCCTCCTCGGATCGGGCCGCCTGCCCGGCGAGCACCCCAGCAGGCGTGCGCCCACGGTAACCTGGCTCCGGCCGCCCGCCTGTCTCGCCTTTGGACAGCCAGGTGCGGCTGGCACAGCCTGCTGAGACCGGGGCCAGCCTGCAGGCACGGGATTACTGGTAGCCCCTGGCTGCCTTACGGAACGCCGCCGCAGCAGGCGTATCGGGCAGAAGCTGCCAGTTCTCCCTTTGGTCGGCGTCGAACCAGACGAAACCGAGGATTTGTCGGTCAAAAATTCCCTTAAACAGGCTGCCGATCTGGCTTGCCTGCATGGATCCGACGGGCGCAGCCGTCTCCGAGAGCAAAATGGGGTCGGCGGTGAGCTGCCGGACCGCGGCGAGGCTAGAGCCGAATACGCCGCTGAACACGTCGGTTGACTGCCGGAAGTAGGCGTCGATTCCTACCCAGGTGACATAACCGGGGCCTGGCCAGTATGACGCGATAGAGGTCGCGTTAACCTGATTGATCGTCCACAGCCAGGTCACGTTATAGGCGTTCTGGGAATGGAAGACATCTACGATGTGCCTCCATGCCGCGACGAAGTTCCCCGGCGGCTGACTGCCGGCCCCCCACGGGTACCAGCCTGCGTTCATCTCGTGACCGAAACCGATGACAACGGCCTGTCCGGTCCGCAGGCCGTATTCAGCCACGGCATCAGCATACAAGTCCAGGAAATGGTCATACTTGCCGGCGGCAATGGCCCAGAGGCTGATATTTCTGGGATCGATCTGAATGAGCGGCGTCGCGCCATTGTCGGCCGCCGCTACGCCGAAAGACGCATTGAACGGCTCGCCCCAGCCGCTGTAGTAGAGCGCAAGATTCGGCTGGACGCCAGTGGCCTGGCCGAACGAATCGATCGATCCGTAGCTATTGGGCACCCCCGGCGCGTAGGCACCCAGGTAGGAGTCAGGGTAAGCAGGAAGCTTGATGATGACGCGTCTCTTTGGCGCCGTGGTGGGAACCGGCCACGGCTCCTTCTTGCCCGCGGCCGCCGCCCCGGCGCCCCCCGGCGGCGAAGTAGCGACGACGACCCCGGCGGTACCGCCGGCGATGACTGCGACCGCTACGGCGCTGACGGCAGTAGTAACCATCGGGCTGGCCGAAGCCAGGTTCACCGCATGCTCCAGCAAGGTCGACGCCGACTCGCTCACGGACTCGAGGAACCGGCGGATGCGGGCGCTGACCAGAGCCGGGATGAGCACCAGTCCGGGGAACCGGTGCGTAGCACGCATGACCTCGCGCAGCGCGGCGCGGCGCGCCGATTTACTGAGCGAGGTGCTGACGTAGACGGTGGTGCCATCAGCCGATGCGAGTGCACCGACGCCCGCAGGCAGATCACCGGTCGGAACGATCCGGGTCACTAGACGGGTGGGCTCTGGCTCGCGGCTGTGCCGCGGCCCGCGAGACGGCTGGGTTCCTGTGGGGGGGACCCCAGGCGGGGGCATGGTCACTGGGCATTCCTCCCTGGAAAGAGCACTCGCAGCACCACCGCGGCGTTGATCAGGCCGCAGATGGTGACAACGGTCAGGCGGGACGGCGGCAGGATCGTCATCCGCCAGCCGGCCAGCGTGAGCCACGCCGCGACAGAAGTGAGGCTCCACATTCGCATGCCCCACCAGAACCGCCGGACCGGGCTTACGCCAGCGCCGGTCGGCTGCCAGCTCATCGTCCGGCCGCGCAGATAGTCCCAGATCGCCAGCGCATGTGCCCAGGCCCGCACCAGGGAGAGCGGGAGCGTGGCCCGGAGGTCATAGCCGCACCGGTGCCACAGCGGCAGGACGGTCATGCTAGTCAGCATCGACACGACGATCAGTCCCGAGTTGAGCGGCGTAATGCTGTAGGGCCGGAACAGCAGGAGGGTGATCGGGATCAGCGGGATCGCGAACACTGACATGCCGGTGAACAGGTAATAGCAGAAGCCGGATACGTACGTCAGGCGGGCCGGGACCGACATGGGGACTGACCACAGCCTGGACGTCAGCATGGTGCTAGTCGACCCGGTGCACCAGCGGTACTGCTGCCGGAAGAACGCGTTCAGGCCGGTCGGGCACATGCCGGTGGCGAGCACTATCGGCACGTAGATCAGCTTCCACCCTGCCCGGCGCACATCAAGACCGGTGTGCACGTCCTCGGCGTAGGCAATGAGCGTCGTGCCCCCTTGCGGGATGAGCGGCCGCCGCCGGTAGACCGCGCAGGTGCCGACGCATATTGACGCTCCCAGGCGATCGCGGCCGACCTGGATGGCCCGGTAGAACAGTTCCTGCACAGCGCCTGCCGCGTGCTCCACCCAGGTCTGGCGCGGGTCGGTGCGGAAGTACTGGGGTGTCTGGACGATGGCGATGTCGCTGTCATCGAAGTAAGGCAGTGTCTCTGCCAGGAAGTCCGGGCGGGGCGCGAAGTCCGCGTCGAACACCACCAAGAATTCGCCACTGGTGTGCGCAAACGCGTACCGCAGGTTGCCGGATTTCATGTGCTCGCCGCGGTTGGGCCGGACGACGTACCTGAGGGCGAGGCTGATCGCGAGGTCGCGCGCCTGCGGGTCTGCGCCGTCATCCAGCACGTAGGTCAGTGCCCGGCCGGGATATGCCGCCCCGAGCGCGGCGACCGCCGTCCACGCGTTTCGCAGCATCTCTATCGGCTCGCCGCAGATAGGCAGGAAGATGTCCACGGACGGATAGCGGCGAGGCCTCCAGGCGCGCACCAGACGCTGATGGCGATCGATGTCGAAGCCGCGGCCGGTAAACCCCAGCGGCATGGACATCGCGAAGGCGAGCGTGCCGACGAAGGTGAAGATGGCGAATTCCCAGATCCCGCTGTTGATCTCGAACAAGATCTGGCTGGTGAACGCCGCCAGGAACGCGACGGTCACGGCTACGGTCAGGTAGGGCAGCGAGCGGGAAAGATAAGAGTACTTCTCGTCAGCCCCGGGCGGCAGCTGAGTGACGATCTCAGACCCGGGCAGGGGCTGCTGAGCGACATGAGCAGCCGGCGGCCGTGCCGCTGTAGCCACCTGGCGGTGCCGGCCACTCACCTCGTGACTGCCCGGGTGGCGTGCGCCTGATGCCTGAGCACCCAGATTCGGTAGACACCTATATTGCCGTACTCGAATTGGTCCGCCAGACGATAAACCTTCGGCATACTGGCGAGTTCGGCTGCTATCTGCTCATCAAGTTCTCGAGTCGCGTTATCATTCAATGCAATTACCGAGAAATAATGCTCAGCAATATAGTGCTGATAAATGCCCCAGGAGCCAGGCCGGCCGACGCCCTGCGAGCCGACAGACTTGCGGTCCGGCTCGCGGATGTTCCAGGTGCTTGACCAACGCCACCATTGCGATCCGGCCGGCAGGTAGTACTCAGGAATCGACGGGGTCTCCACCAGGATGTGCCCGCTGGTGTTGTCAACATAGGGAGCCAGGTCGGTGAGGAACTTCGACGTATCAGGCCAGTCAAACAGCACCTTGGCCTGACTGAGCCCGATAGCGGCCGGGACGATGAGCGCGATCACGCACCCGGCCGCGGCTGCGGCACGTACGGCATGTGGCCGAATGAACTTGAGCAGGCGGTCGACCGCGTAGCCGCCGGCAATCATGGCGAACCAGGCACCGAAATCGACGTGCTTATCCAGCGAGGTGGTGGTGTGGATGTGCGCCTGCTGAATCGGTGCGAGCAGCCCTGTCCCGGCCAGCATTACGAGCAGCAGCTTCTGGCCCCAGCTGCTTTCCCTCGCCATCCCCAGCGCCGCACCGGTGAATGCGAGGACAAGGGCGATGCCGACCCATCCCCAGGATTCTCCGAGCACCTGCCCGATGGTGTTGCTGCCTTCGAGCCGGGTCAGCGTCGTCTCGCGGATGCCGACCGCGTAGTACAGCCCGGCCAGCTTGACCAGCACTGCGAGAACCCCGGTCAGGCACGTCACCATCAGGGCAGCGCGACGAATCGCTACCTTGCCGCCTGGCCGCGGGAACGCGCAGAAGCATGCCATGCCGAGAACAGCAGGATCAAAGATCGCGG
Source organism: Streptosporangiaceae bacterium (assembly GCA_052146815.1). Taxonomy (GTDB): domain Bacteria; phylum Actinomycetota; class Actinomycetes; order Streptosporangiales; family Streptosporangiaceae; genus DATJZH01. Next base: position 49,237 of record JBKQMG010000281.1, on the reverse strand, counting down.
ACGCGTATTTCGCGGCGTTCGCGAGTGCCAGGGCCGCAGTCGCGCCAAGTATCCAGCCTGTCGAGTCCTCCCGGGTGCGGGCGCCGGTGGCGAGCCATGCTGCGAGCGCCACCAGAAACAGCGACATCGCATCGAAGGTGGCGAAGGCGCTGAGGTGCAGCGTCGGGCCGAGGACTGACCACACGCCCGCCGCGAAGAACGCTGCACGCCTGCCGTAGAGCCGCGAGGTCGTGCCCCACAACAGGCAAGTGGCGCCGAGCATGAAGCACAGCGACAGAATCCGCGCACCGGATAGGCCGCCGATACTGTCGGCCAGCGCGGCGATCGGGGGGTAGACGACCGGAGCCCCGGAAAAGAAGGTGGGAAACGGGGGAATTGGCGCACCTTCGAGCAGATGTGCCAGTTCCAAGTGTCCGGCCCACAGATACAGGGCCTCGTCCTGGAACGCGGTGTTGGCGTGAATGAGATTACCCGCCAGGACCGCTTGAACGGTCAGCACGGCTAGCAGCGGCAGCGGGATGCGCAACCGCGATCGCCACGGCACTGGCGCGCGGCGCGCGGCTCCCAGATACGCCGGCGTCGGCTCTGCCGGGCGCGCTAAAGCCAGCAGCGCCCGTAATCCGGCGGCTTGTTGCTCAGCGGCGGCGGCAGCCGCCGTCCGGGCTGCCTCCTCGACGACAGCCTCGGCTGCAGCAGCCGCCGGCGAGAAAGTGACAAGAGCTTCGGTGGTCTCAGCAATTCCACCGCGGTCTCGCACTGGCATAGGGGTACATACCCTCCTAGCGCACTCGCGCTCAGACCCCCCCAGGGTGCCGAGCCATGATTGCTCACTGCACGCTCTTGTACGGAGACGCGCAGTTACGGGTACCAGTATCTAGACATCCGACGCTGTCGTCTGGATTACCGCGACATTGAAATCAATCAGTGACCCACAGTCATATCGGCCAATGTGACCTACAGGTCCGCAACGGTCGTTACCGGTTGTTCCGGGCCGGCGCACGTGGTCAGCCTGGCGCGCTGACCGCCCGGTCAGCCGACGCCAGCGCTGCTGCCGATGCCGGCGACGAGATTGATGGCCGCGGCCAGGATGATCGACCCGAGCAGGTAGGAGAGCAGGGCGTGGCGCAGCGCGGTCGCCCGCACCGCCGTGCTCTCCAGATTCGTGTCGGAGACCTGGAAGGTCATGCCGAGCGTGAGCGCGAGATAGGCGAAGTCGCGGTAGCAGGGCCGCTCCGGCTGATTGAAACTGACCCCGCCCACCGGATCGGCGTAATAGAGCAGTGCGTACCGCAAGGTGAAAATCGTGTGCACGGTGAACCAGGACACGGCGACCGCTGAGCAGGCCGAGCCCGGCGAGCAGCCCCTGGTCGGCGCCCGGCGCCGAGTGGGCACGCACCAGCACGATCGCGACGGCACCGAGACTCGCCACGGCGGCGCTGAGGGTGAGGATGTCGCTCATGCTCCGGCTGGGATCTTCCGCCGTCGCCTCGTCGGCGGTCGCCTCCGGCGACATCGGCCAGGTGGCCCGCCAGATCCAGCCGCAGAACACGATCGCCGTGACATCCCAGCCCACGGCAGGCGCGTAAGCGCCGCCGCCGGCCACGACAGTCACGACCGCGGCGATGACGCCGACGGCGGCAGAGATGCCGAGCCGCCAGCCGGAGCACCGGCCGCGCGGAAGCCGGCGTCTGGCCGCGAGCGGCTCTGGCCGGTCGTCCTGATTACGCATCCGACGATTATCGCGGGATGACCTGGGTGATCTGGCCCCGATCCGCCCGGCTCCGCGGCGGCCATGCGCGAGGATGAGCAGTGTGCGAGCCCGCAGCGTCCGGGTACTGCTGTCCGAGGCCTCCAGCCTGACGGCCCGCGAGCGCCTCGCCCCTGACGAGACAGCGCTGGCCGGGCTGCGGTATCCGTACTTCCTGAAGGCGGCGTTCAGCACAGCCGGCCAGGGCGTGAGCCTGGTCTCGGGTGACCACGAGCGCCGCCAGGCGCTGGTCCGACTTGGCCGCTGATGGCCCAGGAACCCCGGCCGGGCAGTACGGGCAGGTCCAGGCGCTCTTCGATCGCGGCCGCCTGATCGCGGCGCACACCAGCGTGCAGACCGGCGCGGGGATCGGCGGCAGCGCCGCGGCCGGGCTCAGCGTCGATCACCCGCGGGCCCGGTACTGGGCCGCCGCCGTCGGGGAAGCGCTGCGCTGGCACGGCGGCCTCACGCTGGGCTACTTCCACACCGGCGGCGAGCCGGTCTTCATCGAGTGCAACCCGCGGACCGTGGAACCGGCCAGCGCGGCAGCCAGCGGGGTCAGCCTGCCGATGCTGAGCATCGCGCTGGCGGCGGGCTGGCCGCTCCCGGCCAGGCTCATGACCGCAGCGACCCGCCGAGCATGGTGCCGCGGCTCACCATCACCGCGGCCCTGCTCACGCGGCCCGCGTCGGCGGCGCGGATCGCCGGGCGGACGGTCGCGGCCTGCTCGGGTCACCGAGCAGGCCATCGCGCGCGTCCGCGGGCCGGACGGCGCCCCGCTCAGGCGAAGTCCGCCGGGCTGAAGTCCCTTGGCTCCACGAGGACCAGCCAGTTGCCGGAATTATCGCGCATCACGGCCTCCACGCCATACGGCCGGTCGGCGGGCTCCTGCAGGAAGGTCACGCCCTTGGCGGTCAGTTCCGCGTGGGTCTTGCGGCAGTCGTCCACGCGCAGCCCGAGGCCGCCCATCTGGCCCCTTTCGAGCTGGCGCCGGATGAAAGCCGCGGCCTCGGCGTCTAGCGGCGGACCGGGCTCCATCAGCGTGAGCTCCAGCTCGGGCTGACTGGGATGGCTGATGCTCAGCCAGCGGAACCCTTCGCCCATGATGATGTCGGTGCGCGGCGCGAAGCCCAGGACGTCGACGTAGAAGTCACGGGCCTGGTCCTGATCGAGGCAGCAGACGGTGATGAGCGAAACGTTCGTGATCATGCCCCGACGCTACCGGGTACCGCCCGCGGCCGGCTTCTCCGAGATTGCGCGATCGGGGGCATCTGCCTGCGGCGGCCCGGTGCGCCGCAGTCCCGTCGTGCCGCCAGGGTCCAGGGCGCCGCGCATGAACAGGTAGCAGCCCGGCACGTGCGGGCCGCCACGCGCCGCCCACCGGTCCCGGTAGGCGCTCGGGCACTCGCCGACCAGCTGGGTGAAGCGCGATGAGAAGGACCCCGGGCTGGCGAACCCGACCATGATGCACACCTCGGTCACGGTCAGGTTGGCATGCCGCAGCAGGTCCTGCGCCCGCTCGATCCGGCGCCTGGTCAGGTAGCGGATGGGCGTCTCGCCGTAGGCGGCCTCGAAGCTGCGGGCGAAATGGAACCTCGACACGCCGGCCACGGCCGCGAGCGCTTCCAGATCCAGCGGCCGCCCGAAGTCCCGGTCTATGTGGTCGCGGGCCCGGCGCAAGTGCGGCAGCAGGTCCGCGGCCACCGGTCGCGCCGCCGTCACCGTCATGCCACCAGGTTAGGCCGCCGGTCACCCCGACCCGGCGGGATCCCAGGTGTGCAGGAACGCCGCGTCCTTGGGCGCGACGTCCGCGCGGAACATGGGGTGCAGGTCCATCGACGGCGAGTACTTGCTGGCCGGCACGAGGCGGCCGAGCGACTCGGCCATGGCCCGCACATGATGCGGGCCGCCGCCGCAGCAGATGCCGATGTACTCAACCCCCAGGTCGCGGGCGGCCACCGCGAAATCGGCCATCTCAGTGCGCGGGCAGGTGAACGCCTCGAGCGCCAGCGGGAAGACCCGGTCGATTCCGTCGAGCCGGAAGCTCTCCATCGTCGGCGCCTCCGCAGTCGTGCGGTAGGGCACCGGCTGGGCCGCCATGGGCGAGTCGACGACCGCGCGGATCTGCGCCAGCAGCGGCAGCATCGTCTTCGGGCCGCGGTCGCAGTTCAGGCCGACCACGGCGGCCCCTTCGGCGGCGAGGATCCGGCACGCCTCAGCGTAGGTGTAGCCATCGCGCGTGCGTTCCGGCTGGGTCGTGGCCAGCGTCACCATGGCCGGCAGGCCGAGGCCCTGGATGACCTCCAGCGCGATCAGGGCCTCGCCGAGGTAATCGTTGGTCTCGGAGATGACGAAGTCGATGCCCTCGTCCGCCGCCCAGCCGAGCTGCTCGGCGTAGGTGGCCCGCACCGCGTCCCGCGTGGCGCCGTCATCGGGATCGTAGACCCAGGTGTTGCAGACGTTGCCCGCGACCAGCGCGTCGCCCTCCCGGGCGACCTCACGGGCAATCCGGACCGCGTGCCGGTTCATGGCCTCCAGGTCGTTCTCCCGGCCGACGGCCCGCAGCTTCTCCCGGTGCGCGTAGTAGGTGAGCGCCACCATGACCTCCGCGCCCGCGCGCAGGAACTCCCGGTGCAGCTGCCGGACGGCGTCCGGGAAGTCCAGGACGGCCTCGGGCACGTACGGGCCGGCCTTGATGTAGCCGCGGCGCTCCAGCTCGAAGACGTATCCCTCGGCACCGAGCACGGTGCCGGCGGCCAGCCGCTCGACCAGCCCCGCCTGCGTCTGATCCGTCATGCCGCCGCACCTCCGCTTTCGATCATGGCGCCGGCGAACCGGCCCGGGGTGAACCGGCGGATGTCGTACACGGTGCCGTGCTGCAGCGCGAGCTGAGCGAGGACCCGGCCGACCCACGGCGCGAACTTGTATCCGGTGCCCCGCCAGCCGACGCCAGTGAAGACGCCGTCGGCGCCCGGCACCGGGCCGAGAATGAAGTCGTCGTCGGCCACCAGGTCGTACTCGCAGGTGTCGAAACCCTCGGCCGCCACGTCTACGGTCTGCGCCCCGCGCAGGCCCGGCATGCATTCAGCCACGAAATCCTCGACGGAAGCGATCCGGCTCGCCACCACGGTGGCATCCGGCGGATTGTAAAAACCGATTTTCACGCCCGGCGTTTTCCCCGCGTACATCGGATGCCCGTAAATCCCGACGTCCAGATACGCGAAAACGGGCAGCGCCCGCTCGGTGAACTGAGCGCGCGACTGCGCCGGGGGGATGAAGTACTTCGACTGCGACGGCCGGTCCGGCCGCAGCGGGAACCGGACGGAGCAGCCCGGTACCAGGTCCAGTACCTTGTTGGTCGAAAGGCCCGCGGTGATGACGATCGCGTCCGATTCCACCGGTCCCGCGTCGGTGGCCACGCTCCAGCCGTGCCCGGCCCGGCTGATGCCGCGCACTGCGCTGCGCTCGGCCAGCTCGACCCCGCGGTCGGCCAGCGCCCGGGTCAGCATCCGGGTGACCGCCTGCAGGTCGGCGAACCCCGCATCGACGTCCAGCCAGCCGCCGTCGGCGTCGAACTGCGGGAACCTGCGGGCCAGCTGACCGGCCGAGAACGCCTCGCGGCGCAGCTGCAGCTGCGCCAGGACCGCGAAGCTGAGCGCCCCGTAGCTGCTGCGCGCATCGGGGGTCACGCTGCTCTTGACCAGGTTCAGGCACCCGCAGTCCACCAGCAGCGGCTCTCCGGCCTGCTGCTGGAGCTCCAGCCACAGCCGCCGGGCCTCGTAGGCGAGCCGGCTGTACTGCGGGTCCAGATAGTCGTTGCGCACGGACCGGGTCAGGCCGAAGGACGCGGTGGCCGGGTCGCCGATCCGGGATCTCTCCAGCACGGTCACGGACTGGGCCAGCGGCGCCGCATAGTACGCGGTCATCAGTCCCATCACGCCGCCGCCGATGATCGTCAGCCGCCTGCCCTGCTGGTGCGCCAATCCCGTGCTCCTTTCGTCCCCTTTGATCATGCCGAACGACCACGGTCCGCCGCCACTGGCTATCGGCCCTATTTCCGACTGAGGCGGCGACCCGGCCCTACCAGCCGAGCTCGCGGAGCCGCTCGTCGCTGATGCCGAAATGGTGCGCCACCTCGTGCACGACGGTCCGGCGGACCTGATCGACGACCTCATCCTCGGTGCGGCAGATGGCGCAGATGGCGCGGCGGTAGATGGTGATCCGGTCCGGCAGCACGCCCGCGTAGCTGGTGGTCCGGCTGGTCAGCGGGATGCCCTGGTAAAGGCCCAGCAGACCCGGCGGCCCGCCGTAGTCCTCGACCGTGACGGCCACGTTCCGCATGAGCTGGCCGAGCTGGTCCGGCAGCCCGTCCAGGGCGGCGCCGACCATCTCCTCGAACCGCTCCGGCTCAACATCGATCACCGGCCCATTGTCACCCCCGCGGCCGGGCGGGCAGGTCGCGTCAGCTGCCGAACGAGATGTCGCGGCCGTCCAGCTGGCCGACGATGCCGTCCGGCGTCACCTGCACATCCTTGATCGTCAGGTTGAACGGCAGCGACGGCAACGGCAGCTTGATGCTGGAGATGGCGCTGGTCACCGCCGACGGCAGCCCGCTGCTGCCGACCAGCTGTGCCTCAAGCTCGTTGCCGCTCACCTGAGTGATGCGCCAGGTCGCCGAGCCGCTGGTCACCACCAGGTTCACGCCCGCCCGGACCTCGTTGTGACCGACCGACGACAGGGTCAGGCCGGAACTGCCGACCAGCGAGCCGAGCGGGCCGGCCTGGGTCTGCAGTGCGTTCGAGACTTCGGGAAAGCTGATGAACGCCGACCCGGTGAGCCGGTCGACGGTCCCGCCTTTGAAGTCGGAGTCCACGTGCACTCCGTTGAGCACGGCGTTGACGGTCTTAATCGTGACCGGCCCCTCGGGCACATCGGAGGAGCTGAGGTCGACCTGCTGGAATTTGCGCGCGGCCAGCTGGGTGAGGAACGGGAATCCCTTGATCGAGACGCTGGGCTTCTTGGGGAACCCGTGGCTCTTGATCTGCGACGCCAGGACATTCTCCGCCACCGCCCGGCCGGCGAAGTCGGCCGCGACCAGCAGGCCGATCACGACGATCACCACGATGAGCAGGGTCCGCAGCGGCCGTCGCCGTCTGACCCGGGCCGGTGCTGACGTCTGGTAGCCGCTCACCGCGCCTGCTCCATCGTCCGATGCTAGGCCATCTGCCTGCTCGGCGGCGAATGCGCGGCGGGGCGCCTGCTCAGGGGATGCTGGCGATATCGACGGCCTGCAGCTGGCCCGAGCCGGTATTGGTGACGAGCAGGGTCTTGCCGCCTTCCAGGTCGAACTGGCGCGGCTGCTTGCCGGTGCGGATGTAGCCGAGCACGGCCGGCCTGCCCTTCAGCGCGGCGCTGGTGTTCACGACCATGAGGCTCGCCGGGGCGGCCTCATGAGAATTGTCAGCGTTCGCCACCACGATCTGCGAGCCGCCCTTGATGAACGTCTCCCCGATCGGGTTCGGCCCGACCAGCACCCGGGCCATCAGCGCCTTCGGCGGGTCGGTGCGCAGCGCGGCGGCGCTGAAGGCAAGCAGCGCGTTGCTCTGCTGCGTGGTGACCCACACGATGCTGCCGTCTGGCGAGGTCATCACCCGCGACGGGGCACAGCCGGCGGCTGCCGACGCCAGCACAGCCGTCTGCTGGCCGTGCTCCGCGCGTGCCATGCTGATCACGCTGACCGTCCCCTCGGCCGGTCCTTTGCCGGGACCCCGCTGCATGCTCGTGGCGTAGATCAGGCCGCCGTGCTCGGTCATTCCGACCGGCTGGTCGCCGAGCCGCACGAACCCGACGAAGCCCGAGCTGCGGAATCCGCTCTGCTGCGCCGCCTTCAGGTTGAAGACCGCCATCTTGTTGCTGCCCTGCAGCGTCACGAAGGCGAAATTGTCGTCCGGAGAGACCATGACCTCGGCCGCGTGCTTGCCGCCCGGGCTCCGCAGATTGCCGACCACCGGGCTGGCCGCGCCCTGCTTGGCGGCCTTGATGCTGATGACGGTGGCCCCGCTGTTGCCCGCTACCAGCAGGTAGCCGTTGCCGGTGATGGCCTCGCCTTTCTGGCCGCCCGGTGTCACGATCGTCGTGCGGATCGTCAGGTTCAGGCCGCCGCCGTTGGTGTTCAGCATCGCGACCGACTTGCCGGTGGAGACGAAGGAGAACTGGCCGCCGCGGCTCACCTTCACCGCGAACGGGTTACCGCCCACCGGCAGCTGCGCACTGCGGACTGGCAGCGCACGGGCCGATGCCGTCTTCGTCGTGCAGCCGGGGGGCGCGAGCCCGTTCCCCGCGGCGCTGCTGCCGCTGCCCGATCCGCCGCGCAGGAGCAGATAGGCACCGCCGCCGATGACGATGATCGCGGCGGCCGCGGCCGCCGCGGCCGCCGTTTTGCGCGAGCGGTGCCGCGGCGCGGCGGGCTGACCGTAGTCGGGAGGGCCAGCCGAGCCCGCGGGTCCGTGCGGCGGGCCGGCCGCGCCGGGGGTCGTGCGTCCGGCGGGCACGCGGGCGGCCTGCGTCACCGGCCCGGCCGGCGCCCCGGCCGGCACCGGGTCCGCCGACGTCAGCGGCGCGGCGGTGCCTCTGCCCGGCACCGGGTCCGGCCCGGCGGCCCGCGGGGAACCGGGATCGGCGGCCCCGTGACCCTGCGGCACCGGGAACGCGACCTCGGTCGGCGGCCGGTTCCCGCCGGGGATCGGCTCCGGCCCGGAGTCCAGCGGCCGCAGCCCGAAGGCGGCGCGCAGCGCGGCGGCAAAATCACGGCAGGAGGCAAAACGGTCAGCCGGGGCCTTCGCCATCGCCCTGGCGATCACCTCGCCGGCGGCCGGCGGCAGGCCAGGGCGCCGGGCCGACAGCGACGGCGGCGGCTCGGACAGCTGCGCGTAGACGACCGCGAGGCCCTGATCCCGCTTGAACGGCGGTTCCCCGCTGAGCAGCTCGAACGCCGCGCAGGCCAGGGAGTACAGATCGGCCCGCCCGTCCACGGGCTTGCCCTCGATCTGCTCGGGCGCCACGTAGTCCAGGGTGCCGAGGAACTGGCCGGTGGAGGTCAGCCCGCTCGGCGCGAGTGACTGCTTGCTGAGACCGAAGTCGGACAGGTACACGTGGTCGGGGCGGTCGCTGCGGAAGCCCGCGTCCAGGAGCATGTTGGCCGGCTTCACGTCCCGGTGCACCAGGCCGCGCGAATGCGCGTCGTCCAGCGCCGAGGCGACCTGGGAGATGATCTCAGTGGCCCGGGCCGGGGGCAGCGGCCCATGCCGGTCAAGAAGCGTGCGCACGTCGCCGCCGCGCACGTAGCGCATCGCGATAAACAGCACGCCGCCGGATTCGCCCGCCTCGAACACCGGGATGATGTGCGGGTCGTCGACCGCGGCGGCGGCGCGGGACTCACGGATGAATCGCTGGCGGAACGCGTCGTCCAGCGCGAGGCCGGGCGCGAGGATCTTCAGCGCGACCTGCCGGTCCAGCCGCTCGTCGTGGGCCCGGTAGACGACGGCCATGCCGCCGCGGCCGATCTGCTCGAGCAGCCGGTAGCCGGCGATCTGCGAGCCGACCGCGAAGCCGCCGGGTGACGACGGGAAGTCCTCGCTCACCGCTCCTCGCTCCTCCAGCCCGTGCGCGACCGTCCGGTGCCCCGTTTATCGTGTCCGGCGATGGCGCCGGGCGGGACACCGGAATTGCCGGGGGCCATTAGTGACGCAGCCCGGGGCGATCTAAGTATCCAGTTCGGCCAGCGCTCGCTGTCAAACCAGCGGGTATCGAATGACCTCACTAGTTATTTGTCATGAAAAAAGACGATTGGTAAGTAAAGCGCCAAGCCGGCGCTATGCCGGATCAGCGCACCGTGGGCGGTCCGGAAAAACACCGGACATGCCGCCGGCTGCCCCATTGACCCCTGCTCCCGAGGGCCTATTCGCTTTAGAGTGTGCAGATGACGGTCGAGCGCGATCTTTCGCCTGGCGCCGCGCCGGCGCTCGTGGTGCGGGCGGCGGGGACTGACCGCACGCTCCAGGCCGGCCCTCGTTATCGCGTAGGCCGCGACCCGCAGTCGGACGTCGTCGTCAATGAGCCCAGGGTTTCCTGGCAGCACGCGATCCTGCGCCTGGAGAACGATCAGTGGCTGCTGGAGGACAGCGGCAGCACCAACGGCACCTGGGCCGGGCCTCAGCGGGTGCACCGGGTCGAGATCACCGGCCCCTGCCAGGTCAGGCTCGGCCACCCTGACACCGGCCCGGTCCTGTCCTGCTCGGTCGCCGCCGGGAACGCCACCGCGATCGCCTCGGCCGTCGGCGAGCAGCGCGCCCCGGCCGCGCCGCAGGCGCCAGGCGAGCCGCCGCGCCGCCCGGCCGCGCGCCCCTCGAGCGCGATGCGGCAGCCGAGCGCCATCATGGCGCTGCCCGCCCGGGTGCTGCGCATCGGCCGTGCCCCCGACAACGACGTGGTCGTGTCCGACCTCAGCGTCTCCCGTTACCACGCCGAACTGCGCAGGCTGCCCGGGGGCGGGTACGAGATCGCCGACCTGAGCAGCCACAACGGCAGCTACCTGAACGGCCAGCGGATCACCGCCGCTACGCCTGTCACCGAGAGCGACATCATCGGCATCGGCCTGGCCAACTTCCGCCTGGTCGGCGATGAGCTGCAAGAGTTCATCGACACCGGCGACGTCTCGCTCAACGCCCGCGGCCTGACCGTCCGGCTGCCCGGCGGCAAGGTGATCCTCGACAACGTCAGCTTCCCGCTCGGCGAGCGCTGCCTGCTGGGCGTCATCGGGCCCAGCGGCGCGGGCAAGTCGACGCTGCTGGGCGCGCTGACCGGGATGCGGCCCGCCACCGAGGGCACGGTGCTCTACGACGACCGCGACCTGTACACCGACTACGCCGAGCTGCGGCACCGGATCGGCCTGGTGCCGCAGGAGAACATCCTGCATACCCAGCTGTCCGCCCGGCGGGCGCTGCGTTACGCCGCCGAGCTGCGGTTTCCGCAGGACACCAGCACGGCCGAGCGCGAGCGCCGGATCGACGAGGTCCTCGGCGAGCTGGCCCTGACCAAGCACGCAGGCACCCGCGCGTCGGCGCTGTCCGGCGGCCAGCAGAAGCGCGTGAACGTGGCACTGGAGCTGCTGACAAAACCGTCGCTGCTGTTCCTCGACGAGCCGACGTCGGGCCTTGACCCCGGCCTGGACAAGTCCGTGATGGAGATGATGTCCGGCCTGGCGCACGACGGGCGGACGGTCATCGTGGTGACGCACAGCGTCGCGAACCTTGACATCTGCGACCGGCTGCTGGTGCTCGTGCCGGGCGGCAAGGTCGCCTACTTCGGCCCGCCGCAGCAGGGCCTGAAGCACTTCGGCCAGCCCGGCTGGGCTGAGGTGTTCCAGGCCTTCGACGCCCAGCCCGACCGTGACTGGGCCGGGGAGTACCAGCGCTCGGAGTTCTGCGCCCAGTACGTGACGGCCGCGGGGCAGGCCGACCGGGGCGCCGGGGCAGCCGTCCGCGCGGTCCCGCCGCCGCCACGGCCGAGAAACCGGCTGGCCCAGCTGTCGACGCTGACCCGGCGCTACCTGTCGGTCATCGCCTCTGACCGCAACTACGTCGCGGCGATGGCGCTGCTGCCCATCGTTCTCGGCGGCCTGATCCGGCTGGTGCCCGACCCGGGCGGCCTGGCGGGAACCAATAACGGCAACGCTGAGCAGGTGCTGCTGATCCTGGTGATGGGCGCCGTTCTCACCGGGGTCGCGAACGCCGTCCGGGAGCTGGTCAAGGAACAGGCGATCTATACCCGGGAACGGGCCGCCGGACTGTCCGCCGGGGCCTACCTATGGTCGAAACTGGTGGTTCTCGGCCTGATCAGCGCCGTCCAGGCGGTCCTGCTGGTGGTCCTCGGCCTGGTCGGCCGGCCACTGCCGCCCACCGGATCCTTCCTGACCTCGCTGCCGCTGGTCGAGCTCATGCTGGCGATCGCCATGCTCGCGGTGGCCTCGATGAGCCTGGGCCTGCTGATCTCGGCGTTCGTCAATTCCTCCGACAAGACCATGCCGCTGCTCGTGGTGGTGGTGCTGATCGAGGTCGTCCTCAGCGGCGGGGTGTTCCCGCTGGCCGGGAAGGCCGGCATCGGCCAGGTCTCCTGGTTCTCGGCCTCGCGGTGGGGCTTTGCCGCGACGGCGTCGACCTCGAATCTGAACCAGGTCGCGCCGGCGGGCTCGCTCGGCCCTAAGCGTGACCCGCTGTGGAATCACAGCCCGCATGTCTGGCTGCTGGACATGGCCATGCAGATCGTGCTGACGGCGGTGTTCATCTGGCTCACCTGGCGCCGTCTGGCCCGGGTGGGCCCCGGCCACCGCAAGTAGACGGCCGCGCCGGCCCTGGCTCTGGCACGTGCCCTGGCTCTGGCACGTGCCTTGACTCTGACGCCGCAGTCCATCAGCCCCGTCATCCAGCCCCTCTACGACGAGCTGTGCGGTCAGCTCGCTGAGGCCGGCCTGACGCCGGCCGGCCCGTCGATCGCCTATTACGAGGACTCCCCGGACGGCGGCGTCATCGTGCACGCCGCTTTCCCCGGTCAGCGCCGAGCCCAGCGGCAGTCCGGCTTCTCCACAACCGCGAGCTGTACCTGGACTGCGGCGAGGACCCGGATAAGTGGGTGACCGAGCTCCAGGAGCCGGTTACGGACAGCTGACTACCCCGCCGCCACCTTGGGCCCCGGAGCCGCTCAGAGGCGCCCGGCGTCGATAATGCGGCGCAGGAACCGCTGGGTGCGGTCGTCTTTGGGCGCGGTGAAAAGCTCGCCCGGGGGCGCGTCCTCGATGATCCGCCCCTCTTCCAGGAAGCAGACCCGGTTCGCGATGTCCCGGGCGAAGCCCATCTCGTGGGTGGCGATGAGCATCGTCATCCCGCCGCTGGCGAGCTCGCGGATCACGTCGAGCACCTCGGCGACGAGCTCCGGGTCGAGCGCGCTGGTCACCTCGTCGAGCAGCATGATCTCCGGGCGCATGGCCAGGGCCCGGACGATGGCCACCCGCTGCTGCTGGCCGCCGGACAGCCGGTCGGGGTATTCGGCCGCCTTGTCGAGGAGGCCGAACCGGCGCAGCAGGTCCCGGGCGTCCGCCTCGGCCGCGGCCCTCGGGGTGCCGAGTGCCTTCATCGGCGCGAGGGTGACGTTGCGCAGGACGTTCATGTGCGGGAACAGGTTGTAGGACTGGAAGACGATGCCGATATGCCGCCGCACCCGGTTGAGGTCGACACCGCCGCCGGTAATCTGCCCCCCGAGCACGCTGATCCGGCCGGCGTCGATGGGCTCGAGCAGGTTGATGCAGCGCAGCAAGGTTGACTTCCCCGAGCCGGAGGCGCCGATCAGGCAGATGACCTCGTGCGCGGCGACCGACAGGCTGATGCCTTTGAGGACCTCGTTGGGGCCGAAGGACTTGTGCAGCTCCTCGATCCGGATCGCCTCAGCCGGGCTCGAAGACTGCATCTCGCCGGGCCCGGCGCCGCCGGCGGTCATCGCCCGGATCCCGCGAGCCGCCGCCGCCTGTCCCGCTCGATCAGCCGGTCGGTGAACCGCGCCAGCGGGATGGTGAGGATGAGAAACAAGATCGCCGCGACGGTGAAGCTGGAGAAGTTGAACACCTGCTCGCTGTAGATGTCGGCGGCCTTGTTGGCCTCGATCACGCCGAGCACGCCCACCAGGGCGGTGTCTTTCTGCAGGCTGATGAAGTCGTTCAGCAGCGGCGGGACGATGTTCCGCACAGCCTGCGGCAAGATCACGTAACGCATCGCCGTGGCGTGGGACAGCCCGAGCGACCGCGCGGCCGCCGTCTGGCTCTGCTGCACCGAGTTCAGGCCGGCCCGGTAGACCTCGGACACGTACGCGGAGTACGAGAGCACCAGTGCGGCGACGCCGTAGACCACATCGGGCTGATTCGACACCACCGGCAGGCTCAGGGCCGGCACCCCCAGGCCCAGGGCGAAGATCACCAGGATCAGCGGCACGCCGCGGAAGAAGTCGACGTAGATAGTGCCGAGAAGCCGGATCGGGAACAGGGCCGGGTGGGTGGACTGACGGATCAGCGCGAGCAGCAGCGCCAGGGCCAGGATCAGGACCTCGGCCACGAGGAACATCCTGATGTTGAGCCAGATCGCGGCGCCGACCGAGTAGTAGCCCTGCTTGGGGTTGCCGATGAACGACTGCCACATGTTCTTCGGGCTGAAGAACGCGTGCTCGACCGCCCGGCTGCCCGGCGCCAGCAGGAAGATCGCGACCAGCCCGCCGACGACCACCACGGTGCTGGCGGTGGAGATCGCCACGGCGCTGCGGCCGCCCCCGTAGAACAGGCGCGGTCCCCGTCCCCGGCCCCACGGCCCGAAGCCTCGGGGAGCGCCGAGGAGCGGATCTACTGGCTGATCAGGCGGATTTCCTTCCATGCGTGCTCAGGCGACCCCGGGTCTCGGCGGTTCTCGCCGGGTCAGGGCTTGATCGTCGGGAAGGCGGTGTAGATGCGCAGGTACTGCTTTTGCAGCGCGGCCAGCTTCCCGTTCGCGGTCAGCGCCGCGATCGCCTTGTTCACGCAGGTCACCAGCGGGTTGCCCTGGTGGAACACCAGCCCGTAATGCTCACCCGTGGAAGGGAACTGCGCGACCAGGACCGCGCCCTTCATCTGCGCCGTGGCCATGTACTGCGCGGTCGGCGTGTCGGTCACCAGCGCGGCGATCCGGTGAGCCGCCAGCGCGGCCGACGCCTCGGCCAGCGTGTCGAACACCTTCGGCGTGGTCGTGGGCTGGATCCGGGTGGCGATGAAGGTCAGGCCGGTCGTGCCGATCTGGTCCCCGTACAGGTAGGTCTTCAGCTGCGCCGGGGTGTGCCTGGTGGCGATGGGCGTGCCCTTCATCGCCACGATCGACTGCCGGACGGGATAATAGCTGTTGGAGAACGTCACGGCGCTCGCGCGCTGCGGGGTGTAGGAGACCTCGTTGATGTCGAAGTCGAAGTTCTTCGGTCCCGGCGCGTAGGCGCTGGTGAAGGGCTCCTTCACCCAGACGACCTGGGACTTCCTGAACCCGAGCTGGGAGGCGATAGCGTAGGCCACAGCGCTCTCGTAGCCCTTGCCGTTCGACGGCGTATTGCTGACGAACCAGGGCGTGTAGACCGGGTTGTCGGTGGCCACCGTCAGCACGCCGTGATGGTAGAGCTCGTGCTGGATGGAAGTGTTCGTGCAGCTGGCCGCGGAGGCGCTCGTGCTCCCGCCGCTGCTGCTGCTCGAGCTGCTGCTGCCGCAGGCCGCGAGCCCCGCGGCGGCCACGGCAGCTACGGTCGCCAGCACCAAACGTCGCATCGCCACCCACCCCAACACTCGGGGGCCACATGCCCCTGACCACGCCTGTCACGCTAGTTTGCGGGGTCAGCCTACTGGCGACCCGTGTTTCCCTCAAACTTAATAGGCATCTAGTCAGGCATTACCGGCGGAGCCGACCCGCGCGGCCGAGCGCAGGCGAGTGCGCCCCGGACGGCTGCCGCCCCAATCGGCTGCCGTCACGCTCACCTGGTTCCCGGTGCCAGGCCCCGGATGTAGACGGGGGTGCCATGCCGCGCGCCGAGGTGGACCAGCTTGTGGAAGAAGGCCGCGATATACATCGGGATCCGCACGCAGCCGTGCGAGACCGGCTGCAGCGGAACGGGGATGTCCCCGTGGATCGCATACGCGCGGCCGATGAAGAAGACCGGGTTGTACATGTACCCGAGCGGCACGGTGACCCAGCCGGGCGCGAAGGACAGGGCGCGGAAATTGCCGTCCGGGGTGATGGCAGGCCCGCAGGTGCCGCCGCCGCCGGGGCACGGATAGTAGTAACCGCCGCCTGCCGAGACGTGGCTGATCAGCTCGACCTTGTTGTGGTGGTAGAGCACCAGCACCTCGCGCGTCAGGCTGACCTCAATCCGGAGGTTGCTGCCGCCCCTGGGCACCAGGACCCTGGGCAGGCGCGGCTTCACCAGGTCGCGCTCCATGACGTGGCCTACGATGTCGGCGTTCTTGCTGGTGTTGATCCCCTGGACTTCCTTGAATGCCCACACGGCTTCCAGCGTGTCCGCGCTGAATTCGCCGTCGATCTTGCCCGGGTAGTACTTGAGCTCGGCCAGCCGCCGCTGGAGCGCCCTGATGGCCGGGCCCTTCATGCCGGGGCGCAGCACCCGGCCGGGCGGGGTGTAGGCCGGCTGCAGGTTCCTGGCCGCCGTCCCGGCGCGCGCCGGGGCGGCCTTGCCTGCTGTCGCCGCCTGGCTCGCGGTCAGACTGCTCAGGCTGAGCACGGACGCGGCGGCTGCCGTCACGGCGCCAAGGCCGGCCAGCCACCTTCGGATGGGCTGCTTCAACGCTCGCTCCTCAGCACGTGCCAGCCGCCTGCCCCGGTTAATCCGGGCCGCACCGGGAGAGGTGCGCAGCGGATCAGGCGATCTTCCATTAATGAGACGTTTGATGGTGACTGCCGGTTGCGGTCCAGTCGCCGCGACCAGGGGAATCGCGCATATGCCGGGACTCGGTGCGGAACGGGACTCAACCGGAGATTACCTCTCCCGGCGGCCACGATCGAGTGGGCCGCGCCGCTGGCGCCGGCGTGTCGCGCCGGGGGCCGTCCAGGCCGGTGAACCTCGCGTGCGCGGGCCGCGTGTGCTTCATGACAGCATGGACAGCGCCGAGCCGGCCGCGAGCCCGGACGCGGCGCGAAGGGGACGATGCGTCATGAGGAGTTCCTGGATCATCGTGGCTGGCGTGCTGGTCACGATCGCCGGGGCGGTCTGGGCGCTGCAGGGGTTCGGGATCATCGGCGGAAGCTTCATGTCGGGCGACTCGGTCTGGGCGATCATCGGCCCGCTGGTGATCGTGGCCGGCCTGGCGATTGCCGCGGTCGGGGCGCGCCGGCTCCGCTCGGCGAGGTAGCGCCAGTCCCGACTCGCGCCTGCGGCCTCGCCGCGGCGGTCAGCGCGTCGCGGCGGTCAGCGCACCGGCCAGCCGACCGCCAGCCGGACGCTGCCGCGATCGAGGATGATCTGGCCGGCCGAGACGACCAGCTCGGCGCCGGACAGGAAGGCGCGCAGGCTGAGGCCGGCGGCGCCGGGGCGGCCAAGGCCGTCCCAGGCCCGGATCTGGTCGGCCAGGTGCCCGGCCAGGGCGCCGCCGCCGGGACCGTAGCCCCGCACCACGACCCCGGTGTCCGCGGCCGCCTCGGCGGGTGTCCTCGCCGTCGCGACCAGGGCGGCGGCAGCGAGGTCGGCGCGCGGGACGCCGGGGCGGGCGTTCGTCAGGCCGCCGTAGGGCATCAGCGCGGACCGGCCCGACCGGCCCGACCCGGGGTCCAGCAAAGTAAGCCTGGTCAGGCGGGGCTCGGTGAGTGTGAGCCACAGGTCCGCGTCACTGAGCGCGTGCATGCCCGGCACCGCGGCGTCAGCGGCTACATCGGTCGCCGGCCCATTGAGCGCGGCGTAAAGGCCTCGGGTGTCCAGCGCCTTGCCGTCGTCGGCCTGGACGAACCAGCCCGGCGCGCCGAACGGGACCAGCGTCTCCGGCCCGGCCAGCGCGCCGGCCATCCGGATGAATCCGCACCGGCAGGCGGAGGTGCTGGCCCAGTAATCCGCCACGGTCTCGAACGCGACCGAAAGCTGGATACCGCGGACCGACAGGGGCAGCACGATCCGGCCGCCAGGTCCGAGCTGGGCCAGCCAGTCGAGGGCCAGGTTCCAGGCCCCGGCAGTCACGATGATGCGGTCGTAAGGCGCGCGCTCGGGAACACCGAAACCGCCGTCCCCGCAGCTGACCTGCACGCCGCCATAGCCGGCCGCGGCCAGGGCGGACCGGGCCCGCTCGACGATCTGGCCGTCAATGTCGACCGAGATGACGTTGCGGGGATCACCGACGATCTGCGCCATCAGCGCGGCGTTGTAGCCGGTCCCGGTGCCGATCTCCAGCACCCGGTGTCCCCGCTCGAGTCCCAGCTGCTCCAGCATGATCGCCATGATCGCCGGCTGGGACGACGAGCTGAGCGGGACGCCGTCGGCGCCGCTCTTGATGACGAAGGCCTCGTCCTGGTAGGCGGCTTCGGACGGCATCTCCGGGAGAAACAGGTGCCGGGGCACGGCGAGGAAAGCCGACTGGACGGCATCACTCGAGACCCGGCCGCTGGCCCGCAGCTGCTCGACAAGCCGCGCCCGGGCGGCGTCCGGTCCGGCTGCTGCGCCCGTCTCGGGAGCGGGCATACCTGCCGACATCGCAGACCACCTCCCGCGACCCACGATAGGCCGCAGCGGAGCCGCGGCGCGGTTTGCCCGCGCGAGCAGCCCCGATCAGCGGGCCCGGAGCCGGGAGACCTCGTAGAGCGCGATGCTGGCCGCTACTGCGGCGTTCAGCGACTCGGCGGCACTGGAGATCGGGATCCGCGCGATGACGTCGCAGTTCTGGGACACCAGGCGGGACAGGCCCTTGCCCTCCGAGCCGACGACCAGCACCAGCGGCGAGTCCGCCAGGGTGATCTCGCCGATAGCGTCCGTGCCGCCAGCGTCCAGGCCGACCACGAACAGCCCGGCGTCCCGGTAGGAGGCGAGTGCCCGCACCAGGTTCGGCGCCTGCGCGACCCGCACCCTGGCCAGGGCCCCGGCCGAGGCCTTCCACGCACCTGCGGTGACCCCGGCCGACCGGCGGCCGGGCACGAGCAGGCCATGGCCGCCGAAGGCCGCCGCCGACCGTGCGACCGCGCCGAGGTTGCGCGGGTCGGTGACTCCGTCCAGGGCCACAATCAGCGGCGGAGCGCCCGCGGAGCGGGCCAGTCCGAGCAGATCGTCGGCGTGGGCGTATGAGTAGGGCCGCACCCGCAGCGCGAGTCCCTGGTGGATCGCGCCCGCGGTCATCCGGTCCAGCTCAGACCGGCCGGCCTCGACCACCGGTATCCCGGCGTCCGCGGCCAGCTTGACTGCCTCGCCGATCCGCTCGTCGGGATCCAGCCGCGGCCCGACGTGCAGCGCAGCCGCCGGGACGGCGGCGCGCAGCGATTCCAGCACCGCGTTGCGGCCGGCCACGAACTCGGCCGTGGCCCCGGATCCCCGGTAGGGCGCAGCGAAACGGGCCGCGGGCGTCCGTGTGGTCGCGGCCTCCGGCTCGGCCCCGCGGCCAGCGGCCCTGGCGCGCGATGCGGCCTTGCGCTGCGCCGGATGACCGGGCCGCTGCTGCGCGGGCGGGGTCGGACCACGGCCCTCGAGCTTGCGCTTGCCGTAACCGCCCGTGCCGGGCCGGGGCTTGCCGGACTTGGTCCGGCCGCCCGGTCCCGGCTGGCCGGAGCCTCGCTGGCCGGACCCGCGCCCGCTCACCGGAGCTCCCAGCGCGGGCCGCGCGGAGTGTCTTCCACCACGACCCCGGCGGCCTGCAGCCGGTCCCTGATCACGTCCGCGGCGGCGTAGTCCCTGCGTTCCCGCGCGGCCTGCCGCTGCTCGAGCGCCACGCTCACCAGCGCGTCGACAACCGGCCGCAGATCGTCCCCGGAGCCGGCGGCCGACCACGGCGGCGACAGCGGGTCGAGCCCGAGCACCGACAGCATCCCGCGAACCTCGCTGAGGCGCTTGGCGGCGCCGGCCACGTCCCCGGCCGCCAGGGCGCTGTTGCCATCCCGCACCGCCTCGTGCAGCACGGCGAGGGCCTGCGGTACGCCGAGGTCGTCGTTCATGGCGTCGGTGAACGCCGCGGGCAGCGCGGCGGCGGCCACCACGTCCAGGTCCGGCCACGCGGCGCCCGGCGGGGCGTGCTCGTCGGCGGCAGCCTCGCTGGCCCGGCTGATGAAATTCCCGATCCGCTGATAAGCGGCGGCCGCCTCGGCCAGCGCCTCGGGCGTGTAGTCCAGCTGCGACCGGTAGTGCGCCTGGCCGAGGTAGTACCGCAGCTCGGCGGGCCGCACAGTGGTGATCATGGCGTCGACCAGCAGCGAGTTGCCCAGCGACTTGCTCATCTTCTCGCCGCCGACGCGGACCAGGCCGTTGTGCATCCAGTAGCGGGCGAACCCGTCGCCGGCCGCCCGTGACTGGGCCAGCTCATTTTCGTGGTGCGGGAAGAGCAGGTCGAGGCCGCCGCCGTGGATGTCGAAGGTCTCGCCGAGATACTTGGTCGACATCGCCGAGCATTCCAGATGCCAGCCGGGTCGGCCCGGCCCCCAGGGCGTCTCCCAGAAGGGCTCGCCGGGCTTGGCGCCCTTCCACATGGCGAAGTCGCGCGGATCACGCTTGGCGCCGCCGCCCTCGATGTCGTCGGCCGCGCGCATGTGCTCGGGCCGCTGGCCCGACAGGGCCCCGTACTCGGGATAGGTGCTGATGTCGAAGTAGACATCGCCGCCGGCCGCGTACGCGTGCCCGGAGTCGATGAGCCGTCGCATGAGCACGATCATCTCGGGCACATGGCCGGTGGCCCGGGGCTCGACATCCGGCGGCAGGCAGCCGAGCGCCTGGTAGGCGCGGGTGAAGGCGCGCTGGTTGCGCTCGGCAATGGCCCACCACGGCGCGCCGCCGAGCTGGGCGGCCTGCAGGATCTTGTCGTCGATGTCGGTGACGTTGCGGCAGAACGTCACCGAAAGGCCGGTCGCCTTCAGCCAGCGCACGAGGATGTCGAAGCTCACCCCGGAGCGGATGTGGCCGATGTGCGGCGGAGCCTGGACAGTAGCCCCGCACAGGTACAGCGAAGCCTGCCCGGGCGTGCGCGGAGCGAACTCGCGCACCGAGCGGGTTGCGGTGTCGTGCAGGCGCAGGGTCACCAGCCAAGGTTACGGGATGTCGCGACCCCCCGCGCGGCCCGTGCGCCCGCATGGGCAGGCCGGCGCGCCCGCAGCGCAGCCCCGTGCCCCGCAGGGAGCATGCGCCCGCGGGGCGGCCATCCGCCCGCGAGGACAGCCGTCCCGCCCCCGGCGAGCGCGGCGGCTAGCTCCGTGCGGCCCTGGCCCAGCTCCAGGGGTACTCGGGATCTTCGCCCCGCCGCGCGGCCGGGCCGAGCAGCAGCGGCCGGAACGTGTCGACCATCACCGCGGTCTCGTCGGTCGTGGTGCGGCCCTCGTCCAGGCCCTTGATCACTGCCTCGACGGCACCGGGCTGGGGACCGTGCGTGAAACCGGACGGATGCAGCGTGATCGAGCCGATGCCGACGCCCGAGCCCTTCCGGGCGGAGTAGTCGCCGCCTGCGTAGTACATCATCTCGTCGGAATCGACATTGTGATGGTTGTAGGGAATGGGAATCGCCTGCGGATCGAAATCAAGCGGGCGCGGGCAGAACGAGCAGATGACGAAATTAGGCCCTTCGAAGGTCTGGTGCACTGGCGGCGGGGCATGGGTCCGCTTCACGATCGGCTCGAAATCGGCGATATTGAATGCGTAGGGATACAGGCAGCCGTCCCAGCCGACCACGTCGAACGGGTGGAAGGCGTAGGTAAGCCGGGTCAGGCCGCCGCGGTTGCGCACGATCACCGGCACGTCTTCGCCGTCGGCCAGCAGCGGCCCCTGGACGCCGCGCAGGTCGCGCTCGCTGTAAGGGGCGTGCTCCAGGAACTGGCCGAACTGGGACAGGTACCGGCGCGGCGGCCGGATGTGGCCGCGGGCCTCGATCACCAGCGCCTCGATCGGCTCTGTGCCGGCCGCGTCCGCTGGCATCCAGCGGTGAATGGTGCCCCGGGGCACGATCACGTAGTCGCCTGGTCCCGCCTCCAGCGATCCGTAGACGGACTCGAACCGGGCCGCACCGGACCGCAGGTAGATCGCCTCGTCGCCGGTCGAGTTCCGGTACAGCTCGGAGGCCGCGTCAGCGGAGGCGTAGGAGATGCGGACGTCGTCATTAGCCATCAGCAGCTGGCGCCCGAGCACCAGGTCGCCGCCGCCGGGCAGTTCATGGGTGCGGAAATGGCGCGGCAGCAGCGGGTGATTGGGCGCCAGCGCCGCTTCGGCGGCGGCGTCGGAAAGGCCCTCGCTCTTCACGATCGCCGTCGGCGGATGGCGGTGATACAGCAGCGAGGAGTCGGAGACGAATCCTTCCTCGCCCATCAGCTCTTCGGCGTAGAGGCCGCCGTCGGGCCCGCGAAAACGGACGTGGCGCTTTCGGGGAATTTCCCCAGACACCCGGTAATACGGCATATTGTCTCCTCTAGCGCCATGATCGCGAGGCTCCGTGGTCGGCGCCCCATGCACGTCCGGCGATTTCTTCCGCGCCGTCGCCCGCGGCCTGCGCTGCGGGCGCCTGTCGCTGGCAGGACGTCACGTGCCTTGGGAGCCGCTCCCCTCCCGACTATAGGCCGCTGCCCAGGAGTGGTCATCGCGAGGAAGGACGGCCGTTTCCCGATGAGCGACACCGTGACGGCGCGCATTTCGAAGAGGGCTGACGCGCAGGCGGCCCTGCGGCTGCTGGCGCTGGCCGCCGTGGTGATCGGGCTGCTGCTGGTGGCCGCGGCGGCGTTCCTGCTGTCCTACGCAGGCATCCACCAGACGGCACTGACCGCGGGCGTGACCACGTCGCTGGCGAGGCTGTATCCGCTGATCTTCGACGCGATGCTGGTAATCGCGGCGGCCGCGGTCCTGTTCCTGCGCGAAGCTGGCCTGCCGTCGCGGTGCTACGCATGGCTGGTGCTGCTGGCGCTGATCGCGGTCGCGGCAGGCGCCGACGTCGCGCACGCCACCGGCACGCACCTGCCGCACCGCGCGGCGGCCGCGGTCGCCGCAGTCATCCCGTGGGCGCTCGTCGTTATTGCCTTCGGCCTGCTGCTGGCCATGCTCCGCAGCGCCCGGCTGCGCCGCGCGGCACGCCAGCGCAGCCGGCTGCGGCAGGCGCGCGAGGCTGCCGCAGAGCAGCACCAGTTTTCTGTGCAGCACCGCGACGCCGCTCCGGCCCTGGCCATCGCGGCCGCCGCACCCGCGCCCGCAGCAGCGTTCGCACCTGAGCCCGCGGCGGCGCCGGCGCCGCCAGAACCGCCCGCCGAAACCCTCGCTGGCCCCGCCGAAACCCTCGCTGGCCCCGTCGAAACCCCCGACGGCCCCGTCGAAACCCCCGACGGGCCGGCCGAAACTCTCGTTGGGCCGGACGAGACCACCGCTGGGCCGGACGAGACCACGGGCCGGCCGGACGAGACCACGGGCGGGCGGGCCGGGCAGTCTGAGGCGAAGACGCAGGCCCAGGCGCCTGCGCTTGATGAGGGCCACCCAGCCGATGAGCCTGGCCCATCGGTCGCGGCGAAGGCGTCCGCCGCCGAGGGAAGCGCTGTGAGCGAGAGGCAGCCCGCGGCCGGATTGCCGCCGGTCGCCAGCAGTCCGCTCAACGGGTCCGCCCCGGCCGGCAGCCTGGGCGATGAGACGGAACTGGCAATCGACGCCGAGGCGGGCCTGGATGATCCGACGAGCGACGAGGCCACCGATTTCGGCCCCGTGGCCATCACCGGACCGGCCGCAGATCCCGAAGCCTCCGGCGATCCCGAGCCCGCGCCAGACCCGGAGCCCGCGCCAGACCCGGAGCCCCGTGCAGCCCCTGAGTCCAGTGCAGGCCCCGAGCCCGCCACAGACCCTGAGGCACAACCGGCCAGGCCGAAGTTCGACCGTATGTGGAGCTCCCCCACCCCGCCCGACGACTAATCGCGGCGACGGGCCGAATGACCAGTCGACCCGTGGCACTCCTGCCGGAGCGACGGCCGGCAGCGTGACTGCGCTAGGTACCGGAGCCGGTCACAAGCGCCGTGGCGATGGCCGCTACTCCCTCACCGCGGCCGGTCAGGCCGAGCCCGTCCGTTGTCGTGGCCGATAGGCTGACGGGCGCACCCACGAGGGCCGCGGACATCGCCTCCTGGGCTTCCTGCCGCCGCCCGGCGATCTTGGGCCTATTGCCGATCACCTGCACGGCGACGTTGCCGATGACGTACCCCGCGGCCGACAGCAGCCGGGCGGTCTCACCAAGCAGGGCCGCGCCCGGGGCGCCCGCCCAGCGCGGGTCAGACGTGCCGAACTGGCTGCCGAGATCACCGAGGGCCGCCGCGGACAGCAGCGCGTCACACACCGCATGAGCCGCGACGTCGCCGTCAGAATGACCGGTCAGCCCGTCCTCGCCCGGCCAGTGCAGGCACGCCAGATATAGCTGACGGCCCGTGCCGAACGGATGCACGTCTGTCCCGATGCCTATCCGCACCCGGGCTCCCCCGTTGACGTGAGAGGCCCCGGGCCGTCAGCATCCGCTGTCAGCCCAGGGCCTGCACCCAGCAAGAATCAGTCAGGTGGCCAGGATCTCGTCAAGCAGCGCCTCGGCCTTGTCCTCGTTGGTCTTCTCCGCGAGCGCCAGCTCGCTGACCAGGATCTGCCGCGCCTTGGCGAGCATTCGCTTCTCGCCTGCCGAGAGCCCGCGCTCGCGGTCCCGGCGCCACAGGTCGCGGACGACCTCGGCTACCTTGTTGACGTCACCAGAGGCCAGCTTCTCCAGGTTGGCCTTGTACCGCCGCGACCAGTTGGTCGGCTCTTCGGTGTACGGGGCGCGCAGCACCTCGAACACCTTCTCCAGTCCTTCCTGCCCGACCACGTCCCGGACGCCGACCAGCTCGGCATTGTCGGCGGGAACACGCACAGTAAGGTCGCCCTTGTCGACCTTGAGCACGAGGTAGGCTCTATCCTCACCCTTGATCGAACGGGTCTCGATCTCTTCGATCCGAGCAGCCCCATGATGGGGGTAGACGACAGTGTCGCCGACCTTGAAAGACATGTGGCATGTACCCCTTCCGCTGAACCCATGTTATCACGCGCGGCAGGGGCGATTAGCCGGCCTTGACGGCAAAGATGCAGGTCAATGGTGTCATTCGGCCCCGATGATTTGGAAGGCCGCCAGCATGTCCCGCACGGGCCGGTCACGGGCGGGTTCGGGAGGCCGTGCGGGAGGCGGGCGGGAGGCGTGCGGGAGACCTCGTCGGCGGCGTTCTGCGGCCATCAAGACAGCCACCCCGGTCGCGGCAGGCCGCAGCGGGGCTCATACTGAGAGAGAACGTTGCTCAGTGCCGGAGAGGTGCGCGTGAACCTTGGCGGCGAACCGGAGCGGGACGACTTTGGCCTGCCACCGGTCGACATCGAGATCCCCGATGACGCTCGGGAGCTCGCTCGCGATGTGCAGGCTTACTATCGCGAACAGCGCGCCCTGCGGCGTCATCTGCGCCACCGGCGCTGGGGATCGCCGATGGCCCGCGACGGCATGGTGCTGCCCCTGCTCGCTGCCTGCCTCGTCCTGGCCCTGATCGCGGGAACCCTGCTGACGGTCTTTACGGCGGGGCCCGGCGGAGACCCGGCGCGCGTGCCCGGCTCCGCAGGACGAACTGCCGGTGCGTCCGTGCCGCCTTCCGCCGGTGCCAGCACGGGCAGCCGCGCCAGCGCCGCCGCGCCGCGATCGCCGGTCCCGGCGGTCACCGCGGTGGCCGGGCGCACCAGCCGGCTGCCTAATGCGACCATCGGCCTGGCTGGCGGCCAGCTCAGGCTGGGCACGGTCAAGGCATCGGTGCTCGCGCTGGTCCCGGCGGCCTGCGGGTGCGCGGAGGCGGTGCGCGAGCTCATCTTCCAGGCTCATCAGGCCGACGTTCCCCTGTTCCTGGTGCATGCGTCCGGCCGCCTCCCGGCTGCGGTCGAGCAAGTGGCGAGCCGGTCAGGCTGGTCGTCGCTGCGCGTCGCTGACGACGTCCGTGACGTGCTCGGCAAGACCTACAACCAGACAGGCCTCACCGCAATCCTGGTCGATTCACGCGGCATGGTCTCGCTGGCGCACCAGCTGCGTCCGGGACTGCAGCTGGCCAGCAAGTTCGAGATGCTCCGCGCCGGAACGCCGGCGCCCTCGCCGCCGCAGTAGCCGTTCAGCTCGCCGCCACCGCGGCGCGGCGCAGAAGGGCGGGCCGGCGGAACGGCGGATTATCGCGGCGACTACGCTGCGGTTGTCTCCGCGCCGCACGCCGCGGCGGCCGAACACTTCAGACGAGGAGCGCACGCGTGATCCGAAGCAGCCGCCGGGCCAGGCTGCCACGCCGGCTCTTGATCGTGGCCGTGGCGGGGCTGGTCCCCGTGCTCGCCGGATGCGAGGCGGGCAACAACGCGCCGACCCTCCAGTGGCACCAGCCGACGCCAGGGGCGAGCGCCCACCTCGGCGGCATCACGATCAGCAACGTCTTCGTTCTCGGCGCACCGCTGAACGCCACCCTGGACCGCGGTCAGTCCACCGGGCTATTTTTCGGCCTGGTCAATACCGGCAGCCCGGACAAGCTCATCAGCATCAGTGCTCCGGTCGCCCGCAGCGTCACGCTCAGAAACGGGCCGGTCAGCCTGCCCGACGAGAAGGCCGTCCTGCTGACCGGGCCCGTGCCCACGGCCGTCCTGGAAAACCTCAGGCAGCCGCTGGACGGCGGTTCCTCCATCCGCGTCACGATGACCTTCCAGAATGCCGGCAGCGTGACGATGAACGTCCCGGTCCAGCCGCGCGCGGATTACTACTCGACCTACTCCCCGCCGCCCGCTCCCTCCTCGCCCCCGTCCCCCGCGGGCAAGGGCCGCAAGCATCACGGCGCCTCGCCATCGCCGAGCCCGTCATCGGGCAGCGCCAAGAGCCCGGCAGCGGCGCCCACGCCATCACCTACCGGCTGAGGTCCCGGCCCCGGCCGCTGAAGGCCGAGCACGCAGGACAATGCCCCCGGGCACCTCATCTGCCGGGGCATTGCCTTGCTCAGACGGGGGGCTCAGCCCGGGAGCGGCCTCCTTGGCTAGGCCGCCGGCTCGAACTTGTAGCCCAGTCCGCGAACCGTGACGATATGGGCCGGATTAGCCGGATCAGGTTCGATCTTGGCTCGCAGGCGCTTGACATGGACGTCCAGCGTCTTGGTGTCGCCGACATAGTCGGCGCCCCACACCCGGTCAATCAGCTGCATACGCGTCAGTACCCGGCCGGAATTGCGCAGCAGCACCTCGAGCAGCTCGAACTCTTTAAGCGGCAGCTGCACCTGCTCGCTGCGGACGGTGACGACATGCCGCTCGACGTCCATCCGGACCGGGCCGGATTCCAGGATCGAGGTGCCCGGCTCGTCGCTGTCGCCCCGGCGCCGCAGGACGGCGCGCATCCGCGCCACGAGTTCGCGGGAGGAGAACGGCTTGGTGACGTAGTCGTCCGCACCCAGCTCAAGGCCGACGACCTTGTCGATCTCGCCGTCCTTGGCGGTCAGCATAATGACCGGCACGTTGGAGCGCTCGCGCAAGGCCCGGCACACCTCGCTGCCGGGCAGCCCGGGCAGCATGAGGTCGAGCAGGACCAGGTCCGCGCCACTTCGGTCGAATGTCTCGATCGCGTCGGGCCCGGTCGCGCAGACGGCGACGTCGAACCCCTCCTTGCGCAGCATGTAGGAGAGCGGGTCGCTGAACGACGCCTCATCCTCCACCACGAGCACGCGTGTCACCGGGCCGCCTCCTTGGCAGAATGACCAATTGCCCCCACGGGCCCCCCACTTAGCTGGGAGGAGTCCGGACGCAGCGGAAGCTGCAGCGTGAACGTCGAGCCGGCCGCTTCCCGGCTCCACACCGTCACCTTGCCGCCGTGCGCGGCCATGACATGCTTCACGATCGCCAGGCCGAGACCCGTTCCCCCTGTGGCGCGGGACCGGGCCGGGTCGACGCGGTAAAAGCGCTCGAAGATGCGGACGAGGTCTCGCTCGGGAATGCCGATGCCCTGGTCGGCCACGCTGATCTCGGCCGTGTTCTCGCCCGTGCGCCCGGCGGTGTCCACGACTACGCGGGTCTTCTCCGGGCTGTAGGCGACAGCGTTCTCCAGCAGGTTGCGCAGTGCGGTGACCAGCAGGTCCTCATCACCCATGACTGTCAGCCCGCGTGTACCGGTGGTGGCCAGCTCGATGCCACGGGCCGCGGCCTTCATCCGGCAGCGGTCCACCGCCTCGGCCACGACGGCGTCTATCTCAACGAGAACCGGGTCCGGGACGGGCTCGGCGGCCTGAATCCGGTTCAGCGTGATCAGGTCCTGCACCAGGTTGGTGAGCCTGGCGGCCTCCTGGCGCATCCGGCCGGCGAAGCGCCTGACGGCCTCCGGGTCGTCGGCGGCGTCTTCCACGGTCTCGGCGAGCAGGGCGAGCGCGCCGACCGGCGTCTTCAGCTCATGACTGGTGTTCGCCACGAAGTCTCGGCGGACTTCCTCGACTCGCCGGCTCTCGGTCTGGTCCTCCGCCAGGACCAGGACCAGCCCGCCGCCGCCCACGCCGGCGCCCAGCGGCGCCACCCGGACGGCGAAGCTCGTGGTACTGCCGTTCAGGGTCCCGGTGGACACCTCCATCTCGCCCTCGCGGATCTCGCCGTCCCGGCGGACCTGCCTGGCGAGCGCAAGCAGCTCGCCCACCAGCAGCTTGTCGCCCTTCACCAGCCCGAACGAGCGAGCCGCGGAGCTTGCCCGCAGGACCCTGTCCTCGCTATCGAGGACGACGGCCGAGGACGAAAGCACAGACAAGACGGAGGCGATGCCGGCCGGCAGCTTCGCACGCTGGGTATGACCAGCTGCTCCGTTCGCCCTGCCCGGCGTCCGGACCGTCATGCCGCTGCCATCTGAAGCGGCGCGCGGCGCGCCATCCTGGCAGGCTCACAGCGCGCCGGCTCACAGCGCGCAGCGCTGCTTACCGGGCATGGATGCCTGGCCGCATTCACCCCCATGTCCACGCTCTGATGGTATGCGGCGGCCCCCGCCTGCGCACCGGCGATCCCTGCAACCTGGGGTTGTTCGCCAAGTGTTCACGACCAGGACCGTACCTGGCCACCATGACTCCGGCTGCCCGCCACCGCCTGGGCCGGGCGCCGCCTGGTACTCAGCGGACCCGGGCTTTCTCAACGGCCCTGTGCTTCAACGAGCTCTGTGCTTCAGCGGCCCTGTGCTGCTACCGCATCGGCGGCTACCGCTGCGGCGTCCGGATCCAGGTAGCGCCCGCCGGCCGGGTCCGGGCGGAAGCCGGCGTCCAGCTCGTAGACGAGGGGGATCCCGGTCGGGATGTTCAGGCTGGCGATATCCGCATCGGCGATGGCATCCAGGTGCTTGACCATGGCCCGCAGGGAGTTCCCGTGCGCGACGACCAGGACCGTGCGCCCAGCGGCCAGGTCGGGGACGATCGCGTCGTACCAGTAGGGCAGCAGCCGCTGGTACACGTCTTTCAGGCACTCGGTCCGCGGCCGGATCTCGTCGGGCAGCGACGCGTACCGCGGGTCGCTGATCTGGGCCAGCGGGTCGTCGTCAGCCAGCGGTGGCGGCGGGACGTCATAGGACCGTCGCCAGAGCATGAACTGCTCATCGCCGTACTGCTGACGGGTCTGCGCCTTGTTCTTGCCCTGCAGTCCGCCGTAATGCCGCTCATTGAGCCGCCAGGACCTGGTCACCGGCAGCCACGCCAGTCCGGCGGCCTCTAGCGCGGCGTTCGCCGTCTGAATCGCCCGGGTCAGCACCGAGGTGTGCACCAGATCCGGGCGCAGACCCGCCTCGGCCAGCTGTTCGCCCGCGTGCACGGCCTCCGCGACGCCCTTCTCGGACAGGCCGACATCGACCCAGCCGGTGAAGAGGCCCTCGGCATTCCACGCGCTTTCTCCGTGCCGCAGCAGCACCAGGGTTGCCATGATGCTCAGCCTATCGCCGCAGGCATCGCCGCAGCAGGCCCTTGCTGGCAGCATTCGCCGGACTCCGGTGGCAACCGGGCCGATCCGGCCATCTTCTGCGGATCTGCCGGGAACAGGACGGCGGCCTGCGGGGTTGCCCTTCTGGAGGTGCATGCCTGTGCCGCGACTTCGTCCCCGGCGGATCGCGACTGTCAGTGTTCACACGTCGCCGCTTGAGCAGCCGGGAACCGGTGATGCCGGCGGCCTGAACGTGTACGTCGTCGAGGTGGCCAAACGGCTGGCCGCGCGCGGCGTGGAGGTGGACGTCTTCACCCGCGCCGTTTCCCGCGACCTGCCGCCCGTCGCCGAGCTCGCGCCGGGTGTGCTGGTCCGGCATCTGCCCGCCGGGCCGTTCGAGGACCTGGACAAGGCGGACCTGCCCGGCCAGCTATGTCACTTCACCTTCGAGGTACTGCGGGCCGAGGCGGCCTACGCGCCAGGCCGCTACGACCTGATTCACGGCCACTACTGGCTGTCGGGTCAGGTCGGTGCGGTCGCCAAGGAGCGCTGGGGAGTCCCGCTGATCCAGTCCATGCACACCCTGGGCAAGGTCAAGAACGCCGCGCTCGCAGCCGGCGACGCCGCCGAGCCCGCCGCCCGGCTGCGCGGCGAGGCCGAGGTCATCGCCGCCGCCGATCATCTCGTGGCCAACACCGTTGAGGAGGCGCGGCAGCTGACCGAGCTGTATGACGCTGACCCCAGCCGGGTCGCGACGATCAATCCCGGCGTGGACCTGGCCGTGTTCCGCCCGGGCTCGCAGCTGGCGGCGCGCGAGCGTCTCGGGCTGCCGCCGGACGGCGTCGTGCTCGTCTTCGCCGGGCGGGTGCAGCCGCTGAAGGCCCCGGATGTTGTCCTGCATGCCGCGGCGCAGATGGTCCGCGACGAGCCCGGCCTGGCTGACCGCCTGACCGTGGCGTTCGTCGGCGGCCCCAGCGGCACCGGCCGCGCCGATCCGGACAGCCTCGCCGTCCTCGCCGCCCGCCTGGGCATCGCGGGTATCGTCCGCCTGGAGCCGCCGTGCCCCCAGCCGGAACTGGCCGACTGGTACCGGGCCGCGACGGTGGTCATGGTGCCGTCCTATTCAGAGTCATTCGGGCTCGTCGCCGTGGAGGCGCAGGCCTGCGGCACCCCGGTGGTAGCGGCGTCCGTCGGCGGGCTGCGCACCGCGGTCCGGGACGGGACGTCGGGAGTGCTGGTCGATTCCCGCGACCCGGCGGCGTACGCGCGAGCCATCCGCGAGCTCATCGCCGCGCCGGCCGCCCTGGCCCGGCTGTCGAGCGGGGCCCGCGAGCACGCCTCCCGGTTTGGCTGGTCAGCGACCGTCGACTCGCTGATCCACTTGTACAGCGGGGTCATGGCCGAGGCAGCAGCATCGGTGGGCGCATGACGAGCGCGGCCCGCCAGCAGTCCGACGGCCAGCCGGGCCAGCAGGACAGCACCACGGCTCGGCAGCGCAGCGCCGCCGCCCGGCTCGAGGAAGCCCTCGGCGTGCTCGGGCTGTCATACGAGCAGCCGCAGCCCGGCTCGTTCCTGATCCGGCTCGAAGGCCAGCACAAGCTGGCCACCATGACCTGGCTCATCGTCGGAACGCACAGCCTGCAGGTGGAGGCGTTCTTCTGCCGCAAGCCGGACGAAAGCCACGCCGAGTTCTACCGTTTCCTGCTTGAGCGCGGCGGCCGCATGTTCGGCGTGCACTTCGCGCTCGATCCCGCCGGGGACGTCTATCTCGTGGGCCGGCTGCCGCTCGCCGCCATCACCGCGGAGGAAGTGGACCGGCTGCTCGGCTGCGTGCTCAGCTACTCCGACGACAATTTTGACCAGGCGCTGATGATCGGCTTCGCGTCGTCCATCCGGCGGGAATGGGCCTGGCGGGTCAAGCGCGGCGAGAGCGTCGCCAACTTGCGCCCCTTCGCCCGCCTGACCGGGCAGGACTCCGGCGACGAGCCCCGGTTCAGGACTTGACCAGCCGGGAGATGGCCGCAGCCGCCTCCCGCACCTTCTCTTCCGCCTCAGGGCCGCCCCGCTCGATGGCCTCGGTGACGCAATGGCCGAGATGGTCCTCGAGAAGGCCGAGGGCCACCGCCTGCAGGGCACGGGTGACCGCGGACACCTGGGTCAGCACGTCGATGCAGTAGACGTCGTCCTCGACCATCCGCTGCAGTCCGCGCACCTGGCCTTCGATCCGGCGCAGCCGCCGCAGATAGGCGTCCTTGTCCTGGGTGTAACCTCGCACCATCTGACGATACACCCGGCCCCGGTACCGGCCCAGGCGCCGACTGGCCAGGTCAGCGAGGGTTCAGGAGCCTCATGACCACCGCGGCAATTGCCGCTGACACGTTCGGCGCCTTCGGCACCACGGCGGTGCTGCTGATCACCGGCTGCACCACGGCGCCCAGCTGGACCTGGGCGCTACCGCGAAGGCGTGGGCCGCGGACCGGGCGGCGGCCAGCTGCGTGGACGCCAACACCGCGAGCATGGCGGCCATTATCCGCGACGCTGCCGCGCTGCCCTGGCTGCACGACAGCGGCCTGCCGGCCCGGCTGGTCCGCACCGACGGCTCAGTGGAGATAACCGCCGGCTGGCCGGATGACGACGAGCCCACCAAGGGCGGCGTGACCGCGAACACAGACTCTGCGGCCTGAAGGTCGTCGCCGCTGGCGCGGGCGCGGGCCGGGCAATACCCTGCTCCGGGCGACCCTGAGTTGCTCCGACGCTTGCGTCAGTCACGGCGCTACGGAGGGAATGGTCCATGGGCCCGCTGGACGGCGTCCGGGTAGTCGAGATCGCGAGCCTGGCGCCCGCTCCGTTCGGCTGCATGATCCTGGCTGACCTGGGCGCCGAAGTGGTGCAGGTTGACCGGGCCGCCAGCTGCGGGCCGCAGGCGGTCGCGCCGCCCGACCCGCTGCGCCGGGGCCGCCGGTCGGTCGGCATCGACCTGAAGCAGGAGGCCGGCCTCGGCCTCCTGCTGCGCCTCATCGAGTCGGCCGACGTGCTCGTAGAAGGGTTCCGGCCGGGGGTGGCCGAGCGGCTCGGCTTCGGGCCGGAGGCCTGTGCCCGCCAGAACCCGCGGCTGGTCTACGCGCGGATGACCGGGTGGGGACAGGACGGCCCGCTGGCCGCGGCCGCCGGACATGACATCGACTACATCGCGGTCGCCGGAGCGCTGGAGCCGATCGGCACGGCCGGCGGCCCGCCGGTGCCCCCGCTGAACCTGCTCGGGGACTTCGGCGGCGGCGGCATGCTGCTGGCGCTCGGCGTGCTCGCCGCCCTGCTTGAGCGCTCGCAATCGGGCCTCGGCCAGGTGGTGGACGTGGCCATGGTCGACGGCTCGGCCTTGCTGACCTCGTTCATCCACGGACTGCGGGCCGCCGGGGCCTGGCAGGACGAGCGGGGGACGAACCTGCTGGACGGCGGTGCGCCGTTCTACGCCACCTACGCCGCCGCCGGCGGCGGCTACGTGGCCGTCGGCGCGCTGGAGCCCCGGTTCTACGCCGAACTGCTGGCCGGTCTCGGGCTGACGGACGCCGGCCTGCCGCCGCAGCATGACCGGGCAGGCTGGCCCGTGCTGCGCCGGCGGTTCGCCGAGGTATTCGCAGAGCGCACCAGAGACGAGTGGGCCGCTATCTTCGCCGGAACCGACGCCTGCGTGGCGCCTGTGCTGGGTCTTGCCGAGGCGCCCGGCCATCCGCACGCGGCGGCGCGGGACGCCTTCATCAAGGTGGGCGGCCTGGTCCAGCCGGCCCCTGCGCCCCGGTTCAGCCGGTCGGCGGTCGGGACGCCCGCCGCGCCGCCGCGGCCGGGAGCCGACACCGACGCGGTGCTGGCCGCGCTTGGCTGCAGCGCCGCCGAGATCGGCGAACTGCGAGCCGCCGGCGCCATCGGCTGAGCCGGTGGCTGCATTAAGTGAATTTGGGGTGGCTCTGCGTGAATCGGCGGTGACATCGGCCGGGCGGAACCGTGGGCTGACCGGCCGGTTGTTGCCGGCAGTCAGCCGCGGACGGTAAGCTCGTCATCGATTTGCCAGGCACCTCGTTCGGTGAGGCGTCGACATGAACACAGGCCACTGATCCGACGACGTCGAGAGACGCCCAGGGTCAGGACAGGTCTCCCCGGCATAAGGGGTGACTCGAAGTGGCTGCGTCCGGCTAACCGGACGCTACGTCGTGTCGTGCCAAAGCTCTGACGAGTAAGGGGTGCGCACCGGAATCTTCCCGGTGCTTTCTTCGCGTGCCGATGAAGGTCTGTGCCGCTGCCGTCGGCGTGGCCGTAAACGGACGCCCCCGAGCGTCATGGCCGGAAGGAGGCGAGCAATGGATAGCAGTAGTAGTCCGGGCCACCATTGGCCCGGAATCCAGGTGTTCTCGTTTTCTTCCGGCACGCGGTAAGCCCGGTCTCGCGCGGATCCGCGCTCCCGTACTCGCCCCGCCGCGCCTGCGCGCGGCGGGCTGACGGCTGCCACGTGCCTCCCGCAGGCCCCTGTCCGGGGAGAGGGAGGGTTGGCCATGACCACGACGGCAGACCGCAGCGCGGTACTCGACTCGCAGCACGTCGGCGACATCCGCGGCGCGCTCGGCACTATCCGGCTGGACGATTCCTCGCCCGGGCGTGGCCGTTCGGCCCAGCTCAAGACCCTGCTGGCCATCGTCGGACCGGGCCTGATCGTGATGATCGGCGACAACGACGCCGGTGCCTTCGCAACTTACGGCCAGGCCGGGCAGAACTATGGCACCCGCTTGCTGTGGACCCTGCTGCTGCTAGTGCCGGTGCTTTACGTCAACCAGGAGATGGTGCTGCGCCTCGGCGCGGTCACCGGCGTGGGGCACGCCCGGCTCATCCTGGAGCGCTTCGGCAAGTTCTGGGGCGCCTTCAGCGTCATTGACCTGTTCATCCTGAACGCGCTGACAATCATTACCGAGTTCATCGGCATCACGCTCGCGGCCGGCTACCTCGGCGTGCCGAAGATCGCGGCGGTGGCGCTCGCCGCCGTCGTCATCGTCGGGGCCGCGTTCACTGGCAGCTTCCGCCGGTTCGAGCGAATCGCGATGGCGTTCTGCGCGGGCAGCCTGCTGCTGATCCCGGTTTACTTCCTGTCCCATCCGAGCGCCGGGCAGATGGCCCGCGGCTTCGCGATCCCCCAGCTGCCGGGCGGCTCGGGGCAGCTGGCCACCGCGATGCTGCTGGTAATCGGCATCGTGGGCACGACCGTCGCGCCGTGGCAGCTGTTCTTCCAGCAGAGCTACGTCATCGACAAGCGGATCACCCCGCGCTTCATCCGGTACGAGAAGGTCGACCTGTGGATCGGCATCGTGATCGTGGTGATCGGCGCCGCCGCGGTCATGGGCGCCTGCACGGCGGCATTCGCCGGCACCAGCACTTTCGGGCATTTCACTGACGCCGCGGGCCTGGCCCGCGGCCTGCAGGCGTCCGCCGGGCGGACCGCGGGAGTCCTGTTCGCGATCGCGCTCCTCGACGCCTCGGTCATCGGCGCGTTCGCCGTCTCGCTGTCGACGGCCTACGCGATCGGCGACGTGTTCGGCCTGAAGCACTCCCTGCACCGCGGGGTCAAGGGCGCCAGGGGGTTCTACGCGATCTACGCCGGGATCATCGCCGTCGCCGCGGCTGTCGTCCTCATCCCCGGCTCGCCGCTGGGACTGCTCACCGAGGGCGTCCAGACCATGGCGGGCGTGCTGCTGCCGTCCGCATCGGTGTTCCTGCTGCTGCTGTGCAACGACGCCGAGGTGCTCGGCCCCTGGGTCAACGGCCGCAAGACCAACATGTTCACCAGCGCGGTCGTCGCGGTCCTGGTCGCCCTCTCGGTCATCCTGACCGCCTCGGTGCTGTTCCCGCACATCACCTCCGGCCAGATCGCCGCCATCGCCGCGGCGTGCGGCGCCGCCGGGCTGCTGGCGGCCGGCTACGCGCTCGCCCGGCGGCTGCGCGCCCCGGTCCTGGACCCGGCGGTGGACCGGTCCGGCCGGGAGAACTGGCGGATGCCGCCGCTGACGCTGCTGACCAGGCCGACCATGTCCGCCGGACGGAAGATCGGGATGTCGGCGCTGCGGCTTTACCTGGCCGTGGCGATGATCCTGGTGGTAGTGAAAGTCGTGGAACTCGCCGTCGGGCACTGACCCCGTCGGCCACGGAGCACCGGCGAGGCAGCCGGGACTCAGTGTCCCAGCTGGACGGCCTTGACGATCAGCAGCAGCACCGAGATGACCAGGTAGCCGCGCAGGAACAGCATGGCCAGTCTGGTCCCTGGCGACCAGACGACCGGCTTGAGCAGGGCGAGCGGCGGCATCCGCCAGTTGAGGCGCTCCGCGGCGGACATGCGGGCGTGCTCGGGCCGGGTGGTGGCCTCGCCGCGGCGGGAACTCGTCAGCCGGAGCCAGAGGAAGGCCCCGCCACCACCGATCAGCATCGCGACGGACAGCCAGATCGCGGTCTGGGGAGCGTTGATATGCGAGAACAACGTGGTAATCACCAGGGTGCCCGACAGCATCAGCAGCACGCCCACGATGAAGCCGGCCAGGATGTTCAGCCAGCGGTGGTTCACCCAGGGGCCGAGGACCTCGCGATCGTTGCACAGCAGCAGCAGGAAGACGGTCGCGCTGGGCAGCAGCACCCCGGCTAGCGCCTGCACGGCGGTGGTCAGTAGCCCGAGCGGCGCGCCGGGGATCAGTACGATGCCAGCGGCCACGACCACGAGCGCCGAGTAGCTTGCGTAGAACGCCTTGGCGTCCTTGAAGCTGCGGTGCAGCGAGTGCTTGAGGCCGAAGACGTCGCCGAACGCGTAGCTGGTAGACAGTGTCACCGCGGCCGCCCCGATAATGCTGGCATCCAGCAGCACGATCGCGAACAGCGCGCCCAGCACCCGGCTCTTGGCGCCGAGGGCGTTGGCGACACCCAGGGCGCTGGTGAAGTGCCCGGCCAGGTCAGTGCCTCGGACCGCGTAGACGCCCACTGCCAGGATCGCCGCGGCGCTTCCCACTACGACCAGCGAGCCGAGCGTGGTGTCGGCCCGCTCGTACCCGATGAAGCGCGGGGTGATCCGCTTGTCGATGACGTTGGACTGCTGGAAAAACAGCTGCCAGGGCGCCACCGTGGTGCCCACGATGGCGATGACGAGCAGCACGGCGTCGGAGGTGATGCCGCCCTGGATACCGGGTACCACGAAGTGGTAGGCGATCGAGCCATAGTGCGGATGGGATAGCAGGAACAGCGGGACTAGCACCAGGCTCGCGGCGATGAACGCGAACATGGCACGCTCCCAGCGCCGGAAGCTCCCGCTCGCGGTGATGGCCACCAGCAGGACGGCGGCAATAGGCACTGAGACGTAAGGGCTGACGCCGAAGTACCGCAGGGCCAGCGATACCCCGATGAACTCGGTCACGATGGTAAGGAAATTGAGCAGGAAAAGGTCCCCGACGCTGAACCAGCCCCAGAACTTGCCGAACCGCTCGAAGATCAGCCGCGCATGCCCGACGCCGGTCACCGCGCCGAGCCTGACCACCATCTCCTGGTTGACGATCAGCACCGGGATCAGCAGCAGCAGGACCCACAGCAGGCTGTAGCCGTAGTTCTGGCCGGCCTGGGCGTAGGTGGCCACCCCGCCGGCGTCGTTGTCGCCGACCATGACGATCAGGCCGGGACCAACGATAGCGAGGAAGGTGATCAGCTTCCGCCGCCAGCCACTGCGCTGAACGTCGCCGATCCTGATCCGGCCGAACGCGCCCTCGATATCGCCCAGCTGCGCCTCGTCGAGCACCGCGCTCTGCTTCTCGAGCGACCGGCTCTCGACCGGCCGGCTCTCGACCGGCCGAGCGGACTGTCCGTCCGCGGCGGGCGGCTGGCTGCCGACGGCGCTGCCCGGCTCCTCGGGGGCGCTCACGAGGACTCGCCGTGATGGGCATCCGGCGGCTGGGCGGCCTCGCGTCTGCGCCAGTCCTCGGGCAGGGTGGCTTCCAGCACGTCGTCCACGGTGATGACGCCCATCATCTTCCGCTGCTCGTCCACCACCGGAATCGTGATGAGGTTGTAGTCACTCATCAGCACGGCGACGTCGACCACGTCGGTGTCCGCGCCGACGCGGACCGGATCGTCGTCGTAGATATCGCTGAGTTTCGTGAACTGGTCCGCCTGGACCAGCGCCACCAGCCTGGCCACGCCGCACAGGCGGCCGCGCTCGTCGAGAGCGTGCACGCTGGTCAGAGCCTCGGGCTGAAGGTTGTCCGAGCGGGCCACGAGGTCCAGGGCGTCTCGTACCAGGGATTCGCCCGGCAGCGCGACGAAGTCCACCCCCATCAGGCCGCCGGCGCTGGTGGGGTTGAACCCCATCAGGGTCAGGACCTTGGTGCGCTGACCGGGCGGCAGCAGATCGAGTACTGGCTGCCGGCGACGCTGCGGCAGCTCGGAGATGGCGTCCGCCGCGTCGTCCGCGCGCATCCGGGACAGAACCTCGGCGATCTCCGCGTCAGTGCGCGCGCCGAGCAGCCGGGTGGCCAGGTCCTCGTCGAGTTCTTCGAAGACATCGGCCTCCAGCTCAGGGTCGGCGTGCACCTGGCCGAGGATCTCGGTCTCCTCTTCCTTGGAGGCCTCCTCCAGCAGGTCAGCGATCTGAGCGGGCTTCAGCCGGCGGATCCGCCCGAACGGGCCGCGCAGCAGCGCACTGCTCGTATGGCCGATCAGCGGCTCGAATTTGCCCCATTCCCGGTAGGTATGACGTTCGGTGTCCGCTGCGGAGCGGCCGAAGAGCCGGCGTCCGCGCCGGTGGGTGTCGACTCCCGCCAGCACCCAGTCACTGCCCTGCTGGATCAGCTCCAGGTCGGCGGCCTTGATCAGCTGTGCGGTCTCCACGTCGATCAGCCGGTGCCCGAGCACATCCGCCCGCAGCAGCACCTCGCCCTCGCGCCGCTCGAACTGCCGCAGGTCGAGCTTGGCGCTGGTGAGCTTCAGCACCTCGCCGTCGAACGAGCTGACCTGCTCGATCGGCACGTAGACCTCCCGCCCGCCGCCGACGCTCGCGACCAGCCCGGTGACCAGGGGCAGCTCGGCTCCGCGCAATCGGACGATCACATCGGACACGCGGCCGATGGACTCGCCGCCCTTGTCAGTGATCGGGCGGCGCAGCAGCTCGGAGAGATGCAGCGTGCGAGTGCTTCCCGCCTGCGGCGCGGAAGCCGCTGGTGTTGTCGTCATCGCGCTGTCTCCTGATTCGGATCGGCTGCCTGCTGATGACGCAGGCTTCTGCCCGGCACTACCTTGTCACGGCTCTCTGAACAGAGAGTTACCCTGATGCGTCACCACCAGGCATGGGGAAGCTGAGAGCGGGGCGGCGGCCCATACGCGCCGTGTTACCAGGCCGCCGGGGCAGCTCGGGACGCTGCCCGGCTCCCGCCACGGGCGCCGCGATGGTATGAAGGCCACGACGGGGTGCGACGAGCGGAGGAACCAACGCGTGGCCATCCGTAAGACGGTAGGGCAGCTCGGCACCGGCGACCTCGCCGAGGGACTTGGCTACGTGCTGAAACGGCGGCTGCTCGGCAAGCCGCTGGTGAACGAGGAACTCGGCGAGCAGCGCCTGTCCAAGCGCCTCGCGCTCGGCGTGCTCGCCCCGGACGGCATCTCCTCGTCCGCGTACGGTACCGAGGAAATCCTGATCGAGCTGCTCAAGGGCGGCCTGGCGCTGACAGCGTTCACGCTGATCCTGCCGCTGACCGGCGTCGTCCTGTTTGTCATGGCCCTGGTAGTCCTGTCCTACCGCGAGGTCGTGACGGTTTACACCAGGGCCGGCGGTTCCTACGTCGTCGCGCGTGAGAACTTCGGGCCCCGGGTGGCCCAGATCGCCGCTGTCGCCCTGCTCATCGACTATGTCGTGACCGTCGCAGTGCAGGTGGCCGCGGGCACCGCCGCGGTCGCGTCGGTGCCGGCGTTCCACGCGATCCGCCGCCCTGACCTCCTCACCATCATCTCGATCTGCATCGTCGTGCTGATGTGCTACGGCAACCTGCGCGGGATCCGCGAGGCCGGGCAGTCGTTCGCCGTGCCCACCTACCTCTTCTCCGTCGTCGTGATCCTGATGATCGCGGTGGGCCTGTTGCGCGAGGCCCTCGGCACCCTCGGGCACTACAAGTATCCGGTGCCCGGCCAGTACGGCTTCGGCGTCACCCATAACCAGAGCAGCCTGATCACCTTCGGGCTGATCTTCGTGCTGCTGCGGGCCTTCGCCAACGGCGGCTCGTCGCTCACCGGCATCGAGGCCGTCTCCAACGCGGTCAGCGCGTTCAAGCCCCCGGAGGGCCTCAACGCCCGCCGCGTGCTAGTCGCCGAGGGCATCATCCTCGGCTCCCTGGTGGCCGGCATCTCCTGGATGGCGCACGTCACGCACGCGGCCCCCTACAGGACCGGCGTGCCGACCGTGATCGCTCAGGAGACCAGGATCGTCTTCGGGCACTCGATCATCGGGACCACCTTCTTCATCCTGGTCCAGGCGGCGACCGCGCTGATCCTCTATACCGGCGGCAATACCAGCTTCAACGGCTTCCCGTTCCTGGCCAGCTTCGTGGCCGAGGACGCTTTCCTGCCCCGCTGGCTGACCAAGCGCGGGCACCGTCTGGTGTTCTCCAACGGGATTGTTGTGCTCGCGGTGCTGTCGTCGCTCCTGCTGGCGGTCGCGGGCGCCAACGTCAACAGCCTGGTGCCCTTCTACGCCATCGGGGTGTTCACGGCCTTCACCATGGCCGGGTTCGGCATGGCCAAGTACCATCACCGCGTCCGGGAGCCGCACTGGCGCCGCAAGCTGGTCATCAACTTCTCGGCGGGCGTGACCTCGCTGGTCGTCGTGCTGATCTTCGTGGTGGTCAAGTTCTCCGAGGGCGCCTACCTGGTAGTGATCCTTTTCGCGATCGGCGTGCCCACGCTGATCTTCCTGAACCGCGAATACCGGTCAGAGGCCGAGATCCTCGAGCGGATCGGCAAGCGGGAGAAGCCGCCGGAGCCGCCGACCTACTCG
This sequence comes from Streptosporangiaceae bacterium, assembly GCA_052146815.1. Taxonomy (GTDB): domain Bacteria; phylum Actinomycetota; class Actinomycetes; order Streptosporangiales; family Streptosporangiaceae; genus DATJZH01. The sequence continues at coordinate 8,753 of JBKQMG010000281.1, read as the reverse complement.
CGCCGGACCGTCTTCATCTTCGTGGACAATCTCGACCTCGCCACGCTGGCCGCGCTCCGGTACGCCCGGAGCCTGCGGCCGACCACGCTGCGCGCGGTGCACTTCGTCATCGACAGCGCGCAGGCCACCACGCTGCGCGAGGACTGGCTGCGGGCCAATACCGGGATCGCGCTCGACTTCGTCGACTGCCCCGACCGCCGGCTGGCCCGGGCCGCCGCGGAGATGGTCAGTTCCGAGGCGGCCCTGCCGGGCGTGGGCGTGACGGCGATCCTGCCGCGGCGGGTGTACTCGCCGGTCGCCCGGCTGCTGCATGACCGCACCGCCGACCGGATCGCCGGCGTGATCAGCCAGATCCCGCACGCCGCGGCCACCATCGTGCCCTTCGACGTGCGCCGCAGGGTCCAGGCCCTCCAGCAGCGCGCGGCCATGCGGAACGGCCAGCCCGGGGCGCCGGGCGGGCCGGCGGCCGCAGGCCCGCTGCCGACCGTGCCCATGGCCGCCGACGGCCAGGTGCCCGCGGATCCGGCAGCAGCCGCGGCCGCCACGGCCACGGTGACCGACCGGGGCCCGACGGCGCCGGTTCCCGACGAGCCGGCCCAGGCTGACAGTGACGATTACAGCAAGCCCGCGCCGCTGGCAGACTGCAGTCCGATCGGCTCGCTGGTCACCCCCGGCCGGGCGGTCGTCTCGGGCCGCGTCCGGGCGGTGGAGATCCGGCCGGTGCAGCAGAACACCGTGCTGGCCTGCGAGATCGCGGACTCGACCGGCCAGCTCACTGCCTTGTTCTACGGCCGGTCGCATATCCCCGGACTGCAGCCCGGCGCCAAGGTCCGGTTCCGCGGGCCGGTCGGCATCCGTGACGGGCACGCCTTCATGATCAACCCCGCTTACGAACTGCTGGCCCCCGGCGCGGGCGGCCAGCCGCACTCGTGAGTACCAGGGCCGGTCCCGGCCAGGGGCACGGCGCCAGCCCGGGTTCCGACCCCGGGCAGCCTGAACATGGGCAGGGCCACGGCCAAGCGCAGGGCGGCCACGGCCAGGACCGCCGCCAGGGACCCGGGCACAGCCATGGTCATAGGCACAGCCACGGGCTGACCGCCACCGGCGAGCACCGCAAGGCGCTGACCACGGTACTGATCATCACCGTGACCATCGCCGTCGCGGAGGTCACCGGAGCGGCAGTCACCGGGGCGCTGGTGCTGCTGGCCGACGCCGCCCACATGGCCGCGGACGCCGCCGGTGTCGGGCTGTCCTTGCTGGCCGCGCACTTCGCCGCCCGCCCGGCCACCGAGAAACGCACTTTCGGGTACGCACGCGCCGAGATCCTGGCGGCGATGGCCAACTCGGTGCTCCTGCTGGGCATGGCGGTGTTCATCTTTACCGAGGCCATCGCGCGGCTGATGTCGCCGCCGGCCGTCAGCTCGCACCTGCTTATCGCCTTCGGCGTGCTCGCGCTGGTGGCCAACGCCACCTCACTGCTGCTGCTGCGGCGTGGCCAGGCGCAGAGCCTGAATGTGCGCGGTGCTTTCCTGGAGGTCGCCTCCGACACCCTCGGTGCCCTCGCCGTCATCGTCACCGGCGTGCTGATCGACACCACCGGATTCACCCGCGCCGACCCGATCGCGGCGCTCGCCGTCGGCGTGCTGATCCTGCCGCGGACCTGGCGGCTGCTGCGCGAGACCGTCGACATCCTGCTCGAGGCCAGCCCTAAGGGCATTGACCTGCGGGAGGTCCGCCGCCACATGAACGAGCTCGGCGGGGTCCGGGAGGTCCACGAACTGCACGCCTGGACCATCACCTCCGGGCTGCCGGTGCTCTCGGCGCACATCGTCGTCGACCCGGACGTGCTGACCAGCGGCCGCAGCGCCATGATGCTCGACCGGCTGCAGGAGTGCCTGCGTGGCCATTTCGACGTCGACCATTCGACCTTCCAGCTCGAGCCCGCCGGCCACGCCGATCACGAGCGCCCGATGCACGACTAGCCCGGCGGCCGCGGACCCGGAACGGACACCTGGAGCATTTCGCTACCAGCAAGTAATATCCGGGTAACCGCCTTTCTGGGGAGCAGCCGTGAGGACGCCCAGAAGCACGCGGCCGAGCTCGCCGCCCGCCAGGCAGAAGTCGAGGCCGCGATGGCCGAGGACGCCGACGTCGGCTAGCCGGGATCGGCATACGATCTGCGGGTGACCGAAATCCCGATGCCGCCATTCCCTGCTCGCTTCACCTGGGGTGTGGCCACCTCGGCCTACCAGATCGAGGGCGCCGTCGGGGAGGACGGGCGCGGCGAGTCCGTCTGGGACACGTTCTGCCGCAGGCCCGGTGCGGTGCGGGACGGGGCGAGCGGGGACATAGCAGCCGACCATTACCATCGGTGGCTCGAGGACATCGACCTGATGGCCGATCTGGGCATCAGCGCCTACCGGTACTCGATCGCCTGGCCGCGGGTGCAGCCCACCGGGAAGGGACCGGCGAACCGGGCCGGCCTCGACTTCTACGACCGGCTGACCGACGCCCTGCTGGCCGCGGGCATCACCCCGATGCCCACGCTGTTCCACTGGGACCTGCCGCAGCCGCTGGAAGACGAGGGCGGCTGGCTAAGCCGGGACACCGCGCTGCGGTTCGCCGACTACGCCGGCCTGGCCGGCGAGCGGCTCGCCGACCGGATCCCGCTGTGGATCACCCTGAACGAGCCGGTCATCGTTACCACCCACGGTTACGGCACCGGCGTGCACGCGCCTGGCCGCAGCCTGATGCTGGACGCGCTGCCCACAGCGCATCACCAGCTGCTCGGCCATGGCCTGGCCGCACGGGCGCTGCGGGCCGCCGGCGCGTCCGGCGTGGCGATCACCAACAACTACGCGCCCGCCTGGCCGGCCAGCAACATCGAGGCCGACGCCGCGGCGGCGCACGCCTACGACATCCTGCAAAACAGGCTCTTCACCGAACCCTGGCTGCTCGGCCGCTATCCAGATCTATCGGCCTTCGGGGTCAGGGAAGGCGGCCTGGACTGCATCAGGGAGGGCGACCTGGAGCTCATCTCGGCGCCGGTCGACGCGCTCGGCATCAACTACTACGCCCCGGCGCGGATCGCGGCGCCGGCCGGGCCGCCGATGCCCTTCGAGCGGGAGCCGATCGCCGGCTACCCGCTCACCGCGTTCGGCTGGCCGGTCGTGCCCGCCGGGCTCACCGAAATGCTGACCTTGCTGCAGGAGCGGTACGGGGACCGGCTGCCGCCGGTCTACATTACCGAGAACGGCTGCTCCGTCGATGACCAGCCGGACGCCGGCGGGGTTGTCGATGACCAGCCCAGGGTCCGCTACCTGGACGCCCACATCCGGGCTCTGGCCGACGCCATGACCGCGGGCGTCGACGTGCGCGGCTACCTCACCTGGTCGCTGATGGACAACTTCGAGTGGGCGGAGGGCTATCACCAGCGGTTCGGCCTGGTGCACGTGGACTTCGAGACGCAACGGCGGACGCCCAAGTCGTCCTTCTACTGGTACCGCGACATGATCGCCGCTCAGAAGCGCCGCGCAGCGGGCTGACCCCCGCCGCTCCCCGGACGCCACTGTCCAGGCACCGCTGGGCGGCCAGCAGGGATGCCGGCCTTAGTAGCTACGTCCCTGTGCCCGCTCTGCTGATGCCGCCGCCCAAAGTGGACGGACCCTGACGCCCAGGCTCAGGTCTGTGCCTCTTCCCGCGGCGCGAGGTTCTTCCGGCAACCGGCAGGTGCAGCACGAAGCAATGCGGCGGACTTCGGCCCCGGGACGGCCCCGGCCACGGCACGGGTAAGGCCCGGACCCCGGGCTCGCGCGCCTGGCGTGGCCCCCTATCTGGCCCGCTCGGCGCGACGGCTCCGCCCCTCGCCGCATTTATATATGGCACCCGCAATGGCGCCGGCCATTGTCGGCCTTGTCTTGGCGCCGTCGCTGAAGCGGGCGCTGGTGCCCTGCTGGCGCTCGGCGCCAGCTCGCCGCAGCCACCGGCCTAGAACTGCGGCGGGTCCTCGATGACCAGGCCGGGCGCGGCGTCCCAGCCGACGACCCGCAGTGCGGCCCTCAGGTGTGTATGGAGGTGGTGCACGATCACGCACCGGCCGTGGTGATCGGGGCTCTCGTGCCTGTCGGCGCTGGCGAGGACGAACGCACGCAGCCCGGCGAGGTCGCAGTACTGCACGGCCGCCAGATCGACATGGATCTCACCGGGCCTTCCGGCCACCTCGATGAGCGCGACGACCACCGCTGCATAACTGGCCTCATCTATGTCACCGGCCAGCACCAGGCCGTCCGTCGTCCGGTGATCCGCAGCGCCCCGTCGTCAAACAGGACCTGGCCGCTGGCCTCGGCGTTCCGATCGCTGGCCGCCACCGTGGGTGCGATAACAGCGGACACGATGGGACCAGGAGGGCGGCTGAACGCGGCGAACTTACCGTCCGGCTTCGGCACGTGAAGATCGGCGGCCGCTACTCACCTCCGGCGAACAGAGGAAGAGAGGTGCGAGTCCCCTGTGCTCGGACCCGCGGCACAAGCTAAGGGTCTGCACATCGCCTACGATTATGCACCTTTCGTCACCCAGCGCAACAGGTGAGACGGACACCAGCGTCCAGCCGATCAGCCTGATCGCCAGGCTGGAGGCGTCCGGCGCGCAGATCGTAGAGCTGCGGCGGCTCCACATGACGGAACTGGCACCGCCCGCAACGGGCACGGGCGGCTGACCATCGGCCCGTCCCCGGCAGGGATATTGAACGGCACCAGCGGCGTGATCGTGACGGTCTTGATTCCTCCCGTAGCAGGCTCGGGCGTCTTCGTGTCATCAACACAGCCCAGGCTGCCCGGCGGATCACCCAAACGGGGTGGCTCATCGGCACGACAGCCTGGCTACGTTGTCCTTGATGACCAGATCACGGCCAGGATCAGCATCAGACGACGGCGAGCAGGCAATGAGCGCGGATGAGCTGCCGAGCTGGCGTGAGACACCCGCGAAGCAGTCGATCGCAGAGTTCGTCGCCGCGGTGACCCATCCTGACTCGCCGGACTTCGTCCCCGAGCGCGACCGTGTCGCGGTGTTCGATAATGACGGCACGCTGTGGACAGAACGGCCCGTCTACGCCCAGCTGGTCTTCGCGCTGGACCGGGCGGCCGAGCTGGGTCATCCCACCACCCTCGAAGAGCTGCACGCGGGCGGCATGGCCGCCCTGATCCAGCTGGTGGCCCTCACCCACGCGGGCATCACCACCGATGAGTTCGACTCGGCGTGCCGCAGCTGGCTGGCCTCGGCCCGGCACCCGCGCTTCGGGCGGCCCTACCCGGCGACGGTGTAACAGCCGATGCTGGAACTGCTCGGCCTGCTGGACCGCCACGGCTTCTCCTGCTGGATCTTCTCCGGCGGCGGCACGGACTTCATGCGGGCCTGGACGGCCGACGCCTACGGCCTGCCCCCGCACCGGGTGATCGGCAGCGTCGGCGACACCGAGTTCCGCATCGGCGACAGCGGGCCCGAGCTCGTCAAAAGCGCCAAAGTCGGGGTCCTCGACGACGGCCCGCAAAAGCCCAGCTCGATACACCGCCACGTCGGGCAGCGCCCGATCGTGGCCGCCGGCAACACCGACGGCGACCTGGCCATGCTCCAGTGGACCGCCGCCAGCCCGCACCGGACGCTGGAGCTGGTCGTCCACCACACCGACGGCGAGCGGGAGCCTACGACCGTGATCCGATCCTGGGCAGCGGCACCGACCAGATCCTGGCCGCCGCCGCCGAGCACAAGTGGACCGTGATCGACATGGCCGCCGACTGGTCCGCTGTTTACCCGCCCACCCCTTGACACACCCGCGCAAAATAACCGTGTCATTAACGTGCCCATTCGCAAGGGTGTCGGTCGGTCGACCACGGTTCTGTACGGTCACCAGGATGGAGACCGTCCTGTAGCGGCGGGGAGGGCTCACCGAGGCCGGAGCCGCACGGCGCGAGCGCGCCGCCGGAGGACGACCTGACCGGCGGCACGCCCGATATCTCTAATCACCTCCGACGGCGGCTTCCGTCGGCCGATCAGCTAGTGAAATGGATCCTTACGTCGCTGCCGGCGCTGGTGGGGGTCAGCTTGCCGTAGCCGCGCGCACCGGCATAGGCACCGGTGCCGCCGGCCACCACGAGGGTGACTGGGTGTCCCGGGGCTGCGCCGTTGATATACCCGCTGGTGACTATCAGCCCGTTGTTCAGGGCGTAGTCAATCGTGCAGACCCGCAGGACCGGCCCGCTGGTCACGGTGTAGGTGCATTGCGCGGTGGACAGCCCGTCGGACCTGCTGTGACGGGTGACCCGCCCGGCGAGCACGTAGTAGTCGCCCGGCGAGAGTCCGGCCGGAGGCACGTCGATGGCCTTATAGGCGATCATCCGAGTGGTGAATGAGAGGACCCGCGCCCTGGTGCTGGCGGCCATGTCGGGCGCGGCGTGGAGGAGCCGGTTCGTGCTGGCGGCTGCCCCGGGCGGGACGGCGGCGAGTGCGGTGACGGCGATGACGGCTGCTGCGGGCAGTGAGACGAGGAGCTTGCGCATGGGATCCTCCCGGGTGTGGGCTATCACCTGCACGATCCGGTGCCGGGGGCAGCGGGCTCTTCCGTGAACCCCGCAAAACTGCGCTGGTTGTCCGCGCTGAGGTGGCTTATCGTGCAGGCATGCTCGTAGGCCGCGATGCGGAACAGGGTCGGCTTGACCGGCTGCTCCAGGGCGCGCGGGCCCTGCACAGCGGGGCGCTCGTACTGCGCGGGGATTCGGGTATCGGGAAAGCTGCGCTGCTTGACTACGCTGCCGCGTGCCGCGACGATGCGGATCCTGCGGGCTACCGGGATCGAGGCCGAGACCGAGACCGAGCTGGCCTTCGCTGGCTTGTACTCGCTGTTACATCCGCTGGCCGACGAGCTGTCAGCGCTGCCAGAGACGCGAGCTGCGGCGCTGCGGTCAGCGCTTGGCCTCGAGAGCGGCGGAGCAGCTCCGGAACCCTTCGCGGTGGCCGCGGCCACACATGGGCTGCTGACAGCGGCGGCCGAGAGCAACGCGCTGCTGCTGCTGGCGGACGATCTGCACTGGCTCGACCGGGAAAGCCAGGACGCGCTGATGTTCGCGCTGCGCCGTCTGGGGCGTGATGCGATCGCATCTGTACTGACCCTGCGCGCCGGCCAGCCGACGCCGGCCGGCGTGCGCAGCTGCGAGCTCACCGGGCTCGAGCCCATGCCAGCGGGGCTGCTCGTGGAGGCGGTCGCCGGCATCAGGCCGGCCCCCGCGGTGGCCGGGCGGCTGCACGCCGAGACCGGCGGCAACCCGCTCACGCTGACGGAACTGGCGGCCGCGCTAACCGAAGCAGAGCTGGCGGGCTCGCAGACTCCGGCCGAGCCGCTTGAGCCCGGCGCTGCGATCAGGCAGCGGTTCGCGGCCCGCCTGGACCGGCTGAGCGATCCGGCGAGAACCGTGCTCCTGATCGCCGCCGCGGCGGGACGATGCCCCCCGGCCAGGTAAGCGCAGCGGCGAGATACCCGGACGGCGGCCAGGGCGAGGCGATCGGCGAGGCCGAAGCGGCGGGGCTGGTGCGGATCACCTCGGACGGAGTCACCTTCTCCCATCCGCTGCTGCGATCGGCGGCCTACCATGCCGCCGCGCCCGCCCAGCGACGGCAGGCGCACAGGGCACTGGCGGAGGTGCTGGCCGACGGCGATGACGAGCGTGCGGCATGGCACCTGGCAGCAGCGGCCACCGGGCCCGACGAGGCGGCCGCCGCTTCGCTCGATGCGGCCGCTGGCCTGACCGCTGCCAAGGGCGCCCCGCTGGCGGCCGCGGCCGCCCGGGAGCGCGCGGCGGACCTGTCCGAGACGGCACAACGCAGGTCTGCACGCCTCGCAGCGGCAGCCGAGGCTGCGCTCGATGGCGGTGACCTTGACCGGGTGCGGCGCCTGACTGAGCAAATGCGCTCCCGAAGACCAGGTCCTCCTGCAGGCCAGAATGCTCGCGGTCAAGGGTCGCCTCGAAATGCTGGCCGGATGACGATCGCGCAGCGGGTACTGGATTCAGCAGCCCTGACCGCTGAAAGCGATCCGCGTCTGGCCGTCGATTTGCTGGCCGAGGCCGCCTTCGCAGCAATCGAAGCCGGGCCTTTCGGGGAGGCGAGCCTTGCTGTAGCGCGGATGGCCGCGCTGGCCGAGCGGTCCGATGACACCGCCCGGTTCCGCGCCGATTGCTCAGCAGGCTATCTGGGGTGGCGGCGCGGCGATCCTGACCATGGCGCGCGTCTCATCCGCCGGGCGGTCGCCAGGCTGGAGGCTGACCCGCTCCTCGCGTCGAGACCCGAGCTTCAGCTTGACAGCGCCTGGGCCTGGGCAAATATCGGCGACCATGATCGTGCCCGGGCGTGCTGCGGGCGGGCAGTGGAACTGGCCCGCAGTCAGGGAGCCGCCGGGCGCCTTCCCGATGCCCTCGTGTTGGCCGCCTGCATGGACAGGGATGCTGGCCGCTGGCCGTCGGCGCTCGCGCACGGCAGCCAGGAACTTGACCTGGCGCTGGCCACCGGTCAGCTGACCGTGGCCTGCGAGGCGCTCATCACTGCAGGGGAGATTGAGGCGGCGAAGGGCCGCGATGAAGGCTGCCCGGCGGCGGCGTCACGCGCGCGTCCAGCTGCGCGCCGCGGCGGAGATCTTCGATCGGCTCGACGCCCGCCCCCGGGCCGAACGCGCGCGCGCCGAACTCCGCGCCGGCGGCGAACCCATGACC
>JBKQMG010000280.1:0-16734 GCA_052146815.1 Streptosporangiaceae bacterium | reverse complement strand
ACTGATCAAGATGCAGGCTCAGCACCCCGGCCCTGACCTGGGCCGGAACCTCTGGAGCGGGTGACGAGAATCGAACTCGCACTATCAGCTTGGGAAGCTGACGTTCTGCCATTGAACTACACCCGCGCGGCAGAGCCAGTTTAGCGTGCGCGATGTTGCGCCGCTCCACTCAGCTCGCCCGCGTCATCGTACCGGAAACGGTAGGTTGCCAGGGTGCTCCTCTCCGACCGGGACATCAAGGCGCAGATCGCGTCGGGCCGGGTAAGGCTCGACCCGTACGCCGCCGAGCTGATCCAGCCCTCGAGCATCGACGTGCGCCTGGACCGGTATTTCCGGGTGTTCGAGAACCACCGGTACCCGCACATCGACCCGGCGATCGAGCAGCCCGACCTGACCAGGCTGGTCGAGACCCCGGGAGACGAGCCGTTCGTGCTGCACCCCGGCGAGTTCGTGCTGGCCTCCACTTACGAGGTGGTGACGCTTCCCGCCGACATCGCGGGGCGGCTGGAGGGCAAGTCGAGCCTGGGCCGACTGGGCCTGCTGACCCATTCCACGGCCGGGTGGATCGATCCCGGCTTCAGTGGCCACGTCACGCTGGAGCTCTCCAACGTGGCGACTCTCCCTATCAAGCTGTGGCCGGGCATGAAGATCGGCCAGCTGTGCCTGTTCCGGACTAGTTCCCCGGCCGAGCACCCGTACGGCTCGGCGGTCTACGGCTCCCGCTACCAGGACCAGCGCGGGCCCACCCCGTCGCGGTCCTACGTCAGCTTCTACCGGGCCGACGTCTCGGTACCGCCGCAGTCTGACACGCGCTTATCCCGTCAGCCGCCGCCCAGCGGGGATCGCACGGCCGGCGGCCGCGGAGACGGCGGCCGCGGAGACGGGGACGATCCCGGTTAGGCGTTCACGTCGTCGTTACGAGCTCGAAGCAGTCCGGCAATGGCGCGGCGGCATTGTCGACATCATCGAGCGATCACACTTGCGAGGACCCGAATGTCTATGTGGCGAATACGGCTGACCTTGTCCGACGATCCGCGCAGCCGCGCCCTCTTCCACGAGGCCCTCGCTGATCAGCCAGTGAGCGCCGTCCATCTGGCGCCCCGCGACGCGGGCAGTGCAGAGATCACCGGGGAGGTGGTGATCGAACTGGCGCACGATGAGGGCCTCGGCACCATGCTCGGCGCGCTGCACAACATCAGCCCGCAGGTCTTTGTCAGCCGGGCGGATCCGCCGGCGCCGCCCGCGGCAGTCCCGGAGCAGGCAGTGCCGCGCCAGCTACCACGCGGCGGGCACGCCGGCTCATGGCGCATCACGACGGGTTTCCGGTTGTCCAGGGCCACCATCGGCCGTTAGCACCAGCCGGGAAGCAGGCCGGCGAGCTGAGCCGTCCGCTCCCAAGTCCCGCATCCTCGCAGTCTGGTCGCGTGCAATGACCGCACGGCCGGCGGCACTCGCTCAGCCTCGCCCGCCCGGCCGCCCGCGCAGCAGCGCATCGCGCTCTGCCACCGCGGCACGCAACTTGTCCTGCTGCGCTCGCAGCTCCTCCAACTCGGCCTGCAGCTGCCGGACATGCGCCTCCAGGGCCAGCACCCGGCGGATCCCGGCCAAGGTCATCCCGTCATCCACCAGCCCGATGACGTACTGGACAACCGTGATCTCCCGGCGCGTGTACCGGCGCTGGCCGCCAGAGGACCGGGACGGCCGGACGACGTGATGCTCGTCGAGACGCCGCAGGAAAGCCTGCTGGACCTCGAGCATCTCCGCGACCTGGCCGACGGTGAACAGCGGGAGGTTCTCGTCGTCCAGCGGCAGGGACACCGACGCTCACCTCCGCACAATGACCTAGGACCCGCGCAGATCCGTCCGCGCGGGCCCATAGGAGGGTACCTCGGACTTAGGCGGTGATTTCCGCCGTAGCCGGGGTTGTGACCTGCACCTTGCGCGGGAGCGCCTGCTCCGCAAGGGGAATCCGGACGGTAAGGATCCCGCGGTCATAGCCCGCCTCGATCTTGTCCGGGTCAACCGCGTCGGACAGGCGCACGCGCCGGGTGAACGAGCCCATCGCCCGCTCGCGGATGAACAGCTTCGCGCCCTCGGCGTGCTCCTCAGACCGCTTGGCGCGGACGGTCAGCAGGCCGCGGTCCACGGTGACGTCGATGCTGCCGGGGTCAATGCCGGGCAGGTCGAAACGGAGCTCGATGCTGTCCTCGTGCCGGATGCCGTCCATCCGCATCGCGGGCCGGGCCAGGTCGGCCGGGCCGAACGCGCGCTGAACGAGGCGGTCGAACTCTGCGCCCATAGGGTCGAATGATGTCAGCAGCACTGCAATCCACCTTCTCTGCAAGTACCTGACTCCAGGAGTCAAGATATCTTCTGTCTACACGGAAGATAACCTTCAACTCCGACTATATATTTCCTGCCGCGCCAGTCCTAGCTCAGGAGATTCACGGCAAGGCTCCGAAACGGGAGACTCTGCTGACGCACCGCGCCCGCGCGGTGAGTCAGCAGCGCGGGCCGGCTATCAGGCGGCGAGGCGCTCGATGATGGTTGCGTTGGCCTGGCCGCCGCCCTCGCACATGGTCTGCAGGCCGTACCGGCCGCCGTGCCGCTCAAGCTCGTGCAGGAGCTTGGTCATCGCGATCGCGCCGGTCGCGCCCAGCGGGTGGCCGAGGGCGATCGCGCCGCCGTTCGGGTTGGTCTTCTCCAGCGACGCGCCGGTGTCGGCCGACCAGGCGAGCAGCACGGGCGCGAACGCCTCGTTGACCTCGAAGACGTCGATGTCGTCGATGCTCAGGTGACCGCGGTCGAGGACCTGCTCGGTCGCGGGTATCGGCCCGGTCAGCATGAAGACCGGGTCGGAGCCGACCACGGACAGGGCGTGGATCCTGGCCCGCGGCGTGAACCCGTACCGGCGCACCGCCGTCGGCGAGGCGATCAGCAGCGCCGCGGCGCCATCGGAGATCTGCGACGCCGTCGCGGCGGTCAGCTCCCAGCCCTCGCGCAGCGGCTTCAGCTCGGCCATCTTCTCCAGCGAGGTGTCCCGGCGCGGGCCCTCATCCGTCGTCACCCCGCCGACCGGGGTGATCTCCCGGTCGAATCTGCCCTCGTCGATCGCGCGCAGCGCCTTCTGATGGCTGCCGAGGGCGAACTCCTCGAGCTGCCAGCGCTTGAAGCCCCACTTTTCGCAGACCAGCTGAGCGCCGCGGAACTGGGAGATCTCCTGGTCCCCGTACCGGTCGTGCCAGCCCTTGCCGTAGGGGGCTTTCATGCCTTTCTCCAGCGGCAGCACGACCGTGGAGCCCATCGGCACCATGCTCATGCTCTCCACGCCGGCGGCCACGACCAGGTCCTGAGTGCCGGACAGCACGGCCTGGGCAGCGAAATGCACGGCCTGCTGCGAGGATCCGCACTGGCGGTCGATGGTGACACCAGGAACGCTTTCCGGCAGGCCCGCAGAGAGCCAGGCATTCCGGCTGATGTCGAGAGACTGGGGCCCCATCTGGGACACGCAGCCCATGATCACATCGTCGACCGCCGCCGGATCGGCGCCGGTGCGCGCGATCAGCTCAGTCAGCACGTGCGCGGCCAGGTCCGCGGGATGGATGCGGGAAAGGGCCCCGTTCCGCCTTCCGATCGGCGTGCGTACCGCACCGACGATGTAAGCCTCCGACACAGCAACCTCCAGGCAGCGGCACCCTGACCGCCCGCTGCCGCGCGTCCGGGTGCGCGCTGCCCGACGGCCAGTCCCTCCCGAGATTACCTGCCGGGCGCCGGTGTCCCCTAGGCCTGCCAGGACCGCTGGCCTGAGCCGCCGGAATGCCGCCCGCAGAGGGTGCTGGCGCGACTACGATCCGTGATGACCGGGCCAGCGCGCAGGGGAATTATCCGGGGGCGGCGCTGGCGGGGACCGGTCCAGACGGGTCGTTTCGCCGCACGCGCCTCACCGCGCCCGCGGCGCGTTACGGGGGGTAGGCGCACGCCATGACTAACAGCAGCGAGAACACGTCCGGCCTGCTGAGCATCGGCCAGCTGGCCAAGGACGCCGGGGTCAGCAGCCGCACCATCAGGTATTACGAGGAACTCGGGATCCTGCCCGAGCCGCGCCGCTCGCCCGGCGGGACCCGCAAGTACCCGCGGGAGTACCGCGGGTACATCGCGACCGCGCTGGCCCTGAAGGACCTGGGGTTCCGGCTGGAGGAGATCAAGCCGCTGGCCAGGCTGGCCTCCGGCCGGTCGGTCAGCGCGGCGGCCCGCGAGACCGCCGGGCGGCTGGTGCAAGAGCGGATCGACGCGCTCGTCCGCCAGCTGACCACGCTGCACCAGCTGCAGGACTCGGTGCGCGGTCCGGAGGCGGTGACGGGGGTACCCGCGATCCTGCGGTCCTCCGGCCTCACCGTCGTCCCGCCGCTGCTCGATGACGGGGCGGCCTGATCCGCCAGATCCTGACCGCGGGCCGGCCCCAGTGACCTGACCGCAGCGCCGGGTCGGCCGCGCGGCCCGCTGCCCTGGCGCCGGCGGCCGCTGCCTCTATGCTCGAGAGAGCGGACTGCAGGGAGGCAGCATGGCCCAGGGCCTGATACTGCTGGGTTTTCTGGCGGTACTCGTGGCGTTCTTCCTCACCCGGACGCGGCGCAGGATGGGGATGAACGTCACGGGCCGGACGTGGCTGACGATCATGACGGCGGTAGTGCTGATCGGGCTGACGCTCTGGGCCGCGTCCCATCAGTAGGCACCGGCCCGCTAGACGCCGACGCGCGCGCCCTTGATCGGTATCTCGAACCAGACGGCCTTGCCGTCGTTGGTCGGCCGCGAGCCCCACCGGGTGGCAAGCTGGTCGACCAGGTACAGGCCGCGGCCGCCTTCGTCGTTCTCGCCGGCGCTGCGGATCCGGGGCAGCCGCAGGTCGGTGTCGAATACCTCGACCCACACCGATTCGTGCCCGCGGCGCAGCCGCAGCGTGAAGTCCTGTCCGGCCACGCCGCCCGGGCTGCCGCTGTCAGGCAGGCCGCTGTCTTCATCTCCCAGGGCATCGGGCCAGCCCGCCGCGACCTCGGCCTCGAACTCATGCCGCGGACTCGGGGACACCGCGGCGTGCAGCACCACGTTCGTCACGACCTCGGAGACCAGCAGGCAGGCCAGGTCCGCCTGAGCGGGGGTCATCCCCCACTCCCGGAAGGTCTGGCTGGCCAGCCGCCGTGCTTCGGACACCCTGATCGGCTCGGCCGGGAACTGGCCTTCCCAGGAGGCCAGGTCAACCGGCGACGTCCGCACCACGACGATGGCCATGTCGTCGTCGATCTCGCCGGGCACCGCGTGCTCGGCGGCCAGCGCCACGTCCTCGACGGTGCCGCCCGCCGCGCCGCCGATCGCCTGCCGGAGCATGCGCTGCACCTCGGCATCGGAATAGTGCCCGGTGCCGTCGACCCGCTGCCGCCGGTCGGTCAGGCCGTCGGTGTAGAAAACCAGCGTCGAGCCCGGCGCCAGATGCAGTGATTCCTCGCGGTAGGACGGCAGGCCGGGCATGCCCTTGCCGCGCACGCCCAGCAGGACGCCCTTGTGCCTGATCTCGAGCTGGGCGGCGCCGCGCTCGGTGACCAGCATCGGCGCATCATGACCGGCGTTGGCGAAAGACAGTGTCCGCGACCAGGCGTCATAGACCAGGTACGTGCAGCTCACCGTGGGCGGATCGGCCGTCGCGAAGCCATGCGCCTCCGGCTGCGAGGGCCCCAGGGAGCGGCACCAGTCATCGAGCCGGCGCAGGATCTCGGCGGGCGGCTTATCGTCCTGGGCGAAGGCCCGCAGCGCGGCCCGCAGCTGGCCCATCACGGCCGCAGCGCGGGCCCCGCGGCCCTCGACGTCCCCGATGACGATGCCGACCCGGCCGGCCGACAGCGGGATGATGTCGTACCAGTCACCGCCGACCTGTGTCTGGATGCCCTGGCCGTGCGTCTCCAGCGGCTTGGCCGGCACGTACTTGTAAGCGACTTCGAGGCCGTCGAGCGGCGGCGGATCGTGCGGCAGCAGGCTGGTCTGGAAAGCCAGCGCGGTGCGGCGCTCCTCCTCGAACAGCATCGCGTTATCGATCGCGATGGCCACCCGGCTCGCGATCGCGCCGAGGAACTCACGATCGTCGCCCGCGTAATTGCGCTCCTCGCGCTCGGTCAGCGCGGACAGGGCCAGGCTCATGACACCCAGCAGCTCGCCGCGCGCGATCAGCGGCGCGGCGATCACCGAGGTGAGCCCCACGTCGGCGCCCGCCTGCAGGCTCTCGGGACTCGGCGCCGGGAAGAACTCCTGGCCGAGATCCTCCACGATGACGGTTTCCATCCGCGTCATGG
Source organism: Streptosporangiaceae bacterium (assembly GCA_052146815.1). Taxonomy (GTDB): domain Bacteria; phylum Actinomycetota; class Actinomycetes; order Streptosporangiales; family Streptosporangiaceae; genus DATJZH01. The sequence goes on along the minus strand of JBKQMG010000280.1, from coordinate 10,396 downwards.
CCAGCTGGCAGAAGTGCCCCTGCGGGTAGCTGATCTGCTCGCCGGCCATGGCCCAGGTGCCGGGCTCGGGGGTCCAGCCGCGCGCGTGCCACTGAGCGCGGCGGACCAGCTTGTCGCCCTGGAACAAGTCGATGAAGCAGTGATCGGCAAACTGCGGCACGAGCGTGTCGGCGACCTGCCGGAGGGTGACGCTGAGCTCCAGCGAGCCCGCGAGCCGCTCGCCGATGCGCTCGAGCAGCCCGATCCGGTCGGCGGCCCGCTGGCCGCCGCGGCGCGTCGCCTCCCGCGCCATGATCACCACGCCGGTGATCTCCCCGGACTCGCGCAGCGGCGCCGCGTGCGCCCGGATGAAGACCCGTGATCCGTCCGCCCGGCGGCTCGCGATCGTCCCCTCCCAGGGCCGGCCGCGCAGCACCTGGTCCGCCAGGTACTGCGCCTTCCGCGCGTCGCCTTCCTCGAATCCCAGCGACACCAGCGGGCGGCCGAGAAGATGCTCGGCCTCGTCGGGGAAGCCGAAGAGCGTCACCGCGCAGGCATTCGCGTACAGCAGGCTGCCCTGCCGGTCGATCACGACCACGCCGGTCTCGATCTGGTCCAGGACCGCGTCAGCGTCGAGCGCAGCACGCAAGACGACGTCGTTCCCAGGATTCACCAGGCCGCTCCCCGGCGCCGGGGAGCGGCCCCGGATGTGCGCCACGGCGCGGGCATCAGCGGGGACCCGGACATGGCAGGGCCCCGGCGGGCCGCAGAACAGGCTGCGCGGCCGACGCCGCCGGCCCGCTCATGGCTTGGTGACAAAAAGATGCGCGGCAACGTCGAAAGGCAGCTCCGCCGTGAGACCGCCACCGCTGTCCTCACTTGTCACCCGCACACCGTCGTCACTGACCGCGAGCGTCACCTCGCGTCCGGGTTGTATCCCAATGTTCTTGAGTTTATGCATGAGAGCCGGGTCGCTCTGTACCTGTTCGCTGATCCTGCATATCAGTACGGGCTCCGCCTGCAAAGACGCGATCCTTGTCATGGCCACGTCGCGTTCACCGCTGGCTTCGCTCGCGCGATCGCTGGCCTCTTGCGGGACATCGAGTTCCGCGAGCCCGGGAATGACATTTCCGTGCGGGCACCGGACGGGGAATTCCAGCAGTTCGACCAGCCTGCGCTCGACGCTATCGGAAATGACGTGCTCCCACCGGCAGGCCTCGACGTGCACGTCCTCCCAGGGCAGCCCGATCACGCTGACCAGCAGGCACTCGGCCAGCCGGTGCTTGCGCATCACCCGCACCGCCAGCTCCCGGCCTGCCGGGCTGAGTGCGATCTTCCGGTCGCCCTCGACCCGCAGCAGCCCGTCGCGCTCCATCCGGGCCACGGTCTGGCTCACGGTGGGGCCGCTCTGCGACAGCCGCTCGGCAATGCGCGCGCGCAGCGGGATAATGCCTTCTTCCTCGAGCTCGAAGACCGTGCGAAGGTACATCTCGGTCGTGTCGATTAGCCCGTGCGCTGTCACGCGTCCTCCCTCACCGACGATGCTATGCGGCCGGCCCGCAGAGGCAACCGGACAAGGGATCAGGGAGCGAGCCGCTCGATCACCCAGCTGCCCTCCTGGCGGCGGTACCTGAACCGGTCGTGCATCCGGTTCACCCGCCCGTGCCAGAACTCGAAGATCTCCGGTACCACCCGGTACCCGCCCCAGAAGTCGGGCATGGGGATCTGCGTTCCCTCCGACCAGCGCGCCGCGAGCTCGGCGTGCCGGTCTTCCAGCTCGGCCCGCGAGGAGATGACGGTGGACTGCCTGCTCGCCCAGGCGGCGAGCTGGGAGCCGCGCGGCCGGGAATGAAAGTACGGCTCGCTCTCGGCAGCGGACAGCGGGGTCACCGTGCCCTCGATGATCACCTGGCGCTCGATCGCGTGCCACGGGAACAGCAGGCACGCGCGCGGCACCTCCGCGAGGTCGGTCCCCTTGCGCGACGTCCTGTTGGTGTAGAAGGTGAAGCCCTCGGGGCCGTAGCTCTTCAGCAGCACCGTCCGCGCCCGCGGCCGGCCGCTGGCCGAGACCGTGGCCAGTGCCATCGCGGTCGGCTCGGGCAGCGCCGCGGCGACGACGTCGGCCCGCCACCGGCTGAACTGCTCCAGCGGCTCGGCCGCCAGCGAGGCCTCGTCGAGGTCGGTGCCGAGCGGAACCGGCTGCTCGGGCTTTTCCTGGTCAGCGTCCACGGGTACAGCCTCACACACCAGGTGCGGCCGCATCACCGGTCGGCCCGCCAGACGCGCAGAAACTGCCGCCAGACGCCCAGAGAGCGGCCCGCGGCGGCGGCCCGGCCGCCGCTCGCGGAACGTGCCAGGCCGCGAGAGCGCCGGCCGGTTACCGCTGCGTAGGCGGCGCGCGGTTGAATAGGGCGGCTGGGCCGTGACGGCGATGGCCGGCGGCCGCGCGCGGTGCGCCGAGCTCGCCGGCCGACCGCAGGCCCGCCGCTGATCAGGAGACGGAGGAACGCAGATGTCCGATTTTGTCCCCGGCCTCGAGGGTGTCGTCGCATTCGAGACGGAGATCGCCGAGCCCGACAAAGAGGGCGGCTCGCTCCGCTACCGGGGCGTGGACATTGAGGAACTGGCCGGGCACGTCTCCTACGGGCACGTGTGGGGACTGCTGGTGGACGACAAGTTCGCCCCCGGGCTGCCGCCGGCCGAGCCCTACCCGATCCCGGTGCACTCCGGTGATATCCGCGTCGACGTGCAGAGCGCGCTGGCGATGCTGGCGCCCGCCTGGGGCATGCGGCAGCTGCTGGACATCAGTGACGAGCAGGCCCGCGACGACCTGGCGCGCGCGTCGGTGATGGCGCTGTCCTTCGTCGCCCAGGCCGCGCGCGGCCTCGGGCTGCCGATGGTGCCGCAGCGCCGGGTGGACGAGGCGAAGACCATCACCGAGCGGTTCATGATCCGCTGGCGCGGCGAGCCCGATCCCCGCCACGTCAAGGCCATCGACGCCTACTGGACGTCCGCGGCCGAGCACGGGATGAACGCCTCCACGTTCACCGCCCGGGTCATCGCCTCCACCGGCGCGGATGTGGCCGCCGCGCTGTCGGGCGCCGTCGGTGCCATGTCCGGCCCGCTGCACGGCGGCGCCCCGGCCCGGGTGCTGGGCATGATCGAGGAAGTCGAGAAGACCGGCAGCGCCGGCGTCTACGTCAAGCAGGCGCTGGACAGCGGCGAGCGGCTGATGGGCTTCGGGCACCGGGTCTACCGGGCCGAGGACCCCCGGGCGCGTGTACTGCGCCGGACGTGCAGGGAGCTGGGCGCGCCCCGCTATGAGGTAGCGGCCGCGCTGGAGACGGCCGCCCTCACCGAGCTGCAGGCCCGCAGGCCCGACCGCGTGCTGGCGACCAACGTCGAGTTCTGGGCCGCGATCATCCTGGACTTCGCCGGCGTGCCCTCGCACATGTTCACCTCGATGTTCACCTGCGCGCGGACAGCCGGCTGGGCCGCGCACATCCTGGAGCAGAAGCGCACCGGGCGGCTGGTGCGGCCGAGCGCCCGCTACGTCGGCCCGAGGTCCCGCTCCGTCCGGGACGTGCCGGGCGCGGCCGAGGTGCTGGACCACGATGTCTGATGCGCCGGGGATCGTGATCCCGGCCGGGCTGCTGCCCGCCGACGGCAGGTTCGGCTGCGGCCCCTCGAAGATCCGCCCTGAGCAGATCGCCGGCCTGACCGGGCCGCGCGGCGCGCTGCTCGGCACCTCGCACCGGCAGGCGCCGGTCAGGGCCCTGGTCCGCAGCATCCGCGAGGGCCTGACGGAGCTGTTCTCGCTGCCCGACGGGTACAGCGTGGTCCTCGGCAACGGCGGGACCACGGCGTTCTGGGAAGCAGCCGCCTTCGGCCTGGTGGAGCACAAGGCGCAGCACCTGACGTTCGGCGAGTTCTCCTCGAAATTTGCCAGGGCGACGACGGCGGCGCCATGGCTGGACGCCCCGACGATCATCGACTCCCCGCCGGGCACCCACCCACAGGCCCGCGCTGAGGCCGGGGCAGATGTCTACGCGCTGACCCACAACGAGACCTCGACGGGCGTCGCCATGCCGGTGCGCAAGGTGCGCGGCGCCGACCCCGTCTCCCTTGTCCTGGTCGATGCGACCAGCGGCGCGGGCGGGCTGCCGGTCGAGGCCGGCGACTTCGATGTCTACTACTTCGCCCCGCAGAAGTGCTTCGCCTCCGACGGCGGGCTCTGGATCGCGCTGATGTCCCCGGCGGCCCTGGAGCGGGCCGGGCGGATCGCGGCCAGCGGCCGCTACATCCCCGAGTTCCTGTCGCTGAAGGTCGCGATCGATAACTCGCGGCTGCAGCAGACCTACAACACTCCGGCGCTGGTCACGCTGATCCTGCTGGCCGAGCAGCTGGACTGGATGCTCGACCGCGGCGGGCTGGCCTGGACCACCGCGCGGACCGCGGACTCCGCCGGCTGCATGTACGGCTGGGCTGAGCAGTCCAAGCGCGCCACGCCGTTCGTGGCCGACCCGGACCAGCGCTCCAGTGTCGTGGCCACCATCGACTTCGACGAGGGCACCGATGCCGCCGTGATTGCCGCCGTGCTGCGGGCAAACGGCATCGTGGACACCGAGCCGTACCGCAAGCTGGGCCGCAACCAGCTGCGCATCGGGATGTTCCCCGCGATAGACCCAGCGGACATCGAGGCGCTGACCGCCTGCATCGACTACGTCGCCGAGCGCCTGTAGCAGCGCGGTCCGCCCTCCGGCGGCCTGGCAGCAGCACGCGGGCTTCCGGCAGGCACGCGCGAACCTTCCCGGGCAGACAACGGAGGCGTCATGGACCGAGCTGAGCCGCCGCTGCAGGCCGGCGAGCGGGAGATGCTGGACGGCTGGCTGGACTACCACCGGGCAACCCTGGCCTGGAAGTGCGAGGGCCTGGCCGCCACCGCGCTGCGCCAGCGCGCCGTCCCGCCGTCAGGAATGTCGCTGCTCGGCCTGGTGCGGCACATGACGGATGTCGAACGCCATTGGTTTCGCCGCGTCCTGACCGGCGAGGACGCGCCCCCGGCCTACTGGAGCCGGGGACACCCTGACGGCGACTTCGATGATGTCGACCTCGCCGATCCGGCCGAGGCGCTTGCCGCCTGGCGGGCTGAGTGCGACCGGGCCCGCGCGATCGCGGCGGCCGCGGCGGATCTGGATGTCACCGGATCCGCCCGGGGCCGCACTCTCTCGCTGCGCTGGATCCTGACCCACATGATCGAGGAGTACGCGCGCCACAACGGGCACGCCGACCTCCTCCGCGAGCGGATCGACGGCTCGGTCGGCGACTAGGAGCCCGCGCCGGGAGCAGTGGCCCCCGCAGCACCGCCGTCTGGAACACCACCGTGCGGGGCACCGCCAGCAGGAGCACCGCCAGCCGAGGTCTTTGTCCTGGCCGAGCCTTTCCTGGCGCTCGCCGGCTGCCTGGCCAGGCTGCTGCCCGGCGCGGAGCACAGCGGCCAGCTGCCGAGTACCGTGTAGCGGGGCTCGCCTCCCGGCCGGCTGCTGATCAGGTGGATCTGGGCGGCCGTCCAGGCCGACCCGGCGAACCCGGCCAGCGTCTCGACCAGCGGGCTGACATCCACCGGCTCCCCGCAGCGCGCGAGCGTCAGGTGCGGGCGGTAGCGCCGCCGCTCGTCAGCCGGGAGCGCGCCGGCTTGCCGCGCACCGTCGGCCACCGAGCCGGCCAGCTCTTTCAGCGCCTCGTCCTCGCGGCTCTCGGCAGCATGTCCCGTCCTGATCCCCGTGCACAGCACCCGAGCCCGGCGCGCGCCCGGGAAAGCACCGGCTCCCCCGAACGACAGGGTGACCGCATGGTGCCGCCGCGCGGCCCGCTCCAGGCCCGTGCACAGCGCCGGGACAATGCGGTCTGGTACTTCGCCGAGGAACGCCAGCGTGACGTGCCAGGCGTCGGTACCGGTCCAGCGCAGGCCCGGCCAGGCAGCACGCAGCGGCGCCACGACGTCATCCAGCTCGTCAACCGGCTGCCGCGGGGGCGCCATGGCGACAAACAGCCTCATGGCCGCGCTCGCCCGCCGCCTGAGCGGCGGCCGGTGCCCGCGCCCTCAGCCATTGACTCAGGCTAGGGCACGGGCCAATTGCGCGGGACGCAGGAACGAGCGGACCCGCTGGTCGCTGCGGCGAGCCAGCATGAGCCCGACGATCACCGTGGCCACCACGGAGATGACCCCGCCGCTGATGAGCGCCATCCTCGGCCCGTACTGCTGGGCGACCCACCCGGCCAGCGGCGAGCCAAGCGGCGTGCCGCCCAGGAATACCAGCATGTACAGGCCCATGACGCGGCCGCGCATCTCCGGTGTCGTGCCCAGCTGCGTAGTGGAGTTCGCCGCCGTGGTCATCGTCAGCAGCGTCAGGCCGGTGGGCACGAGCATGATCAGGAAGGTCCAGAACGTCGGCATCAGCCCGGTCAGCACTTCGAAGATGCTGAACGCGAAGGAGGTCAGCACGAGCAGCCGGAGCGTCGGCTTGCTGCGCCGGGCGGCCAGCAGCGCACCGCCGAGCGCTCCCACTGCGAAGATTGCGGAGGCCAGGCCGAATTTGCCCGCGCCGCTGTGGAACACCCCGCGGGACATCAGCGCGGTTGTCACCTGGAAATTCATGCCGAACGTGGATACGAAGAAGATCAGTATCAGCGGCATCCACAGCCGCGGCCGCTCTCGCACGAAGGCCAGGCCTTCCCGCAGCTGGCCTCTGGCGCGGCGCACCGGCGCCACCGGGTTAAGCTCCGCCGGACGCATCAGCTTCAGGCTGATGAGCACCGCACCATAGGAGGCCGCGTTCACCAGGAAGGCCGCGGGGGTGCCCAGCGCCGCGATCACCAGGCCGGCCACGGCGGGACCCGCGATCCTGGCCAGGTTGAAGACGGCACTGTTCAGCGCGATGGCGTTCGCCATGCTGCCCCGGCCTACCATTTCCACGGCGAAAGCCTGCCGGGTCGGGTTGTCCACGACGGTGACCAGCCCGAGCGCGAAGGCCAGGGCGTAGACATGCCACAGCTGCACGGCGCCAGTCAGGGCCAGGAGCCCGAGCAGCAGCGCGAGCGCGCCCATCAGCGCCTGGGTGGCCATCAGGATGTTCCGCTTGGGATAACGGTCGGCGATCACGCCGCCCCACAGGCTGAACAGCAGCAGCGGCAGGAACTGCAGCCCCGTGGTGACACCGAGCGCCCAGCCGCTGCCGTGGGTCAGCTCGAGCACGAGCCAGTCCTGCGCGACCCGCTGCATCCAGCTGCCGGTGTTGGAGACGACCTGGCCGGTGGCGAAAAGCCGGTAGTTGCGATTCTTCAGCGAGCCGAAGGTGCGCCCCCCGGGTGCCGGGCGCGGCGCGTTCGCGGTCAGGACTGGCTGAGCTTCTCCAGGATTGGCGCTGCGGCCCGCAGGGTCGCCCGGTCCGCCGGGCTGAGTTCCCGCAGTCGCTGGGCCAGCCAGGCCTCCCTGAGGCGCCGCGATTGCTGGACCAGTTCCCGGCCCTCGCCGGTCACGGTCAGCATGACCTGCCGCCGGTCGGTCGCATGCGGGGCTCGCATCACCAGGCTGCGATCCTCCAGGGCCGCGATGACGCGTGTCATGGAGGGCGGCTGCACTTTCTCGTGCTCGGCGAGCCCTCCGGGGGTCATCGTGCCGTGCCTCTCCAGCGTGGCCAGAGCGGCCAGTTGGGTGTCGGAAAGTTCGGGCCCCACTCCGCGGGCGAGGCGCTCGGCGCGCAGCCGCCGGGCGAGGCGGCTCACCGAGATCCGGAGCGCTGACGCCAGGCCCGCGTCGGACCTGGTCTGGGGAACTGTCATTTTCGTTAGCCTGAGTCATTACTTTTGCTAACGGTATGCGGTAAGGGACTATTCCGTCAAAACCGGTTAGCACGGCGGATGCGAGCCCTGGCCGGGCGCGCCCTCAAGTACACCACGCCGGCGCCCCGCCGGGCAGTCATCGCCGCTCAGTGAGCCTGGCGGCGATGGGCTAACCTGGCGCCATGGCCCGCCCGACCAGGCCGGTCCCGCCTCCGCTGGAGGGCAGGGACCAGCTCATCACCGCCAGCATCACCGCGGGCTGGGCCGCGGCGCTCGTCGTGGTCCTGATCCTGCACGCGCAGATCCCGCCGGCGGACCGGTGGTGGATCTGGACCTGTGCGGCCGGGACCGCCATCGGGTTGTTCGGGCTCGCCTATGTCCCCCGGCTGAAGCGCTCACGCGAGCAGGCCGCGCGGCGGCGCGCCGCCGACGGGCCCGCAGGCGGCTGATCCGGTCATTCGAGCGACTCGAAGACGGTGTCGGCCATCGACACCCCCGGTGCGTCCACCAGGTCATACCCAAGCTCGTCGATGACGGGCACCGGAGCGCCCCGGCTGGCACCGGGCGTGGTCGCCTCGGAGTGGGCGCCGCAGCCATGGTCGAGCGCGACGACCCTGCCGTCATCAGGGGCATACTCGTTCGCGCAGACGCCGAATACCCGGCCGAGCGGCCCGCTCAGCGAGACGAGGAACCCGCAGGTCGAGCATGGCCCGGGCGCCGCGCTGGCCAGCGGCGAGCCGGGCCCGTGCTCGCTGGAGTACCAGCGCTCGGCCGCGAGGTCCCGTCCGATCGCGGACAGCACCCTGGTCCGGCGGGACGCGGGGCCGGAGGCCGCCGGCCTGGCGGCGCGTGGCGGCCGGCCCTCGCGGCCGGCCGCGAGGGCGTCCGCCGGTCTGGTGAGGTCGGTGACCGCGGCGTCAGCTGGCCCGGGACTGTCCGCGATCACGGCGCTATCCGGGAGCACGGCGCTTTCCGCGAGGGCCGGGCCTTCCTCGAGCACCGGGCTCTCCATGAGCGTCGTGCCTTCGGTAAGCCCCGCGGCCGGGATGGTGCCCTCCGCCCAGCTGGCGGAGTCATCCCACGTCAGCACGCCGTCGGCGCCCTCCAGCATCGCGACGGGAACCAGCCGCTCATCGTCTGAGCCGGCCGGCAGCAGATCGCCCACGCCGAGGTCGCCTGGCCTGACCCGCTCGCTCCAGGGCACCCAGTCAGGCGCCAGCAGCGAATCCGGCCCCGGCAGCAGCACGCTCTCGCTGACGGTGACCAGCTTCGACCGGGACGCCCGCGCCACCGTGACCGCCCACCGCCAGCCCGCATACGCGGGATCAAGGCAGGCGAACATGTGCGTGACCAACCGGTCACCGTCGGCCTCGGATCCGACCAGGGGTCCGAGCTGGCCCGGTCCGGCCAGGTTCTCCGCAGCGGCACGGGCAAGGTCAAAAGCCCGCGCGCAGGCTTCGTCAAGCTCCTTGGTGCGTACTCGATTCGGGCTCACGTTCAGTAATTGAACCTCATGACGGGGGATGCATGCACCAGGAAGTCCGGACTGCGGCCGGTTCGCAATCACGGCCCTGGTAGTGGCTGAGCGGGCCAGGCAGAATACTTAGCGGTATGGGAGACTCGGGCCCGGGTTCACGGGCCAGGCGGGCCAGCAGGTCCGTCGTCTCTGCCTCGCAGTCCGCCGCGCGAGCTGGCGGCGCCGCCGCCGGCGGGGCGACCCGCACGGTGCACCGGCTGACTGGTGCCTCCGGCGCAGGTGCGACCGGCCTGTCCCACCTCATTGAGCTCACGGCCGCAGGCAGCGTCGGTGACGCGTTCGTGGCAGTCGCGCTAGCCGGGACGCTGTTTTTCAGCGCGTCGGTGGACCAGGCGCGCGGCCGGGTCGCGCTGGCGCTGCTCATCACGATGGCGCCGTTCGCGGTGCTGGCGCCGTTCATCGGCCCGCTGCTGGACAGGGCCCGCAGCGGGCGCCGTTACATCCTCATCGGCACGCTGGTAGCCCGCGGCCTGCTCTGCTGGGGCATGGCCACCGCGGTGAAATACAACGACGCCGCCGATCTGCTGCCGGCCGCCTTCGGGGTGCTGGTCCTGCAGAAGGCCTACGGCGTCACCAGAGCCGCCGTCACCCCGCGGCTGCTGCCCAGCCAGATCACGCTGGTCACCGCGAACGCGCGCACGGCCCTGGCCTCGCTGATCTGCACGTCGCTGGGGGCGGTGGTCGCGGCCGGCATCGACATACTGGCGGGCGGCGGGAAATCGGGCGGGGCAGCGTGGGTCCTGCGGATCGGCACGCTGATTTATTTTGCGGCCATTGTTCCGGGCCTCAGGCTGCCCGAGGGAGTGGACGAGGTGGAGCCCGCTGCTCCCGCCGCTTCCTCGGCAGCGGGGAGCGCGGCGGAGGCCAACGGCGCGGCGGCCCGCGGCCAGCAGTTCCCGCCAGGCCAGCCGGCTGCCCCCCCTGCAGGCGCTGGTTATGCCGGGGCCGGCCACCCCGGCGCAGGCCCCGCAGCCGCTGGGGCGGCACCTACGGGCCGGTCAGGCACGGGCCGGTCAGGCACGGGCCCGGCGGGCGCGG
>JBKQMG010000279.1:0-8114 GCA_052146815.1 Streptosporangiaceae bacterium | reverse complement strand
TCCAGTCCTTCAGCTGGCGGACGTAGAAGTCGCGGTCCACCCCGTCGGGGGCGGGGACGCGGGTCCAGCCGAGGAAGATGTCGCTTTGGGCTTGCATCAGGTGCTGCCCGGCGACGACGCGCTCGCCTTGGTTGTTGTGGTGGCTGCGCCCGCAGTAGCCGGCCAGGACCGAGGGCTGGGCTTCCTTGGCTTGCAGGAACAGCGGCTCGGCGCCGTCGGCGGCGTCCATCAGCAGGATCCAGGCGCGGGTGCCGACGCTGCCGACGCCGACGACCTTGCGGGCCACCTGGACCAGCGTGAACTGCTCGAGTAGGTGCCGGCGATCGGATTGGAGGGTGCGCCGGTACTTGCCGAGCACGGTGTGGATCAGTTTGTACAGCGCGTCGGCCTGTACGCCGGGGAAGACCTCTTCGACCGGGACGATCATCGGCGGGTCGCTGATGATCCGCCGCTGGCCGTCCACGATGGCGGTGAGCTTGGCCAGCGCCTGGGTGCTGTCCTTGGTGTGGGCCTTGGCCAGCAGCGCCTGGGCGGCCTTGAACCTTTTCGCCTTGACCTGGGACCGGAAATCCGCGATGGCCGGCTCGATGTCCAGGTGGGCATACCAGACGTCCAGCAAGGACTGAGCGGCGAAGCCGCGCATCGCCGTGCGGTAGGCCTCGGCCGCCGCGAGGACGATCTTGCGGCGGGCTCTGGCGGGGAACCCGTTGTCGCGTCCGGCCACGGCCAGGCTGGCGGCCAGCCGCTTGACGTCCCATTCGAACGGGCCGGGCAGGGTCTCGTCGAAGTCGTTGACGTCGAAGACCAGCCGCCGCTCCGGCGACGCGAACGCGCCGAAATTGGACAGGTGCGCGTCCCCGCACAGCTGCACCCGCAGCCCCGAGGCGGGGGTGGTGGCCAGGTCCGCTGCCATCGGCAGCGCCGCCCCGCGGTAGAATGTGAACGGCGACACCAGCATCCGGCCGTGCCGGACCGGCATCAGCTCCGGCACCCGCGATGCCGCCTGCCCCAGCAGCAGCCTCACCGGATCCCGCGACCCGCCGGGCCGGAACTCGGCATGCGACTCCAGCGGGGCCACCGCCCGGGCATCCTTGCCCCGGGCCGCCCGCTCGGTGCGGCTCAGCTGCTCCTCCGTCCCGGCCCTTGCCGGGACCCGGCCAGATGCCCGTGCAGCAGGCCGTCCAGCCGCGGCAGCAGCAGTCTTCACAGTCATGGCCACTCCCTTCGAGTCACAGTGTGTGGGTGCCGAAAATCATGTCATCCGCATCTGAGCTGGGATTCTTGCTCCGAACGGGTCTCGGGGAACAACAGCCGCGCTAGGTCCAAGAGGGGCACGATCAGCTCTCGTGACCTTCCGCCTGCTTTACCTGATCCTCGTGCGGCTGTGCGGCTGGCTGGCTCTGCTGCCCCGCTCCGACAACGTCAAGGACACCGAGATCCTGGTACTGCGCCACCAGATCGCCGTCCTGCAGCGCCAGGTCAGTCACCCCGGCTGACCTGGGCCGACCGGGCAGTCCTGGCCGCCCTCACCCGTCGGCTCTCCACGTCGCGCCGCTGCCAGCTGGCCCTGATCGTCACCCCGCGCACGCTGCTGCGCTGGCACGCCGAGCTAGTAAAGCGGCACTGGACATATCGGCGCCGGACCCCTGGACGGCCGCGCACTGGCCCGGCGATCCGCCGGCTCGCACTGGAGATGGCCCGCGACAACCCGACCTGGGGCTACCGGCGGATCTGCGGCGAGCTGACCGGTCTCGGCCACAAGATCGCGCCCTCCACCATCTGGGAGATCCTCCAGGCAGCCGGCATCGACCCCGCACCGCAACGCGCGTCGGCCAGCTGGAAACAGTTCCTGTCTGCCCAGGCCAGGACAATCGCCGCGGTCGATTTCTTCCACGTCGACACCGTCTTCCTGCGCCGGCTCTACGTGCTGTTCGTCATCGAGCACCACCGTCGCCGCGTCCACCTGGCCGGCATCACCGCCCACCCGACCGCCGCCTGGACGGTCCAGCAAGCCCGGAACACGCTCATGGACCTCGGCGAACAGACCGGCAGCCTGAAGTTCCTGATCAGGGACCGCGATGCCAAGTACACCGACGCGTTCGACGCCGTCTTCACTGCGACCGGCACGCGGATCATCACCACGCCTGTCCAGGCGCCGCGCGCAAACGCGATCTGCGAACGGTGGATCGCCAGTGCCCGGCGCGAGTGCACCGACCGCATCCTCATCACCGGCCGACGGCATCTCCGCCACGCCCTCAGCGAATACGTCGATCACTACAACACCCACCGGCCGCACCGGGCCCTCGGCCAGAGACCACCCGACGGCAGATCCCACGTCGCACCCGCCGGCGACAACATAGGCGTCCGACGACGCGATCGGCTGGGCGGCCTGATCCACGAGTATTCGCAGGTCGCGTGAAGTGACGACATTGTCGGCACCCACAGGCTCCCGCGTCGGGTTCTTCCACGAGCTGGTGAAGCTCGGCGATCTGGACGCAGCCGGGTACGGCGCCGCGCAAGTGGCTCGCATTCGTCGCCAGCGCAAAGGCTTGGAGTGGTCCCGCAAGACGCTGGAAGTGGCATGGGACAGGGGCTGCCGCAACCTGATGCTCACCGACGAACTGACGGCGCTCATCTCCATCGGGGCAGGCGCAGGCCGTGAGCGGACACGCACCCCGGAGGAGGCGCTGGCCGACCTCACCCTCGCACGGGCACACCTACAAGCTGCTGAGGAGTCCAACCCCGGGTGTGGGAGGGCAAGACCCGCAGGGAGGTGCTGACGCGGCGCGCCACCAGCCTGGACACGCGCATCGCCAAGTTGGAAGCGCGCATCACCATGAAGGTCGAGAACGGCGCAGACGACCAACCGGCACCCGAGCCCGCGAGCAAGGGTGCCGGTGTGCGCAACCCGCGACCGGCCCGGCGTCTCCTGCTGGGCCAGATGGGCCCCGTACGCGTGGAGCAGAACGCAGAAGAACCCGCGTTCGCCGCCGAGGCATCCCAGGCTGAGTACGGCTGACAAGCCGGATGGCATCGGGCTATTTCTCAAGTCTCCCGCGCCTGCCTGCCGCCGAAGTGGGAGGTGGGCGAGGAGGCGTGCATGTCGCGGGGACTGAAGCACGCTCCTCGGCGCGCTTCACCTGCTCCTGGCCGCCATCCCCACCCGGGCCGCGGCCTCCGATGGTCGCGTACCGTCTGCGACAAGGTCCTCCTCAGTGTTGGCGGCAGCACCGACGACGGTCCGACTGCACCCGCCACGGCTGGTTCCATTTCTCAGCCCCAGGGGCGGAACGGCATAAGACACTCGCGGGTGACAGGCGAGGGCCCGCCGAGGGCCGGCGGGTCGACAGCAAAGAGCTAGCGCTGCGCGTCCAGGAAGGCGAGGATCGTGGCAAGCATTTCGGGCCTGCCCAGAGCGTCGTGGGCGCCCGGCACGCTAGCGAACTGGGCGGACGGGATGGCCGCAGCCAACTCGGCGGCCGAGGCGCGGGGGTCTCGCTCGCCGATCACGACGAGGGTGGGGACGGTGATCCGAGCCAGCGCTTCCGGTGGCGTTCCGACGAAGCTGTCCAAGACGAGTAGGAGTGCCTGCGGGTCGACTCCACGCTGGGCCATCCAGTCAACCATCGCCCGCTCCTGCGGCTCGAGCGGGGTGCCCTCGACCATCGCGGTGAGTAGCCGTCGGTGGCCAGCGGTCCGGTCACTGGCTGGCCGGGTCACGTCGAAGCCCTGGCCGGCTATCACCGCCCTGGCCGGCCTCGCCCCCCGGACGAGCATCCGCAGCACCACTCGGCCGCCCATGGAGTACCCGAATAGGTCGTAGCCGTTGTTCGGCAGGCCGAGCGCTGACACCACGGCCAGCCCATCGTCGGCTAGAACGTCGGGCGGATAGGCCGACGCCTCATGCGGGCGGCCGCTGGCGCCGTGGCCACGCAGGTCAGGCATGATCACCCGGTGGCCGGGGGCGGCGAACGCGGCCGCGAGCCCGTGGTCGATCCACTGCTGGCTGTCGCTGGAGAAGCCGTGGACGAGGACGAGCGGCCGGCCCTCGCCGAACTGCCGGTAGGCCAGTTCCACCCCGTCCGGCGCGGTGCAGCGGTGGATCACCGGGTCCGCCTCCATCTCTGGACTGTAGCGTCCAGACCGGGGGCGGGCTGGCGGCAAGGGAGGTGTGGGTGCGGCGGCGGCCATGGCGGGGATTGTGCGCGCCGCCCCGCTGGACGCAACCACTCGCCACGTGGCCGACCTTGTTGGCTGGCTCGTCGGTTCGCCCGGAAGGCCCTGGTTACCACGGTTTACGCTGTCCTGGTTCGTGCGGCGGTGTCTGTTCCGCAAATCTGGGCAAGTGGCCCGAACGCCCCAGCCCAGGTATTCGCCCAACAAGGTCCACATGGCCTGCAGCGTGCGACACGGCAACCGGTCAGTGCCGGGCGCCCAACGCCCGCCAACCCGCGTACGGCAAACCCGACAATCCAACGCCATTGCCTCAAGAAACAGCCCGATCCATCCGGCTTGTCAGCCGTACCCATCCCAGGCCAAGCCCGGGAGCCAGACCCCCGACTACTGACAGGCGGGCCGCGCACCGTTCAGCGCCATCACCAGGTCCGCCCGCAGCGTGGCGTCGACGACGTGACCGGCAGCGCGGAGTGCGAGGGTGAGCGCACCAACCAGGCCATTCGGGCCAGCGAGAGGTTCTCCGGAAGCAGGTCACGAAGCCTCTGAACCATCGCGGGGCTACATGCAACTGACCCGGCCAACACGGTCGGCGCACCGGGTTCGACTCGAGTCAGCATCGCGCGGGTGGACGCCGCGAGCGCAGTCGCGGCCCGGTCCAGAAGGTCCGTTGCGACGGCGTCGCCAGGTGCCGACGCGGCGCAGTGTGCAAACCGGCCCGCGCCGTGGGCCGGGACGCCGCCGTAGACCGCGCCGGTGAGAGCGCTGCGCGTGAGTTCTTCTGGTGAGACTCCCAGTTCGGTGGCCACGCGAGCGGTCAGCATGGTGGCCGGACCCAGGCCGTCGAGATCGGCGAGGACTGCGCGGAGCACCTCCCGCCCGAGCCAGACCCCGCTGCCATCGCCGCCAAGGAACCAGCCCCACCCCCCTGCCGTGGCGGTGAACTTGCCATTGTCGACGACGGCACTCATCGAGCCAGTCCCGGCGACGGTGACCACGCCGACCCGCGCCTGGTCCCAGAGGAGAAGGCGGCCGGTAGGTCATTACCAATCCAAGACGGTGTCCCTGGCACCATCTCGTGCCACAGAGCGGTCGCCTCCCGAACGGCTGCGCCGCCAGCGACGGCGAGAGCCCCGGCGGTGAGCTGCCCAGCGGGAACCGTCCCGAGCGCCTGTTCGACCGCCGCACGCAACGCACGTTGAGCCGCTTCCAGGCCCACCGAGTTGACGTTCGAGCCCCCGGCGATCCCCATGCCGACGACGGTGACCGCCTCCGTCTGCACATCGGCAAGCACCGCCTTGGTGGAGGTGCCCCCGCCATCAAGTCCAAGTATCAGCATGAGGGTGACGGTGCCTCGCCGGTCGTGTCCTGGCGCAGGACCCGGCGGGTTCAGGGCGGTACTTATCGCGGGCTGGCCGCGTCAGGCTGGCGTGCGCAGCATGCTGGCGCGGCCAGGCTCGACCGAGCAGCATGCCCCCAGCAGCGCGGGGGCGAACAACCGCGGCGCGTTGACGCATGCTCCGTGGCCGGCGTCTATCTCGTGGACCGATGCGCCCGGGATCGCCCGGGCCAGCTGGAGCTGGCGGCCCGGCGGCACAATGCGGTCCTGTGTCGTGACCACCACTGCGGCGGGCACGGCGACCTGGCCGATCCAGCTGTGCGACGTGAACCTGCATACGGCGGGCATCGCGGACACGACGGTGGCTAGAGGGGTCCGGCGCAGCTGGGCGCGGGCCCAGCTGGCAATCGCCGGGTCGTCAATGCGGTCCAGCAGTGCCATACCAGCAGCCTCGGCACTCATCAGCTGCACGAACGGGTTCCACCGCAGCGCGGCGGCCACCGCCGGCGCCGCGAGAGCGGCCAGGCGCTCCGCCGGTGTGTCGCGGACGCTGGACGCGGTGGAGCACAGCACCAGGCCGGACAACAGCGAGGCGTGCCGCTTGTACAGCAGCTGAGCAACCATGCCGCCCATGGAATAACCCACGGCGGCAAACCGGCGGATGCCCAGGACCTCTGCCAGCGCGGCGATATCGTCCGCGCAATCCTCGAGCCGGAACCGCGCACGCAGGCCGATCCCGTCGCCATGGCCCCGCAGGTCGGCCGCGACGACACGGAAACGACGCGCGAGCGGCGCGAAGACCATCCCCCAGTTCAGCTCCGCCGTACCCGCCACCCCGTGGATCAGCACGAGCGTCTCGGCGCCTTCCGGACCAGCACACTCCCACACCCGCGTCGTCCCGCGGCCGGGCAGCTTCACCAGGCGCGTCAGCGGTCTTTCTGCTTCCCCGAGCATCCGACGTTTCTCCTTCTCGCCGTGCCCGTGCTCAGCTCACGTCCGGGCAAGCCGGACAGCCACACGGCGTCGCGCGCGACCTGGCCCCGGGCGACAATTGATCCCAGAAAACCGCGGGGCCCCAGATCCCCCGGACTTCCACCGGGCGATTCCGGGGCCTCACTTGCCTAGCTAAGGCTCGCAGCCTCCGGTTTCCCTTCGGCTGCCACTCCAGGGTCGTTCCCCGCCACGTCCGCTGGGCTCACTTCCCCTTGAGCTCTTCCCACGCTAGGCACCACCTCACCGGTGTCCAGGGACCTTTGCCGGGATGATCCAGGGACCTTTGGCCTCGGCGTGATCGTGGTCACGTCACCCAGTGCATGGGTCTCCACCTGATGGGCACTGCCACAGAAGCTCCGATCGTCTATCAGGAGCTGGACCTAGCGCCCAGATGCAGGAGCTGGAGCGGCGCTGAGCTCGGAGCCGACCGCTGCGCTGTCGTCTTTCACGGAGGACAAAGACGGCCTGCCTGCCTTCCCGGAGCGCTACACGCGCGTTGCTGACCGTTTCCCCCCGACTGATGCGAACAGCTGCGGTGACACAGACGCTCCGGCTAACCCGCAGCGGCAGATCCGGACGTTCACCGCGCCAGCGGTTGTGCATAGATCAGCCTGTCGCACAAACGGCTAGAAGGCCTACTCGACCCCCATATTTGCCGCCCTTGCTCCCGAGGAGCCCCAGATCTTGCGGCGCTGGAGCTCTGACCGGGGTTTGTGCGACAGGCTGAGATATACGGATCGTAGGACCCGTGCGGGTGACAGAATCTTGATCATCGGATGCGCGGCGATCCGTGGGATAAGCGCGCGGAGGCTTCGATATGATCGCCAACCTGATCGTCAAGGTGGCGTCCTGACATCACACCGAACCGGCTGATATGTGTCGCCACACTCATGGCTCAATGGCGGCCGACGTCCGGATCTGCCGATGTGTGCGCGCTCGGACGGCTCGTGACCCGCGTAGAGGTTGTCCCGGCCTTCGTAGAACTTGAGAGTGGCGGTCCCCCGCCCGTGGCCTGCCGAGTGGTAGGTGTCGGGCGACCGCCAAGTCATCCGACGAAGGAAGGGGACCGCCGTGAGCAACACCTACCAGAAGACCAGCCGCCGTGCCCAGCTTGAACCGCTGCCAGGAGAGATCGCTGTCCCGGAGCAGGTGATCGTGTCGATGACCGAGATCGCCGGGGCGGCGAAGGAGGGCCTGCTGGCCCTAGCCGTGGGCACCGGCCTGCAGGTCATGGCAGCCATGTTCGACGAGGATGTCACCCGGCTGTGCGGCCCGGAGGGCCGGCACAATGCGGACCGCGCAGGCTACCGGCATGGCACCGGGGACGGGTCGGTGACCCTGGGCGGGCGTCGTGTCCCGGTGACCCGCCCGCGGGTGCGGGCCGCCGATGGGTCCGGGGAGCTGCGCCTGGCGTCTTATGACCTGTTCTCCTGCACCGAGAGCCTGGGCCGGCTGGCGATGGAGAAGATGCTGGCCGGGCTGTCGTCCCGCCGCTACCGGGACGGGCTGGAGCCGGTCGGCTCGGTCATAGAGGCGCGGGCCGGCGCCACCAGCAAGTCCGCGGTCTCGCGCCGGTTCGTCGCCGCCACCGAGACCGCGCTGGCCGGGC
>JBKQMG010000278.1:0-21550 GCA_052146815.1 Streptosporangiaceae bacterium | reverse complement strand
CGGACCGCAAGGTCCGGGCCCCGGCTGCGACCGCCTGGTCAGCGTCGCCCGGCGGCTGCCCGGCTCACAGCAGCGTGGTCACCGCCTTGACCTCGGTGTAGTTGTTCAGCACTTCATGGCCCATCTCGCGGCCCCAGCCGGACTGCTTGTACCCGCCGAACGGCAGCGCCGCGTCGAACACGTTGTAGCAGTTGATCCAGACCGTGCCGGCCCGCAGCTTCTTGGCCAGCGCGTGCGCCTTGGAAATGTCCTTGGTCCAGATCCCGGCCCCGAGGCCGTACTCGCTGTCGTTAGCGGTGGCGGCGATCTCGTCCAGGTCGCTGAACGGCGCGGCGACGACCACCGGCCCGAAGATCTCCTCGCGGACCACCTTCATGTTGCCGTGGGTGTTGGTCAGCACGGTGGGCTCGATGAAGAAGCCGCGGTCGCCGAACCGGCCGCCGCCGGCCAGCGCGGTGGCGCCCTCGCTGCGGCCCGATTCCAGGTAGCCGCTGACCCGCTGAAGCTGCTCCTCGGACACCAGCGGGCCCATCTGGGTGCCCGCCTCCATGCCCGAGCCGAGCTTGATGGACTTGGCGATCTCCGCGACGCCGTCGACGACCTCGTCGAAGCGGCTCTGGTGCACATACAGCCGCGAGCCGGCCACGCAGCACTGCCCGTGGTTGAAGAAGATCGCGTCGGCCGCGCCCTCGATCGCGCCCTCGACGGCGTCCTCGAAGACGATGTTGGGGCTCTTGCCGCCCAGTTCCAGCGTGAGCTTCTTCAGGTTGGTGGCCCCGGCGGCCTGCACAATCAGCTTGCCTACCTCGGTGGACCCGGTGAAGGCGACCTTGTCCACGCCGTAATGCGCGGCCAGGGCCGCTCCCGCGGTCTCGCCGAAGCCCGACACGACGTTCACCACGCCGTCGGGCACCCCGGCCTCGGCGATGAGCTCGGCCAGCCGCAGCGCGGTCAGCGGAGTCTGCTCGGCCGGCTTGAGGACCACGGTGCAGCCGGTCGCCAGCGCCGGGCCGAGCTTCCACGCCGCCATCAGCAGCGGGAAGTTCCACGGGATGATCTGCCCGACCACGCCGACGGGCTCGCGCAGCGTGTAGGAGTGGAAGTTCGCGCCCGGCATGTAGGGCACCGAGATGTTGATCGAGTTGCCCTCGATCTTGGTGGCCCAGCCGGCCATGTAGTGGAACAGGTCGGCGGCCAGCGGCACGTCAGCGGCCTGGGCCACGGCAAACGGCTTGCCGTTGTCCAGCGACTCGAGCTGGGCGAGCTCATCGACGTGCTCCAGGATCAGGTCGCCGATCCGCCAGATGATGCGCCCGCGCTCCGACGGCGTCATCCTGCCCCACGGGCCCTCGTCGAATGCGCGCCGCGCGGCCCGGACGGCCCGGTCGATGTCCTCGGCGCCGCCCTCGGCGATCCGGGCCAGCGTCTCGCCCGTCGCGGGGTTGGGGGTCTCGAAGGTCGCGCCCGACGCCGCATCGGCCCACTGGCCGTCGATGAACAGCTGCCGCGGGGCGCCGAGGAAGGCCTCGACATTCCGGTCCAGGGTCACCGTCATTAATGCTCATCTCCCCTTTGAGTGCACAGCGCGGGCAGCCGCCCTGTCGCGGCCAGCCTGCAGTGCCCTGCCGCGCCGCGGTCTGACGGACCGCGGCCTCGTCACTAATAGCAATGAGACTACGGAACTATCACCCGCACAAGAGGTACGCCCCGGACGCTCCCGCTTCGCCCGCCGCAGCCGCGGGGCGCCTGCCCGAGGGCCGTCACAGGCGGCACTGCGCCCCGGCCCCGTGGGGGCGGCGCGCCCTGCGCCGGGGCCGCCCTACTGTGGTCGGAGGGCAGACGGGGACCCACGGGAACAGCCGCCAGCCGGGGCGGCAGCGGAGGGAGCGCGATGCAGGCGATACAAGTGCACGAGTTCGGCGGCCCTGACGTGCTGACGGTGGACGAGGTGCCGATCCCGAGCCCGGGACCGGATGAGGCTCTGATCCGCGTCCTGGCCGCCGGCGTGGGCCCGTGGGACGCAGGGCTGCGCCGCGGGGCCTGGAGCGGCGGGCTGCCCTACATCCCCGGCGGCGAGTTCGCCGGGCTGATTGAAGGCGAATCCGGGGCCGACGCGGGCTTCGATGACGGCGCGCCCGTCTACGGCTATCCGGGCCTGTCCGGCTGCTACGCCCAGTACGTCACGTGCCCGATCGAGCAGCTCGCGCCGATCCCGGCCGGCCTGCCGGTCACCGACGCGGCCGGGGTGCCCGTGGACGGCATCACCGCGCATCAGGGCCTCACCGACGTGCTGGCCGTCAGCCGGGGCGACCAGGTGCTCATCACGGCCGGCGCCGGCGGCGTCGGGCATTTCGCCGTGCAGATCGCCCGCGCGCTCGGCGCCACGGTCGTGGCGACCGCGAGCCCGCAGCATCACGAGTTCGTCCACCGGCTCGGCGCGGCCGCGGTCATCGATCACACCAGGCCCGACTGGCCGGATAAGGTCCGGGACGTGATCGAGGGCGGCGCGCGGAAGGTGCTGGCGTGCGCGGGCCCGACGCTCGAGGGCGCCGCGCGGGCCGCCGGCGACGGCGCGGTGATCGCCACCCCGGTGCATGTCGATCTTCCCGACGCCGGCCGGGTGAACTGGCAGCTTTACAACGGGGAGCCGAGCGGCAGCCGCCTGATCAGGATGGCCCCGTGGTTCGACGACGGCACGCTGTCGGTGACCGTCTCGGCCAGGTACTCCTGGCAGGACGCGGCCAGGGCGCACCGCCGGGTCGAGGAAGGGCACACCCAGGGCAAGCTCGTCCTCATCGTCGACGACGACCTCGCCCGGGAGTGGGAGGTCTAGAGGCCGGCGTCAAGGTGATCACCGAGCCCGTCGAGGCGGTCGTTCCACAGCCGCCGGCAGGGTGCCAGCCAGGCGTCGAGCTCGGCCATGGCGGCCGGGCTGATCGCGCAAATATGTACGCGTCAAGGCATATAAGTCAGGGCCGCCGGCCGGGAAGTAGTGAGAGAGCATGCGCAGCGGCCTGATCACCCACCCCGACAAGGTGCTCTTCGCCGACCGCGGCGAGACGAAGGGCGACCTCGCCGACCACTACCAGCGGGTCGAGGAGCCGCTGATGCGGACGATGGGCGGGCGCCCCGTACTGCTCCAGCGGTTCCCTGAAGGCGCGGACGGGCCGTCCTTCTTCCAGAAGCGGGTCCCGAAGAACGCCCCGCAGTGGCTGCAGACCACCACGGTGTCCACGCCGAACGGCACGACCTCCGAGGCGCTGGTGGCGGCCGACCTGGATCACGTGCTGTGGGCGGTGAACCTGGGGTGCCTCGGGTTTCACGTCTGGCCGTACCTGGCCGGCTCCCCGGACCACGCGGACGAGCTGCGGATCGACCTCGACCCGACGCCGGGCGTCGACTTCACCCACATCCGCCAGGCCGCCCGCGAGCTGCAGGGCCTGCTCGGCGAGCTCGCCATCACCGGCTACCCGAAGACGACCGGCAACCGCGGCCTGCATGTCTATGTCCGGCTGCAGCCGCGCTGGGACTCCTATCAGGTGCGCGCCGCCGCCGTCGCCGCGGCACGCGAGCTGGAGCGGCGCAGGCCCGACCTGATCACCGCGGCCTGGTGGAAAGAGGAGCGCGGCAGCCGGGTGTTCGTCGACTACAACCAGAACGCCCCGCACAAGACGGTGTTCGGCGCCTGGTCGGTGCGTGCCCGGCCCGGCGCGCAGGTGTCCACCCCGGTCGCGTGGGAGGAGATCGACGACATCCACCCCGACCAGTTCACGATCGCCTCTCTGCCGGCCCGCCTCGAGGCGGCCGGGGACCCGTGGCGGCCCATGAACGACGAGCCGCAATCGCTGGAACCCCTCCTGCAGATGAGTGCGCAGGACCGGGAAAACGGGCTGCTGGACGCCCCCTGGCCCCCGGTCTACCCCAAGCAGCCCGGCGAGCCGCCGCGCGTCGCCCCCAGCCGCGCCAAGAAGCCTTGACCCGCGCTGCCCGGGCGGCTGATACCCGACGGAGTCGACGTTGCGACTGGTCTGACCGCGTTCCCGCAGCGCGCCCTCAGGCGGCGCGCCGGCCGGGGCGGAAGACGCGGCGGAGCGTCTCGGCCAGCAGCTGGGGCTCGGCCACGGCCACGACCCGGGCGTGCGCGCCCCGACGTTCTTCCAGGCCTATGGCCAGTGGATGCAGTCGGCCCTGCCGACCCGGGAGGACGTGCAGTGGCTGCGCGAGCAGTGGGACGGCCCGTTCATGGTCAGGGGCATCACCCGCGTCGACGACGCCCGGCGGGCGGCCGAGATCGGCGCGACCGCGATCTCGGTGTCCAACCACGGCGGTAACCACCTGGACGGCACCCCGGGCACCCGTCCGGGTGCTCCCGGCTATCGCCGAGGCTGTCGGCGACCAGCTCGAGGTCGTGCTGGATGGCGGCGTGCGCCGGGGCGGCGACGTGGTGAAGGCCCTCGCGCTCGGCGCCCGCGCGGTCATGATCGGACGGGGCTACCTGTGGGGCCTGGCCGCGAACGGGCAGGCGGCGTCGAGAATGTGCTCGACATCCTGCGCGGCGGCGTCGACGCCACGGTCCTCGGCCTCGGTCACCGCTCGGTGCACGACCTGACCCGCGATGACGTCATCGTGCCGCCGGGTGTCGAGCGCCGGCCCGGCGCGCAGACCCCGCGGGGCTGATCCCCGCCACGCTGCCGCGCCGGGAAACCGGCCGGCTGGAAGCGCAAGTCAGCTTCCCCGCGCTGCTCACCCGGTTTCCCCGGCTGGCCCGCGCGGGCCAGCCGGTCGGCCGGGAGGGCATCGCCCTGCACGGCCACGCGAGCCTGCCGGTCTCCGCGCGGTAGCGGCGCGCCGGCGCGGCAGGAGCGGGCCGGCTAGCCGTCCAGCGCGGCCAGCTCAGTCATCATCGCGCGCAGCGCAGTCATCCGCCGCGCGCCGAGCGCCTGGTTCCACCGGTCCTCGAGACGGGCGAAAACCCGGCCCGCCACCGCGGATGCCTCGCGTCCGCGTGGCGTGAGCGTCACAATCCGGCCGCGGCCGTCACTCGGGTCGGGAACACGCTCAACGTAACCGCGGCTCTCCAGGTAACGCACGATCTCGGCCATGGCCTGCGGCGTCACGCCAGCCCTGCGGGCCAGCTCCCCCGGGCGAGTGCCGTCGGCGTCGATCACCCGGAACAAGTTGATGGAGTGCGCCGGGCGGATATCAGGGAAACCCGCGGCAGGCAGTGCCGAGTGCAGCGCCGCGACCAGCGAGTCGAAGACCTCACTGACCAGCATCGCCAGTGGCGGGGCAGCGGGACGGCCGCCAGGAGGGGTTGACACTACTTCAGCCTCTTAATAAAGTTACTTAATAAGGTAGCTTAATAAAGCTACTGAATGATCCTACACGACGGCCGCTCACCGTGCCGCGGCCCGGGCGCGCACCCGAGAGCTCAGCGGCGCCCGACCCTCAGGAGGAATCCATGCGCAGTCCGCAGCTCCAGGAGCAGGATCTGGTCGCCAGCTTCGGCCGGGCCGCCGGCGCCGTCAGCCGGCTGATCGCCGGCGTGCAGCCGGACCAGTGGCAGCACCCCACGCCCTGCAGCGAGTGGGACGTCCGCCAGCTTGCGCGCCACCTCATCAGCGGCAATGTGCGCTTCGCCGCCCTGCTGCGGGGGCAGCCGGCGGCCGGGGACACCGCCGAGCGGGACACTGACTGCGCTGCCGCCTACCGCGACGCGGCCGCGTGGCTCCAGGCTGCCTTCAGCGCACCGGGCGCGCTTGAGCAGATCTACCGGTCACCGGCCGGGCCGGCGCCAGGCGGCGCCCTCGTCCGCCTGCGCATCAGCGAGCACCTGCTCCACGGCTGGGACCTGGCCCAGGCGACGGGCCAGCGCGCTGACCTGCCCGAAGATCTGACCGCCGAAGCGCTGGCGCAGGCCAGCGCGCAGCTCGCCAGCGCTCCCCGCGAGATGCTGCCGTTCGGGCCGCCTCAGCCTGTGCCCGGCGACGCAGCACCTATCGACCGGCTTGCGGCCCTCTTCGGCCGCTGCGTGCCGTTCCGTGCTGCCGCCACCGGGCGCGTTTCGCCGGTTTCCTGATGCGGGCCTGACTGCACGGCCCGGCCGCCGGCGGGCAGGCGGGACATCTTGCCGCGGCGCCCGCCGCAGCAGCCCCGCACCCGAGACCAAGCTGAGCGGTGACTTGCGGGCGGAGCGGCAATTCAGGGCCCCGTCACCGGGATAGATCTTTATTAGGTTAGCCTAAGCTAACAGTCTCGGTGATACCTCGCGCCGGCGGGACGCTGGCGCAAGCAACGGGCAGCCCTTCCCGCGGCAACGGCGGGAGCAGCGCGGCAAAGGAGGCAGTCACGGTGGCTGACAGGCTCCGGGCGCTGAGTCCTGGCGTCGTGAACCCGGCCCGGCGCTCCGGGCCGCTGGACCGCCGTCGGCATCGTCATCGCCATCGGGTGCGGCCTCCTGGCGGGGTGCGGGATGGCCGGCGGGTCGGCAGACCAGTCGCTGACGCTCTACAGCGGCCAGCACGTGCAGACGACCAGCAGCCTCGTCGCGGCGTTCGAGAAAAAGACCGGCATTACCGTCAACGTCCGCAGCGACGACGAAGACACCCTGGCCGACCAGATCGAGACCGAGGGCTCGCACTCCCCCGCCGACGTGTACTACACCGAGAACTCGCCCCCGCTGGAGCAGCTTCAGGCCAGGCACCTGCTGGCGCCGATCGCGGCCTCGACGCTTCGGCACACGCCCGCCCGGTACAACTCGCCGGCCGGCGACTGGGTCGGGGTGTCCGCGCGGGTCAGCGTGCTCGTCTACAACCCCGCGCTGATCAGCGCGAGCCAGCTTCCCGCCGCCGTCAGGCAAAGTAGTCGCCTGCGGCTACTACGGCCACGACGCGGTCGTGCACGTGCGGCCCGAGCAGGACGGCAGCGGGCCCGCGATCATCGTGCGGACCACCGGCGGACGGCCGCTCGCCGCCGGATCAGCGGTATCGCTGCGGGCACGCGGCCCGGTTCTCGCCTGGCCTCGCTAGACCCCCGTGCAGCGGCTTGCCGCATGACCGCATGGCCGGGCCGACGGCGGGCAGCGAGGTGTTTCGCTGCGGTTCGCGGCCGTCGGGCTGGCCGGAGTAGTCATGGTGCTGGCCGGCGCGGACATGCTCATCCAGTACTCCTGCATCGCCTTCGGCGACAACCTCCTGCACTTGCGGGGCGGCCTCTGGTACACCGCGGCGAACCTGCTGGGCATCGGGCTCGGGGCGGTCTTCCGTTTCTGGTCCTATCGCAGGGGGGTCTGGCAGGCGCCGCTCGCCAGGGCCGGGGCCAGCCGCGCCGAGGCGGGCCAGCTCGCCGCCTCCCGGCCGGTTCCCTGCCAGGCTGAGCCCGGGCCCCGCCGGCCGGCGTACCGCTGAGGCGGGTGGTGACTATCCGGCCAGACCGGGAGTTCCCTTAAGCTGCCCGGACACGCAGCGCAGCCGCGCGGCGACGTAACCGATGAGCCAGGTCACTGCGGCGACTCTTGCTACGGTATGCCGCACTCTTACATTCCCGGCCCTGGGAGAACTGTGATCGGGGGATGACGCCATCCGCGCTGCTGGCGGTGGTGTTCTTGGCGGCCGCGGCGGTCAGCCTGAGCGCCAGCGCGGTCCTCGTCGTCCGGCTCGAGCGGATCGGCGCCCGGCTGGGCTGGTCGGAGGCGCTGCTGGGCCTGGCCGCGGCCCTCGCCGCCGACACCCCTGAGGTCACCTCGGCTGTCACCGCTCTGGCCCACGGCCAGCATGCCGTCGGCACCGGGGTGGTGCTCGGCTCGAATGTGTTCAACCTGGCCGCGCTGATCGGCCTCGGCGCCGTCGTCGCGGGGGGCATCCGCCTGCACCGCCGGGTGATCCTGCTCGAAGGCACGGTGGCGCTGTGGACGGCAGTGCTCAGCATCGCCGTGGTCTCCGGCCTGATCCCGGCTACGGCCGGCCTCGTGCTCGCGCTGCTGGTCCTCGCGCCCTACGTGTACGTGTCGGCCGTCTCCCCCGCCGGGCGCGCCACCATCCCGCTCGCCGCGCGGCTGCGCTCCTGGCTCGCGGAGGCGGTCGCCGAAGAGGAAGAGGAACTGTCGGAGGCCATCCACCAGAAGGCCGGCGGCCTGCGGGACGCCGCAGTCGGAGCCGGCGCGCTGGCCCTCGTGCTCGTGGCGAGCGCGGCGATGGAACGCAGTGCCTCCGCACTGGGCACCCGGTTCGCGATCCCGGACGTGATTACCGGCGCCATCGTGCTGGCCGCGGTGACCAGCCTGCCGAACGTCGTGGCCGCCGTGTTCCTCGCCCGGCGCGGGCGCGGCGCGGCCACCCTGAGCGAGGCCCTGAACAGCAACACGCTCAACGTCCTCGCCGGGCTGTTCATCCCCGCCGTCATCATCAGCAGCGCTGCCCTCGGCAGCGGGCTGCGGGTCGCCGTCTGGTATGCCGTCCTCACCCTGATCACCCTGGCCCTGGCCCTGGCCGGCCGCGGGCTGCGCCGCCGCAGCGGCTTCCTGATCATCGCCGCCTACGCCGTGTTCGCCGTCACCGTCGTCGCTTCCGCGGCATAAGACGCCCGGCCCGGCGCCGAGAAAGGGAGCGCGCGTGCAGGAACTGCTCCAGGCCGGCGACCGCCTGAGGACACCGCGGGCGGCCCGGCCAGATTGCCGGCCGGGGATCAGGCGGGCACGGTGCGGATCACCGCGACGCGGCCGAGCCCGCAGATGCTGACGACGGGGTAGACGATGCTGTCCTGAGGCACGATGAGCACCAGCTTCAGCCGCGCCGCGTGCAGGAACAGCACCCGCACGGCGGCGCTGTCCAGATACTCCACGCCGGACAGGTCGACGGTGATCCGCTCGTGCTGCTCGGACGCCGACTGCAGGGCCTGGTCAAGCTGCCCTGCCGTGTGCAGGTCGATCTCGCCCTCGACGGTGACGACGGGCCCTTCCCGTGCATCATCCCGATGGTGAATCAGAGCGCTGAATGTCTTGCTCATCGTCAGAATTCCTTGATCATCCGCACGGTGCTGCCGGCTGGACTGGGATCCACGTCCACGACGTTCATGAAGGCCCGCATCAGGGCCAGTCCGCGGCCCCGGTCGGTCCGGGCGGCCTGCGACGGCTTCCACGTGCTGCTGTCGGCAATGACGATCTCGACCCGCCGCTCATCGAGCCGGGCCGTGACGTCGACCTCGCGCGCCGAGTCACTGTCGTAGGCATGCTCGATCGCGTTGGCGCACGCCTCGCTGACCGAGACGATCACCTGGCCCGCCGCCGCGGGCGGCACCCCGGCTGAGGCCAGCCACTCCTGGAGCACCTGCCGCAGGCCGGCCAGCCGGGCCGGATCCGCCGGCACGGTTACGCTCAGCGGGGGCGGCGGCACGCGGTAGGCGAGCACCGCGACGTCATCTTCCCCGCCGGCGGCACCCAGGCTGGTCATGACCCGGTCGGCCAGCTCGTCAGGCGTGCGGCCGAGGTAGCGGCGCATTAGCCGGCCGGCCTTGGTGATGCCCTCGTCCAGCCGCTCCCCGCGCCGCTCGACCAGCCCGTCGGTATACAGCAGCAGCGACGCGCCCTCGCACAGCCGCACGGTCTCCTCCGGCCGCTCCTCGCCGGTCAGCACGGCGAGCGGCACGGACATGGCCTGATCCAGCAGCGCGAAATCGGCCCGGCCGGGATACGCCAGGATGCCGGGCGGGTGCCCGGCGCTGCTGTAGCAGATCGTGGCCGAGACCGGGTCGATGATCGCGCAGAACACCGTCGTGCAGACCGCGCCGGGAATCCGGTGCGCGAACGTGTCCAGGTCGGTGAGCACCTGCGCGGGCCCCTCGGTTCGCAGCAGCAGGGCCCGGCAGGCGCTGCGCAGCTGGCCCATCACCGCCGCCGCCGCCAGGCCCCGCCCGACGCAGTCGCCGACCACCACGCCGATCCGCCCGCCGGTCAGCCCCACCACGTCGTACCAGTCGCCGCCCACCTCCAGCGGGGGCTCGGCGGCCACGTACCGGACGGCGAACCCGGCGGGCAGGACCAGCGGCCCGAGAATCGCGTGCTGGAGGGCCAGCGCGACGTCGCGGGCCTGCTCGTAGTGCAGGGCGCGGTCGAGCGCATGCCCGAGGTGCGAGCACAGGACGCTGAACAGCACCCGGTCAACCCGGCTCAGCGGAGCGCTGGTCCCGCGGTCCAGCCACACGGCCGCCTCCGCGTCCCTGGCCGCCAGTCCCTCCGCGACGCTGGCCGGCTGCCCGGCGCCGGCGCCGGCCTCGACGGGATCATGCGGCAGCGGCCAGTTTCGCGCCTGCTCGAGGCCTTTCCTGGCGCGCTCATCGAGCTCCAGCCAGCCCCTGGCCTCGGGCAGGCCGGCGACCAGCACGGCGGCGTGCCAGCTCCAGACCGCCGCGACCGCGCGCGTGGCCCCGAATGCCCGGCTCAGCTGCGCCAGTCCCGCGCTGAGCACGTCCGCCACGTCAGAGGCCGCAGCCAGCTCCGACACCAGGCGCGACACCGCTTGCTCCCGCTCGGCGGCTTCGCGTTCTTCCGTCACCTCCCGCAGGGTGCCGACCAGGAGCCGGCTGGCCGGCCCGTCGGAGGGGACCATGCGGATGGTGGCCGTGACCCAGACCAGGCGGCCGTCGCGGTGCCGGATCGGGGTGCTGTACAGCCCGCCGTCCCCGGTCAGCGCCTGCTGGTTGGTGCGGCGATGCAGCAGGAAATTCTCCCGGTCGCGCTCGGGGTCGGGCACCCACGGGTAAGGCCGGGTATAGGGCAGGCCTTCCGGCCCGTATCCGGTGATGGCACCGAACGCCTCGTTCACCTCGGTGATCAGGCCGCTGTCATCGGCGAGGAAGAAGCCGTCCTGCGGTGAGCTCATCAGGGCGCGCCGGAACGCTCCCTCGCGGGCGCGCAGCCGCGCCAGTTCCAGGCCGGCGGCTACTCGTGCCAGCAGTTCCTGCGGGCTGAACGGCCGGGACAGGTAATCGGCGGCGCCGGCCTCGGGTTCGTCCACGATGTCGTCCTGACCGGCCGGGTCGCCTAGCAGCAGGAGCGGGATCGTGGCGGTGCAGGTTCCAGCCCGCAGTTCAGCGGCGAGGGCCAGGCCGCCGGCCCCCGTCATCGCCGCGTCGCAGATGATCAGATCGGGATGTTCAGCGCTGGCGGTGGCCAGAGCCGCGGCGCCGCCGGCGGCCGTGAGCACCCGGTAGCGGGGACTCAGCAGCAGCCGCAGGCGCTCGCCTCGCCCGGCGTTGTCGTCGGCGACGAGGATCTGGGTGTGCTTGGCCTCCTCGGTCAGCGGTGCGCTCGGCCCGCGGGCCCGGCCCGCGGCTGGCTCGGGCTGCTGCCGCCGGGCGCCGGGCGGCTCTCCGGTCATGTCTGCTCCCCCGCTTCGTGCCGCTCCCCCGCGTCGCTTCGCTCTTCCGCGTCGTGCCGCGTGACGAGGCGGACGGTGAAGATCCCGTTCTCGCGGTCGTGGGTCAGGTGATCGCAGCCGTGCCGGGCCAGCCACAGGCCCAGGCCGCCGCTGCCGCGCTCGCCGAGGCGGGTCAGGAAGAACCCGGCCAGCGGGTCGTCGAAGCCGTCCCCGTGGTCGGTCACCGCGCACACCGACCGGTCAGCGCCGGTCACGTCGATCACGGGCCGGGACCGCTCGACCGGATCACGCGGGCCGCGCTGGTGCAGGAGCAGGAACCGGGCGGGATCGAGGTAGCCCGGGTTGGGCTGGCGGGAGGTAGGGGTGAGGCGGAACGGATGGGTCCGCTCGGCCGTGCTCAGCACCTCGGCGGGCAGCTGACGGCGGTCGTAGATGCAGACCCCCCGGATCGGATAGGACTTCAGCGCGGCGCTGAGGACGGCCACGACGGCCTCGGACGCGTCGATCGCGGCCCGCAGGACCGGGACGGCGCAGGCGACCAGGTCGCTGTCGGACTGGTGGAACAGCGCGTCATGGAGGTAGCCGGCCGCTGCGTTGCTCACCGCTGGCCCCCGACTATTTCCATGTTCTTCAGCTGGTCCATCCTGGTAATCCGCAGGATCTGCTCGACCTGCCGCCCGGGCTCGGCCAGCAGCACGCGACCGCCGTCGTCCCGGAACCGCCGGGTGCCGGCGTCCAGCGCCCGCAGGCCCGCAGCGCCGAGGAACTGCACCTGGCGCAGGTCCAGCCGCAGCGTGCCCGCGGCGCCGCTGGCCGCCGCCGCCAGCGCCATCTCCACCACCAGGTCGTTGGAGATGTCGATCTCCCCGGCCAGCGCCAGGCTGCCGTTGACGGCGAAGCTGGCCACCTGGTGCTGCCTGATACTCGGGTGGCAGCCGACGAGCCCGGCCAGCCGGCGGGCGGCCACCGCGGGCTGCTCGTACTGGCACAGGGCCGAGAGCGGGCGGCTCCGGCAGAGCTCGTCGAGGCCCCGCTCGGCGTTGGCGAGGGATGCCGCCGACAGGTGCGTCAGCGCGGTGCGCTCCTCGGCCGCCGTGCGCAGCCTGCGGAACCCCTCGGCCAGGACCTGATCGACAAGCCCGGCCAGGCCGCCGGGCCGGAAAAACTCCTGGAGCGGCATCATGGCGAGCCGATCTCCGGCGATCGCCGTCCCCACGTCGATGCCGTGCGCGGCCAGTATGTCCAGCACGGTGCCCTGCGCGATCTGGGCGTCAGTTGCCGCGCAGATCACCTTCTCGTTGTTCTCCAGGCCGCGCCGGACCCAGGCGGCCAGCGTCTCCTGCCGTTCCTCCTCGGAGGAGTAGAGCAGCAGGACGTGCCCGTCCAGGGCGGGCACGGGAGGGGCCGCGGGGTCAGTCGCCATGATGACGCTCCGGCCTGAGGGACGGCGGCCCTGACGGCTCGCTGACCGGGGCGGCGAGCGCGTCCGGCAGGCTCTGGTACACATCCAGGCCGGTGTGCGTGACCGAGAGCACCCCGGCGGGGGGCCCTGATCCCGCCACCACGCGCAGCGGCGTGCCTCCCAGATGGCACCGACGGTGATAGGAAGTCAGCAGCGCCACCCCCACCGAGCCGAGGTGCCGCACGCCGGTCAGGTCCACCACCACCGGGGCGGGAGCGGCGGCGGCCGCGACGGCGGCCGCCAGGCTGGAGTCGAGCCGCGGCCCGGTGGCCATGTCGATCTCGCCGCTGATCCGGAGCACGACCGCTCCGTCTACCTGGACATCCTGCAGCACGCCGAGCACGCCCGTGGCGCTGCCCGTGCCGGACTCCGGCACGGGCGCGGCCTGCGCCGCCTCGGGCAGGCTGTACACGATCTCGTCGAGGCTCTGCCGGATGCCTGCCGGGATGTGCCCGTCGCCGCCCACCGCGGTCACCAGCCGGTCGGCGAGGTCGCGCAGCTTGATGTTCGCGTGCTGGGACTGCCAGCACATCAGGGCGAACGCGGCGTCGGCGTCGAGGCCGTAGGCCAGCATCAGCGCGCCTTTGGCCTGCTCGATCGTCGCCCGCGAGGCGGCAGTCTTGCGCAGGGTGCTGGCCGCTTCCTGCGGCTGGGCCCTGGCTTCCTGTCCGGTCAGGTCGACCAGGTAGCCGCGGATCCCGGTCACCGCGCCGGCGCCATCGCGAGTCCCCTCGGCGGCGATCAGCACCCAGCGCATTTTCGCGGTCTCGTCCACCACCCGGTACAGGCGGCTGAAGAGGCCGCCTTCACTCAGGCATGTCTCGATCAGCCGGGCGGTATCCCGGCGATCGGCCGAATGGGCGTAGGAGAGCAGCAGCGCGGTGGTGGGGACCACCTCGCCGCGGCGGACGCCGTGCATCGCGTAGACGGCGTCTGACCA
Source organism: Streptosporangiaceae bacterium (assembly GCA_052146815.1). Classification (GTDB taxonomy): domain Bacteria; phylum Actinomycetota; class Actinomycetes; order Streptosporangiales; family Streptosporangiaceae; genus DATJZH01. The sequence goes on along the minus strand of JBKQMG010000278.1, from coordinate 7,776 downwards.
CTCCCAGGAGTCATCAGCCGCGGTGTAACGGAAGCTGCCAATGGCCCGGCTGGCGGGCCTGCCCGGCCGGCCTGGCCGCTCACGAGGCGTGCTGCCGGTGTCCGGCATGGCGGCTTTCGACAGGACTGCTGGTGGCATGGCTTTGCTCAGCCCAAACTCGCGCCAGCTCGGCGCGGTTGCTGATGTTGAGCTTGCGGAAGACCTGCCTCAGGTGGAAGGCCACGGTGTGCGTGCTCAGGAACATCTCGTCGGCAATCTTCTGGTTCGTCAGGCCCTGGGCCACGAGGTCGGACACCGCGCGCTCAGTATCGGTCAGGCTCGCCCAGCCGGCCCGCGGCCGCCTCGCGTGACTGACGTGCCGCCGCCGGATGCCGAGCCCTCGTAGTCTTAGCCGTACCCTGCGCGCGTCACGCAAAGCGCCTATACGGTCATAGCCTGCGAGCGCATCTTCCAGCCGCCCGGCCGCGCCGGTCAGGTCACCCCGCTCGGCGAGCAGTTTCCCGGCGTCTTCAGCCGCCGACGCACTGGCCCAGGGATCAGGGCTGCCGGCCGCGGCGGCGGCGAGCGCACAGGTGTCCTCATCCAGCAGCCCGCGGGCATGCCGGGCCGCTGCCGCCACCGCGGGCAGGCCCGGATTGCCCGCCGCCAGCTGCTCAGCGGCCAGGGCGACGCGGCTGGCGGCCTTGCGGTCGTGCTGGCCGAGCATGAACCGGACCAGCCAGGCTGAGGCAGCCGGACCGGCCAGGAAGACGCTGCGGTCCTGGCCGGCCAGGGCCACGAAGTCGGCCGCCAGCTGCGCCGCTTCGCGCCGGACACCCTGGGCCTCGGCGGCCTGGGCCGCGACCAGGAGGCACCGGGCCGCGCCCAGCCCCGGCCCGTGCGCCGCCGCCCGCTGCTGGCAGCTCTCCGCATACCGGGCCGCTGAGCGCAGATCGCCGGACCGCAGCGCTCCCGTCGCGAGAACCGACAGGCCGAGCTGGCTGAGGAAGCCGGCGCCTTCCGCGTCCGCCTGCGGCAGCGCGGCCTGGGCCAGCGCCACGGCCCGGGCGGTGTTCCCGCTCGCCAGCAGCAGGTACGCCCGCAGGATCCCCTGCCTCGCCCCCCACCCGCCGGCCTGGCTGCTGCCGCCCTGCGCGCTCAGCGAGCTGATCACCGTCGCCGCCTCCGGCAGGCAGCCGGCCGGGATCAGCAGGGCGGTGAGCAGGAACCCCGGCAGGGCGCGGCTGGCGAAGCCGGTTCCGGTGCAGCCATGGCGCACCGCCTGGCGAGCCTGGTCCAGCGCCGCTTCCAGCTGGCCGTCCCGCCATTCGAGCAGCGCCCGCGCGAGCAGCGCGCCGGTAACGGCGGTGTCGTCCCGGCCCGCGCCGGCGGTCAGGATGCCCGCGGCCCGGGTCCGGACCCGCTCGGCGGCCTGCGCCGACGCGCACAGCCCGAACAGCAGCGCGAACTCGGCTTCGCCGCGGGCGTGTCCGGTCAGCTCAGGTCCGGCGAGGGCCTGCTCCGCCGCGGCGGCCGCCGCGGCCGGGCGGCCGCTGAACAGCAGGATGGACGACAGGCAGCTGCGCAGCCGGGTCGCCGCGCTGACGGGAATCGGCTCGGCCAGCGCGCTGCGCGCCATCTGCTCGGCTTCTGGCAGCCGCATGGCCGCGGTGAGCGCCTCGACGGCGGCCACGGTCCGGGGGAAGCGGACCGGGTCGGCCGGCCCGGTTGCGCTCAGCGTCCGGAGGGTCAGCTCGGCGGCGGTCTGCGGGGCCAGCGTAATCAGGCTGCGCGCCGCCCGGTCGAGCTGGGCCAGCACGCAAGGGTCGCCGGACCGGCTGCCGCTGATCAGATGGGCCGCTGCGTCGCTGGCCGAGGCGCCGTGCTCGAGCAGGAACTCTCCCGCCTGCCGGTGCAGCGCCTGGCGGGCAGGCACGGGCACGTCCTCGGCGATGGCCCGCCAGACCAGCTCCCGGCGGAAGTCCAGCCGGTCCCCGGCGGCTTCGAGGACACCGGCGGCCAGGGCGGCCTGCAGCTCGGGCAGCAGCCCGGCGGGCGTCGAGCCGAGCAGCGCGGCGGCCGCGTCGAAGTGGAACGAGCGGCCCAGCACGGCTCCGACTTCCAGGAACTGCCGGGTCCGCGGGCTGACCTCGGCCAGCCACCGGCGCACCGCGAGCCGCAGCCGCTGCGGCAGGTCCCGCGACTTCAGGCTCGCAGCCCCGCGGCTGATACGGATCCCGTCCTCGTCCCGCAGCCCGGCCAGCAGCTCCACGAGCAGCATGGGGTTCCCGCGCGCCCCGGCGGCCATTTCCAGCAGATCCTGCCCGACGGGGACCCCTACCTGGTCGGCGGTGATCTGCGCCGTCGCGGCATCGTCGAGCGGCGTGAGGCTGAGGCGCACCGCGCCGGCCCGCTCCAGGTGGCCGAACAGCAGCTCCGCGTCGCTGCCGCGGCGTGCCGTACTGCGGGCCAGCACCCACAGCGGCGCCTGGACGTAAGGCGGCCCCAGGCTGCGAAGCCGCCACAGCGTCTGCAGGTCGGCGTACTGCATGTCGTCGAGCGCGACGAGCGCCGGGCCGTCGGGGCGGTAGCCGGGCTGCCCGCCGCCGGGGTAGCGGCCGAGGCCGTTCCCCCGGTCATTTCGTGCCGGCGCCTTTTCGGCGCTTGCGCCGTCCACGGGCACTGTGACCGAAATAGCGGCGGGAAGGCCGCCGGCCGGGTGGTGGCCGGCCGACGGGACGCCGCCGCTGGCACTGACGGGCAGGCCGCGGCGGGCTGCCTCGGCGGAGCACTCCCGCAGGAGGCTGCTCTTGCCGCTTCCCGGCTCGCCTTCGACGAGCAGCACGCCCCCGCGACCTGCATGAGCTGCTCGGACCATCTCCTGTACCACTGCTTTTTCGCGATCTCGGCCGCGCATCCGACGCTCTCCGAACCTCGTCGTAGCCTTACGGCGCCCTGAGCGAACGCAGCACAGGGGGAACGCGCCGTCTTATATTCACCGCTGCCGACTAGGCGCGGCTGATGTCAGCAGAGGTCCCCAGGCGCCGGTTTCGGGCCTTCATGGAGTCGCGTGATTTCCATATAATAACCGGTTCGCGTGCTGCCGCAAGAGGCGATCAGCGGGCGTCCTAGCTGCAGGAAACTACCCGGTCTGGGGATGCCGGGGGCATGCTCTGGGCGGCAATGTCAGGGTTCGTGCGTCAATGCGCGCCCTAGCCCGAGGAGGTTCACCGATGGCACGGGTTCCGGCCCGCCGTAGCGGCCCGCAGCGCACCATCTCGCTCGTGGACCCGACCCGTGAGTTCGCCGACATCTATGACCGGACGGGCCAGCTAGTCAACCTGGCCTTCGGCGGCATGGGCCTGACCCAGGTCGTCGATGCCCCGTGGATGCCGCTGGCCGACATCCCCGACACCGACGACGCCTACGTGGTCCAGGTCGACCTCCCCGGCGTGAGCCGGGACCAGCTCAACGTCGAGCTGAACGACCGGGAGCTCGTCATCAACGGCGAGCTCGTCGATGAGGAGCAAGGCCGGCGGCGGCGCCGGTCACGCCGCACCGGCCGGTTCGAGTTCCGCACGACGCTGCCCAGTGACATCAATCCGGACGGGATCAGCGCGAACCTCGCCGATGGCGTGCTCACCGTGACGGTACCGAGGTCCGAAGCGGCCAAGCCGCGCCGGATCGACGTCAGGAGCTGACGCCAGACTTCCCCCGAAGGCGGTCCCCGTGCGCTCTTAGGGGGGCGCACCCGGACCGCGGGGCAATGTGTTACCTTGCGGCTGGGCGATTGGGGCTTCATCCCGAGAAAGGGGCAGCCTGCATGTCGCCAGGCCCGAGTTGGCCGGCCCTGGCCAGCATGGCGGCCCCGTCAGCGTAGGGCGGGGCTCGGGTCGGGTAGCGGCCAGGGCGGATTCAGGCGCGAGCAGCCCGCAGCGATGGCTCCGGCACCGGGCGCCCGGAGGCTTTCGCGCCGCTGCCGGACTTCAGCGGCTTGGCCAGCGCTTCGCTCGCTCGAATCGACGCCGTCCTGGCCTCATCTCCCGGCTGCCGCTGAACTCACAGCGGATGTAATGCCGCGTAGTCGGATGGTAACAGTGTGTAAGATATTGGCAAACGGCCGGGACTCCGGGGGGGCAATGGGGGTTGAGGGCGCAGGTGCCGCCGCGAACCGTGAGTTCGAGCTGGCCTCGCGGCTGGCGGCCATCGTGGAGTCGTCGGCTGACGCGATCATCGGCTTCACGCTCGACCGCGTCATCACAAGCTGGAACGCCGGGGCGGAGCGCATGTTCGGCTATGCCCCCGGTGAGATCATCGGGCGCAACACGTCCCTGCTCATCCCTCCGGACACGGCCGCCGACCTGGCACCCATCCTCGAGCGCGTGCGACGGGGGGAGGGAACTGAGCATTTCGCGGCCAAGCGTCTTCGCAAGGACGGGAGCATCATCGACGTGTCGAGTACCGTCTCTCCGATCCGGGACGCAAGCGGTGCGGTGGTCGGAATGTCGACCGTGGCCCGGGACATGACCGAGCGCATCCGGGCCGAGGCTGAGCGGCGCGCCCTGGAGCGGGAGCTGGATCGGGCTGAGCGTCTCGAATCCCTGGGGCAGCTGGCGGGGGGGATCGCCCATGACTTCAACAACCTCCTCGGGGTGATCGCGGTATCCGTCGACCTCGCCGAGGGCAGCCCCCAGGACCACAGCGGGGTCGCGGGCAGCCTGACCATGATCCGGGACGCGACGGAAAGAGCAGCCGACCTGACCCGGCAGCTGCTGCTGTTCAGCCGCCGCCAGCCCGGCGAGCCGAGGGTGCTCGACGTCACCGAGGCGCTCGCGGACATCGAGCAGCTGCTGGCCCGAAGCATCGGGGAGGAAGTCCAGCTGGAGTTCCGGCTGGGTGCCGGGCCGCTGCTGGTTCTTGCCGACCAGACCAGGCTCGACCAGGTGGTCATGAACCTCGCGGTCAACGCCCGCGACGCCATGCCCGACGGCGGCGTGCTCCGCATCACCGCGGCGCTGGTCGGCGAGCCGGATCCGGACCCCCCGGAGGAGGCCATCAGGGACTGGGTGCGTATCGCGGTCACCGACACGGGTGTCGGCATGACCGACGACGTCCGCGCGCGGGCGCTCGAGCCGTTCTTCACCACAAAGGAGGACAAGGGCACGGGGCTGGGCCTGGCCACCGTGCACGGTATCGTCACCAACGCCGGCGGCGCCCTGCGCATCGAGTCGAATCGCGGGTCCGGGACGACGATCGAGGTCCGGCTGCCTGCGGTCGACGCCGGAGCCGTTGAAACAGTCCCGGTCCGCCGGGACACGCCGGCCGCACCGCGGCCCGTTGCCGGGGAGCGCATCTTGCTGGTGGAGGACGAGGGGCGCTTGCGGGAGCCCTTGCGCCGGCTCTTGTCACAGGCCGGCTTCGTCGTGACCGTCGCGGAGGACGGGGCCGAAGCCCTCGCGCAGCTCGAGGCGGGCCTGGTGGTCGACATCGTGGTCACAGACGTCGTGATGCCACGGGTCACCGGGCCCGAGCTTGCCCGCGAGCTGGCCAGCCGGCGCCCGGAGGTGCCAGTCCTGTTCATGTCCGGGTACACCGACGGCGAGGTGTCCGGATCAATCGACCGGGCACGCCTGGTCTACAAGCCGTTCAGGTCCGGCGAGCTGCTGAGCGCCCTCGATCGGGCACTCGCCTGGGCCCGCAACGGGACGGCCAGGAATAGCTGATCAGAGCAGAAGACATCTCCGGCAGGCGGGCGACGGAACTGGTATCGGGTTCGCTCTCAAGGCCGTTTCCCGGGCCGTCCCTGCATATCGCAAACCCGCAGTGGCCGCGAGGATATCCGAAAGCAGAGTGCCCGGACGGAGAACCCGCTCGCGCTGAACGGCTACTACCTGGTGTGCCAGGCGGCAAGACGCCGTGGCGGCTCAAATTGGGCGCTCGGCGTCTGTCAGCAACGTGCACGTCCCGTCCGAAATCCTGCCCGGCCGCCAGATCGAGGATCTGAGCGCTGTGCTTGGCTCCCTGTTCTTCGTCGTGGGTGGCATGGACCGCTAGCTCCAGGCAGGCCAGCACCAGCTTCCCATTCCAGCATTGCCCCATTTGGGCCAGATCAGGCACCCGAGCGCACCAGCGCACCAGCGCACCAGCAGCGGATCACCCCTGCTGGGGCCGCTGTGCCCTCGCGCTGCGCTGACCGCGTTTCTTCTGCATGCCCCCTCCGCAACCGGTCTCATCCGGGTATCCGCTTCCCGCTTACCCGCGCGTGGCCGACCAGTGGCAGACCCAGGGGCGAAGTCGCTGAGCTGACCTGACGATGCGCATGGCCGGAAGGTCGGAAGACCCGGGCTGAATGACCCTGGCCGGAAGCCCCGGGCTGAATGACCCAGGCCGGATGGCCCGAGGAAAATGCCTGACCTGTTCAAGGACTTTGCCTCTGGGGACCATACCGCAAATCAAAGAAAGTGGTGATTACTAAACGAACCGAATATCAAAGCAGGTGATCAAAATGGCCTTCCAGAGAAAATTCAAGAGAACCGCACAGGCAACTGTCACGCTTCCGGCCTTCGGCCGCCGCCGGCTCGCCGCCGCGGTCGGCGCAGGTGTCGCTTTCGCTGCCGCCGGGGCCATGGTGCTAAGCGTGACCGGCGCCGGGGCAGCGTCGGCCAGCACCAGCGCCCGTGACACGGCGACCGCGGCCGATTCGGCCCACTCCAGCGTGAGCCAGTTCGGGATAGCCGACCCCAACCTGATCAACGAGACGCCCACGTTGCAGGCGTCCCAGCTGGCGGCCATGAAGGCCATCGGCATTAGCTCGGTCAGGCTGGACGCTAACTGGGACTGGGTGCAGTACGGGGGTCCGCAGACGTTCGACTGGGCGCAGCTGGACCAGGTCGTCAAGTCGGTCCGGGCCGCAGGGATGTCGGTCGATTTGATCATCGACGGCTGCCCGCCGTGGGCTGCGCTGGCCGGCACCAGTGGTGATGCCTCACCGCAGCCCGCCTCGTCAGCTCAGTACGCCACCTGGGCGGCCGAGGTGGCCGCACGTTACGCGCCACAAGGCGTCGGCACGTTCGAGATCTGGAACGAGCCGAACAACGCGGGCTTCTGGCAGCCCAAGCCCAACCCGGCTGCGTATACCGCGGACCTGAAGGCCGCCTACGCCTCGATCAAATCAGTTGACCCGTCGGCGTTCGTCATCTCCGGAGGACTCGCCCCCGAAGTCAACGACGGTACCAATATCAATGCCGTCACCTTCCTGCAGGATATGTACGCCGACGGGGCCAAGGGCAGTTTCGATGCTGTCGGCTACCACCCCTACAGCTATCCCGCGCGGCCGAACACCTACGAGTCCTGGTCGGGGTGGTCTCAGATGGCTCGGACGAGTCCTTCTATCCGAAGCGTGATGACGAGTAACGGGGACAGCAGCAAGCAAATCTGGATCACCGAGACCGGCGCACCATCAGCCGGACCGGACGGAGTCGGGCAGGCGGCAGAGGCAACCGCCCTGACACAAGCCATCGCTGACGCCAAGGCGACCAGCTGGATCGGCGGCCTCTACATCTACAGCTGGCAGGACCAGGGAACTGACTCGACCAATGACCAGGACTGGTTCGGGCTGATGACAGCCGCAGGCGCTCCGAAGCTGGCCTATGCGGCTGTGGCTGCCGCCATCAAGTAGTTGGCCTGCTGCCCTGGCGGGCAGCCCCGCCCGCACGAACTACGTGGGCGGGGCTGCCCGCCAGACGCGTTGCCGATGGTGACGTGCTGCGAGCGGGGCGGGCATTGGCGATGTGGACC
>JBKQMG010000277.1:0-2719 GCA_052146815.1 Streptosporangiaceae bacterium | reverse complement strand
GCCGATGGTGACGTGCTGCGAGCGGGGCGGGCATTGGCGATGTGGACCCTCGGCCAGGGCGCCACATTGAGCCGGATTCCACGTCGAAACGATGCGCCATCCTCCATCGCAGCACTCTCAGGCACAGCATCCGAAGGACTGAGACGTGCGATGCGAGTCGCTCGCGAGCCTGCGGCGGGTGCCCGGGCCGGTCTCGGCGATACGCCCTGGATGCCGGCTCAGCGCGCACACAGCAGTAACGGCGGGGCCGGACGATAGCCGACCGTCTCGGACGACTGGTAGTAGTAACCATCGATCCCTGCCCACGTCACGTAGGCGGCGCCGGGCCACCACGCGTCGACAGGGGAGATATGACTGTCCAAATCGGTTACATCCGGCCGCCGACCCAGTTGCTGCGGTCGGGGTAAGGTCAGTCGCCCTGGTTCTCCGCTAGCCGCGCCGCAAACGCCGCGGCCTGAGTGCGCCGATGCATGCCCAGCTTGGTAAACAGGGATGCCACGTAGTTCTTGGCGGTCTTTTCGGCCAGGAACATGCGTTTCGCGATCTGCCGGTTAGTCAGCCCTTCGCCGATCAACTCCAGGACCCGCTTCTCCTGCTCGGTCAGCGCCGACAGGGGGTCGACGCCGGCCATCTGCTCACGCAGCCGCTCCATCACCCGCTTTGTCGCATTCGCATCGAGCATCGACTGGCCGGCGGCCACCGTGCGCACCGCGCTGACCAGTTCGGTGCCACAGGTCTGCTTCGACACATAGCCCGCGGCGCCAGCCATGATCGAGTCCAGCAGCGCCTGGTCATCCCCATACGAGGTGAGCATGAGGCAGGCGGTCCCGGGAAGGTTGGAACGGATCTCACGGCAGACCGACACGCCGGTGCCGTCCGGCAGCCGCACGTCGAGCAGGGCCACGTCAGGCCGCAGCGCCGGGATCCGGTGCAGCGCCGACTTCGTGGTCCCGGCCTCTCCGATCACGTCGATGTCCGGCTCAGCCGACAGGAGATCCCGCACGCCGCGCAGGACGATCTCGTGATCGTCGAGGAGAAACACGCTGATGCGCCCATGGCCGCGACTGATCTCCCCCTCGCTGGTCTCGTTCATCTGCGCCCCTTCCCCACGCCCCGACGCTTGTGAGCGGCGCTGAGAGACCTGCCCGGGTAACGCTATGTTACTCTTCGTATTCAGAATCGCACTGCCAGTAACGTCTGCGGTTTCGGGGAGGCAGCACGGCAAGCCCCGCAGTAAGGCCCGCGACGGGCCGGCAACGACCTAGGGGCGATGCCGGCGCATCAGGCCAGGCCCTGGCGGGCTGGCTGGGCCATAGCGAGCTGGCCATTGAAAAGGGGTTGATGCAGTGGCGGGGAGCTCAGGTGGCCGACGGGTTCTCGTCGTGGATGACGTAGACGAGATGCGGATCCTGATCCACCGCGCGCTCAGCACCTGCGGGTACGAGGTCGACGTCGCGTCCACGCTGGCGGCGGTTCGGGAGATGGACCCAGGCGGATACGACGCTGTGCTTGTGGACGCCCACCTCGGCCCAGAGCGGGGCATTGACCTGGTTGAAGCGCTGCTGTCGGAAGATCCGGCCGCGGCCGGGCGGTGCCTGGTGATGACCGGCGGAGCCGCTGGCCCGCTCCCTGACGGCGTGGCATGCCTGACCAAGCCATTCCAGCTAGGCGAGCTGATCGACGCCGTGCGCGGGCTGCATCAGCCCGACACAGTGCCAGCGCCCGGTCTGCAGGCGGACATCCCCCCGGACTCCGCCGCGCACCCCCCGGAATCTGTATCGCCGGCCGGGAATCAGCCGGCAGTCGCTGAGCCCCGGGCGTGGCAGCTGCTCGGTCTCAGCCGTCGGCTTCGCGCGTATGAACGCCGTGAGCTGGTCGACTTTCTCCACGACGGCCCGATCCAGGAACTCGCCGCTCTAACCCTTGAGCTGCAGATGATGTCCCGGTCAGCGCCACCTGGTCCGGCTCCGAGCTTTGACGCGATGCTGCAGCGGCTGAAGGCCGCGACCGCGTCACTGCGCTGGCTGGTTGACGGGCACTGGCCGTTCCTCGCGCCCGAGACTCAGCTTGCCGCCGCCCTCCAGCAGCGGACCGCGTGGCTGCTCGCCGCGCCAGTCACCCTGGATACCGACCAACAGCCAGCGGGGGTGTGCGCGACCGAAGTACCAGTCATCGCGGATGTCGTCGAGCTGATGCTGCTCGGGATGCTGCCCGCCGGGCAGCTAGCACGGGCACACGTCGCGGTGCGGACGCCTGAGCGCCTGATCCAGATCGAGCTGACCCTCACGCCTGCCGCCGGGGACGACGAGCTGACCGGCGACCCGGCGGCGGCCCAGGCCGCGCTGGACGAACTTGCCCGCGCACTGGGGGCCCGCTCGCAGACCACGCTCTGCGGGCAGCACTGGCGAGCCCGGATCGTCCTGCCGAGTCAGCTGGAGCGGGCATGACGGCAGGCAGCCAGCCCTCCTCGGCGACGGCTGACGGCACCCAGATGCCGTGACATAACTCTAGGTCTTATTGCAGTTACCCAAGGTGGTAGACGTGAGGGACTTTGATGACCACATTTCCGTCGCACTGCTGGAGGCGGCTCCAGACGCGATACTGTGCGTGACGGCCGGCGGCCGGATCGCCCTGGCCAATAGCCAGACGGAGCAGCTGTTCGGGTACCGGCGTGAGGATCTGGTCGGCCAGCCGGTCGATATTCTGGTCCCAGAGGGCG
>JBKQMG010000276.1:0-6349 GCA_052146815.1 Streptosporangiaceae bacterium | reverse complement strand
GGACAACGCGAACCCGGCGCGGCGCCCGGGCCTCACCCCTGCCCGCACCCCCGGAACCCGTCCGCCAAGATCAGCTTCCGCCCCGGAAGATCAACTCAACGCGGTACTCGCGGATTCGGGTCAGAGGACGCGCTGTCATCGGCAATGCCGAGCGTCTCCCAGGGCCTGGGCCGTAGGAGGAGGCGCAGGCCCGGTTAGGTGCCGGAGGCCATGTAGGCGGCCAGGATGTAGTTCGGGTGGCGGTCGAGGTTCTTGCGGGCCCGGTCGTAACGCATCGTGGTGCGCGGATCGGCGTGCCGGGCGGCGATCTGGACGTCCCGCAAGTCCACGCCGGCATCGAGCATGGTGGTGACAAAGGTGTGGCGGAGCATGTGCGGGTGCGGCCTGGCGATCCGCACCCCGGCGGCTTCGGCGAGGCGCCTCAGGCGGCGGGTGGCGGCATGGCGGTCCATCCGGGCGCCGCGGCTGTGAGCAGGATCGGCCCGCATGCGCGGTTGCCGACTGCCCGGTCGATGGCCCGCCCGACCGCCGGCGGCAGGGGAACCAGGACGACCCTGGTGCCTGTGCCGCACACGCGCAGTACCCGGTGGCCGTGCACTTCGCCGACGTCGGCGATGTCGGCTCCGGTGGCCTCGAAGGTCCGCAAGCCCAGCAGGCCGAGCATGGCCACCAGCGCGAAGTCGCAGGGATAGGCGGACTGCCGGGCTGCGGTGAGCAGGCCCTCGAACTGCAGGTGGGTGAATCCGAGCGTGGGGGACTCCGCTGGGACTGCAGGGCGGCGGACGTGCTCGGCGGGTGAGTGCTCCAGGAGGCCGTCGATCACGCAGGTCCGGTAGAACCCGGCCGCGACCGAGAAGCGCCGCGAGACGGTGGAGGGCTTGAACCGGCGGATCTCCTGCATCCACCGGATGTACAGCTCCAGGTGCGGCCGCCGGGCGGCCAGCGGGTCAAGGCCTCGCTCCGCGCACCAGGTGAGGTAACTGCGGAGGTCGGATTCGGTGTGCTCGCGGGACGAGCCCGTGAACCGGGCCAGGTAGGCAGCCACCGCCAGCCGCAGCTGATCAGTGAACGGCGCAGGGCGATCGGAGGGGACTGAGGCCAGTTCGGTGAAGTTCATCATGATCTGACACTGCGCCGGATCTCCGCCGTCCTGAAGCTCGCGAAGTTACACCAGGCGCGGCAATAGCGGATGCGGTGCCCGCAAGGTCTGGGCGAGCCTGAGACACTGCAGCCGGCGGCATGCCAGTATGCGCGGATGGCGGAAGTTCAGTGCCCGGCGTGCCTGATCATCAGCAGTCCATCGAATCTCGCGGCGACCAGCTGGGATTGTCCGTGCGGCAGCTCCTATGTGCTGCGCCGCTGCTCAGCCTGCGGCGTGGTGAGCCAGGTCAGCTCTATGCAGCGGCGGAATGCGCCGTGGAACTGCCAATGGTGCAAGGCGCCCAATACCGGCTTCACCACCCGGAACGACCCGGCGACGGCGGCTCTTTCTGACTTGAGCGCGGACATGGCCCGCCATGGACTTGCTTTCGTTCCCAGGACCGCCCGTCAGCAGGAAACCCGCGATACGCAGCCCGTCCTCATCGTGACCACCAACGAGATCCCCGGCTACCGGATCACCCAGGTGCACGGCGACGTATTCGGGCTGATCGTCCGCGCCCGGAACTATTTCAGCAACCTGGGCGCCCAGTTCCGGACCCTGGCCGGCGGAGAGGTCGCCGGATACACCGCGCTGCTGACCGACAGCCGCAACCAGGCCCGCGAGCGCATGTGGCGCGAAGCACGGGCACGAGGAGCCAACGCCGTCGTCGCCATGCGCTTCGACTGCAACGAGATCGGCGGCATCATGTCCGAGATAGCCGCCTACGGCACCGCCGTAACCGTCGAGACCATCCAGACAGCAGGCACCACGGCCGACACCCGGCAATAGACCAGCACCCACCCCCAGCACTCCCTCGGCGGCATGAGCGGACGTCGGCTCAGCCTGTGCTATGGCGGCCGAACACGATGCAGAACGGGTGGCCGACTGGGTCAGTGAAGATTCGAAAGCCCGTCTCACGTTCACCTGGGACACGAGTGGCGCCCAGCGCGAGCAGTTCCTGCTCGGCCTGGTCGGCATACTTCACGCGAATGTCGAGATGCAACTGCTGGGGATACGCCGGGTCGGGCCAGCGCGGCGGAACCCATTCAGTGACCCGCTGGAAAGCCAACTGGCGGACGCCGGGCTCTGTACCGATGACCACCCGGCCGTCGATGTCTTCGTTGGCTCTCATCCCCAGCACCTGACAATAGAACTCCGCGAGAGCATGGGGTCAGGGCAGTCGATCACTGTTTTCTCGAGCCGTCCGATCACACCGAAAGCATGTCAGCTGGTGGCAACCACTTCCGCTCATCAGCAAGATTGCCACGCCACAGCGCGCTCGGAGCGGTAAAAGAGCGTGACTTTGCGGACGGAACCAAGGTTCCATGGAATGCGCCAAAGCTAACGGTCTTGACTTGGAAGCAAGAAAACTGAACGGCTAAGCCTCCACCAGCAAGAGCGTTAGCTCGGTGTCATTGAGCGGCCGGGCTTCGAAGCGCGAGACAATGTCTGCGGATAGGCGGCCTGCCTGGCCGCAGAGCGTTCCCATTATGCGCAGCAGGTTCTGTATTGACGGCGGAAATTCCCAGGACAGGCCATCACCGAAGACGATCTCCTGCATAAGGACGGCGGCGCGGCCTGTATCGTCGTACGTGACGAGAAACGCTCGACCGAAAACAAGCTGCTTGTCGTTCAGGTAATTGACGTGGTGACTGAGCTCAGGGGAGTTTGGAATATTGGTCGCCAGGCCACAGGTTAGCCGCAACTCGTTAGCCTTCGGGAAGATAGTAGCGAGCGTCAGCACCGAGCCAGTACGAAAGCTCCAGTTTGGAGTTTCCTCGTGTATTGTTCCACCAGCCACAGGCTCAGGTGAGCTCGTATCCTCCATCTTCTCCGACACAAGCCAAGGCACTAACTCGGCGAGCTCCTTGAAATTCACTCGAATCTGTCCTTCCTGCTTTCCCATTGGCAGCTGTTACCCGATACTGATGCTGAGCGGATTCGGGCGAATCCGGGAGACGGCCAGTCCCGGAGTTGCGTCCTAATATCGATAATGGCTCAGGCATGCCGTTCGCGGATGCCTTCGACCCAGTCGTCCCAGATGCTATTGAAGAGGGCGATGATCCTCTCGTCTACTGCCTGCGGTGCGGCCTCTGCCTCAGACATCTTCGCGTATAGCACATCGAACGTGTCCAGCGCTGTGCCTTCCGGCATCTTGCGGTCATCGAAGTACTGGCCGAGGTCTGAGATCCCGTGTGACGCCGCAAGCCGCTGGAAAACCATCATGCGGGTGGCGGCAGCGGCCATCTCGGCATGCTCGACGATCAGCTGCTCAGTTGGCGGGACACCCGCGGCGACCACCAGACGGCGCGACCAGTCAGTCAGGTAGTCGCGTTTCGAGCCACAGCTCGCGAATGCCGCGAGAGAACTCGCGTCGATCTGCCTGCCGGGCTCTGCGTCGCGGCCTGCCTGGTCTCGACTGGCCGACTGCGAATGTTCGTTGTATGCCTTGAGGTGCTCGGTCAGCGCAGCGCCGTCGATCGCGCGGCGCAGGGTCCTCGTCGGCTGAAGAGCCGCCCTCGCCACGCCGACTTTCCTGATCTTTATTCTTCCGGTGGCCTTGTCGACCTTGGCGATGGTTGCCTCGGTCAGCGCTCCCTGGACGGACTCGATTCCGTGCTGGAGAGCCACCGGATTGACGTGATGCTGCGCCTCGCGGGCTCGCTTCTTTACCGTGTCCCATCTTGAGCCCGGACCTGATGCCGGGACCTCGGCGGGCGGCTCGCCAGGCTCCGCGGTACCGGCGGCTTCTCCGCTCGGCGCCGCGGGAGTCTTGCTGGCATGCTCGTCACCGGTGAACCAGGACATCAGGCTGACGGGCGCGCCATCGATACCAGGCCGAGCGCCTGACAGGGCTGCGACCATCGCGGCGCGGCCACCTGATTCGAAAGCCGCAGCCATCAGGCCGCTTCCTCCCAGATCCTGCGGCTGGTATCCGGCCCGTCGCACGGCAGCGAGCGCAAGGCGAAGACGCCGCCCCGTGTCCGCGCCTAGCCCGTCCCCGCGAAGCCCGTCGCAGAGAACGTTCCAGATAGTGTGTGCCAGCATCGTTTCCTGCGACGTCCCATCAGAAACGGTTATAAGTGAACCATTCTCGACATAATGGGTCAGCGCAGAGCAGAGCAGTTCCGCCGTTTCGCCAGGGGTGGCGGGGTCGCCCGATGATCCTGTCTGGTGGCGCCTGACTCCCTCTTTCCAGCGGGCAGAGTCGGTTGCCCGATCCGCGATCGTCCATTCGGCGAGAATCTGGCCTGCAGAAGGTCCGGGCTCGGCCACTTTTGACTCCTCTCCCCGTTCGTGCTCGCACGAGCTAAGAGCACGACCCAGCTAGTTCCGGCACCAGGTCATCTCAGGCACACGTCCGCCATACCAAGATCCAGGACGCTCACGACAGCGCGTCCCTCACCCGGCGGGCAGCAGCGAAGACCATCTGCGCAAAAATACCCCGCCATGCGCAAGTTCGCCCGCAAACCCGTCAGGCCGCCTGATAAGGGCGGGCTAGGTCGCTAAGATGGTCATCGTCATAGTGCGAGGGTTATAAATGCCGTCAGTCGGCCAGAGAAGGGTCATAATGGCCATCTTGTGCGATACGAACGTCCGCGCAGCCCTGGAGCGTTCTAACATCGAGACGAGCTCCTGGGACCGCCAGAGCACGTTGCTCGAAGGGACCCTGACGAAAGCCAATCTCCCGGCCTCCGAGGTGGTGGCGCTGTCGCAGGCAGAGACGAGCCTTAAGCCGGACGGGTCCTCGATGGGAACGCAGACGACGCTACTTGTGGTCTTCAAAGCTGGGCTGGCCATGGCCGAAGAGAAGGGGATCTTCAGCAAGCGTATCGATCTTCAGACCGTCTCGTACAAGTCCATATCCGCCGTCGTGCCTGACGAGAAGCTCTACGACCGCGGCCGCGGGGAGATGGCTATCCAGGGAATGGTAGGAGGATCTATACCTTTGTTCCGCATCGGCTGGAACTGGTCCCAGGGAGGCCAGACGAGTGCCGCCGCAGCCGCCGCCGAGCGAGACCGGATCCTGAGTGCCATCCAGCGGGCCATGCAGGGAGACTGGGCCAGTCCATCCTCCGGCCAGGCCGGCATTGCCCACGCGGAAGACGCGTCCTTCTCGCAGTACGCGACCGCCAGGCCGGGGCCTGCGACTGGTGCCCGCCCGCGCGACCCGACTGCAGAGAGCCCGCCCCCCAAGAAGGAGTACCTGATCAACTGGACGGCGGCCCTCTTCCGCGAAGCGGGCGTCGCTCCGGTCAGGGAACACGTGGAAAAGGTGGCAAAAATCGTGGCCATCGGGCTGTTCGTGGACCGGATAGTCCGGTACGCCGATGCCCGGCCGCTGCCCGCTCTTCAGCGTTATTGCAGGAGTCTGCCTGGTGAATTGACGGACAGGCTCGATCAGCTCGATGAAATTTACGCAACATGTATACGGCTGGGCGCGGAAGCAGACGCTCGGACACAGGACCACTCTGATCCGACATATCTCCGCCTCTGCAGGAGGCACACCGAGCTGCTTGATCAGACCATTGATCGTTTCCTGGCAGCAATGAGGGACGAAGTCATCGAAGGAATCCGCGGCGATTACGGCTGAGGCTGCATCCGCGTCTCGGCATCGCCGGGCCACCGTGGCCCTGGTACGGATAAGCCCCCCGGCGCCCGAGGCGCAGACTGGCGGACTTCATCATTACGCAGGACGGTGAGCTCGGACTCGGGCGCGTCGCCTGGCCCTCGTGCGATCCAGCCGCTACTCGATGCAGACTATCTTTTCCAATGTCCACGATGCGTAGGGCAGACTAGGCCTGTGGTGTTGCATTGACCGCACTTATTGCCAGGCTTACCATGACAGCCTTGGCAGGTGACCAGGGGTCTTCCGCAAGCACCCTTTTCGCATTTCAGTGTAACCACTAACGAACTCCTAAGAAAATGCAAATATACCTCAACTCTCAAGGTACTTAAGTTATCATGATCGATGGCTAGATGCCAGCGAATTGGCCAGATGCCTACGGAAGCTTGTCGAAGCACTCTCAGGGGATGCATAGCTCCCGGAGTCCCAGCCATCCGGGAACCCACAGTGGAATCCTGGGGTCTGATCGAGATGTGGATCGAGGACCCTGATGGCATCCGGATCGTCCTGGTCGAGGTTCCCGCTGATCACCCTCTCCGCCGTGACCCGCGATCAGCGTCACCGCCAAGGTGACGAACCCT
>JBKQMG010000275.1:0-90874 GCA_052146815.1 Streptosporangiaceae bacterium | reverse complement strand
CCTCCAGGGCGGAGTGCAGGGCGCTCGCGGCCGCCTTCAGCATGTACCCCAGCGATGTGTCCAGCTCGATTCCGGGCCCGCCTTGACTCATGTCAGCAGTCTGACATACAGTGTGGTATGTCAGAAGACTGACATACCATGAGGAGGCAAGGATCGTGGCCGTCACCGGACCCGACTTCATTTCACTGCAGGTGCGCGACCTGGAGCGTTCCGCCGCTTTCTACGAGCAGTACCTGGGGCTGAAGCGCTCCGGCGCAGGACCGCCGCACGCCGTCGTGTTCGGCACCAAGCCGGTCGCGTTCGCCGTCCGCGACGTCGCCGCGGGCACCGACCTGGACGCGATCGCGCAGCCGGGGCAGGGGATGGCGCTGTGGCTGCACGCCCCCGACGCGCAGGACATCCACGACGCCCTCGCCGCCGCCGGCACGACGATCGTCTCAGCGCCCGCCGACGGGCCGTTCGGCCGCACTTTCACGTTCGCGGACCCCGACGGCTACCAGGTGACCCTCCACGACCGCGGCTGAGCCGGGCGTCCTGGTCTTCGGCGCGGCAGCGCCCTGAGCGGGCTTCTCACAGCGGCAGGCCGGCCGCCCGGGTGCGGCCGGGGCCGCCTCCCGAGCAGCCGCACAGTTGCGTGTTTCTCATCTGACGCGCAGCCGGGCAAGGCTGAGAAAACGAGCGGGAGGGCCCGTCAGTCGTCGTGACCGCCTCGGCGACCCGCCGGGCGTGCGCCCAGCCGAGTGAGCTGGTGACCACGGCGGACAGGTCAACGGGGCGGCCCGGGCGAATGAGGCGGCGATCTTCAGGAACGACGTGAACGACGCCGTCGCGCACGCGGCCGGCGACAAGCCGTTCACGCTGGCCGTGATTCGCCCCCCCTGACCTGCCTTAGCTTGTTATTTAACCTGCTGGCCGTTCAGCCTGGACGCCGAGACATCACAGACCCAGCCGATCCCGGCCATCGGCCAACTGGCTGGCTGTTTCCGCCCGTGTGTGAACAACCCGGTTTGCAATGATCTTGGTTACCTACAAATCTGTCGCACACCCCCGTGATTCCGTGATTCTTGCCGTGGCCGGGATTGTCGCCGCTGGCTGGTAAGCTGGCGCGGCTGCAGCTAGCCGCCGGGAAGGCGGTTTGCAGCCCCTCCTGTCACGGAGAGACCGTGACCGCGTGAGTCCAGAGGAGGCAGGTAAGCGTATGCGCCGCTACGAGATGATGGTCATTCTCGATCCCTCGCTTGAGGAGCGCACCGTCCAGCCGTCACTTGAGCAGTTCCTGAAGGTCATCTCCTCCGCGGGCGGAACCGTGGACAAGGTGGACGTCTGGGGCCGCCGCCGGCTGGCCTACGAGATCGACAAGAAGACCGAGGGCATCTACACCATCATTGACCTGACGGCAGAGCCCGAGACCGTCAAGGAACTCGACCGCCAGCTGAATCTCAACGAGGCGGTCATGCGGACCAAGATCCTGCGGCCCGACCTGCGCTAAAGCACGGTCACGACCGCCTGAGCCCACCACCTCATCACAGCGACCGGGAGCACCCCCGATGGCAGCAGGCGACACCCAGATCACAATCGCCGGCAATCTTGTCGACGATCCGCAGCTTCGCTACACCCCGACCGGCCAGGCCGTGGCCAGCTTCCGGGTAGCCTCCACGCCGAGGTTCATGGACCGGCAGACGAACGAGTGGAAGGACGGCGACAGCCTCTTCCTTTCGTGCAACGTCTGGCGGCAGGCGGCCGAGAACGTAGCCGAGAGCCTGCAGCGCGGCATGCGCGTCATCGTGCAGGGCCGGCTGCGGCAGCGGTCGTATGAGACCAAGGAAGGCGAGAAGCGGACCGTCTACGAGGTTGAGGTCGACGAGGTCGGCCCCTCGCTGCGCAATGCCTCCGCCAAGGTCACCAAGTCCAGCCGGGCTGGCGGCGGCTCGGGCGGCGGCTACGGCGGCGGCGGCCAGTCCGGTTCCGGCGGGCATGGTGGAGGGTCCGCCGGGCGCCCCGCCGACGACCCGTGGGCGAGCGACTCAGCCGACGGCGGCGGGTTCAGCGACGAGCCGCCATTCTGAGCCGGGACCGATAGCCCGGCCTGACCACATCCCAGCCGACCATCCCCGCCGCGAGCGGGGCTCTGCCAAGGAGCACCACGATGGCCAAACCACCGATTCGCAAGCCGAAGAAGAAGGTCTGCCTGTTCTGCCAGGAGAAGATCACCCACGTGGACTACAAGGACACGGGGCTGCTGCGGAAGTTCATCTCTGACCGCGGCAAGATCCGGGCACGACGGGTTTCCGGAAACTGCACGCAGCACCAGCGCGACGTCGCCACGGCGATCAAGAACTCGCGCGAGATGGCGCTGCTGCCCTACACCAGCACCGCGCGCTGACGCCGAGGGAGGTAACGCACCGATGAGCAGTTCCCCGATGAAGCTCATCCTGACCCAGGAAGTCTCGGGTCTGGGTGCCCCCGGCGACGTGGTCGAGGTAGCCGGCGGCTACGGCCGCAACTACCTGGTCCCGCGCGGGCTGGCGATGCGCTGGACCCGCGGCGCCGAGAAGCAGATCGATTTGATCAAGCGGGCCCGTTCGGCCCGCGAGATCCGCGGCCTCGACGATGCCAGGGACGCCGCGAACCGGCTCGCCTCGCTGACCGTCCGGCTGCAGACGCGCGCCGGCAGCGGCGGCCGGCTGTTCGGCTCGGTGTCGACCTCCGACATCGCCGCCGCGGTCAAGGCCGCGGGCGGCCCGGAGCTGGACCGTCGGAAGATCGAGGTCGCCAACCCGATCAAGACCGTCGGCGCCCACCAGGTCGCGGTCCGGCTGCATCCCGAGGTACGCGCCACCCTCGAGGTCGAAGTCGCAGGAGCCTGAGGGCAAGGGATCCTGAGCCCCGGGCGCGCCGCTGGTCAGCGCGCCCGGGGCTGTTTCGTGCCGTGGCAGGGACTGCTCCGTGCCTGGGCAACGCCCTCTTCGGGGCGGGCGAATGGCTCAGGGCGGGAAGCCGTAGCCGGGCAGCCGCCGGGCTAGTTCCGGGTCAAGCTCGGACAGCATCGCCCAGATCCGCGCCAGCCTCGCGGACACATCAGCGGCCGGGAGCGCCGGGCCGCCGTTCCCCGGCGCGCCGCCCGGCTGGCACTGCGCAGCCAGCTCGTCGATGGCCTCGCGAATCTGTGTGAGCCGGTCGGTGTTCACCGACCCCCGCCCGTCGAACACATGCTCGAAGGCTACGGGAGCAAGCCTCCCGCCGCTGCCCGAACCGGCGCATCCGGGCCGGCTGGCCGCCTCTTCACTTCTCACGTTCGACGTTAAATTCCCCAATGTGGATAACTTTCCGCCATTGTGCACGTGCGGTCAGCGATCATCTTTCTTTTGCACACACCCGGTGGAGCACGTTCCTGCTGGCAGAAGGGGTCGTGCCCGGCATTTCCACGAACCGTCCACAGCGATATCCCCACGCTGCGCACAGCGCAGTCGGCGTGTCTGCACAGACTGTACACAACCCTGTGCACAGCGCGAATCGACCGTTCCGGCAACGCGCTGAAGACTGTCGGCAGGCAGCGGTAGAACAGACATGCAATCCCGCCGCGGTAGCTGCGGGAAGGGCACGGGCCAAGGGGGAGGATCGTCGGGGTGAGCGTCGCCGAAATAGCGCCTCGCGGCGAGGGGTTCGAGCGGACGCCGCCGCACGACATCGCGGCCGAGCAATGCGTGCTCGGGGGGATGCTGCTGTCGAAGGACGCCATTTCCGACGTGCTGGAGGTGATCCGGCCCGAAGATCACTACCGTCCCGCGCACCAGATCGTCCACGAGGTCATTCTGGACCTGTACGCGAGGGGCGAGCCCGTCGATGCGATCACCGTCTCCGCGGAACTGACCAAGCGCGGGGACGTCGGCCGGATGGGCGGGGCGCCTTATCTGCACACGCTGATCGCCTCGGTGCCGACCGCAGCGAACGCCGGCTACTACGCCAAGATCGTGCGGGAGCGCGCCATCCTGCGGCGCCTGGTCGAGGTCGGCACCCGGATCGTCCAGCTTGGCTACTCCGGCGACGCCGACGCGGACGAGCTGGTCGACCGGGCCGAGGCGGAGATCTACGGGGTCACCGAGAAGCGCGTCGGCGAGGACTACCTGCCGCTGTCGGAGATCATGCCCGGCGCGCTCGACGAGATCGAGGCGATCGGCAGCCGCGGCGGCGGGCTGACCGGCGTGCCCACTGGCTTTGCTGATCTCGACTCGCTGACCAACGGCCTGCACCCCGGCCAGATGATTGTCATTGCAGCCCGACCCGCCCTCGGCAAGGCGCTCGCGCTGGGCACGCCGCTGCCGACGCCTACCGGCTGGACGACGATGGGTGACGTCCAGGTCGGCGACTGCCTGATCGGAGCCGACGGCAAGCCGACTCGGGTAGTAGCGGCCACGGATGTCATGCGGGACCGACCCTGCTACGAGGTCGAGTTCAGTGATGGCACCGTCATCGTCGCTGACGCCCAGCATCAGTGGGTTACCTGGGACAGAAATGCCTGCAAGGCCTATGACCACTACAGGGGGGGCAGCGGACCCGCCTATCCGGACAACTGGCCAGCCTGGGTGTCGGCCGCCTCATCGACGCGCAAGTACAGCCCTGGCTTCCGTGAGCAGATGCGCGAACTCCGATCGGCCGGCCTGTCGGCCGAGGTGGGTGCCCGACTCGGCCGCACCGCTGTCGCTGTCCAGCAGCAGTGGAACCGCGCTGATCACGCCGTGCGGATCCGTCCGCGGACTACCGAGGAAATCGCGGCGACGCTGCGGGTACGGGGACAGCGGAATCACGCCATCCCGGCAGCCAGAGCCCTTCAGCTCCCGGCAGCTGACCTGCCCATCCACCCCTACGTGCTCGGCTATCTGCTCGGCGACGGTGATACGTCAGGTCGTGGTCGGGTGGCCTGCGATCCGCGCGACCGCGAATGGCTCATGGACGAGTTTCGAGCGACCGGGTACCAGGTCGCGCCCCATGCCGGCTCCGGCCATTTTGGAGTCAGGGGCATCACTGAGGCATGGCGGCAAGCTGGTCTCATTGCGGGGAAGCGCGTTCCGGATCCTTACCAGCGTGGTTCGTTCGAGCAGCGGCTTGCGCTGGTCCAGGGTCTTGTTGATTCTGACGGTTACGTTGACGGCCACGGCGCCTACCGGTTCACCAACGCAGAAAAGCGTCTGGCTGACTCTTTCTTCCAGCTCGTGACAAGCCTCGGCTGCGTTGCCTCGGTGCACCGCCGAGCGGGCCGGATGCGGGCCGGCCAGCTCTCCCGGGAATCCTGGGAGGTGATCGTGTCGACCGGCCTGCCGCTGGCCCGGCTTCCCCGCAAGGCGCTCGCAGCGCGGCGTGAATGGAAGCGCGAGCAGGTCAGCCGCTACGTCACCGACGTGCGCCGGGTACCCTACACGCCGGTCCGGTGTGTACAGGTGGACAACTCGGACCACCTCTACCTGGCAGGCCGGGGAATGATCCCCACACATAACTCAACCTTGGCGCTGGACCTTGCTCGGGCGGCTTCGGTCAAGGGCGGGCTCACTGCGGTGATTTTCAGCCTGGAGATGAGCCGTAACGAGATCACGATGCGGCTGCTGTCGGCCGAGGCGCGCGTTCCGCTGCACTCCATGCGGACCGGCCAGATGGGCGAGGAGGACTGGACGCGGCTGGCCCGGCGGATGAGCGAGGTCGTGAACGCGCCGCTGTTCATCGACGACTCGCCGAACATGTCGATGATGGAGATCCGCGCGAAGTGCCGGCGCCTGAAGCAGCGGCACGACCTGCGGCTGGTGATCATCGACTACCTGCAGCTGATGAGCTCGCCGAAGCGGGTGGAGAACCGGCAGCAGGAAGTATCGGAGATGTCGCGGTCACTGAAGCTGCTCGCCAAGGAGCTGAACGTCCCGGTTATTGCGGTCGCTCAGCTGAACCGCGGCCCTGAGCAGCGGACCGACAAGCGCCCGATGCTGTCGGACCTCCGGGAGAGCGGCTGCCTGACCACGGGAACGCGGATCCTGCGTGCCGACACCGGCAGCGAGGTCACGCTCGGTGAGCTGATTGAGTCCGGCGCGCGGAACGTTCCCGTCTGGTCGCTCGACGAGCGGCTGCACCTGGTCCCGCGAGTCCTCACGCACGCGTTCAGCAGCGGCGTCAAGGAAGTGTTCCGGGTCCGGCTGCGCTCGGGACGCGAGGTCGAGGCGACGGCCAACCACCCGTTCCTCGCCTACGACGGCTGGATGCCGCTGGCGGAACTGCGGCCGGGGTCGCGTGTCGCGATCCCGCGGCACGTCCCCCCGCCGATCACGCGAAAGCCACTGCCAGAGTCGGAAGTGATCCTGCTGGCCCACATGATCGGCGCCGGCTCGTTCGTCCGGCGCCAGCCCCTGCGCTACGCGAGCACGGACGAGGCCAACCTCGCCGCGGTGACTGAGGCAGCCGCGCACTTTGGCATCACGGCTGTCCGCGACGAGTATCCGGCTGCCCGGTGCACGACGCTTCGGCTGCCCGCCCCGTACCCCCTAGCCCGCGGGAAGCGCAGCCCGATCGCCGTATGGCTCGACTCACTGGGCCTGTTCGGCCTGCGCAGCCATGAGAAATTCGTGCCGCAGTGCGTTTCCTCGGCACCGAAGCAGCAGATCGCCCTGTTCCTGCGGCACCTGTGGGCCACCGACGGCTGCGTGTGGTGGGATGGCACCGCCAAGCAGGCCCGGATCTACTACGCGGCCACCAGCAGACGGCTGCTGGGCGACGTGGCTCAGCTTCTCCTGCGGTTCGGGATCTTGACGCGGGTCACGGAGACGCACAAGACCGGCTACCGGTCGTGCTACCAGTTGCTCATTTACGGCGCAGACGACCAGCTCCGGTTCCTGCACGAGGTAGGAGTGAACGGAGCCCGCTCTGCCCAGGTCAGCACCTGCCTGCGGGAACTGGCAGCAGTCAAGGGCAACACCAACATGGACACGGTGCCACGTGACGTCTGGCAACGGGTCAAGACGGTGCTTCTGGAACGCGAAATGGCTCATCGCCAGTTCGCCGGCGTGACTGGCACGCAATTCAGCGGCAGCACCCTGTGGAAGCGTGCCCCCAGCCGGGAACGGCTGGCACGGGTAGCGTCAATCCTGGATGACGCGGACTTGGAGATGCTCGCCACGAACGACGTTTTCTGGGACGAGATTGCTTCCGTTACCAGCCTGGGCGAGCAGCCTGTCTACGATGCCACCGTGCCGGGGACGTCAAATTTCGTGGCAAACGGGATAAACCTTCATAATTCGATTGAGCAGGACGCCGACGTCGTGCTCCTGCTCCACCGCGAAGACGCCTACGAACGCGAGTCGCCGCGGGCGGGGGAAGCGGACTTCATCGTTGCCAAGCACCGCAACGGCCCGACCGCGACCGTCACCGTCGCCTTCCAGGGCCACTACAGCCGCTTCGTGGACATGGCGCCGGTGTGACCGCGGCGGCATAGAGCACTCGCTCCCGGAAGTTCCGAGGACCCTAGATTGCGGCCGGACCAGGAGATCGGCCACAATGGCGGCTGGCGATGAAGCTCGCCCAAACCGCGGGTCCGGCCCGCTGATGGCTTCTACCCCCTGACTGTGTCGTGGGCGCGGAGGAGGCCGACAGCGTGGATGAGGTCATGCCGGAGCCGCCCGGCAATGATCTGTGGGACGCCGGGTCCCTGTGAGCATCTGCATACGGCGGGCGTCGTGAGCGTCTTGCTGCCGGTCCCGGTGGTTCAGGTCCTGCAGGTCGTGACCATTGCCGGCGCCGCGCCGGGTGTTTCCGGCGTGATCTCGCGGGTGGAGGCCCGGCTGCAGGGCCGGCGGGGTCCTCGCGTGCTGCAGCCCTACTACGACCTGGCCAAGCTGTTCCGCAAGGAGGCCCTGGCGCCAGAGGGGGCGAGCTGGGTCTTCCTGGCCGTGCCGATTGCCGCGTTCACCTGCTATCTGACGGTGCCGCTGCTGATCCCGGTGCTGACCGCCTACGGGCTGCCGCTGGGTTATATGGGCGACATCCTCGGGGGCGGGTTCATCCTGTCGCTGGCCAGCTTCCTGGTCGCGGTGGCGGCGCTCGAGACGGGCAGCCCGTATGCCCAGCTGGGCGCGAGCCGGGCGAAGACCTTTGCGGCGATCACCGAGCCGGTCATCTTGTTCGTGGTGTTCACGGTGTCGCTGCTGACCGGCACTGATCTGCCCTACGCCCTGGCCGCTACGGTCCGGTCGTCTGCCGGTCAGATCATCCGGCCTGCGCACGTGCTGGCGGCGGCGGCGCTGTTCATGGTGATCTTGTATGAGACTGCCCGGATTCCGGTAGAGACCCACACCGGCACCAACGAGTTCGGGATGATCGAGGAGGCTCGTCCGTTCGAGCACTCCGGCCCTTACTTCGCGCTGCTGAGATGGGGATCGGCCGCCAAGCAGCTGATCCTCTACACGATCCTGATCAACGTCTTCGTGGCGCCGTGGGGTCTGGCGTCGACGCAGCAGGCCGGGTCCGTGCTGCTGGCAATGATTGCGCTGCCCGCTAAGGCCTGCGTGCTTGGCGTGGTGGTCGCGGTGATCGACAATTCGTTCGCCAAGCTCCGCCTGTTCAAGATCACTGAGTTCGCGTCGGCGGCGTTCCTGCTCGCCGTCCTCGGCGTGTTCACGCTGTACCTCGGGGGCGGCTGATGCTTCCTGTCCAGGCACCCAGCGTTTATGTCGGCGGCGCGAACGTCATCGCCGTCCTGATCCTGCTCCTTGAGTTCGGCATGTTCCGCCAGGCCCTGCTGCGTGACCAGGTCCGGCTCTACGCGGGGCAGTCCGCGCTGATCGCGGCGCTCGCCGTCCTCGTCGGTGCCGTCCGGGATCTGCCGGACCTGTACGTACTGGCCGCGGTGACGGTGGCCCTGAAGGTGGTCGCCATCCCGCTGGTCCTGCGCAGACTGCTGCGCGAAACCGACCCGGCCAACGTCCCGGCTACCGGGGCCGACATCGCCGGGAGCGGGAGCCTGGGGCTGGCCAGCACAGTGCTGATCGCGATCGTCGTCGCTGCGTTCGGATTCTTCGCCGTCGGCGCCCTGCCGATCAGCGCGAGCGCGGCACCCGTGACCGCACTGTCGGTGTCGGTGTCGGTGGTGCTGGTCGCTTTCGTGCTGATGATCCAGCGGCGGGACGTTGCCTCTCAGGCGATCGGGCTGTTCTCGCTTGAGAACGGGATCTCGCTCGCGGCCCTGGTGGTGGCCGCCAGCCTGCCGCTCATCCTGGAGGTGGCGTTGACTTTCGACCTGCTGCTAGCGGTCGTGGTGTTCGGGCTGCTGATTCGCACGCATCACGGCCGGACCGAGTCGCTGTCCACTGCCGGCCTGACCAGTCTGCGCGGGTGAGGCGTGGACGCTGTCGTCATTGTGCTCCTGACCGTCCCGGTGGCCGCCGCAGTCGCCGCGCTGTGGCTGCCCGCGCGTGGCGCCGGCGCAGTGACCGCCGTGGCCGGGATCGCCAGTTTCGGCCTGGTGATGGCCCTGATCCCGGCGGTGTCCGGGCACGATCTTTCGCTGCTGGGCTTCGTCCGGATCGATGCGCTGAGCGTGGTGTTCCTGCTGGCGACGAGCTTCGTCTACGCATGCGTCGCGGTGTACTCGATCGGGTACCAGCGCACCGCCCGCGCTCACGGCGGCGAGGAGGACCAGCGTTACGGGCGGCTGTTCTGGGCCGGGCTCAACTTGTTCGCGTGGTCGATGCTGGCCGCCCCGGCGATGGGCAACCTGGCGCTGCTGTGGATAGCAATCGAGGTGACCACGATCGTCTCGGCGCTGCTGGTGGCCCTGGAGGGCACCGACGGCGCCGCCGAGGCCGCCTGGAAATACGTCCTCCTGGCCTCCGCGGGACTGGCGATCGCCCTGCTCGGCACAATCTTCATCTACTACGCCGGGGCGCACGTCCTCGGGCAGTCCTACAACCTGGCCTTCGGACCGCTGCTGCGGGTCGCCGCGCGGCTGCCGCACACCGCGGTGCGGCTGGCCTTCGTACTCGCGGTCCTGGGGTTCGGGACGAAAGTAGGGCTGTTCCCGGTGCATACGTGGCTGCCGGACGCCCACTCGGAGGCACCGACACCAGTGTCCGCCCTGCTGTCGGGCTCGCTCCTGGCGGTCAGCTTCTACGCGATCCTGCGGTTCTACCAGATCGCGGTCGCCGCGCTCGGCCCGCGCTTCCCGCGGGATGTGCTGCTGGTCTTCGGCGTGGCCTCGCTGCTGGTCGCCGCGCTGTATCTGCTCGACCAGCATGATTACAAGCGGCTACTTGCCTACTCCAGCGTCGAGCACATGGGCATCCTGGCCATCGGGGTGAGTTTCGGCGCGCCGATCGCGCTCGCCGGGGTGCTGCTGCACGTCCTCGCGCACGCCGCCGCGAAGGGCAACGCGTTTATGGGCGCCGGGGTGCTGGCCCGCAAATTCGGCAGCAAAAGGATCTCCTCGGTGACCGGCGGCCTTGACCTGCTGCCGTGGAGCGGACCGCTGTTCCTGGCCGCGATCCTCGCCTTGTCGGCGATGCCGCCCTTCGGGATTTTCCGCAGCGAGTTCGAGATCGTCACCGGCGGCCTGGCGGCCTCGCATAACGCCGCCGCAGCCATTCTGGTGGTGCTGGTCACGGTCGCCTTCTTTGGCCTGTCGCTCGCGGCCAACCGGATGCTGCTCACCCCCCGCCATGACCCGGAGCCTGGCCGGGGCGAGCCGAGTGTCTGGATGGTCGTGCCGGTAGCAGCGGGCCTTGTCGCCCTGCTCGTGCTTGGCTTGCATCCTCCCGGCGAGCTGACCGGGCTGCTCGACCATGCCGCGGCCGCCTTGCGGGGGCCAGCGTGAACCCGGCTACAGGCCCGGCAGCCGGTGCCGGGCTTGCCGCTGCCGCCTTGGCGGCGAGCGTGCCCGCTGTGTGGGAGCTGGTCGCTGGCGAGGTTGCCAGGGGCAGGCGTTTTGCCGGGCTGATGGCCACGCAGCGGGGCGGTGACCTGCTCTTGTCTGTGCACCTTGCGGGCCGGAGGGAGATCGCGACGTATGAGACGCTCCTGCCAGCCGGCGCCGTCTCCTACCCGGCGCTGACCCCGGTGCTAGGAGCCGCGTTCTGGTACGAGCGGGAGATCCACGACATGTTCGGGATCATCCCTGACGGCCACCCCCGCCTTGAGCCGCTGATCCTGCCGCTGCTCGGCGAGGACGCGCCGCGGCCGCGGCCTGGCGCGCTCGGTCCCGTGGCCGCGGCGATCTGGCCGGACGAGCACTCGGTGCCCAGGCACGTGATGGGATCCGGCCTGTTCACCATCCCGCACGGGCCGGTCCGCTCGGGAGTGATGGAGTCAATCGAGTACCTGGTGGAGACGCCCGGTGAGGACATCCCGCACCTGAACATGCGGGTGTTCTACAAGCACCGGGGCGTAGAGAAGCGGTTCGAGCAGCTGGCCGTCGCGGACGGCGTGCTGCTCGCCGAGCGGACCGAAGGGGCCGCATCGGTTGCCCATGCCCTGGCCTACTGCCACGCCTTGGAGCAGATCGCTGACGCGCAGGTGCCCTGGCGCGGCGCCCTGGTGCGGGTGCTGCACGCTGAGCTCGAGCGTCTCGCCGCCCACCTGGATGTTGCCGTGCGTCTCGCCGACGCGGCCGGCCTCGCGGTCGCGACCGCACGGTTCGGCCTGCACAAGGAGCGGGTGCTGCGGCTGGTCAGCCGGATGTGCGGGAGCCGCTTCGGCCGGAGCGTAGTGGTGCCCGGCGGGGTCAGCACGTTCCCGCATGTCGCCGGCGGCGATTTCCTGACCGAGATCGGCCGGATGGAAAGGGCGATCTCCGGCGACGCCCGGGCGCTGATGGGCACCGCCTCCTTCCTTGACCGGCTGCGTCGTACGGGGCCGCTGCGCCCGGAACGGGCCCGTGAGCACGGCGCGCTCGGCCCGGTCGGGAAGGCGTCTGGTTTCAGCGACGACGCCCGGCGGGCCCGCCCGTACGACGCCTATCCCGCGCTCGGCCTGGGCGAACCGCGTGAGCATGACGACGGCGACGCGCTGGCGCGGCTGCGGCTGCGCTGGGACGAAGTCCGCCAGTCGTTCCACCTGCTCAGGCAGGCCGCCGACGAGCTCGTCGATGCGGGCGACGGCCCGCTCCGTGACCCCTGCGCGGTGAGCTCGGGACGGGCTGCCGGATGGGCGGAGGCACCGCAGGGCGAGGTTCTGTATGACCTGCGCGTCGAGGACGGCCGCATCGCCCGCTGCCGCCCGCGGTCGGCGTCCTTCCACAACCTGGTGCTGTTCCACGAGGTGTTCGCCGGCGACATCCTGACCGACTTCCCGTTCATCGAGGCAAGTTTCGGCTTGTCCGTCGCAGGGGTGGCGCTATGACGACGGCGCTGGCGAACGGCCGTCCCGGGGAGGCGGAGCGATGAGCCCGTGGGTGCTGCGCGGCCTGCGCGACGGGGTAGTCACCACCCGTTGGCCCGCCCGGCCCGACGCCTACGCCGACGGCTGGCGCGGCCCGGCCGCCATTCTGGACCCCCGTCCGGGGGACGCTGCCGGGCTGCCATCTGTATGCCCCACGGGCGCCATCACCACCCGCGCCGATGGTGCGCTCTGCCTCGACCAGGGCAGATGCATCCTGTGCGGGCGCTGCGTGGAGGTTCGTCCGGACGTGTTCGGCTGGTCTAGCGGTCCGGCGGACGGGGCGCTGACCCGCAGTGGGCTGGTCGTGCCGGAGATCTCAGAGACAGACGAGAACGTGGCTGCGGTCAGAGTCGGCCTGGCGGCGAGGACGATCGCCCTGCGGCGCTCGGTGCATCTGCGGCACGTGGACGCTGGTTCCGACGGAGCCGAGGAGCAGGAGATCATGGCCCTCCTGAACCCCGTCTACGACATCCACCGGCTCGGGATCTTCTTCACGGCTAGCCCGCGCCACGCCGACGTGCTGCTGGTCACCGGGGCAGGAGCGCACGGCATGGCCGAGCCCCTGCGGCGCACCTATACGGGCATGCCTGACCCCAAGATCGTCATCGCCGTCGGCACAGACGCCGTCAGCGGCGGCCTGCTCGGCGGCAGCAATGGCAGCACGGGTCCTTGGCAGGCCGGTGACGGTCACGCCGCCACTGCCGGCGGCGGCGTGAGAGAAAGCGCCAGTCCCGCCGGAACCGCGTCTCGGGGCGGCTCGTACGCAACCTCGGGCGGGGTCGACTCGCTGGTGCCGGTGGACGTGTGGGTACCGGGCTCGCCGCCGCCTCCGTTCAGCATCCTGCATGCCCTGCTGCTGGGACTGGGCCGTCTGCCGCGCGGGGAGCGGACTGCGGGGGCGCGCCGATGAGCAACGTGAGCGTCGTCTTCGCGGCCGGGCTCGCGGCGCTGGTGGCGGCCGGGGTCGTGGACCTCATCGCCGGGGCGAAGCGGGACCGGCTCCGGAGCATCCCTTATCTGATCGGCGCGGTTGCGGCGATGTGCCTGGCGGTCGCCGGGGCCGAAGCGGTGGCGGGCCACACAGTGCGGCTGCCGGTCGGCGGCTGGCTCGGCCCGGGCACGGCGGATCTGACCGCGGACCGGCTTTCCGGCCTCTTCCTGCTGATCGCATTCGGTGCGGCGGCCGCGGTGTCGCTGGCCTTCGCGGCCTGGGCAGCCCGGCCGGGCGCGATCGGCCGGCGCGGCCTGGGCGCCAGTTACGCGCTCACGCTCGGAGCCGTCGCGGTGTTCATGACGGCAGCGGACGCGTTCACCGCCCTGCTGGCCTGGGAACTGCTCACCATCGCGTTCTACCTCCTCGCCGGATTCGAGCGGGGCCGCCCCGGTCGCCCGGGCGGGGCCCTGATCACGCTGGCCTTCGGCAGGATCAGCGGGGCCGCGCTGCTGCTCGGACTGCTGCTGCTCGCGGTCCGTTCCGGCTCGCTGGACCTTGCCTCGTTCGCGCACGTGCCTGCAAGCGTCGCGCGGGATGCCGCGCAGGCGCTGCTGATCGCCGGCTTCGCGGTCAAGGTCGGGCTGGTCCCGTTCCAGGTGTGGCTCCCGCGCGGATACGCCGCCGCGCCAGGCCCGGCCCGGGCAATCATGGGCGGGGTCGCCGTCAACGTCGGTTTCTACGGGCTGTGGCGGACCCTTGCCCTGCTCGGGGCGCCCCCCGCGTGGCTGATCGGCGTAGTACTGGTCCTGGCCGGCCTCACGGCGCTGCTGGGGATCGCGCACGCGGCCGTACAGCCGGGGCTACAGCGGGTCATCGCCTACTCCAGCATCGAGAACAGCGGGCTCATCGTGGCCGGGTACGGCGTGGCCCTGACCGGCGCGGCCGTCCGGGACGAGCGGCTGGTCGCCGTCGGGCTGCTCGCCGCCACACTGCAGATCGTCGCGCACACCGCCGCCAAGTCGCTGCTGTTCACCGCAAGCGCGGTCATTGCGCCGCGCGGGGACGGCGGTCCGCGTGACGCGGGTGATGACAATCTGGACGGGCTGCGCGGGTCGGCGCGGCGGCTGCCGTGGAGCGGGACCGGGCTGGCCATTGGCTCGCTCACCCTGGCCGGGCTGCCGGTGACGATCGGGTTTGCCGCCGAGTGGTTCCTGCTGGAAGCACTGATGCAGCAGTTCCGGGTGCCGGAGCTGGGGTACCGGCTGCTGCTCGCAGTGGCGGGCGCCGCGGTGGCATTGACGGTGGGCTTCGCCGGCGTCACGTTCGTCCGGCTGACCGGGCTGGTCGTGCTCGGGCCGCCCGTAGCCCAGGCCCCGTCCGGATCCGACGGTCCCGCGCCGGTCCGTACCCGGGACTACGGCTGGCTGGGGCGGACGGGCATCGTAATTCTCGCGGCGGGATGCCTGGCCACCGCCGCCCTCTTCCCGCTGGTGATCCGCATGCTGGCGGCAGGCCTGTCACCCGTGGTGCCTGCGGCCGTGACGGCGGAGGCAAGGAAGTCGCCCTGGGTGGTGCAGCCAGTATTCAGCGGCTTCTCAATCCTGTCGCCGTCGTGGCTGTGGATCGCCATGCCCCTGCTGGCGCTGGCGGTGCTGGCTCTCACCCGGCTGGTGGCCGGAACCAGGCTGACGCGGGTACGGCGGGTGCCCGCCTGGCGGTCAGCCACGGCCGGGGTCGAAGGCGCGGACTGCTACACGGCAACCGGCTTCGCCAACCCGACCCGCCGGGTACTGGCGGCCGTCCTGCATACCCGATCGGAAGTACGTCCTCTTTCCTCTGCTCCCGGGCCCAGCGCGGAAGAGACCGGAGACACCCAGCCCCGGCCCGCGGGAGCCGCCACGCCGCTAGCAGGCGCACGGCTCGGCTACACCTCCGACGTGATCGAGGTGGTGGAGACATACCTCTACCGGCCCGTGCTGCGTCCGGTCATGGCCACGGTGCGGGCCGCGAAGCGGCTGCAGTCGGGCCGGCTCGACGCCTACCTCGCGTACATGCTGATAGCGCTGGTGGCCCTCCTGGCCCTGGTGACCGCACTGGCCTGACTGGCCCGACCGGAGGAGAGTAATGATGGCGACCTACCGGGCGCGGCAGCATTGCGAGTCGGCAAAGCCCGCTTGGCGACGAGGAATCCTCGATGACGCTTTCCGGGCAAGCTCTGCGCATGACCGTGCTCATCAGCCATGACGACCGGTTCCGCCACCGTCCGCTGCACACCGAGATCGTCCACCGGGCACATGCGGCAGGCCCCGCGGGAGCGACAGTGCTGCGCGGCTGTGAGGGCTTCGGCGCATCCAGCCGCCGGGCGCGGGCAAAACCGGAGGTCGGTTTGCCGCCAGTTTTTTGCGGTTGCCTCCTGCAGTGACCTTGCCTGCCGCTGTGACGTGAATCACAATGGTCGGCAAAGACCGCCCCGCAGTCGAGCGGAAACAATAAGCCTGAAGAGTCTGCAAGCTCACGGCTCCGCCCGGCCAGCCGGGATAAGAGGAGGACGCAATGTCTCCTTCCACTGACACCCGGCGCGAACGGCACGCGGCGCAAGGGGGGCCATTCCGCCGGGTGCTAGTGGCGTGGGACGGCTCGGCAGACTCGGTGGCGGCACTGAGAACAGCGGCGGCCATCGTCGGTGACGGGCCTGGACACGTCGTAGCAATCTCTGCGATGCCGGGGCCGCCTCATCGAGAGGCGGAAAAAGACCAGCCAGGCGAGCGCCCCGCGGGAATCCGCCGGGTGGAAGACACCTTCGAGCTCACCCGCGCAGCCATCGCCGAGACTTCTCCCGTCCGGATCAATCTGCATACCGCCCAGAGCCGCCGCGCGGCCGGATCAATCTGCGAATACGCCACCGAGCACGGTTTTGACCTGCTCGTCATCGGCCGGCACGGCGACGGCGGGCTGCTCCATCACAAACTCGGCCACATTGCGGACGCGGCAGCCCACGATTGCCAGATCCCCGTGCTCCTCGTCAGCGCGGACCATAACACCGCTTAGGCCGAACTTACTTGATCTTGGTGAGGGTTCTGCTTGCGCTGACCTCGGATAATGTCGTTCAGCGGTGCTGCGGCGCCGGGTCGTTGCTGGCTACTTGAGGGTGAGGGGGACCGGGACGCCGAGTAGCTCGAAGGCGCGCCGCTGGACGGGTGTGAGATTGGTGAGCTTCTCGATCGGCTGCCCGGCGAAGGTGATGGTCTGCCTGGTCAGGGTGGAAAGGTGGCTGAGCAGGTCGCCGTATTTGCGGACGGGGAGGTTGTCACCGTTTCGTTTCGCGGCATCTTTGTTCCTGGCCTGTGGCGAGCGCTGCGCGGGGGCGACCGGGCTGGAGGGGACCGGGATATCGGGGTCGGTGAAGGTGAGCGCGGCAAGCGCGGCGCGCAGGTGCCAGGTGAGATAGCAGGCGAGCATGCTGATCAGGACGTGGCCGCGGACTCTTTGCTGGTAGTGGTAGATGGCCGCAGGTCGAGGTCGTCGGCCTTGGTGACGCGGAAGTCCCGCTCGACGTATTTGAGGTTCTTGCAAGCGGTGATCAGGCTGGCCGGGCTGAGGAGGTCTTGCTTCACGCTGGCGCGGATGACGTAAATCCCGTCGAGCGCAGCCTCGGCCGCGATCTGCTCCTGATCGCGGCGCCAGGTGAAGGAGGTGCCGGTGATCTCGGTGATGAAGTGCTTGGCGACCTTGTGCTTTCCGATGGCCTTCCCGACCCTGATCCCGATCTTGTCCGGGTCCTTCAGCCGCCCCGCGGCCGCCGATGCCGCTATCTTCTCCAGGTCGGCCTCGGTGGCGGCCAGCAGCGCCTCGCGCTTGCGTTCCCGCTCGGCGGCCAGGGCCGGGTTGTAGCAGCACGCCAGCCGCTCGCCGGGGTAGTCAGGGTGGCTGATCTCCGCGAAATCGTGAACATCGAACAGCGACCCGTCATCCGCGGCCAGCGCGGCGACGGCGGGCGCGCGCAGCGAGGTGATCCAGTCCATGCCGGGCAGCTCGCGCAGTTCAGCGATCCGGGTGCCGGTGATCATCCCGCGGTCGCCGACCATGATCAGGTTCTTGATCCCGAAGCCGCCGCGGACCCGGGGTGATCGCGGTCTTGAACGAAATCGGGTCCGAGGTGTTCCCGGCGAATGCAGTGCGGAGACACTGTCAGAACGCGCCGTAACGGAGCTCGGGTGCGGTAGCGGCGATTTCCAGCAGGCGGTTGTACTTGGCGACGCGCTCGCCGCGGGCCGGGGCGCCGGTCTTCAGCTGGCCGCAGCCACTGCCGACAGCCAGATCCGCGATGAACGAGTCCTCGGTCTCCCCCGAGCGGTGAGAAACGAGCTGCCGGTATCCGGCGCGACGGCACACGGCCATTGCCTCGAGTGTCTCGGTGACCGTGCCGATCTGGTTGAGCTTGATCAGCGAGGCGTTCGCAATGCCGCGTCCGATGGCGGCGGTGATGATAGCCGGGTTGGTGCAGAAATTGTCGTCACCGACCAGTTCCACCGACGTGCCCAGGCGGGCGGTCAGCGCGATCCAGCCGTCGTCGTCATTCTCTCCCAGGCCGTCCTCGATGAGGTGCACCGGGAACTCAGCCACGATACTGGCGAGCCGCTCGATGAGGTCGGCGCTGCTCAGGAAGGCACCGGAGACCCGGTAGGTGCCGTCAGGCTGGCGGAACTCAGATGCGGCCAGGTCCAGCGCAATCGAAACCCCCCCTGAGCCGGCCTGATAGCCGGCGTCGCCGATGGCCTGTACCAGGAGCCGCAGCACTTCCTCCGGCTCGCTGATCTCGGGCGCGAATCCGCCCTCGTCGCCCAGCCCCGTGGACAGCTTCCTGTCGGTGAGCTCACGGCGCAGCGCCGCGTACACCTCGGCACCTGCGCGGACCGCCTCGGCCATCGACGGGGCGCCGACAGGGGCGACCATGAACTCCTGGAAGTCCAGCGGGTTCGGCGCATGCACGCCGCCGTTGAGCACGTTGAAGTGCGGTACCGGCATGCTGGGGCTGACTCCGTCTGGTGCGAGCCATCGCCATAGCGGGACGTCGGCAGAGGCGGCCATGGCGCGAGCGAGCGCCATCGAGACGCCGACGATGGCGTTTGCTCCGAGCCTGCTCTTGTTCGCGGTGCCGTCAAGATCGATCATGGCCTGATCGACCTCGGCCAGTGAGGACCAGGACCGTCCGCGCAGCAGGTCCGCGATTTCGGTATTGACCGCCGCGACCGCGCCTAGGACGCCCTTGCCTTCGTAACGTTCCATGTCTCCGTCGCGCCGCTCTACTGCCTCGCGGGATCCGGTCGACGCGCCGGATGGCACACCCGCGCGGGCTGTCGTGCCGTTGCCAAGCCGGAGGGTGGCCGCGAGCGTAGGCCGGCCACGCGAGTCGAGAATCTCCAGTGCGGATAGTTCCGTAATGTCGAACCCTGTCATTTTGTTCTCCTGACTGGTGAGGTGTGTGCGCCGGCGTTCCAAAGCGTCACCGGCTCTGGCTTGTGACGGCTGCTGGGCGGGGTGTAAGCGGTGCGGGGCTGAGGTAACGGCCGCCCCTGGTGGCCGGTTGCATGTCGGGGCCGAGATCGTAGGCCAGCGGGATGCCGGTGGGGATGTTCAGGTGTGTGATCTGCTCGTCAGAGAGGTGGTCAAGGTGCTTGATCAGCGCCCGCAGGGTGTTGCCGTGCGATATGACGAGCACGCACTCGCCGGTCTGCACGTCCGGGAGTATGGCGTCATACCAGTACGGCAGCAGCCGCTCGGTCACGTCCTTAAGTGACTCAGCGGACGGTCGCGCCTCTGGCGGGAGAGCGGCGTAGCGGGGGTCGGCGAACTGCGAGAATTCGGCGTCGGCGGGCAGCGGCGGCGGCGGCGCCTCGCAGGACCGGCGCCAGCGCATGAACTGCTCCTCGCCGTATTCCGCCAGGACCTGGGCTTTGTTCCGGCCCTGCAGCGCGCCGTAATGGTTGGAGTTGAGCCGCCATGACCGCCGGACCGGGATCCAGTCACGGTCGCATTGCGTGAGGGCAACTTCGGCGGTGCGGATCGTCCGGCGCTGCACGGAGGTATGCACGACGGCGGGGAGCATGCCATGCTCGGCGAGCAGCTGCCCTGCGCGGACCGCTTGCCGTTCACCGCCTTCGCTCAGGGCAGCATTCACCCAGCCGGTGAAGAGGTTCCGGGCGTTCCATTCACTCTCGCCGTGACGCAGCACTACCAGGCGATAGCACTCGCCCGCTTCCAGCCGCATCATGCCCGCGCGGCCGGGTGGTCTAGCAGCACGGGGAAATGGAACACGGTATCGCCCTGCGGGCTTTCAAGGACGGCGCTGCCCGGCACTATCGTCTGCCCGCAGCGACGGTGCAGCCATACCTGGACCATCAACTTTCCACACCTGTCGGCCGCACCAGTGGTACCCGTATCCCGACTTCAGCACGTAGGCCACTGCCGTCGGCAGGGTCTAAGGACCCTGGAAAGACGGGACCTCTGCGCGGGCTGCCCAGTTACTGAGGTCACTTCGGCGGCTTTCGTTTTTTGCCTGCTCCGCGTGCCGGGCTCGAAAGTGCGCCGGTGTGTCTGGCCTCGGGCCGCCGGCTGTGCCCCACCCTGCCCCGGACCGTGATCAGCCATGGCCAGCGCGGATCGCCCGGGCTTCACGGCTGGCGTAGCAAACCAGCACGTACCCGGCTAGCGGGTCTGCCCATCACCATCCGGCTGCGGCACTCATGGCCAGGCCCGTCAGCACGGCGGAGGCGAGGATGCCGTCAATCAGGGTGACGCGCCCCGGATTGTCGAGGGCCCTGCCGACCCTGTTCTTTCCGGCGGCCAGGCCGAACATCGCGATAGCGGTCCAGGCGATGCCGCACGGGCTGCTGGCCGCGTGGTGATCCGAGATCAGAACCCGGGTGGACTGGATCACCAGGTGCACCGTGAGGGCGGCGAAGGCGTATGTGATCACGTGCAGCGCCCGGCGCTGCCTGGCTTCGCCGGTGCCGGAGAGTTCCCAGATGACGACGGCCGATGCGCCGATCTCGATCAGGGAGTCCAAGGCCGAACCCAGCGCCCTGCCCGCCAGCAGATCGCTATTGAGCCATTCGTGCCCCCACTGCGGTGGCGGGCCCTGCGCGTACCGGGTTAACCTCAGGTTATCGGCGCCGGCGGAGGGGCCCGCCATCAAACTGCGGCGCGGCCGCCAACGGTCCCTGCCTGAGACAGGTAGGAGGCGGCATGCTGGCATCCGACAAGAGCGCAGAACTGACCGCCCTGGAGCGGCTTGACGAGCTGGCCACGGCTCCCGATCGCGTCACCCTCGCCGGGCTGCGAGACCGGCTGCACGCGGGACGGCTGCGCGTCCTGGTCGCCGGGGAGGCCAAGCGCGGCAAGAGCACGCTGGTGAATGCGCTGCTAGGCAGGCAGGTGCTGCCCGCCGGCGTAACCCCGCTTACCGCCATCGCGGCCACCGTCGCATATGGCCGCGATGAGGGCATCGAGGTTTCGTTCACTGACGGCCGGGTCGAGCGCTTTCCCCTGGCGTCGCTTGCTGACTTCGGCACAGAGCGGGGTAACGCGGGGAACCACCGGAAGGTAGCCGAAATTACTGTCCGGGTGGCTGCTCCGGTTCTCCGCCGCGGGCTGGAGATCGTCGATACGCCCGGCACCGGCTCGGTGTACGCGCGCAACACTGCTGCGGCCGAAGGTGTGCTGGCCACGATGGATGCCGCGGTATTCGTGCTGACCGCTGATCCGCCCGTGTCGGCCAGCGAGCGTGACCTGCTCAGCCGGGTCGCGCGGATGTCCGTGACCACCTTCGTGGTGCTGAACAAGGCGGACTACCTGGATGCTGCAGGCCTTGCCGAGGCAGCGGAGTTCACCGCGCGGGTGGCGCAGCAAGCCGCCGGTCGGCTGGTGCGGGTGTACCCGCTGTCGGCGCGGTCCGCGCTCGAGGCGGGCGGCGAGGCGGGCTTCGATGCGTTCGCCGCGGACTTCCTGGCTTACCTGGACGCTGAGCGGGTTACCGACTTGCAGCTCGCGGCGGCCAGTCACCTGCGCCGGCTAGCGGAGTCGCTGCTGGATGAGGTCAGGCTGGCGCAGCGCGCCGCCCGCATGCCGGGCGCGGAAGCAGCCGACCGGGTAGCGGCGTTCGCCGCCCGCCTGAAGGCCGTGGGTGCCCGGCGTACCGAAGCAGAGGACCTGGCCGCTGGCCAGTCCCGGCGGCTGCTCGCCGGGCTCAATGCCGCGGCGGGCGAAGAACACCGGCGGCTGGCGGCCAGACTCGCCGCCCGCGCGGCCGAGCTGCTCGACGGAGAATTCGCGGCTGCTTCGCCGGCCGAGATCGAGCGCGGAGCCAGGGCGCGCCTCGCCGAGATGACAGCACAGGCGGTGGAAGCATGGCGGCAGGCGCAGACCGAGAAGCTCGAGGCAGACCTGTGCGCGCTGGGCGAGCGGCTCGCCGCCGAACTGGAGGCCCGGCTCTCCGTCATCCGCGGCGCCGCGGATGACCTGCTCGGACTGAAACTGGTCCTGCCGGGCCCGGACCAGCATATCAAGCCCGATATGCGTTTCTTCTACACGCTCGATGAGCATGTCGATCAGGCTGAGCTGCTGGCCGGCGCGGTCCGGCGGCGGCTGCCCGGCGTTCTCGGCCGCCGCCTGGCACGCGCGCACGTCCTTGCCGGGGTGGGGCGCCTGGCCGACAGCCAAGTCGGCCGCGCCCGCGCGGACCTGCAGTACCGGCTGGCCGAGGCTGCGCGCGGACTGATGTCCGACCTCACGCGCCGCTACGCCGAAAGCGCCAGCCGGCTGACCGCAGCTTTGCAGACCGCGGCCGACGTACGAGCGCAGGCGACTGCCGAAGGCGCCCGGCGGCTCATGGACCTGGCCGACCGAGAGCAAGCGCTGCGAACGGTCCTGGCGCAGCTGGGTACGTGAGATGGCTGCATCCCGCCGGATCGCCGTCGAGGACGGCATCGGGACTGTGGGTCCTGAACCCGACGGAGCCGGGAAGCAGCCTGATGTCCGGCCGGCGGATCACACCGGAGCTGACGGGCAGCGACGACGTGCAGTCCGCGATCCTGACCCAGGACGGAAGCACCGTGGTGGCCTCGGTGATCTACGACGGCCCCGGGCACCTGGGCCGGGGCACGATAGTGGGGGGGATAGCAGATCTCTCCGCGCGGACCGGGCGCCGCTGCGCAGGCTGCTGGCCGAGCGCGCGGAGTACTCGCCGGATTCGGGTCACCCTGGCTGGTTCATCGGGGTGTGCGACCTCGCAGCGGCTGACGCGACCGGCAGCCATCTGCTGGTGAGCTGTGACAGGTTCGGCAGGCTCGACCACGGGCGCTTCACGGTGCTGCGTGGCTCTGCTCCGCAGGCGGCAGTCGCGGCCGCCTGGTAACCACGGCAGACGAGCGGCTACTTGAGCACGATGCGCTCGTCGCCGATGTGGGCAATGATCTCGAGCCTGCCGCCGAGGGCCTGCACGTAGGCGGCAAGCGTCCGGACCTCCGTCGCTCCGGGCTCGGCACGCTCAATAGCGGAAACTCGCTCCGGGCGGACGTTCATCCGCCTCGCCACCTGTTCTTGCGTCAGCTCTCTGCGCTCGCGGGCCTGCGCGAGGGTGCAGGCGCGGTAGCGGGCGACAGCCGCCGCTGCGCCGATTTCGACCTCGGTTTCCTCGCCAGGGAAGAACTCATCCAGAAAGGACTCGGCGTCATACGAAACGAAAGCAGCGGGGGCACCTGCCGCGGGAGACGGCCCGGAGCGAGCCGCCGCCAGGCGGCTTTCAACGACCGGCATCAGCTCCTTGTATTCTTCCGGCGACCCGCCCGGATCCTCGACCCGCGCTATCAGGAGGACCGTATCCGCTGGCCCTGTGGCGAACAGCAGGCCGATTTCGGCGCCGTCGGGAGCATCGGGCCGCAGTTCCATCACGCCAGGAGGTGCGGGGATCGGGCTCTTCTGCCTCCCAGAGCTGGTGCTAGCGGGGGATGTCCCCGTGAGAGCCGAGATTTCTTCCGCCACCTCGCTGGCCGCCGGCAGCTCACTGCTGGACGCGGACAGCTCCGCGGCTTCCGCTGGGGTCAGTTCCAGGTTGCTGGCATCCTCGCCGATCCCGGTAAATGCGTCATTGATCCTTAGGGACGCTGCGGTGGCCGTGTAAGTGGCCTTGAGCGTGTCCTTCCGCACCCGGAACGCATCTACCTTCGCCTGGAGGCGCTGACTGGCCGCAGTCAGCTTCTGCTCTTGGCCCGTGAGGACGGAAAGCTGCTGACGCAGGGCGGAAAGCTGCTCTTTGACCCCAGCCGCGCGGGTTCGGACCTCGCTGGCCTTGGTCTCTTCCCCGGACTCAAGCGCGTCTTGCCGCCGCTTATCGAGCTTGGCGGCGCTCTGCTCCAGCTGAAGGAGCTGCAGTTCGACGCGCTTGCGCGAGGTCGCCACGTCGGCGACGCCGCGGCGCACTTTCTGCAGGGCCTCCAGCTGCCGCTGGTAGGTGTAGTCGAGGACCTCTCGCGGGTCCTCTGGTGCCCGGAGTGCGGACTCCAGCAGGACGACCAGCGGGGTGCCGAGGTCCTCGCCCGCCTCGAGCAACGCCACGATGGCCTCGCCGACTAGGCGGCTGAGCTGAGGATCGGCAGCCCGCAGATCAGTGAGCCAGTCGCGGATCTCATTGTGCATCCGGAGCTGATAACTCATTACTGTCCCCCTTGCCCGCCGCGCCGCAGCGTCCCGCTCTGCGAAGCTTAGGTTCCCCATTACGCCTGCAGCAGGCGCGTCCGGGACCGGCGCCGTGCGGTCCTCCCGGCAGCAGGCAGGTGTTTACTTCGGCTTCCGTTGTACTGGTTGACGGTGTATCGTGTCCAGAGCTATTGTGTCGCCATGCTGCCTCCCATGGCCCCGGCCCGATGACCGACCAAGGCGGGCTGGGCGGTGGGGAGTCCGCTGGCGGCTCCGACGGCAGCCAGGCAGACGGAGCTCAGGGGGACCGGCGGCCGCGGCTCAGCCGGCGACGGCTTCTCGCCCTTGGATTTGGGA
Organism: Streptosporangiaceae bacterium; assembly: GCA_052146815.1. Lineage (GTDB taxonomy): Bacteria > Actinomycetota > Actinomycetes > Streptosporangiales > Streptosporangiaceae > DATJZH01. The sequence goes on along the minus strand of JBKQMG010000275.1, from coordinate 66,489 downwards.
GTCTCGCGGCCGTCGCGGCGGCGGGGGCGATCGGCGTCGAGCTCATTTCCCGCGGGGTCGTGCCCGGCGGGCGGGTGCTCGCGCAGCTGGACGGCGCCTGCTCGGTGGCCCGGCCGCCGCTGATCTTCTCCCCGCCCGGACCGTCGATCTCGGGCACCTTCTACTCCCGCGCCCGGCATCGGGAGGTCGGCTACACGATCGCCTACCCGCCCGGCCACGGCCGCGGCAGCGCACTGCCGCTCGTAGTGATGCTGCACGGGTACGGCGGCAACCACGCCAACGCGGTCTCCGGCATGTCGCCGACCCAGGCGATGGCCCTGCACCTCGGACGGGAGCCGCTCGCCCCCATGGCGATGGTCACGGTCGACGGCGGCGGAAAGTACTGGAACCCGCATCCCGGCGACAACCCCATGGCGATGGTGATCGACGAGCTGATCCCGCGGTGCCAGCGGCTTGGCCTGGGACGGCCGCCGCACCGGGTTGCCGCGATGGGCATCTCGATGGGCGGCTACGGCGCCCTCCTGCTGGCCGAGAAGTATCCGCACCTCGTGCGGGCGGTAGCCGCCATCAGCCCGGCTATCTGGACCAGCTACGCGCAGGCCCGGCAGGTCAATGCCGGCGCGTACGCTTCCGCCGCGGACTTTGCCGCTGACGATGTCGTGACTCACGCCAGCGCTCTGGCCGCCACGCCGGTCCGGATCGCCTCGGGCGACTCCGATCCTTTCCATCCCGGCGTGGAGGCACTGGTCCGGGCCTTGCCCGCCGGCGCCATAGCCGACTTCTCCGCCGGCTGTCACACCCGGGACTTCTTTATTGCGCAGGAGCCGCCTTCGCTGGGGTTCCTGGCGCAGCACCTCACCTGACAGACCAGCTCTTCCGGCCGACCGCAGTTCATCCTGCTCGCCTGACCTGCGTGGACTTACCCCGGCGTCCGCCGCGTTCACGGTCGGCGGCGATCCAGACCGGCGCTGGCCGGTGACGGTCAGCACGGACGGCCTCGTGACGCTGCCGGCAGGGCGGGAGCCTCGGCCGAGCCATCGGCGACTCCAAGCAGCCCGGCCGCGGCGGCGGAGGAGCGCCCGAATGCCGTGCCGCGCAGCTCAAAATCGCCTATACCGACAACAAGCAGATCAGGAACGGTGCCCTGGACGGCATGAGTCACGCCGACCACGTGGTGATGTTCAGCAATGAGGGCTCTGCGTCGTGCCAGACGCAGGGCTATCCCGGTGTGGCGGCCCTTAATTCGGCCGGAAGGCAGATCAAGCAGGCCGTCCGCCAGGCCGGCCAGCCGGCGGTGATCGTCCTCAAGCCGGGCCAGGCCGCCTCGGCCCTAGTTTCCGCCAACACCGCGTCCTGCACCACGCTGACCACGGTGTCCGGTCTCCTGGTCACCGCTCCCGACCAGCGGACGTCCACCCCGCTGGGACCTGCCGGGAAGCTCTGCCATCACAGCCTCGGCGTGGGGGTAATGGAGCGGGGCAACGTGGCCGGACTGAAGCTCTAGCCCGCGGGCTCTCGTGCGGCCGGGCCGGAGGGGCCGTTTCCCGTCCCCTCCGGCTGCGCCTGGCGGCGCGTAGTCGCTGGCGAGACTGCGCATGTGCTGCTCGAGTCAGTCACGCGTGCCGCTCACCTCGAATACTGGCCGCCAGATGTCCTGCGCCGCGCCTGGCCGGTTAGCGAGGCGGCATAGTGCGTGCGTTCCATCCCGCTGATCAGCCTTGACAGATCCGCCTGTCCTGCGCTCCACAGCCGGGTATTCGAGGCCGCGGGAGATCCGCTTCTGGTGCTGGCCAGCGGCGCGCATCGGGTCGACACCGCCAAGCTTGCGCAGCGACTGGGGAGCGGCAAGATCGGCCGGGCGGCACCGGCCTTCGTCTTCGAGCACACGGGCCAGCACGTCGGGGGCGTCGCGCCGACGGGCATCCGAGGACGGTTCCGACCGTTGTCGACCCCGCACTTGCGGCGTTTGAGATGATCTGGGCAGGAGCGGGAGACGAGAACACCAAGTTCGCGGCGAGCTTCGGGCAGCTCCTCACGATCACGAAGGGGAAAGTCGTCCCAGTGGCGTAAGGCCTCCGGTGCCGGGGTACGGAAATCGCCCGGCATGCAGTTGGTGGCTCGCGTGTCACGCGCATCCCATGATCTCCTGGCCTCAGGGCGCCGATGCGAGAGGATGGGGACATGGGAACCAGTGATCCTCGCCCCGGCCAGTGGATCAGTTACAGGAGCGGTCCAGGCGGCAAAGATCACCTTCCTCCCGCAGTCCGCACCCGGGTCGAGAAAGACGAGGCTGTGCGTACGGAGCAGCGGTGCCGCTTGCTTTGCGAGGTGCGCGTGCTTATTTATGAGCACGAAGCGGTGCCTCAGGTGAGCTTCACGGACGATACGGCCCTCGACGCCGAAAGCGATCCCCGCGACATAGCGGCGGCGGTGGCCCCCGCGCGCGATAGCCTGGCTGACTGGCGATAGTCCGCCCGGCATCATTGTCAGCCTTCGCGTTAGCAAGATCACCCAAGTCGGGCCAGTGAATCCATGGAAGCTCAGGAAGCCCGTATCCGTCCTTACCGCGACGACGATCTTGACGCGCTGTACCGGATCTGTCTCCAGACCGCTGATACCGGCAAGGACGCGACGTCCCTTTATCGCGATCCGATGCTGCCGGGACACGTATATGCGGCTCCATACGGCTTGTTCGAGCCTTCGCTGGCCTTCGTGGCCGAGGACGCAGCGGGCGTCGGGGGATACGTTCTCGGCGCGGCCGACAGCCAGGCATTCGCGAACAGGCTGGAGAGCGACTGGTGGCCCGCTCTGCGCGAGCGCTACTCTGCGCCGGGGGCCGAGGTGCCCCGGCAGCGGTGGACGCCAGATCAGCGCGTGGCGTCTGCGATCCACCATCCCAGGCGCATTCCGGGCGACTTGGCGGAGCGTTACCCGTCTCACCTGCACATCGACCTGCTGCCGCGCCTTCAGGGCAGAGGGTATGGCCGCAGGATGATGAACGTCCTGCTCGGCGCGCTGCGCGACCAGGATTCCCAGGGGGTGCACCTGGCCGTCAGCCGCGATAACCAGCGAGCAGTCGCCTTTTACCGCCGCCTCGGATTCACCGAGCTCCCGGCTACCGGCCATGGTTGCGTTTTCGGCATGGTGCTGCGGCGCGGTCGTTCCCCAGCCAAAGGTGGCATGCCATAGCGGTGGGCCCGAGGCGACAGGTCGTGAAGGCGATGGCGGTGATCCGCCGGCCCAGCGACGGTGCCCGCTGTCCGAGCACACCGATCCGGCGGCCGCGGTGTGTCCCGGGGAGCCGGTGAGGGCGGTGAATGCCTGGCTGATGAGGGCGTCGATGAGGCCTCGATGGGCTGTGAGAGTGAGCGGCGATGGATGTCGACTTCGAACCGAGCCAACGCCATCGGGCAGTAACGTCGATTCACATCGGACCAACGGGAAGCCAGCTCGAAGGACGACAACATGTTCGAAGACATCCCCTCGCTGCTCCCTGAGCTGCGCGGGTTCTACGAGGATCTGCACCAGCACCCCGAGCTGTCCTTCGCCGAAGTTCGGACCTCGGGGATCATGGCCCGGCTTTCCAGCGGTCACCAATGATGCCGCGACCACCGCAACCCCAGGCGAAGCCTTCGTCGAGCACTTCGGTGCCGATCAGGCAATGGAGGGCTCCGTTGCCACCGCCAGCGAGGACTTCGGCCTGTTCGGTTCCCGCGGCGGTTTCCCGTCGATGTTCTGGTTCATCGGCGGTGCCGATCCGGTCGCGTGGGAAGAGGCGTTTCTCGCCAACCGCATCAACGAAGATGTCCCATTCAACCATTCACCGCGCTACGCCCCGATCCAAGACCCCAACCATTACCACCGGAATCGAGGCCATGCTCGTCGCCGCGATGTGCTGGCTGGCACACGGTCCCGTCGACTGACCGGCCACGAACCTGCGCAGCGGCACGATCACCCTCGACGGCCTCTTCGGGATCGTCCGGATCTTGTGGCCGCGTCCGTCCTCGCGCGGTCATGCTAGGGGAAGCTTGAGCTCTTTACCTCCAGGATGCGCGACGCGGCTACGAATCGAGCTTGCTCGGCTGGTCCGCTCGGCGTGACCCGGTCGCTCCGCTGCAACCCTGGCCGGCACGCGCTCGCTAAACTGCGTCGCGCTCGTGTGTCGCAAGCGGTGCGCGGTCAGGCGCGGCAGCTTCAACTCCTCGGAGTACCGCCCGATCTGCCGCGACAAATAGTGGGGGTGGTACGAACCACCGTCGGTTTGGCGAACACGAAGTCGCTCGCCTCGGCCGTATGCCGGAAAACCGCACGTAGGGATTGAAAGGGGGATGGGGAAACCGGACCGCACAGCGGCACCGGCGCCCCTGACAACCAATGGCTGACTTCATCCGTGCCGATCTCCGCGGCTCCCGGTTCGAGTGCGCTGACCTCAGCGGCGCGCAGTTTCGCGCCGTGGACCTGACCCGCGCCCGGTTCCGCGGTGTCGACCTGAGCGGTGCCGTGATGCGCGGCGTCGAGCTGGTCGGCGTCGAGGTCTACGGCGAGATCGAGAAGCTGACCGTGAATGGCGTCGACATCGGGCCCCTGGTCAATGCGGAGCTCAACAGGCGGTATCCGGACCGGGCCAAGATGCGCCCGACAGACCCAGCCGGGTTCCGCGAGGCGTGGGACATCCTCGAGCGGCTCTGGGGCGAGACCGTCGAACGGGCCCGCCGTCTGCCACCTGAGCTGCTGCACGAGTCGGTCGACGGCGAGTGGTCGTTCATCGAGACGCTGCGCCATCTGGTGTTCGCCACCGACTCCTGGATCAGGCGGGCGATCCTCGGCGATCCGTCGCCGTGGGATCCCCTGGACCTGCCGTGGCACGAGATGCCTGACACTCGGGGGGTGCCGCGCGACCATGACGCACGACCCTCGCTCGACGCGGTGCTCGAGCTGCGCCGCGACCGGATGTCCACCGTGCGTCAGGTCATCGAGGGTCTGACCGACGCTTCGCTGGACGGCAACACCGAGCCGGTCGAGGGACCCGGCTGGCCGGAGCCCCGCAGCTACCCGGTGCGCGAGTGCCTGTTGATCATCCTCAACGAAGAGTGGGAGCACCGGCTGTACGCCGAGCGAGACCTGGATGCCCTGGAGGCGCGCAGTGCGTAGCGGGCGCGCCGGGCGACCTCCTCAGGTTAGGTGGGACCTCGCAACCCTCCCGATCTCCTCGTACGCGCCGAATCCCGGGAGGAGCTGCTGCAATGGCGTGAAAGCCGCGCAGCATTTGTCAGTGCTGAGCGCGCCCTTCTGCGGCCAAATTCCGGCCAGCTAGCCGAGACCACGGCGGTTGCGAGCTGGCAAGAACGCTGTCAATCGTAGATTGACACGCCGGGAACCGCCTCGACGCTCAACCTGACGGCGCTTCCATGCTTCTTCGATCCCATCACGGACAGCCGCCCGGATGACGTAGTAGAGCACGGCTGCTCCGATGACCGCGAAACACCGGTCAGAATCAGCCCATATCATGCCGTGTCCTTGCCTGTTGCTCAGCTGCTCAGCTGAGCCTAGGTCGAGTTGATCAGTAGTGGCTGATATGCGCCGGACTGAGAGCAGCGTCCACGGCTCCTCCCCCTTCCCCTCGCTAGTTGCCGAGATCTTGCCGGGGAAGATCACAGTGCTGCCGGGATGGCTGATCCGGCCAGAATCCGGCCAGATGACGCTGATGATCAGCGAGGCAATGGATGAGCAGCTCGTCTAGCTGCGGAGACCTGGGTGCGCTCGGAGGGACTCGAACCCCCAACCTTCTGATCCGTAGGCAGGTTCACCGCATCTGAGGCGTCCGGCTGAGTCCCAGCCGGTCCAGATCCTCGCAGGCCAGGGCACCCAAGCATCCGCCATCGGCGCTTGCGTCCGGGGCAGTCCAGCGCCGTCTGTGACACCCCTGTGACACGGCCCGCCGCAGCCGGTCATGCCGCGGCGGGCCTAGGTTCCCAGGCCACGAGGAGGCCCAAGCACCATGCACGAAAAGATCTCACTAGATGTACTTCCCCTAGAGGCTGCGAACGACGCAACAGGGCCCCGATCGTAGAGTTAGATCGAAGGTCGATATAGTTTCGGCATGGATGCAGTTCGTGCCGTAGAGCGGCTGACCCTCTCCATCGAGGACTTCAACTCGTTGTTCATCCGACTCCCAGCCTCGGGTCGGTTGAGCTTCTCTGCGCTGTCGGTGCTGCACACCCTGTCGAGGGTGGGGCCGTGGACCTGGCCGGCGCCAGAGCCGGCCGCCTGGTCCCCGGAAGCGACAGCCCCGCCATCCCGGCTGACGGCTAGCCCGCCGCCGCCGATTCCGGCCGCACCCGCCTGGATGCTCTCGCCGATTCCGCCCGCGTGGCCGCCGTTGCCCACGCCTGCCTGCGTCGATGTCGCTGATTCCATGGCGTCCTGCTCAAAGGGGCGGGTAGCGCCGGCTCCCGCAGGCACACCCCGCTGGACTGAGTTGTCGGTTTTCTCGCTCTGACTGCCGCCGGCCGCGTCGTGACCGGCCCCGCCGCCACGTCGCTCCTCGATTGCCGCGATGAGCTGGCTCTTGCGCATCCGGCCGGTTCCGGTGTCTACCAGCTGGGCAGCGGCAGCACCGCCACCCTGCACGGCTTCACCTGGACCTACCGCCATGGGTTCAACACGGTGGATGATCCTCACGGCGTCGGCACCACCACGGTCAACGGCGTGAACGACCACGGCGATCTCGTCGGGTTCTATGTGGACTCGGCAAGTAACACCGACGGCATGCTCGCCACGCCACGGCACTGATCCAGGACGGCACTGGTGGTGCGAAGGGCGTCGCGGCCGAGCGGTACCTTTCGCACCACCCGCCGAGGTCCAGCGCGGGCCCGGCGGTCGCGGCGGCGTCTCCGAGGGGCGACCGGAGCGGCGGCCCGATCATCCTACGGAATGGGCAGCGGTGTCGCCTTGGCACCCCTTCCTGGCGGAGTACCGAGGGCGAAGTACCTGTACAGCCCGGCCTCCAGACTCGAGTGCCCGTAGGCCCTGCTGTCACGGCCATGGTGGACGCCAACCCCGTAGGCGATCGTCGCGATATGCTCGTTCGACAATGCGCCTTCGTCCCAGGTGACGATCACTGTCGCTACATGCGCTACCGCCGGGACGAAGGATGCCAGCCAATTGTCGCCCATTTTGATCGCGTTGGATGCCCTGTTTGTCGATCCATTCCACATCGGGCACTGACCGTTGGTTGGCAGGGTGTGCGAGTCGTTGCACTCGTTCGGCACGACCAGCGAGAACGCAGGCAGCGACGTCCGGCTGAAGTGCGAGCGGTCGAGCGGAACGACGTTCTTGCACAACGACGTATTAGTGACGCTGGTAAAGTAGACGGCCGGGTTATGTCCCCTGGCGTACAAGCCTGCTCTCGTCCCGTGAACGGCCCGGTAGCTCCTCCCCCGGTAGCAGACGGACGGCATGGACTCCATGAACTCCCGCCACGACGTCGTCTTGCCCAGAGCGCTGAACAAGTTGGCTGCCGATGCGGGCGGCGCCGTCCGGCCAGAGACCATTAGCAGGTAATCCGGCAGGCTGCCAGGCACGGCAAAGTAGTTGGTGTCTAGCATCCCGCCAGGAATCATCGTCTGGTTGATGAACGGCGCGTTCGGGCTGCCGACAATGTGCTGATACAGCTCGTTCTCCATGACTATGACAACAAGCGGAGCATGCCTCACCTGACGAACAGCATGCCCGGCATGGACTGCCCCCGTTTGGGCAGGCACGGCAGTTGCGGCCGCTGCAGTGCTCGCACCGACCGTGATCGCCGCCAACGCCAGCAGTACCACACCTGAGCCACCGACCGCGGCGCTGAAAAATCTCCGCCGGCGGCCGCTCTTACCCAGGGCCGTCGCCGCGCGAGGCTGCTTTGACATCTTGGCTCCCGTCTGGCGATATTCCAGCCCAGCTGACCGGGCCACCGCATTAACCGTAATTCGGCACAACTCACTTTACTCGAATTCAGGAGTCGATACCGCTACTGCTCGCACTGCTATGCTCCCTGACCGCTCAGATGCACCTCGGCGGAGCCTTGCCAGGGACACGCAGCCAGTTGAGTTGTTTCTCTACAACACCGCGCCGATCACCTCGCTCAGCAGTTCTAGCTGGAACCGGCGGCAGACTTACTCGGTCGCCCGCTGGGGCGCAGCTACAGCAATGCGGCGCAGAATGACGGCGGGCTGGTGATCATAACCACGGGGAGGCGGAAAGTACTGGCGTTCGATCCTGGCCAGCCGTAGCGTTCGTCGGCTCGGTCGAGATGGTGCTCGGCATGGTGCGCCGGGCCCGGATCCCGTCGCCGCCCGTTTCACCCGGCAACGGGCACAGCGCACCCGAGGGCGGACGGGAAGCCGCCCGGGTCTTCGCCGCCGGGCTGGCGCTCGGCGACGTCCCGTCAGTCCGCCGTATCCGCCGCGAGATGCACGTCGGCCAGCCACGAGCACAGCAGGTACGCGCCTACCTGGCCCTGCTGGCACCTGATCCGCACTCCGATGCGGCGTCCGCTGCCGCTGCTCAGCAGGGTGGCAGGTCACCGCGTAACACCGTCTAGTCCCGGCGCCGGGCCCACCTGCCAGAGCGAGACCCGGCGCCAGCTCTGCTGATGTTCGCCAGCATGCTCATCGGCGCGATGCCCCGCATGGGCAAGACGATGGCACTTCGCATCCTCAGCCTGTTCGCCGCGCTGGACGTGAACGCGCAGATCCGTACAGCGTTTCCTTGAAGTCCAGGTCAAACGCCTCGCTGACATGGTTAGTCACCAGCGCTTCGAGGTGCTGGTATTGCAGGTCATCAAGAGGCACACCCAGGAGGGTCTGCAAGCGGCGCGATCGGAGGGCGACCATCTATCTATCTTGGTGGATCCGAACGATGTACCTGGGCAGGCCGCCATGGGCTACGCGGACAGGCGGTGTAGCTCCTCCTCTGCGGCTCCGGGTCTGTCCGTGACAGCCCACCGGATCCACCAATAGGCTCACGTCCTCTTCCGCGCGTATCCGCTTGCCAGCCGAATGCAGAGCCTTCCCCTCCACGAGGCCTTGGCGGATACGCATGCGGAGATCCGAAGCCTTGCCGACGTGCAGTCTCTCGCCGCCCTCTGCTGCCGCGTATTTCACCTCGTAGACGCCGGGCACCCCGTTCAGGATGAGCACACCCGCGCCGATGCCCGGTCCGAGGACTCGCGGGGAGCTGGCTATCTCGCCGGTCAGCTCTCCCATCGCGACCATCAACCGCCTGGGCGAACTAAGCGGAGCCGCTTCGGCCGGCCGATATCCCCGGGGCTCGCCTGCCCTCCGCCGTCAGGCGAGCCGGGAAGCTTTGAGTCAGCTTTCGCAGCTGGCGATGGCCTTCGCGGCCGCCGTCCCCACGAAGAACGCGGGGAACGGATCGGGGTTACTGATGCTGTCACTCAGCGGGATCTCGTAGAAGTACAGCCCAGCAAGATGATAGCGAGCCGCAGCTTGGCACATGCCGGTGAACCACCGTTCCTGTACTTGCGGATCCGGCCTTCCACCGATGTTCCACTCTGCCGGGTGCCTGTAGGCGCCCGCGGTCGCCATGATGGACTCCTCGGTCAGAGTCAGCTGCGTCCGGATCGATGCCGGGACGGCGTCAAGGGGCTGCTCGATCGCAGCAGTGACGGCAGCTTGAGACGCGCCCGGTGTCAGAGTGGTGTGCGGGTAGTAGTCCAAGCCGTCCGCACCCGCGGGCAGCGAGCCCAGCCGCTGGATGGAGTCGGCCAATGACACCTGGCACCCGCACAGCGCGCGTTCCTGCGCCAGGAGCCAGTCCTGCCACTGGGTGCCCTTCCAGCCGTCAAGCTCGGTGCCGGCCATGACCTGCTTGACGTGGTACCGCCGCGCGATCTCAAGGTAGGGCCGTTCGGCGGCGAGGATGGACTTGGCGAATTTCTCCGAGCTGGGCGGGACTATGTAGCCCTCCCACGACCGCCTCGGGAAGGTCCAGTCCGACGGCGGTCCGACGCGGATCAGCGGCCGGAACTGCACGGCCAGGTGGTCAGCCGCTGCCTGCTTCACCAGGATGGTGACGTCGGCCGGTGACAGCGACTCGGCGCACCGCCGCACCGCACTGGAATCAAACCTCGGCGAGCACAGGTCCCACACCAGCCCGACCGCGGCCGCCTTTAGCTTGCGGTGGGTGTACCGAGGATCGCCCGTCCCTGGCTGGCGGCGTAGGCCCGCGGGTAGTCCTGGTTCGCGGCTACGTCGGCCCCGACGACTGGCGGTGGGTCGATCGCTGCTGTCGGGTGCAGCCGCCACACCGTCGCCGTGCCGGTGAACCCCGACGACGAATACAGCCGGGTCGCGCCGGCGAACTCCTCAGCAAACGCAGCATCGCCGAGCGCCTGAGTCTTCTGGAGGTAGGTGTCCCAGGTGACCGCGTACGTCGCCTTGTGCAGGCACGGGTCGGCTTGCTGCTCCCGGCAGTAAGGCTGCGTCAGCAGGTCGCCGATCTGCTCGTCAGCGATCATCACCGCCCCGCGCGGGACGTGCGCGGCGACGTACTCCTGCACATTCTGTTCCGGGTTGACCGCCTGCTCGCGGGTGCCCAGCCAGTACGAGCCAAGGCCCAGGACCACCGCTGCGCCGCACAGTGCGGTCAGGACCCTCCGGCTCGTTACTCCGCCTATCTCCGTCCAGAACAGCAGGTATAGCGGGATGAGGATGAGGGAGAAGTACTGCGGCAGCCGGAGGTTCGACAGGCCGAAGGTGAGCATTCCGGCAAACGCCCAGGAGAACAGGACGACCTGCCCCTGTACTGGCTCCCAGGATCGTGCCCGGTAGCACCGGATCAGGTACCGGAGGACGAAGAACACGCCCGCAAGGCCGAGGACGAAGCTCACCGCGAAGATGTGGTACTGGGCGAACATCAGGTGAGCCAGCGCCGTCGGCGAGGTCAGCGTGCCGCCGGAGGACTGGAGTCCGAGGACCCGCTTGACCTGCACGCTGGTCTCGGAGAGGTAGGCGCTTCCCCACCAGGCGACGAGGACGAGCTGGTCTACTACGAGTACCAGCAACGCCGTGGCCATCATGACCAAGTGGCCGCGGTGGTATCTGCGCAGCACCAGCCAGCTCAGCGCCGCTGCCAGGATCACGTACACACCGGTGTACTTGAGGCACCCGGCAACGCCGAACAGTGCCCCGGCCAGCGCGAACCGGCGCAGGGACGCCGGGCCGTCGAGCGCCCGCTGGTAGCACAGGAACGCGGCCAGCACGGCGACCATGACCAGGTTCTCGATGTAGGAGACCCGGTCGACGTACAGGAGCCAGCCGTCGAACGCCAGTGGCATTACCGCGTAAGTCGCGATTGTGCCGCCGCGTTGCCGCCGGATAAACAGCCAGGCCAGGATCAGCGAGCAGATAGAAAAAGGACGCCGAGGACCCTTGCGCTGTAGATCGTCGCTGCGCCGGTGACCTTGAACCACCCGGCCAGCAGGTACGGGTACCAGGGGGCTGATAGAGGAAGGGCTGATAAAGCTTGCCGTAGGTGATTTTCTCCGTGAGGCCCGCGTGAGTGATCAGGTTGGTAGCGGCCTCGTGGTAGACGATCTCGTCGTACTGCCAGCCTGTCGAGTCAAGGTGCCAGAACCGCAGCGCTCCCGCCACGGCGATCAGGGCGAGCAGCGCTACTATTTCGGCCGGTTTCCCGGCTCGATTCACCGCTTCACCCAAATCGCGAACACGCCAGGATCGATACCGGTGCTGTATGAACCGATGGAGGCAAGCCGGTAGCTGCTGCTGTGTTCGAGCGCGGAGGTCAGGCTAGCCAGTCCGGGGACGCCGGCGGCCGATAGGTTGAGGAGTTCCTGATTGGCGCTGATACCGGCCTTCTTGAACAGGGCCTTGGCTGAGAGCGACAGCGACGTGTGGTAAAACAACACGACCGTGGCCGGGGAATCCTGCTGCAATGAAGTCGCAGGGCTCCCCAATAGCAGGTTGGCATCCTGCCAGCGCGACCAGTCGAGCCCCTGCGGAGTATAGAACTGGGATACGGCCAGCGTTCCGCCGGAGTTGTCCAGGACATAGATCGAGCCGGTCTTCGGGATATCGCGTCGCAGCGCTGCGGTGTAGGCAGCCGAATTTGCCCAGGAGTTACGGTTGTACCATGCGCCTTGCCAGCTGCTGATCACAACGAAGGCGGCTAGGGCACAAGCGCCAGCCACCAGTGCTCGCCGTTTGGCAACGCCAAGGCCCTCGCCTCTGAACAGCAGCGCTATTCCGGCGCCCGCGGCTATGGAGCCAAGCCACGTCCCGTACACCATGTGCTCACCCAGCGAAGTGTCCGAGAGCGAGTAAGCCTGGCCTGCGGGCACCAGAAATACCGCGGCGGCGAGAACCGTAGCCAGAGCTGTGTCCAATCGCTTCCCGGCTAGAACGACCAGGATGGCACCGGCGACGGCCAGCACCATCAAAAGGCCGTCGCCCGCATAACCGGCCAGGTGCATGACGGCAACTACGTGCCCAGGTGGGACGGCGACGTCAACGAGGTGTGCAACGACTACCTGAAGTCCGCGAGCTTCGAGAAGGCCGCCAACACGGCGGTCTCGTACGCGGGCGCGCTTCAGCCAGTCCGCGAGCGGCTCGGCAAGCGCAAGGCGCGGTCCATCACCAGGCAGGACGTGGAGGATCCAAGGGACTGGCTGCTCGCCGAAGGCCGCAAGCGTGGCGGAAAGCCGGGCACCGGCCTCGGGCCGCGCTCGGTGCGGCTCACGCTCGGCAGGATGACGGCCGCGTTCGAGCTGGCCTGCCAGGACGGACATCTGGCCGTCAACCCGGCCCGGTACGCGAAGATGCCCAGCCAGCCGAAGCGAGCCGGCACTACGTGGTCAGAGGAGCAGCTACGCAAGTTCCTGGCCGCCGCAGTCGCCGACCGGCTGCATGCCTGCTGGAGGCTGTCGGCACTGGGCGAACGGCGCGGCGAGGTGCTCGGCGAGCGGTGGGATGACGACTTCGACGCCGACGCCGGGACCATCACCGTGAACAGGTCCAGGGTGCTGGCCGACGGCCGGGTCATCGAGAAGATGCCCAAGTCGGACCGCGGCACCAGGACGCTGCCTCTCGATGCTGACACGCTGGCCGCGCTGCGCAGCCTGCGCAAGCGCCAGCGAGAAGAGCGCATGGCGGCGGGCGCGGCGTACGAGGACAGCGGCTACATCGCTGTGGACGAGCGGGGCCGGCCGCTGCACCCGGAGCGGTACTCGGACGAGTTCGCGCGACTCTGCCGCGAGGCCGGCGTCCCTGTGATCCGCCTGCACGACGCAAGGCACACCGTCAGCAGCCTGATGGCCGCCGCCGGCGTGCCGGACCACATTAGGGCCGCCTGGTGCGGTCACACCGTGGCCGTCAATGTGGCCACCTACACCCATGCACGGCCCGAGGACATGGCCGTTGCCGGCGCGGCGCTCAGCCGCATCGTCAGCGCTATGTGACAAATCTGTGACATCCGCGGCCCTTCATGATCTTGAAGGATCGCCTGACAACTGGATAAAGAAGCCCTGACCTGCGGGAAATGTGGTGCGCTCGGAGGGACTCGAACCCCCAACCTTCTGATCCGTAGTCAGATGCTCTATCCGTTGAGCTACGAGCGCAGGTGGAAACCCCGATAGTCTACGGCACCCGCGCCGTCCCGGAGCCGGGACTTCCTCCGCGGGCGCCCTGGAGTACCGAACCTCGCCCAGGACCATCAGAGCGCCCGAGTTCGCAGAGCGCGTGGTCGTTCCCGGCACAAGCCTGGTGACCCGCCGGGCCGATCATCAGTAGTGGGACGCGGCGCCCAGAGATAGGGTTCAGCCCAGCAGCGATTCCCCTGCAGTGCTCGCGGAGGTTGTCATGGCTCATAAGAAGCGGTGGAGCGATCTCAGCCCGCGCACCCGCCGGGTACTCATTGTCGCGGGAGCTGCCGAGGCGTGCCTTAAGGTGGCGGCGGCGATCGACCTCAAGCGTCGGCCGGCCAGCCAGGTCCGGGGCTCGAAGTGGATGTGGGGGGTAGCTCTGGCGGTCAACACGGCCGGGGTCGCGCCACTCGCCTACTTCGTCTTCGGGCGCCAGCCTTAGCCGCTATCCCGGTCGGCTCGGATGACGTCATGCAGAGTGCCCAGTCACGGCTGCCCGGGCGTCCGCGGCCATGGCCAGCGCCGTCGATGGGCACAAGGACTGACCGGATAGTGCCAGCGGATGGATGAGCATCAGCACCGCCGCAGGGCATTCATCCGTGCCAATCACCCGGACCTGGGCGGCAACCCGGACGTCTTCATCGCCGGCCTGGCGGACCTCGAGGAGCAGAAAGGCGGGCCGGAGCCGCAGCCGCGCGTCGTCGCAGTACCGCGTCGTCGCTGGCCCGGGCGGCTGGCCGAGAGGCTGAGAAACCGCTTCTTCCCGCGCCAGCGCGCTCGGCGGGTGCACTAGCCCGCAGTCGGGTGCACGCGGCCCGAGCTGAAGAGGCAGCGCCAGGCGGTCAGGTCACTGGCCGGTCTCGTCGTCCAGGACGTCGTCGATGACGACGTTCACCACCACGGTCTGCAAGCCGAGGGTCTCCCGCAGCGTCGAGGTGACCTGGCGCTGGATATCGCGGGCTACCGCCTGCACCGAGTCGCCGTAAGTCACCGCAACGGCCAGATCTACCACCGCGGTGCGGCCCAGCACGCCCACGGCAGAATGCGGGTGGCGGTGCCGGAGCGTTGCCTGCTCGGCGAGAGCGGGCATCCTGCCCTGGGTGCTGCGGCCGAACGCGACCCGGACGCCTGGAACGCTCCGCGCGCTATCGCGGGCCAGGCCCGCGACGACCCGCGCCGCGGCGCGGATGGAACCCAGGTCAGTGACCTGGAGCGTGTACCACACGTCCTTGATCAGAGTCCGGATCCTGCCGATCACCGCGGAGGTCAGGCCCGGCGGGGCGGCCACCGGCGTCGCGGCAAGCTCGCCTACGGGCTCCCACAGGGCGGCGAACTCGGCGATGGCGGCCTGGCAGTGCACGCAGTCCCGCTGATGAGCGTCGAGGCTGCCCGCTCGGCCGTCGGCGACCTGCTCGAGCAGCAGGTCGATATCGGCGCCGCAGGGCAGTGTGGCGGCACTCAGCAGATCGCTGGCGGCGGAGCCACGTGAAGCCGGATCGGTCACGGTCTGCTCACTTCCACGCCTCCAGCGTTGTGCCCAGTGTGCGCCTCGCCCGGAACAGGTGGCTCCGGACAGCCGGGACCGTACTGCCGGTCACCTCAGCGACCTCAGCGTAGGACAGCCCTTCAAGATGATGCAGGACGACGACGGCACGCTGCGGGAAAGGCAGTGCGGCGAGCGCATCGGTCACCGCGTCGATGGCGAGGTTCCGCTCGGCCTGCGCGGCGGGCTCGCAGCCGGGCTCGCTGACGTCCCCGAGCAGATCGAGCGAGCCGGCGACACGGCTGCGGCTGACCTTGTTGAGCGCCCGCCTGGTCACGATCTGGTACAGCCAGGTCGCGAACGACGACTCGGCCCTGAACCGGGGCAGGTTCTCCCAGGCCGCGATCAGTGCTTCCTGGGCGATGTCCTGTGCGTCGTGGTGATCACCGGACAGGCGCAGGGCCACCCGGTAGGCCATGGCGGCGTGCCGCTGGACCAGGATCTCGTAGGCATCGAGATAACCGTCCCTGGCGCGGGCAACGAGATAGGCGTCCTCGGCCTCCGACCTTGACTCCATACGCCCGCCATCGATTCGCCCCTTTCGGGCCCTGCCAGCTTGTCACATGCGGCGGGGCCCCCGACGGCGGCGTACGACGGCCGCTACGGGTCACTAGCGGGGCGGCGCTAGCGAAATATCCGGATCAATCCTGCGAGGATCTCGTCCCTGTGGTGTCTAACACAGTGACGGCGAGGCCACGCAACGCTGTCAGATCCGAGCACGATTCACCGTCCCGGCTTAGGCCGATGACTGAAGGAGCACCAGATGAGCCAGCCCGCAGCGGCCGCCACCGGCGACCGGGCGCCGGTCACCAGTACGACCGCCAGCCCCGCGACCCGCGACCGCCTCGCCACCGACGACGGCCAGATCTCCGTGGCTGAGAACGTGGTCCAGAAGATCGCCGGAAAGGCCTGCCGGGAAATCGCCGGGGTGCATGCGATGGGCACTGGAAGTACCCGCGCGTTCGGTGCCATGCGCGAGCGCATCCCGGGCAGTTCCGGGCCGAACGTCGCCCAGGGCGTGGGCGTGGAGGTCGGCGACACCGAGGCCGCGATCGACCTGGACATCGTGGTCGAGTACGGGGTGAGCATCGCCGACCTGGGCCGCAGCATCCAGCGGAACGTCAAGCAGGCAGTAGAGCGGATGACCGGCCTGCAGGTGGTCGAGATCAACGTCGCCGTCGACGATGTCTACCTCCCCGGCAACGACGATAGCCAGGACACCCCCTCCCGAGTGTCATGACCGCCGTGCCAGCGGGCGCTCCGGCGACGTCGCGCCCCCCGGGCGCTCCGGGCACGTCGCATCCGGCGGGCGGTCCGGCCGCATCCCCGTACGTCGCGCCCCCTCCCAGGGCGGACACGCACATCGACGGAGTCGATGTGGAGGCGGTCGCGGCGGCGGTACTCGCGTGCCCGGCCGTCGCGGCGCTCGATGGCGGCCGTTTCGGCGAGGTCGCCTCTTACCTGCCGGGCCGCCGGGTGCCGGGCATCGCGATCAGCGAGGGCCGGGTCAGCGTGCAGGTCCGGTCCCGGTGGGTGCCGGCCGCTGAGCTGGCCAGCGAGATCACGGCGGCGCTGGCGCCGCTGACCGGGATTCGCCTGGTCAGCGTGACGATCGCCGATATCGACGTTTCCGAGTCTGGAGCTGAATGATGAACCGCACTGCCCTGGCGACCGTGACCGGGCTGATCCTGGGCCTGGCGCTGGTGTTCGGCAGCTTCGGCGACATGCTGATCGTGGCGCTGCTCGGCGCGATCGGCTACGGCGTCGCCAAAGTGATTGACGGCGACGTCGATGTGCCCGGCCTGCTGTCGCGCGGCCGCAGCAGCCGATGAGCGCCCTGGCGCCGGCCGAGCCCGCGCCGACCGAGCCCGCGGCGAGGCCCGGCCGCAGCGAGCTGGGCACGATCAGCATCGCTGACGGGGTGGTGACCAAGATCGCGGCCATGGCCGCGGCCGAGAACCCTGACGCCGGAGCGGCCGCGGGCCGGGTGCTGGGCCGGGCCATGCCCGGAGCCGGCCGCCTCGGCGTGCGCGGAACCGACCTGGACGCCCTGCCCAAGACCTCGGTCGAGGTCGACGGCTCCAAGGCCTTCGTGACGCTGGAGATCAGCGTCCGCTGGCCCGCTCCGGTCGCCGACGTCACCGAGCAGGTCCGCAGCCACGTCCGCGGCCGGGTCGCCGCTCTGACCGGGCTGGACGTGGACGAGGTGCACATCGTGGTCGCCGACCTGGCGACCGACATCACCCCGCCGCCCCGAGTCAGGTAAGGAGAAACCGCGCATGCGCCTGCTGAATCGCCCGCTGGCCTTCATCCTCGCGGTGGCCCTGGCCGGGGCCAGCGTCATCCTCATCGTCGAGGTCATCGCCTTTGCCGTCCACGCCCACCCGGTGATCGTGCAGTGGACCACCTGGTACCACTGGGCCGAGAAGACCCGCTGGAACACCACGGTCGTACGAGCGTGGTCAGCCATTCTCATAGTCGTCGGCGCGCTGGTGCTGGCCCTTGAGCTCAAGCCGCGCCGCGCGACCCGGCTCGCGCTGCGGTCCCAGGAGCAGGCCACTGACTCCGCGATGACACGCGGCGGCCTGGCCGGCACGCTGCGCACTGCCGCGACCGGCGTTGATGGCATCGCCAGCGCCGCCGTCACTGTCTCCCGCAGGCGCGCCCGGGTCGCGGCCGGCGCGGCCGCCCGCGGGCGCGCTCAGGCCGAGGCCCTGAGGCAGCCGGTCACCGAAGCGCTGCGCCGCCGCCTGGATGGCCTGGACATGCAGCACGCCCCGCGCCTGACGGTGCGCATCACCTCCCGGAGCCGCTGATGCACGCCGACCGTACCAACCGTGTCGTCCTGGCCCTGTTCGGCCTGCTGGTCCTGCTGGCCGGCGCGGCCGGGCTGATCGCGTCCACCGGCGGGTTCGGCGCGGCCTTCGCCAGGCGGGCGCTGTTCGCCAACCGCGTCGGAACTTACGTCGGCGGGCACGGAATCTGGCTCTGGCCGGTCGCCGCCGCGGTGTGCTTGCTCATCGCGCTCGCTGCGCTGCGGTGGATCCTGGCCCTGCTGATCTCCACCGACCGCGCGGGGACGCTGACGATTCCCGCCGCAGCGGACCGGGGCACCACCGTGCTGCAGCCGGCCGCCCTGACCGGCGCGGTCACCAGGGAGATCGAGGGGTATCACGGGGTCGCCGGCGCCAGGGCCCGGCTCGTGGGCGACCCGGCCGACCCCGAACTCGTCGTAAGCGTGACGGCCCGGCCGGCGGCAGACCTGGCGGCCCTGCACCGCCGGCTCGAGGCGGAGGCTCTCGCGCACGCCCGGCAGGCCCTCGGCAAGCCCGCGCTGCCCATCCAGCTCGACCTCGATGTCAGCCGCCGCGCCGGGTAGCAGCCCAGCTAGCCCCCCGGGCGGCGGACGGGCCCCTAGGATCGCCGTCATGGACAAAACCAGTCGGACCGCCCGGTCCGCCGACGGACGCACGCTCATGTTCGCCGAATGGGGGGACCCGGCCGGACTGCCGGTCTTCGCCCTGCACGGAACGCCCGGCTGCCGGCTGAACCGCCACCCGGACGACGAGATTGTCCGCTCGGCGGGCGTCCGGATGATCACCTACGACCGGGCCGGGTACGGCGGTTCGGACCGGCACCGCGGCCGCGTGGTGGCCGACGACGCCGCGGATGTCGCTGCCATCGCCGACAGCCTCGGCGTCAGGCGCTTCTCGGTCTTCGGCGGCTCCGGCGGCGGCCCGCACGCGCTCGCGGCCGCTGCCCTGCTCGGCGACCGGGTGCACCGGGCAGCGTGCGTCGTCGGCGTGGCGCCTTATGACGTGCTCGGGGATGAGTTCTTCACCGGCATGGATCCGGAGAACGTCAAGGAGTTCGGCTGGGCGCTGGAGGGCGAGGAGCGCCTCGCCGCCGAGCTGGAACGCGAGGACCAGAAATTCCGCCAGCAGGTGGCCGCGGACCCGGGCACCGCGCTCGGCGACTTCGACCTGCCCGAGTCGGACCGTGAGGTCATGAGCCGGACGGATTTCGCGCAGGTCATGCGCGAGGTGGCCGCCGAGCAGACGCGCAACGGCGTGTGGGGCTGGGTCGACGACGATCTCGCGTTCTGCGCTCCCTGGGGATTCGATCCGGCCACGATCACTGTGCCGACTCAGGTCTGGTACGGAACTCACGATGTGCTGGTCCCCGCCGGGCATGGCGAGTGGATCGCGCGTACCGTGCCGGGAGCGATCGTCCGGCTGAATGAGCTAGGGCATATGGGCGATCCGGACGCGGACCTGACCGAGCGCCTCGCCTGGCTGACCGACGGGCAGGCCTGACCAACGAGCATCAAGGGCGCGGAACTCGGCTCTATCTAGGAAAGCACCCGCCGCCGGAAGTTGCGCAGGCCGATCGCCAGGAACACGATGCCGAACCCGACGACCACCGGGTAGATCACGTACAGGTGCATGTGCGGCGCCCTGGTGAAGGCCGCGCGCATTCCCTCGTTCACGTAGATGAGCGGGTTGATCAGCACGATGGTCTGCAGCCAGTGCCACCCGCCTACCGTAACCGGCGCGAGCTTGGTCCAGGTGTAGTAGGTCCCGCCGAGGAAGGTGATCGGCAGGATGATGAAGCCGAACATCAGGCCGATGTTGCGCGGCTCGAAGCTGGTGCCGAGGACGAGCCCGAGTCCGGCCATCGCGACGCAGGCCAGCGGCACGAACGTCACGATGATCCACCAGTGCAGCGAGATATGCGCGTGCACGCCGGGCGCGTGCACCACCGACGCCATCGGCAGCACGATGATGGCCGACAGCACGCCCTGCGCCGCGCCGGAGAGCACCTTGGCGATGGCGACCAGCCAGATGGGACAGGGTGCCTGCACCCGGTCCTCGATCTCCCTGGTGAAGCCGAACTCCTGCGCCATCGCCAGGGCGATGGACTGCACGCCCTGGAACATCACCGAGATGCCCACGACGCCGGGCACCAGGACAGTCGCGAAGGCCGATTGCTCGCCGGCTCCCCGTCCCCCGATGCCCTGGCCGATTTTCGGGAAGACATACAGGAACACGAAACACAGCAGGAACGGCTGGATGATCGTCCGCAGCACGAACTCCCACAGGTGCTTGCGCAGCACCACGAGGTCGCGCAGGATCAGCGCGCCGAGGGCGGTCCAGCTCGCGGCCGCCACCGAGCGGGTCGGCCCGCCGCCGATCTGCCGGGCGGGGACCGGTGTCGTTACCGAAGTCGCCATCAGTCCCGCAGCTCCTTGCCGGTCAGGTTGATAAACACGGTCTCCAGGCTGGGCTCGGAGATCGACAGGTCGACCAGCTCGAATCCGCCGCGCTCCGCGGCGAGGACGACCCGCGGGACGAGCCGGTCACTGCCCTGCACGTGCAGTTCGAGGCCGCCGTCCACCTGCCGGGTCCGGGTGACGCCGTCCACGTCGCCCGACAGCAGCTCAGCCAGGCGGACCGCGTCGCCGGTGGCCTTGATCGTGACGACGGTGTCGGCGCCGACGCTCTGCTTGAGCGCGGCCGGGGTGTCGAGGGCGAGGATCTTGCCGTGGTCCATGATGGCGACCCGCTCGCAGAGCTGGTCGGCCTCTTCCATGTAGTGCGTGGTCAGCAGGATGGTCTGGCCTTCCCGGTGCAGCTCCCCGAGCAGGTCCCACAGGGCCAGGCGGCTCTGCGGGTCCAGGCCGGCGGTCGGCTCGTCCAGGAACAGCACCGACGGCCGGTGAAAGATGGCGCGCGCGACCATGAGCCGCTGAGCCATGCCGCCCGATAGTGCGTACACCGACGCCTTGGCCCATTTCGACAGCTGGAACTGCTCCAGGAGCTCGTCGGCGGTCTGCCGGGACGCCCTGGCGCCCATCCCGAACAGGCGGCCGTGGAAGTACAGGTTCTCCCAGACGGTGAGCTGACGGTCGAGCGTGTTCTGCTGGGAGACGATGCCGCTCAGCTGCTTTGCCAGCGCGGGATGCGCCGCGATGTCGACGCCCTCGAGGTAGGCCCGGCCGGAGGTGGGTATCACTCGCGTGGTCAGCATCCCGGCGGTGGTCGTCTTGCCGGCCCCGTTCGGCCCCAGCAGGCCGAAGATCTCCCCGGCGCGCACGTCGAGGTTGAGGTGGTCGACCGCAGCGAAGTCCGTCCCCGGGTAGACCTTGGTCAGTTCCTCGGTATGAATGACAGCGGCCCGCTGGTCCTCGGCGCGCTCGGTAGCGCCGGGCGGCGCTTGCGTGGTGCTCATTGCTCACACATCGTAGCCCGGCCCCGGGCCGGGCCCGTTCGCCCGGCGCGGAGCGGCCGCGCGCGCTCCTGCCCCTCTCCTGCGCGGCCGCAGCGGGCCCGGCAGGGAGCACGGCCCTTGGGGCGCGGGCCAGGCGAGCGTTTCCCCGTGAACGCAGCGGGCAACTCGGAACACTTGACATGGACTGATCTAAGCTTGATATTTTGATTAGAGTATTCAGCTTTGAGGAGAGACATGACTCGTCGCCGGGTCTCCAACCCGCTCGCGCTGGCCGTGCTGAGCTGCCTGACCGAGCGGCCGATGCACCCCTACGAGATCTCCGCCACGCTGCGCAGCCGCGGCAAGGAGCTGAGCATCAAGCTCAACTACGGCTCGCTGTACGCGGTGGTCGAATCGCTGCAGAAGCACGGGCTCATCCGCGCGCTGGAGACGACCCGCGAGGGCCGCCGGCCGGAGCGGACCGTCTACGAGATCACCGAGGCGGGCGTCACCGAATGCGAGGACTGGCTGGCGGAGCTGCTGTCCACTCCGGTCCGCGAGTTCACCTCCCTGGAGGCCGGCCTGTCCCTGATGCCGGGCCTGCCGCCCGACGAGGTCGCGCGGCTGCTGGGCGAGCGGGCCGAGCGGCTGCGCACGGACCTGCGCGCGATCGACGCCGCGCACGCCGAGGGGGCGGCGATGGAACTGCCCGAGCTGTTCATGGCCGAGAGCCTGTACCGCCGGGCCATGGTGGCCGCTGAGCTGGAGTTCGTGATCAAGCTGGCCGCCGATATCCGGTCCCGGGCTTTCTCGGGGGCGCAGCTGTGGCAGCGCATTCACGATCTGCGCGCGGAGGGCGTGCCGTTCGAGGAGATAGCCGCCGATGTGACGGCTCATCTCGGAGAGGAGGCCCGCGGGCTGACACTCACGCCGAAGGACTAGCCAGTCGCAGGAAGAGCAAGCAGCCCCTGGCCGGTGCGCCAACACCAGGCCAGGGGCCTCACACCCGAGACCGGACCGCAGGCGATCTGTCCCCGAGGCGCACTCACACGATAGGTGCTGCGGACCCGGCTCTCCCACCGTCACCATGAGGGAGTTTCATGTCCGAGTACGCACCGGCGGCGCTGTCGGCCGTCGATCTGGTCAAGACCTACCGGGGCCGCCGCGGCGCGCCGCGGATCCGGGCCCTGGACGGGCTGTCCGTTGCCATCGACGCCGGCCGCGTGCTCGCGCTGCTCGGCCCGAACGGCGCCGGCAAGACGACTACCGTCAAGATTCTTTCCACCCTGTCGCGGCCTGACTCAGGGCAGGCCACCGTCGCGGGCATCGACGTGCTGCGCGACCCGGACGGAGCCCGGCACGTGATCGGGCTGGTCTCGCAGAAGGCCTCCAGCGACCCGATGGCGACCGCGCGGGAGAACCTCGTGCTGGCCGGGCAGATCCAGGGCATGTCGCGCGCCTCGGCGCGCGGCCGGGCCGCCGAGCTGCTGAGCCTGTTCGGGCTCGACGAGGCGGCTGGCCGGCTGGCTAAGACGTTCTCGGGCGGCATGGCCCGCAAGCTCGACGTGGCCATCGGCCTTATGCACCGCCCGCAGGTGCTCTTCCTCGACGAGCCGACCGCGGGCCTGGACCCGGAGGCGCGCGCCGAGATGTGGGCCGAGATC
Source organism: Streptosporangiaceae bacterium (assembly GCA_052146815.1). Classification (GTDB taxonomy): domain Bacteria; phylum Actinomycetota; class Actinomycetes; order Streptosporangiales; family Streptosporangiaceae; genus DATJZH01. Next base: position 43,406 of record JBKQMG010000275.1, on the reverse strand, counting down.
AGCCGGCTGTCCGCCGAGGAACAGGTCACCGTGCTGCTCACCACGCACTACCTGGAAGAGGCTGACCAGCTCGCTGACCGGCTGGCGATCGTCGATCACGGCCGCATCGTGGTCGAGGGCACGCCCGAGGACCTCAAGGGCGAGCTGCGCGGGGACACCGTGACGATCGAGCTCGGCTCAGCCGGGGACGCCGCGGCTGCGGCCGGGCTTCTCGCGGGGCCGGGCCCGCTGCGGGAGGTCACCGCCGACGGGGCCAGCGTGCGGGCACGCGCCGACAACGGGGCCCGGGCCGTCCCGGCCGTGCTCGCCGCCCTGGAGGATGCCGCCATCGCGGTGACCGCTGTCACCGTCGCCCGGCCCTCGCTCGACGACGTGTACATGCGTTACGCGGGCCGCAGCTTCGAGGCGGCGGCATGAGCGCGATCACGCAGGACACTGCCCGGTACGCGCCGGCGCCCGCGCCGGAGCACTGGCGGCTGGCCCGCCATTCGGCGTATCTCACGGCCCGCTCGCTGCGGACCCTGTGGCGTCAGCCCGCGTACGCGGCGGCGACCCTGGTGCAGCCCGTCATCTGGCTGCTGCTGTTCGGGCAGCTGTTCCGCTCGGTCGTGCACATTCCCGGCTTCAGCCTGGGCGCCGGCTCGTACCTGGAATTCATCACCCCGGGCGTGATCATCATGACCGCGCTGTTCTCCAGCACCTGGGCGGGCACCGTCTACGTCGAGGACATGAACCGCGGCGTCATGGACCGGCTGCTCGCCTCCCCGGTCCGCCGCGGGGCGGTGATGGCCGGCACGCTGGCCTACCAGTCGCTGACGACCGTGCTGCAGACGCTGGTCGTCTTCGCCCTGGCCTGTGCCACCGGGGCCCGGTTCCCCGGCGGCGCGGCGGGCATCGCGGTGACCCTGCTGGCCGCCGTGCTGATCGCGGTGATCCTGGCGTCGCTGTCCAACGCGCTCGCGCTGCTGCTGCGCCAGCAGGAAGCTCTCATCGGCATCAGCCAGTTCCTCGTGCTGCCGCTGATCTTCGTGTCCTCGGCCATCATGGACACCAGCCTGTCGCCTGCCTGGGTGCAGCACGTCGCCCGCTACAACCCGGTCGACTGGGCCGTCGTCGCATCCCGGCAGGCGCTCCTCGCCGCAGCGGACTGGGGCGTCGTGTGGCCCAGGCTCGGATTCCTCGCCATCCTGGCGGCCGTGATGGCCTGGCTGGCGACCCGCGCCTTCGGCAGCTATCAGCGCTCGATCTGACCGCGGTACTGGCGCCCGGCCCGGCAATGCGTGTCGCTGCCGGGCCGGCCATGAGGCAGCCCCGGCACGCGCTTGCCCGGTGGACTAATTGCGGCATGCTGAAAGAGCCGTCATGACGCCGCCCAGACTTTCGCGGCTGTCCGACGTCGATGTTCGTCATCGCGCCTGCCGGGATCATCCCGGCGGCCCCTTCTGACAGCAGTCGGCGAGGTCTTTTCCGCATCGCTGATCAGGAGGCCTCATGATCACCATCTGGCCCGCGTGCCCAGTGCTCTCGTGTCTGCTCTAGGCGCTGACGCGGAGGCAGGAGGAGACCCCGGGTCACCGCCGGGCGGGTCGTCTACGATGACGGGGCGCTGCAGATTACCCGCGGGCTCAGGCCGCCGGGCCTGATACCTGGCCGGGGAGATTGACGAGGAATCCTACCCCGCGCTGGCCGCATACCTGGCGGAGCTCGCGGCGACCGAGACCGAGGTGCACCGCTGCCTCGCCGATGTCGGCTACTGCGATCTGGCTGCCCTTCGGGCCATCATCACGCTCACCGCGCGAGTGCCGGATGCCACCACGCGGGTGGTGCTGCACCGCGTCCCGCGCCAGCTGAGGACCATCATGGCGATAGTCGGCTGGGACCAGACGCCGGGCCTGGTCATTGCCTCCGGTCCGGCGGTGGTCCGGCGCGGCGGTCAGGCCCGCGGCTAGCTTGGCGCGGCCCGGACATGGTGCGGCCCGGGCCGGGCAGCGAGCCGCTAGCCGGCCGGCCGGCGCGGCCCTTTGCCTCGCTCATGTTCCTCCGCGAATCCGGTGACCGCGGCCCGCAGCCACAGGCTGGCCGGGCCCAGCTCGAGGACCGGGGCGGGGAAGCCGGGCGGCTCAGCCCCCCGGTTGCCGAGGCTCTCCGCCGGAGCGCCCGCGATGGCAGCCGCCTCGGCGGCCGAGACCAGGTCCGGGAGTGGTGGCTGGGCGAGATCCTCGGCGAGCACGTCCTCGCGCACTGCCTCAGCGCGGACGACCGGCCAGCCCGGCAGTCCGGCCCGTTCGCCGAGGCTAGTCACCAGAGCCGCGCCCAGCGCGACGGCGCCGGCCGCACTGTCCGCCTCGACGCTGATCCGGGCGGACCAGGCCGCGTCGCCGAACCCGGCCACTCCGTCGAAGGCGGCAAGAGCATCGGCGAAGGCGCTGAACGCCTGCCCGGTCAGCGGCCCGCCGTCCTCGTCGCGAGTCTCGATGAGCACGCTGTAGTACGTCATGGCTGCTGCTGCTTCCCCGGCTGCTTTCCCGGCGCTTCCCCGGCCCGCGGCGAAGCATCCCCGGCTCGCGGAGGAGCCGGCCAGATCCCGCCGGCCTGCCGGATCTGCGCCAGCCAGTTCCGGACTGCCCGCGGCCCCGGGGCGGCGGGGATGCGCACCGCCGACAGGGCCCGATCGGCCGCGTACAGCAGGCCGGGTGCGTCACTGCGGGAGTACCGCCAGCCCTGGTTGCCCACGAGCTCGGCCGCGACCTCCCGCAAAGGCACGGGTATCTCTGGTCCGGGTCGCTGCGGCATCGCTGCCTCCTCCGGGCTCGGGGCCGTCGCGGCAGCTCTGGCTCACCTGCCTGCACCAGCCGTTGCCGCAGCTCAGGTTCACCAGTGTGCACCAGAAGAGGCAAACAGCCCCGCCGAGCGGATGCATAAGCTCCGCCGCGCGGGCAGGAGATAGATAAGGGGACCCGCGCAGGGAGGCGTCATGACAGCACACACGGCAGCACGCGCCGGACGATCCGGACACGACCTGCTGGGCATCTACCTCAACGACCACCTGGCCGGTGCGACCGGCGGAACCGAGCTGGCCCGCCGGGTCGCGCGCGCAGTCCGGGATCCGGCGGTCAGGGAGCGCCTGACGGGTTTCGCCGCTGAAGTGGCCCAGGACCGCGCCGCGCTGCTGGAGATCATGGCGACACTGGGCGTGCCCGTGCGCTCCTACAAGGTCCGGGCCGCCTGGCTCGGCGAGAAGGCCGGCCGGCTGAAGTTCAACGGCCGCCTGCTGACCCGCTCGCCGCTCAGCAGCCTGGAGGAGCTGGAGATGATGCGCCTAGGCGTGGAAGGCAAGGCGGCCGGCTGGCGGACGCTGCGGGCGGCGGCGGACCACGACCACCGGCTCGACTCCGCGCGGCTCGACGAGCTGATCGCCCGCGCCCGCCGCCAGTCAGACCTGCTCGAATCGCTGCGGATACGCGCTGCTCAGCAGGTCATCGCCGGGCCGGACGGCCCGGCCCTGTGACCCGAAGGCAGCGCTCATGACGGCGCTTGAGTTTCACGATGCTGACTGCACGATTGCTGAGCTGACGGGGAGGGACCATGAGCAACGGGCCAGTGGAGAAGGACCCCGAGGACCGGGCCACCGGCGGCGAGCCCATGACCGGGCCGCAGGAGTCGCACCTGCGCACGCTGGCCAGGGAAGCCGGCGAGGATGAGCCGGAGAACCTGTCCAAGGCGGAAGCCTCCGAGCTCATCGACGAACTGCAGGGCCGCAGCAAGCGCCTGCAGAAATAAGCCAGTCACGCGCGGTCGGCTGCCGAGCCTTGACGAGGAGGACGCCCGGTGAACCCCCGCACCATGCCCCAGCGCAGCGGCCAGCCCGCTGCCGCCGGTCTCAGCGGGCTCGTCCTCGTCGTGCACGGCGGCCGGTCGATGGGCACCGAGCCGACCACCCCGGTCCAGCTCAGCGTGCTGCGGATGATCCCGATCGCGCGGGCCATCGGGCATGCGGTGCGCGGGCACAAGATCGAGGTCTGGCGCCCGAGGTTCCGGGTGCGCGGCTGGAACGGCGACGAGGCGTCGCCCGTGCGTGATCTGAGTGAGCTCCTGGCGGAGATAGCCGACGGCCCGACTCCTCCGCCTGTGCTGCTGGTGGGCCATTCCATGGGTGCCCGGGCCGCGCTGCGGGTCGCGGGCCATCCGCTGGTATCCGGCGTAGCCGGGCTCGCGCCGTGGCTGCCGTCCGGCGAGCCGGTCGAGCAGCTGGCCGGGCGCCGCGTACTGCTCGTGCACGGGGACGCCGACTCCGTCACCAGCCCTGCGGGCACGTGGGCCTACGCCCGGCGGGCCCGCGCTGTCGTGCCGACGGCGGCGATCGAGGTCCGCGGCGGGGATCACGCGATGCTCCGGCGGCCGCGGGTGTGGCATCAGCTCGCGGCCGAGTTCGCCCGGGAATCGTTCGGCCTCCCGCCAGGCGACGCGGCAGCGCGCCGCGCGATCAGCCCGGTCGCCGGGCCGCCGGCCCCCGTCATCCTGTGAGTGGAACGGGGCGGCGTCAGCGGGCCAGGGCGGGGGAGCCGTCCGGTGCCCGCCTCGGGCCCGCCCGCGCCACAGACGCCAGCAGATCGCTGAGGGCCCGCCCGCCGCGTGCCCAGGTGGCAGCGGCGGCGACCGCGGCACCGGCTCGCGCCATGTCCGACGCCGCAGCGTCATCGCCGAGGATTCTCGTCATCGCCGCGGCCCAGGCGGCGGCGTCGTGCGGCGGCACCAGCACCGCTGCCCGGCCGCACACCTCCGACAGCGCGGGCACGGCGCTCGCCACGACGGGCACGGCCGCCGCCATGGCCTCCAGCGCAGGAAGCCCGTAGCCTTCGACGAGCGATGGAAAGGCGAACAGCGAGGCCGCCCGGTACACAGCCGGCAGGGCTTCCTCGGGCACCGCGGGAATCAGCGTTACCCGCGACTGCAGCCCCAGCCGGGAAGTCTGCCGGGGCAGCGAGTCGCGGAAGTTCGGATCGAAGTATCCGACGATGACGAGCGGCACCGCTGAGGGCATTGCCGCCAGGGCCCGGATCAGTACATCGTGATTCTTGTGCGGACGATGAGCGCCGACAGTCAGGATGAACCGGTCCGGCAGGCCATAGCGCGCGCGTACCGCAGCGACATCACGGTCGGTGACAGCGTCGAACGGGCGGGTGTCGATGCCATTGGGAATCAGCGTCGGCCGGGGAGCGGCCGGGTAGTGCCTGCGTATCTCGGCCAGGCTGGCCAGGGAGGGAGCTGTGACGGCCGCGGACCGGCGCAGCATCGCCGTGGTCGCGATCTTCAGGCCGGCCTGGCGGTGCCAGCCGCCGGCATGACGGACGCTGCTCTCGATGATGCAGTCGTGGATGGTGAGCACGACCGGGCACGCGCACCGCAGCGGGGCGAACAGGGGATAGGGCGCGTAGAGCACCGCCGCGCCGGCCGCCCGGATCAGCCGGCTGAGCTCGCGGGTGCGGTGCACCGCCTCCGGCCGGATACCGGCCTCGATCAGCTCGGCCCGCCGGGCCAGCCCGGCCAGCGGGAACAGCTGCGGCCTCGACGAGTCGACCAGGATCCGCAGCGCCAGGCCGTCCGGCCCCGCGGGCATGTGCTCGGCCAGCTTCAGGACCGACCGGGCCAGTCCGTGCGCGCCGGGTCTGCCGTTCAGCCTGGCGTCCACCAGGATCGACCGCCCGCTGCTCATATCCGCTCCGGTATGCCCAGGATGGGCCCGGGGCAGGCCCGGGCAGTCGCCGGATGATCGTCGATTCCGGCCGCGATCGTCACTGCGGCAGGGAGCTTATTGTGCAGGCCCCTCGCATGCTGCGCATCCTGATCGTGACAGATCAGTACCCGCCGATGGTGGGCGGCGTCCCCAGCGTCACCAGGGCGCTCGCGGCCGGCCTGGCCGGCCGCGGGCATCGCGTCGCCGTCCTCGCGCCCCGCACGGGCCGCCGGGACGCCGACGCGACGGCCGGCCGGGCCAGAGTGCGCTACCTGGCCTCGGTGCCGTGGCCGCTGTACGACGGCATGCGGCTCGCGTTGCCCGCCGGCGGCCTGCGGGCCCTGGCCGGCCGTCGTCCTCCCGATGTGGTGCATATCCACTGCCCGCTCGTACTCGGTGCGACGGCCCTGGCCAGCGCGCGCCGGCGGGCTATCCCCGTCGTCTACACCAATCACTATCTGCCGGCTAACGTCAGCCCGTCGCTGCGCCGCCGCCCGCGGCTCTTCGATGATGCCTTCTACGCCTGCCTCCTGGCCTTCGCGAACCGGTGCAGCTACGTGACCGCGCCGAGCGCGACGGCCCTGCGGCTGCTGCGGGAGCGCGGTCTGCGCGTGCCGTCACGGGTGATCTCCAACGGTGTCGAGGCCCGGATGTCCGCTCCGGCCGGGGCGCCGGAGCTGCTGGCCCGCCGCTACGGCCTGCCGCGGGATCAGCCGGTCATTCTGTCGGTGGGCCGGCTCAGCCCGGAGAAGCGCCTCGACGTGCTCATCGACGCGGCCGCCCGCCTGACGCGTCCCGCGCACGTGGCGATCGGCGGGACCGGGCCGCAGGAGTCCGCGCTGCGGGCCGGCGTCCGCCAGCGGGGACTGACCGGCCGGATCTCCTTTCTGGGCTTCGTCCCCGACGCCGACCTGCCCGGCCTGTACCGGGCCGCCGACGTGTTCGCCATCGCGTCCGAGGCTGAGCTGCAGAGCCTCACCACGATGGACGCGATGGCCAGCGGCCTGCCGGTCGTGGCCGCCGGCGCGTGCGCGCTCACCGAGCTGGTGAGCCACGACCGCAGCGGGTACCTGTTCGCGCCCGGCGACGCGGCGGCGATGGCGCGGTACCTGGACCGGCTGGCTGCCGACCCGCCGCTGCGCCGCCGCATGGGCGCCGCGGGGGTGCTGATCGCCGCCGGGCATGAGCGCGGGCGCACGCTGGCGCAGTGGGAGTACCTTTACGGCCTCCTGGCCGGGGCTGATCAGCACGGGAGGCGGCCATGACGCCCGCGGAGGACGCCGGGACCGGGCCCGGGTCGAACGCGAGGCCCGGGCCGGGCGCCAGGGCTGGCGGCCGTCCGGGCTGGGGCTCGCTCGGGCCGGCCGGGGCGACCGTGGCCCCGACCGCCGCCGGCGGCGGCGCGCTGCTTCCCGCGCCCGTGCCGCTGCTATTCCTGATCGCCGACACCGGCGGCGGGCACCGCAGCGCGGCCCGGGCGGTCGGCGAGGCACTGGAGCGGGCGTATCCGGGGCGGTTCGCTCCCGTCCTGTGTGATCCGCTCGGCGGACCGGATGCTTACCGGCCGCTGCGCTGGATCACCAGCCTCTACGGGCCCTCGATCAGGCTGACCCCGTGGATCTGGGGAGCCATTTACCGCGGCTTCGAGACCGCGCCCGCGCTGGGCTGGCTGGACCGCACGGTGTTTCCCATCGTCGCCCGTCCCGTCGCCACCGCGGTGGCCGCCCACCGGCCCGCGGCGATCGTGTCGTTCCACCCGCTGACCGGCGGGGCGGCCATCAGGGCGTTCGAGCACGGCGGTCCCCGCCCCCCGGTCGTGACCGTGGTCACGGATCTGGCCACCACCCATCCGACCTGGCACTGCGACCAGGTGGACCGGATCGTCGTGCCGCTGGCGGCGTCCGGCGGAGCCTGCGGCGCCTCATCGTCATCGTCGCGCGGCCGTTATGTGGAGATCGGGCTGCCGGTCATGCCGGACTTCCTGCCCGGTCCGCTGCGGGCGCGCGAACGGCGGGCCCTGCGCCGGTCCCTCGGCCTCAGCAGCCGCCGGTTTCTCGTCGTGCTGACCGGCGGGGCGGAGGGGTCGGGCGGGATTTACCAGCGGGCGGCGGCGATCCTGCGGCGGTTCGACGACGTCGCCGTGGTGGCGATCTGCGGGCGCAACCGCAGCCTGCAGCGCAGGCTGACCCGGCTGGCCGCCCGGTCGGGCGGCCGCCTGACGGTACAGGGATTCGTGCACAACATGGCGCACTGGCTGCGCTGCGCGGACCTGGTCGTGACCAAGGCAGGCCCTGGCACCATCGCCGAGGCGACGTGCTGCGGCGCCCCGCTCATGCTCACCTCCCATGTGCCCGGCCAGGAGGAAGGCAACGCCGAGCTGGTCGTCGCGGCGGGGGCCGGCCGTCACGCGCGGGGCGTCCGGCAGCTGCTCGGCGAGATCGACCGGCTGCGCCGCGACCCGGCCGCCATCCGCGGCATGCGGGCGGCCTCAGCCCGGCTGAGCCGCCCGCATGCCGCGGCTGACATTGCCGCCCTGCTGGCCGCCCTCACCGCGGGGCGCCCGGCAAGGTGAGCTGGCCGTCAGGCCGCCGTCACGTGCTCGCCCTCCGCCTGCCGCTCGAAGACGCTGACGGCCTGCTCCACCGACAGGCCCTTGGTCTCCGGCAGCCAGCGGGCGACGAACCCCATGACCAGCACGGTGATGACGGCGAAGCACACCATCACCGAGCCCAGGCCGACTGCCTTATGCCAGGCGGGGAACACCTCGATGATCGCGAAGTTGGCGATCCAGTCGACGCTCGCGCCGATGGCCGCCGCCCGGCCGCGCACGGCGGTGGGGAAGACCTCGCCCTGGATCAGCCAGCCGGTGCCGCCGACGCCGATCGCGAAGGAGGTGATGAAGAACGAGAAGCCGACCATCACCAGCACGGTCTTCGGCACGCCGGTCAGGAAGCCCACTCCGGCGGCCGCGACGAGCATGAACACTGCCATGCCGGCGTAGCCCCACAGCGCCAGCGGGCGCCGGCCGATCTTGTCGATCCAGCGGAAGGCAAAATAGGCGGCGACCACGTTGACGGCGCCGAGGATGGCGGTCACCTCGACGCCGGCCGTGGCCGCGCTGACGGCCGTGGACGTCGCGCCGCCGAAGTAGCTGCCCAGCACCATCGGGCCGTAGTAGAACGGCACGTTGATGCCGGAGATCTGCTGGAAGATGAAGAAGACGCAGACGACGATCAGCGCCCGCCTCACCCCGGTGGTCCACGGGTTCTTGCGCTGCCGTTTCTCCTCCCGGGGCGTTGACGGTGAACGCGGACAGCAGCGCGCCGACCCCGTAGATGGCCGCGTCGGTGATGAGCAGCGACTTGCGGCCGAAGCGATCGGTGGTCGGCCCGGCGACCAGCGCGCCCACGGCGGCGCCGAGCGACGCCCCGGCCACCAGGTAGCCGGTCGCGAAGCTGGACAGGTGATAGGGGATGAAGCTCAGCGCGGAGCCGATATTGGAGGTGTCGTAGCCGAACAGGAATCCGCCGATGCAGGCGAGGACGGCCAGATACCAGTAAACCTGTCGGGATCCGCGAGTCGAGCTCATCGAGCACGCTGCGTCCCGCGGGCTGCGTTGCCCTCGCTTCCGATGCCACCTGCCACCTGCCGCCTCCTTGCGTCCGAGCCTGCCGCCCGGTTACCCTCGGCGGCCGACGTCAAACACAGGGTCAGGCGGTCAGTCCTAGTGTTCCTGGCGGACCAGCACGACGACCGAGCGCCCGGCGACCTGGAGGACCTGCCCGCTGTCGAACTGCTCGCCCTCGCGGCCCGGATCCGCGGTGTCGATGACGGCCCCCCAGTGCTCGCCCCACTGCTTGGGCAGCGTCCAGTCGATGCCCTCGTGATGGGCGTTGAACAGCAGCAGGAAGGAGTCGTCGGTCACCCGCTGGCCGCGGCGGTCCCGGTCGGTGATCGCCGCGCCGTTCAGGAACATGGCCACCGACGCGGTGGCCCCGGCGTCCCAGTCCTGGTCGCTCATCTCGCTGCCATCGGGCTTGAACCAGCCGAGATCGACCGAGCCCCGGATATTCAGGCCCTGGAACCAGCGCCGCCGCCGCAGCACGGGGTGCTCACGGCGCAGCGCGATCAGCCGGCGGGTGTACTCGAGCAGATCCTCGTCGATGTTCTCCCAGTCCTGCCAGGAGATCTCGTTGTCCTGGCAGTAGGCGTTGTTATTGCCGCCCTGTGTCCGGCCGGTCTCGTCGCCGCCGAGCAGCATGGTCACGCCCTGGGACAGCATCAGCGTGGTGAGGAAGTTGCGCTGCTGGCCGCGGCGCAGGGCCAGGACTTCCTTGTCGTCGGTGTCGCCCTCGGCTCCGCAGTTCCAGGACCGGTTGTGGGACTCGCCGTCGGCCCCGTCCTCGCCGTTGGCCTTGTTGTGCTTCTCGTTGTAGGAGACCAGGTCACGCAGGGTGAAGCCGTCATGGGCGGTCACGAAGTTGACGCTGGCCCCCGGGTGGCGGGCGTCGGCCTGATAGAGATCGGAGCTGCCCGTGAGCCGGGAGGCGAACTCGCCGAGCGTGGCCGGCTCGCCGCGCCAGAAGTCCCGCACGGTGTCGCGGTAGCGGCCGTTCCACTCCGACCACAGGGCCGGGAAGTTGCCGACCTGGTAGCCGCCCTCGCCGATGTCCCACGGCTCGGCGATGAGCTTGACCTGGGAGACGACCGGGTCCTGCTGGATGAGGTCGAAGAACGCCGACAGCCGGTCCACCTCGTGGAACTGGCGGGCCAGGCTGGCGGCCAGGTCGAAGCGGAACCCGTCGACATGCATGTCGGTGACCCAGTAGCGGAGCGAGTCCATGATCAGCTGGAGGGTGTGCGGGTGGCCGACATTGAGACTGTTCCCGGTCCCGGTCGTGTCGTAGTAGAACCGCGGGTTGTCGGGCACGAGGCGGTAGTAGGCGGCGTTGTCGATGCCCTTCATCGACAGGACGGGGCCCAGGTGGTTGCCCTCGGCGGTGTGGTTGTAGACGACGTCGAGGATGACCTCGATCCCGGCCTCGTGCAGGGCCCGCACCACGGCCTTGAACTCCGCGACCTGCTCGCCGCGCTGACCGCTCGCCGAGTACTCGTTGTGCGGGGCCAGGAAGCCGATCGAGTTGTAGCCCCAGTAGTTGCGCAGGCCCCGCTCGACCAGGTGCGCGTCGTGCACGAACTGATGCACGGGCAGCAGTTCGACGGCGGTGACGCCGAGGCCGGTGAGGTACTCGATGGCGGCCGGGTGCGCGAGGCCGGAGTAGGTGCCCCGCTGCGCCTCCGGGATGTCGGGGTGGCGCTGCGTGAACCCCTTGACGTGCACCTCGTAGATGACCGATTCGTTGAGCTGCACGTCCGGGGGACGGTCATTGCCCCAGTCGAAGTAGGGGTTGTGCACGACTGACCGCGGCACGTTCGGCGCGCTGTCCTCGTCGTTGCGGGAGTTCTCGTCGCCGAAGGTGTACGGGAAGCAGGCCTGCCCCCACTCGACGGTGCCCTCGATGGCCTTCGCGTACGGGTCCAGCAGCAGCTTCGCCGGGTTGCAGCGCTGGCCCTGCTCCGGGTCCCACGGACCATGCACCCGGTATCCGTAACGCTGGCCGGGGCTGACAGACGGGACATAGGCATGCCAGCACGACGCGTCGATCTCCTCCAGGCGCACGCGCTGCTCGGCGCCGTCGTCGTCGAACAGGCACAGCTCGACGCTCTCGGCGACCAGGGAGAACAGCGAGAAGTTGGTGCCGGCCCCGTCGTAGGCGGCTCCCAGCGGATAAGGGCGGCCGGGCCAGGTCTCGATGGGCTCGCTCATGGTGGATGGATCCTCTCTCAGCCCGGCTGGGGGGTTGCTCCGCCGGCCGGCCCCGCTCGTCCGGCGGTCTCAGTCACGATGGCCACGCTGTCGGGCGGAAGGCTCAGGTGCCCGCCAGTGAGCTCGATGCGGGCGTCCGAGGCGGCGAGCAGCTGAGCGGACGGGCCGGCCGGGCAGGCCCAGGTACGGCTGCCCAGGTTGACGGCCACGGTCACCGGTCCTCTGCGGACGATGAGCCAGCCGGCCCTTTCATCATATTCGGTCCCGCTCCGGTCCAGCCGGGGATCGGTCAGTGCCGGGCAGCGGCGCCGCAGCGCGATCAGCTCCCGGTACCAGGCCAGCAGGTCAGCGTGCGGCTCCTTGGCCGCCTCGGCCCAGCCGAGCCTGGACCGCTCGAACGTGGCGCGCTGCTGCGGATCCGGCACGTCTTCGGGGGCCCAGCCGAACGCGGCGAACTCTTCCCGGCGCCCGGTGCTGACGGCCCGGCCGAGGCCGGGATCGGCGTGGTCGGTGAAGTACTGCCACGGCGACCGCGCGCCCCACTCCTCGCCCTGGAACAGCAGGGGCACGAAGGGCGCGGTGAGCAGCAGGGCGGCCGCGACCCGCAGCCGGCCGTCGCTCACCAGCGCGCTGGTCCGCTCGCCGGCCGCGCGGTTGCCGACCTGGTCATGGTTCTGCGTGCAGACGACGAACTGGGTGCCGGACAGGCCCGCGGGCGGGCGGCCGTGCACCCGCTGCCGGTGCGGCGAGTAGATGCCGTCGTACACCCACGCCTGGCGCAGCGCCTTGGCCAGCAGCGCCAGCGGGCCGAAGTCCTCGTAGTAGCCGCTCACGTCCCCGGTCAGGGTGGCGTGCAGCGCGTGGTGCCATTCGTCGGCCCAGGACGCGGCCAGGCCGTAGCCGCCGGCCTCGCGGCCGCGGACGAAGCGCGGGTCGTTGAGGTCGCTCTCGGCGATGAGGAACAGCGGGCGGCCCGCGTGCGCGGCGAGCGCATCGACCTCGCCGGCGAGAGCCTCCAGGATGTGGGTCGCCGAGTCGTCGACGATGGCGTGCACGGCATCGAGCCGCAGCCCGTCGATGTGGTAATCCCGCAGCCATGACAGCGCGTTGTCGATCACGAAGCGGCGGACCTCGTCGCTGCCGGGACCGTCGAAGTTAACCGCGTCGCCCCAGTTGGTCTGGTGCCGCGCGGAGAAGTACGGGCCGAACTCCGGCAGGTAATTGCCGGCCGGCCCGAGGTGGTTGTAGACGACATCCAGCACGACCCCGAGGCCGCGGGCATGGGCGGCGTCGACGAGCCGCTTCAGCCCGTCCGGGCCGCCGTAGGCATGGTGGGGTGCGAACAGGCCGGAGCTGTCGTAGCCCCAGCCCCGGCTCCCGGAGAACTCGGCGACGGGAAGCAGCTCGATGGCGCCGACGCCGAGATCGGCCAGGTGGCCCAGGTGCTCGATGGCCCCGTCGAAGGTGCCCTCGGCCGAGAAGGTGCCGATGTGGCACTCGTAGAGAACGGACCCGGCCAGCGGCAGCCCGCGCCAGCCCTGGTCGGTCCAGGCGAAGGCCGAGTGATCGACCACGCGGGATGGGCCGTCGATACCGCCGGGCTGCCAGGCCGAGCGCGGATCCGGGCGGGCCGGGCCGCCGTCCAGGCTGAACGAGTAATCGGTGCCAGGGCCTGCCTCGGCGACCTCAGCCGTCCACCAGCCGCCCGGCGCCTGCCGCATGGCCACCCTGCGCTCGCCCGCGGCGTCGCTCCCGGCGGCAGCGCTCCCGTCCAGGACCACGTCCGCCCGCGGCGCCTCCGGAGCCCACACCCTGAACTCGTGCATCAGCTCTCCCTGCCCAGAACGGCGACGGGGAATCGCTTGAAAAGGACTTCAACGCCGGCTTCGCCGCCCGCGACCGGCTCGCCGGTCAGCACGTCCGTCCAGGCGCCGCCGGGCAGCGCCACGGTGGTGTCCGCCCAGCCCTCTCCGAGCCGGCTGACCAGCCGCGGCACGACGACCACCAGGCCGCCGGCGCGCTCGAACGCGACGACCCGGTCGGCGTGCGGTCCGCTGACCTCCAGCGCCCGGTACCCTGACTCGGGGCCGTAGGCGCCGGGGACCGCGCGGCGGTGCTGGAGCAGCCGGCGGATGAGCCACAGCTTCGGGGCCCCCTCGTCGGCGCGGGCCAGCGCGGCGTCCGGCCCGGCGCCGGCCACGGCGGCCAGCAGCTGCCGGCGCGCCTCGTAGTCGACGGGGCGGCGGTTGTCGGGATCGACCAGCGACAGGTCCCACACCTCGGTGCCCTGGTACAGGTCGGGAATGCCGGGGCAGGTCAGCAGCAGCGTCGTCTGGGCGAGCGAGTTGACCCGGCCGAGCTCGACGAGCTGATGCTCAGCCAGGAAGGCCTCCAGCTCGGCGACGAACTCCTCGTCGGCGAGCACGGCAGTGACGAACGCCGCCAGGGCGTCGTCATACTCGGGCTGCGGATCGACCCACGAGGTGTGCACCCTGGCTTCCTTGGACGCCTTCTCCGTGAACGCGCTGACCCGCTCGGCGCTGATCGGCCAGGCCCCCAGCAGGGTCTGATAGAGCAGGTACTCGGCGTTGTGGTCGGGCCACCCGTTTCGCTTATGCCGTTTGTTGCGATGGGCCCAGCCGTCGGCCGCCCGGCCCCAGGCGTCGGGCAGTTCGGACAGCACGCTGATCCGGGCCCGCACGTCGGCGCTGCGCTTGGTGTCGTGGGTGGAGATGGTCAGCATCGCCTGCGGCCAGTGCCGCGCCGCCTCCGCCATGGCCTGGTGGAACTCGGCAACCGGGGCGCCGAACCGGCCGGGGTCGCCGCCGACCTCGTTCAGCGAGATCAGCGGCTGGTACCGGTAGAACGCGGTGTCCTCGACCCCCTTGGCCATGACCGGGGCGCTTACCTGGGCGAAGCGGACCGCGAAGTCGGCTTCGGGCTCGCCGGGGTGCGCGAGGACCAGCAGCTCGCCGATGAAGCCGATGAGCTCGCTGTCCACGTCAGGGCGCCGCTGCCGGGCCCCGGCCACGGCGGCGGCCACGTGCTCGGCGTCGGCGTCGGTGACGGGCCGGCCCGGCGCGGCGTAGATGCGGTACACGGGAAAGGCGGCGATCACCTCGCGCAGCGCGTCGCGCAGCTCGCGCCGGGTGTGGTCGCGCTGGCGGCGGTGCCGTTCGCACACGTCGGCGAGGACGTTCGTCAGGCGCTCCACCTCGGCCGCGAGCTCCTCCCGCATGATCTGCAGCTCCGCCGCGTGCGCGATGTCGGCGTAGTCCTCGTGCTGACCAGTGACCCGGGCATAACCGGCGCGGACTACGGCCCCGTTCCCGGCGTCGACCAGCAGCTGGTTGACCCGGTTCAGGAAGTCGTAGCCGGTGGTGCCCGCCGCCGGCCAGGAGGACGGCAGCTCCTCGCCCGCCTCCAGGATCTTCTCCACCACCACGTAGGTGCCGCCGCTGGCGTCGCGCAGCCGGACCAGGTAGCCCTCGGGGTCGGCGAGCCCGTCGACGTGGTCGACCCGCAGCCCGTCGACGGCCCCGCTGGCGACCAGCTCGAGGATCAGCCGGTGGGTGTCGGCGAAGACCTCCTCGTCCTCCACCCGCAGCCCGGCGAGCGTCTCGATGTTGAAGAACCGCCGGTAGGAAAGCTCCTCGGCGGCGGTGCCCCAGTACGCCAGCCGGTAGTTCTGCCGGCTGAGCAGCTCGTCCAGGGCGTCGGGGTCCCGGTTCAGCGCCGCGACCTCGGCGTCGATGGCGGCGGCGACTTCCGGCTGCGCCGCGGTGCGGGCCGCGAGCCGCTCGCGCAGCTCTTCCTTGCCCCGGTGCCGCTCGGCGACGGCGGCGGGATCGGTCAGGATGGCGTGCGGCAGACTGCCGTGCTCGGCCGCCAGTTCCAGCAGCTCCGACGAGCGGGCCCGGACCGCGGCCCGGCCCAGCAGGTCATCGAGCGTCCGGGGCGAGACGGGCGCCTCGTGCTCGTAGTAGCGGACGGTGAACGAGCCGCCGTCGCGGTGCACGGCCAGCTCGCCAGCCTCCAGCACGCGGCCGTAGTGGTCGCCGAGCACTGGCATCAGCACCGTGGCGGTCAGCTTGCGCTGCGGCGGGTCCCAGTCGATGTCGAAGTAGCTCGCGTACCGGCTCGACGGCCCGTTCTCCAGCACGTCCCACCACCAGGCGTTGGCCCGCCCGGCGAGGGCCATGTGGTTGGGGACGATGTCGAGGATCTGGCGCAGGCCCGCGGCGGCGAGCTGCCCGGTCAGCCGCCGGTAGGCCGGCTCGCCGCCGAGCTCGGCGTTGAGCCGGCCGGGGTCGGTCACGTCGTAGCCGTGGGTGCTGCCCGGCGCGGCCTGCAGGTACGGGGAGCAGTACAGGTGGCTGACGCCGAGGTCGGCCAGGTAGCCGGCGATGGCGGCGGCGTCGTCGAAGGTGAAGCCGGCGTGCAGCTGGACCCGGTAGGTCGCGGCTCGCGGGCCCCCGGCCGATTGCGGGGTCGTGGTCATCAGCGGTGCTCCCCCATGGTGTTCTCTCCTCCTGCCCCGCCCCCGAGGGGTCGCTCACCGAGTGATGACCATATAACAGCGGATTCGCGCCGAAATTTTGGCTCGGCGGGCTCAGCGCGGCTGCAGCTCGAGTTCTCCGGAGTCGATGCTGGCCGTCACGGAGTCGGACGCGGTCGCTGAGCGCGGGACCCCGACATGCACGTAGCCGCTGGTGACCCGGCTGGTCACGGCGTAGCAGGCCGTCACCGGCAGCCGCAGCGTGGCCTGGGCACTGGCCAGGGTGACCGCGATGCGGCGCGGCGGGACGCTGAAGACCCCGGTCAGGTGGCCGGAAGTGATCGAGGCGGTCAGCGAGGGCGAGCGCAGGCCGGTGGCGCCGATGTCGTCGCTGCGCGCGGTAATGCTCACCGGGCCGGCCAGGTCCGCCAGCACGACATCCGCGGACGGCTGGCGCACGGTAACGGCGGTGCGCTGCGGCAGGACCAGGCGGCAGTTCTCGGTGCACGGGCTGGCCCGGACGCAGCGGAAAGCCAGCGTCAGCACCCCGGTGCCCCGGTTCAGCCGGGCGGTGACGGCGGGCGCGCGGCCGGTCCAGTGCAGCTGCCCGGTCAGGCGGACCTGCCGGACGCTCGCGCCGGTGATGACGATCCGGCCGGGGACGCCCTGGAAGTTGACGGCGCGCACCGATCCGGCGGCGAGGTCGACGCCCCGGCTGGTGGCGCCGCGGGCGGGCGCGGCCGCGTGCACGACGGCCACGACGACGGCGACCGCCGCCGCGAGAGCAAGCACCGCCACCGCGCGTGACCCGAGGCGCCGGGGGGATCGCGCGGGCCCTGGCACGGGCGTGACGACCTGGCCGCCGGGGGGATTGGGCGCCATGACACAAGACTGCCCAGGTTTGCCGTGATGATGCATGCCGCGGGCCGCCCGGCGCCGCGCCGCGGCCGCCGGATCGCCCGTCCGCAGTGCGCGCAGCCAGGGCGGCGCTCCGGCGGCGTCCTCAGCACTGCGCCGGGGCGATTTCCACGTCGCCCGGGATCAGCGGGCAGCCGGGCAGGATCAGCTGGTCGGGGGCGGGCCGCTCGCCGGTCAGAATCCACCGGCACAAGGCCGCGAGCTGGTAGCTGATCAGCGGCGGCACAGCGTCGCCGATGTGCCGGTACATGTTCGACAGCGGGCCGGTGAACGTCGCGCCGCGCGGGAAGCCCTGCAGCAGGGCCATCTCCCGGACGGTGAGCAGCCGGTCCTGCTCCGGGTGGGCGTACCGGCCGTTGCCGATATGCCCGCACTCGCGCTTGATCGTGACGGCGGGCCGGTCCCACCACAGGCGCCCGTAGATGTCGGGATGGCTGCCGAAGTCCCCGGCTTCCGCCCGCCGCCGCATCGCGGGAGTCAGCAGCTGGGCGGTGTCCGGGTGCCCGGCCAGAGTCGCCCAGCTGCCGCCGTCGCGAGGTATCGCCGCCAGACGGCGGCGGTTGACCTCCGAGGTCAGTGCCGGGGACACGTGCAGCCGGTCGCCGGGATGGGCGGTCCCGGCGGCCACGGGCGGCAGCTCCCAGATGGCGCGCCGGACGTGCGTCGCCTTGTGGCTGACCCGCAGCCCTCGCCACAGGTCGGCCAGATCCCGCCGGGGCAGCGGCCGGCGGACCGCGATCACCAGCGCGCGCTCGCGCTTTTGCGGCAGGCCGAAGTCGCTGAGGAAATGCGTCGCCGCGCCTGCGTCGTAGCCGAGTGCCGTCAGATCGGCCAGCAGGCCGCGCAGGTGCCCGGAAAACCGGCCGGTCACCAGCTCGCGGGCGTTCTCTACCAGGATGATCTCAGGCGCGAGCACGCGCGCGTACCGGCTGACCTGGCCGACCAGGCTGTTGCGCGCGTCGTCGCGGACGTGGTTGTGCGCCAGCGTCCGGGAGAACCCGGTGCACGGCGGGCACGCGGCGAGGACGGTGACCTGCCCGGCGGGCAGGCCCATCGCGGCGCAGACGCCGGCCGGGTCGGCGGTGGCCAGGTCAGCCTCGACCGGGCGGATGCCGATGTTGGCGTAGTAGGAGGCGTTGCAGCCGAGGTTCCCGCGGCCGGTGCTGGGCTTGCCCACCTGGGCGTCGGCGGCGCCGCCGACCCGGAAACCGGGATGCGCCCGGAATCCGTAGCTCATGCCGCCCGCGCCGGAAAACAAGTCGACGACCGTCCACGGCCCGGCACTGTGCGCCGCTGAACCGGGCGGCATTGATCCGGGCGAGACGGTCACCAGGCGGGCGGAACGGTTCACGGCGCCGGTGCCACGGCGACGAGCCTGCGGTGACCCTGCGAGCCGGTGATGGCGGCCAGCTGGTCCTGCGCGCCGAACGCCAGCCAGCGGGCGGTGAGCGCGACCGCGGCGCCGCCGCGGGGGTGCACGGTCAGCCGGGCGATGACCCGGCCCGAGGCCTGGTTCCACCAGGCGGCGCCGTCGATCGTCGCATCGGCGACCCACCGGACGCCGCGCAGCGAGATCCGCAGCCGGGCGCCCGTCGAGAAGCTGATCCGGCCGCCGAGCAGGCCGCGATCTGTGCTGCCGGACAGCAGCGGCCACCGGCTGATCTCGTCGCCCACGCTGGCCAGGGCGACCGCCGCCGCCTGCCGGGCCTGGCGGCCGGCCGTGTTGCCAGGCCGCGCGATCGCCGGGACCGCGCCGGCGAGGCGCCGCGGGTAGGTGCCGACAGCGTGCACCGGCGTCACCGCGGCGGCGCAGGAAGTGTTCTCCCGCGGCAGGCCGGCCGGGTCGCGGACGAACCGGCGGTAAATGGCCGCCGGGCAGGCGTCGTCCGCGTCCTGCAGGGTGACGTGCGTCAGGTTGGCCACCGTGACCAGCCTGGCCGACGGGCCCATCTGCCGGGCCACCAGCGTCGCGCCGTGCAGCCGTGGGGTGAGCGAGTCGAGGGTGCCGGACAGGATGAGCACGGGCAGCCGGGCCGGGACCAGCGGCGGGCGCCGGCTGATCGGCGTGATCGCCGGGCTCGGCGCCGGCCAGCGCAGGCAGGCACTGTAAGCCTCGGTGTACTGGTCCATCCGCGTCCACTGGCTCACGCTGAACGGCGCGAAAGCGGCCCGCGGCTCGCGGCGCAGGGCGGCCCGGTACTGGCGCGCTCGCACGGCCGGCGGGGCGCTGCGGCTGAACAGCTGCACGTAATCGGTGCAGGACACCGCGAAATACAGCCCGTCGCTGAATCCGTCGAGCGGCTCGTTGGTGTCGTCGAAGCCGGTGGACAGGGCCGCCAGCCGCAGCAGCGGCGCACTGTCGCCCTGGTGCAGCAGTGCCCGGGCGGCCGCGTCGAGGTCCCGGTACACGACGGGGTCGAAGCCCGCGTTGTTGACCAGGTTGACCAGCGTTTCCGCGGTGACCGTCATCCGGCCCCTGGTCCCTGCTGCCGTCGTGGTCTCACCGGTCACCGGCGTCCTGGCCAGCCTGCGCTCCAGGGCGGAGATGAGCGCCCACGCCGAGCCGTGCGCGGCGGCCGCGCAGGCCGCCGACCGGGCGCAGGCCTGGCTGAACGCGCGCCGCGCGGTGACGACCGTCGTGGTGTACCAGGGGTCGAGGCCGAGGACCTGGTAAGTGGAGTCGAGGGTGACCGAGCGCAGCTGACCCGGGTAGCGGGAGGCGAACACCTGGGAGAACCAGCTGCCGTAGGAATCGCCGTAGAGGTCGGCCCGGCCTAGGCGCAGGGCGCGCAGCAGCCGGGAGACGTCCCGCGCGGAGTAGGCGGTATTGAACAGGCCGGAGGCGTGCACCCAGCCGCCGTGGCGGTAGCGCCAGGTGTGATTCAGCTGCGCGCCGCAGTCGGCGACCAGGCGGTTGAACGCGGGCCCGTACTGGTGCTGGGGCCGGCCGTAATGCTCCAGGCCCGGACATTTCACCGGCGCGGAGGTGCCGGTGCCCCGCAGGTCGACGAGCAGCAGGCTGCGCGTGCGCGCCAGCGGCCCGATCATCGCCTGGTACAGGGACTGCGAGCCGGTCGAGGCATAGCCGGGGCCCCCTTCCACGGCGAGGATCGTGCCCCGCGGCCGTGCGCGCCCCGTCGCGGGGAGCCAGCGGAAGCCGATGCGGATGCGCGGGCTCGCGGCCGGCCGGGAGTAGTCGAGCGGCTCGGCGACCGCGCCGCAGTAGGTCAGCGGCCTGGTCGCGCAGCGGCGGACGGTGCTCGAGCCGAGCCGGATGGAGCGTGCGGCGGGGCCCGCGCCGCCGGCCGCCCTCTCGGGCGCGCCCGGTCCGGTGGCCGCGCCCGGCCCGGTGGCCGGCTGCCTCCCGCCCGTGCCGGCGGTGACCGACGCCCCTGCGGGCACCGTGACCAGGGCAGGGACCAGGACGGCTGCGGCCGCCAGGAGGGCAGCCGCCGCGGCGGTGCGCGCTCGGCGGGCGGTCTGTCGGGAGAGGCGGCGGCGAGCGCGCCGCAGGATGTGGCCAGAGGCGCCGTTCTGCATGATCAGCAGGGTAGGCCGGGGCCCGGCCGGTGAACAGGGGCCGCGCGGCCGAGGGGATGCGACACACGGATCCGGGCAGACTTACCGCGCGGCGGCGTTCCCCTCGCGGTGGTCGTCGAAGATCATGTTGAGCAGCCAGCCGACCACGCTCACCAGGAGGGCGCCCCAGAAGGCGGCCCAGAAGCCGGTGATGTGAAACGGCAGCGAGAGCTGGCCGGCCGCCCAGCTGGTCAGCCAGAACAGCAGGGCGTTGACGACCAGGCCGATGAGGCCGAGGGTCAGGATGTAGAACAGGCAGCCGATGACCTTGATGATCGGCTTAAGCACGGCGTTCGCCACGCCGAAAATCAGGGCCACGACGATCAGGGTGAAGACCTTAGAGGTCGTGCTGGCCGCGGTGAGCTCGATGCCGGGCACCACCGCGGTCGCGAGGCCGACGGCGGCCGCGGTGATCAGTACCCGGATAAGGAACTTCATGCCGCCATTCTCCCACGAAACGCCGGTCCGCGGTCATGGGCACGGCGCCGAATGCACCCGGCCGCAGCGGCCGGCCCGCGCTCGCGCCCTGAAATGGCGGTCAGCAGGAGAAGGATCAGCGCCTCGCGGCCGGGCCCGGCTGGTCAGCGCGGATTCATTAACAAAACTTAGCCGTCACCTGGCGCGACACGTGCCTTTCCCGGCTACCCGGAGCTGGACATTGCCCGGAGCGACATGGAACCATTGCCGCAGGGAATTAGCCGCCGCCGCGGGGGTATTACGGCGGGCTGCGCTCGGGGGAGCGGAGAATGGGTGTCACCTGGGTATGCGCGGACGTTAACTATTTCGCCGCATTTGAGCCGTGGCCGGCTCGCGCACCGCGTCACCGCAAGCCTCCTCGTCTCGTCCGGGCCGCCCGCCTGACCGCAGGACTGCCGCGCTCGCTGGCCGCCAGGAAGCGGCCGCTGCGGCCGGGCGGCTCGTCAGGTCCTGGTAAGGTCCCGTCAGCGGGCACCGGCCGTAATCGCCGGAAGTTCACAACGGCCCCTTAAGTTGCGCCGGAGGCCCCTTAAGTACACCGGACGCGCCCAGCCTGTGCTGCCCGGCGTGACCAGCAAATGATCACTTCCAGCGGAAGTGCACGAAAACGCGGCCGAAATTTTTTGAGTCTTTCTCTACCCGGTGGTAGAGCGCCTTGATTTCCTTCTGGTCCAGAAATCGGAGCACATGCTTCTTCAGCTGCCCTGAGCCCTTGCCGGGGATTATCTCCACAAGCGGCGCCTTTTTCTGCACTGCCTCATCGATGATGTCCCTGAGGGCGCGGTCAATATCCTGGCCCCGGTTGTAGATCTCATGCAGGTCGAGCTTAAGCTTCATCTGGCCTTCTTCCGGTCCGCGATGCTCCCACGCTACGCTGGCCGGGTGATCTTGGCTCTTGCCGAAAGCCGCGAATGCGGCGATAGTATTGCCTGCCAGTCCATCAGCGGTGACGCCCGGCCAGCGCCGAGGATGCACCCGAGTCTGCAGCGGAATCCCGTGTTCCGCTGCGTGGAGATCTCATGCGCCTATCCCGGCCTGCCGTGGCAGCCGCAGGTTCACTCGCGCTCGCCAGCGCTCTGACGGGCGCGAGCATGCTCGCGCCCGCCGCCGCGCCGGCGGCCGCCCGGCCGCCCGTGGTCCTGATCAGCCCGGACGCGGCGCACATCGGCGGCGGCCTGGCCGTCGCCCCCAGCACCGCGTACTGCGAGAAGCACTACAAGATCGCGTGCTATCGGCCGGGCCAGATCCAGCAGGCCTTCAACCTGCCGGCGCTCTACCGCAAGGGCGTGACCGGCCGGGGCCAGACCATCGTCATCGTCGACTCCTACGGTTCCCCCACCGTCCGGCGCGACCTCGCGTTCTTCGACCGGGCCGCGCACCTGCCGGCGCCGCCGTCCCTGAAGATCATCCAGCCCGCCGGCAAGGTCGCGCCATACCGGCCCAACAGCAACCGCGCGGGCTGGGCCGGCGAGACCGAGCTGGACGTCGAGTACGCCCACACGATCGCGCCGCAGGCGAACATCCTGCTGGTCGAGACGCCGACATCGGAGAACGAGGGCCGGACCGGCTTCCCGCGGATCGTCACGGCAGAGAAGTACGTGATCAGCCATCACCTCGGCGGGGTCATCAGCCAGAGCTTCAGCGCCACCGAGCAGACCTTCGCCACGCCGCAGCGGCTGCTGTCCCTGCGCGGGTCCATTACCGCGGCTGCTCGCGCCGGCGTCACCATGCTCGCGGCCTCGGGCGACAGCGGCGCGGCCGATGTGGAGTACAACGGCTCCACCTACTACCTGCACCCGGTGACGTCCTGGCCGGACAGCGACCCGCTGGTGACCGGGGTCGGCGGCCTCCGGCTGCATCTCGATGCCGCGGGTCACCCCGTCAGGACCCCGTCGGTCTGGAACGACACCTACAACGTGCCCACCAGCGAGTTCATCGCGGGCAACAAGGGCCCCAACCCGCTGGCGGGCGGCGGCGGCAAGTCGGTCATCTTCGGCCGGCCGGGCTACCAGAACGGCGTGCGGGCCGTCGTGGGCGGCCGCCGCGGGGTGCCCGACATCTCGATGAGCGGTGCCTGCAACGGCGCGGCGGACATGTACCAGAGCTTCGCCGGGCAGAAGGCGGGCTGGTACCCGGCCTGCGGGACCAGCGAGGCCACGCCGGAATTCGCCGGCATCGTCGCGCTCGCCGATCAGGTGGCGGGTCACCCGCTCGGGCTGATCAACCCGGCCCTCTACCGCCTCTCCGCGCTGCGGGCCCACGGCCTCGTCGACGTGGTGAGCGGCAACAACACCGTCTCGTTCCGCCAGGGCGGCAAGCTGCACACGGTCACCGGCTTCCGGGCCCGGCGCGGCTACGACCTGGCGTCGGGCGTGGGCACGGTCAACGCGCTGAAGTTCGTCCCCGAGCTCGCGGTGACCGCCAGCCACCCGCACTGGAGCACGGCCAAGGTCGGGGCAGCGCTGCGCCGCCTCGGCTGAGCGGCCAGCGCGGAAGCACTACCCCTGAACTAAGGGCGGATGAACTAAGGGCGGAGAGCTGCCATGCGGGTCACGAGGACGGCATCAGGACGCTGTTGATGATGCAGATGGCGCCGTTCGAGGGTTTGACGTTGCCGCAGACCACCTGCGCCGAGTTGATGTCGTAGCCGCTGCCCATCTTGGCCGGCTTGACGGTGCCCCCTTCGAGGGTCTTCAGGGGCGTGCCCATGGCCAGGTCAGCGGGCGTCTTCTGGCCGGTGACCACGTGGTAGGCGAGGATCTTGACCAGTTCGCCTTGTCGGCCATCACCTTGTTCAGCGTGGCCCTGGGCAGCTTGGCGGACGCGGCGTTGTCGGGGGCGAAGACCGTGAGACCAGGGGCAGAGTTGAGCGCCCCCACCAGGCCCGCATTCTTGACCGCGCCGGCGAGGTCCGACAGCGCGGGATTGTGCGAGGCGGGCCGTGGCGACCGGATCGGCGGTCATTCCGCTGAAGCTGCCGGGCCCGCTCTTGGGCACGCTCGCACAGCCCATGCCGAAGGGCTTGGCGGTCGCCGAGGCCGCGCTGCCGCCCGCCCCGCTGCTCATGCTCGGAGAGGCCGAGGCGTGCGAAGCCGGGCTCGAGGCCGCGCTCGACGCCGTGCCGCTCGAACCGCAGGCCGCGGCCCCCAGGCTGAGGCCGGCGGCCACGACGGCGGTGGCCATGACACGAGATTTCACAAGATCATCTCTTAGCTGTACGATACGTAAGATCATTGCTGCAGGGGGTTATCACGGGCTTTATTCGGAGCCCCCCGGCCTGCGGGTTGGGCCAGAGTGAGGAAGGAAATCCGGCATGGTCTCGGACCGATCCGCGGCCGCCTGTGGCTCGAATAACAGATATGACGACAGGCGATATGCGCGCGCCTAGGCCCGTCCCCCGGTCCGGCGGGGAGCCTGCCGACGGTGGCCTGAACGACATGCTGGCGCGCGTCGCCCGGGGCGACGAGGCGGCCTTCGAAGCCGTCTATGACCAGCTCGCCGGGCCTGTTTACGGCCTGATCTGCCGGGTGCTCCGAGATCCGGCCCAGTCCGAGGAAGTCGCGCAGGAGGTGCTGCTTGAGGTCTGGCGCCGGGCTTCCCGGTTCGACCCGGCCAAGGGCAGCGCGCAGACCTGGGTCATGGTCATCGCGCACCGGCGCGCGGTGGACCGGGTGCGCTCGGCTGCCGCTGAGGCCCAGCGCGATCAGAAGTCCGCGACGGCTTCGGTCACTGTTCCCGCCGATGAGGTCGCCGAGGCGGTGGAAGCCAGCCTGGACCGGGAGCGGGTACGGCGCTGCCTGGACACGCTGACGGAGACCCAGCGCGAGTCCATCACACTGGCGTATTACGGGGGCTACACCTACAGCGAGGTGGCCAGCCTGCTGAATGTCGCGCTCGGCACGATCAAGACCCGGATCCGTGACGGTCTCATCCGGATGCGTGACTGCATGGGGGTGAGCTGGTGAGGTTCCTGCGAGACGATCTGCACTCTCTCTCCGGTGCTTACGCGCTTGATGCGCTGGACGGCCCGGAGCGCGAGCGCTTCGAGCATCACCTGAATCACTGCCAGTCGTGCAGCAACGAGGTGCGCGGGCTGCATGAGACGGCGGGCCGGCTCGCGGTCGCGGCGTCGCGGGTGCCGCCGCCGCGGATGCGCGAGCGGGTGCTGGCCTCGGCCGCCCGGACCCGCCAGCTTCCGCCGGTGACCGACGCCCGTCCGCTGCGCCGGCCGGTGCCGCAGCCGCGGACCCGGTGGATGCCGAGGCTCGCCGTCGGGCTGGCCGCCGCCGGGATAGCCGTGATCATTGCCCTCGGCTTCGCGCTGGCCGGTACCAAGCACCAGCTCACCACGGCGCAGGCGCAGGAAAGGGCCGCCATGTCCGTGCTGACTGCCCGCGACGCCAGGATTTACCGGGCGCGCACGACGCTCGGCGGCACCGCGACCGTCGTGGCCTCACGTCAGCGCCACCAGATCCTGTTCACGGCCGCCGGGCTGCCGAAACTGTCCGGCAGGAAGGTCTATCAGCTCTGGCTGATGAAACCGCCGCAGATCCGGTCCGCCGGGCTGCTGCCGCAGGCCGCGGGCGGGACGACCGCGCCGGTGCTCGCCAGCGGCCTCAAGCCGGGTGACCGCGTCGGCGTCACGGTGGAGCCGGCGGGCGGGACGGCGCAGCCGACCACGACGCCCATCGTGGTCATCTCCGTAGCCGGGCCATCGGCGTCCTGACGGGCGCCGCCCCGCCCCGGGCCTAGCGCACGTGATACGTCGCGACCGCCACGCCCCTGTAGGTGTTGCGCGGGCCGCCTGTCACGGCCGCGAAACCCTCGGACCAGATGCCGTACCGGTTGTCGCTGATCGTGTTGCCGGTAATGGTGATCAGCAGCGGGCTCGAGCTCGCGACCAGGATGCCGGTCGTGAAATCATCCGGCACGTTACGGCCCGGCGGCTGCAGGCCGATGGGGTCGCCGAGGAGATTATTGGTCCCCACGTCGTTGCCGGTGATGACATTGCCGTTCATGTGCTGGCCAGGCAGATGCGCGTGCAGCGTGATCCCCGACAGCCCGTTGCCGCTGGTGACGTTGCCTTCCACCGTGTTGTCATAGACGGCGCCGTTCGCCACGTCCGATGCCAGGATGATGCCTGACCCGGGTGACTGCGGATCAGTGCCGTTATCAATGGCGTGGTTGTCGCTGACGGTGTTGTCGTAGACCCCGGCCGCGGAGTGGCTGGCCAGAATGAAGCCGCAGCCGCCGGGATTGTCATAGGCGACATTGCCCGTGACAGTGTTGTGCGCAGTCGGGCCGGCGTCGTCGGCGATGTAAAAGCCGCCGCCCTGGTTGTAGTCGGCAGTATTTCCCGCCGCGACGGAGCCCTGCGTGCCGTTGAGGTCGATTCCGGTGCTGCCGTTATGCACGGCAGTGTTTCCCGTGACGCGCGCGTGGTCCCCGACGACCAGGATGCCGTCACCGCTGCCGTTCTCGACCTTCAGGCCCTCCACGGTGACCTGCGGCGCGAGGACGGTCACGGCGTTGCCGCCTGCGCCGGGCACGACGCCCGGCTGGCCGGCCGCATTGATCACCGCGTTCTCCCCGCGCAGGGTAAGCGGCTTGGAGGCGTCAGCGTCCTCGCGGTAGGTGCCACGGCAGGCGACCACCGTGCTGCCCGGCCTCACCGCGGCGATCGCCGCGTTAATCGAGGTGAATGACGCCGTGGCGCACGACGTGCCCGCCGCATGCGCCGAGCCGGCGGGCGAGACGTAGACGGTCGCGGGCATCGCCGCGGCCTGAGCGGCTCCGGTGCCGAGCGCGCCAAAGGCCAGCAGGGTCCCCCCGGTACTAAGCGCGAGCGT
Source organism: Streptosporangiaceae bacterium (assembly GCA_052146815.1). Lineage (GTDB taxonomy): Bacteria > Actinomycetota > Actinomycetes > Streptosporangiales > Streptosporangiaceae > DATJZH01. The sequence goes on along the minus strand of JBKQMG010000275.1, from coordinate 16,524 downwards.
GCCCTTAATAGTTTTTCCCATGCTATAGATCCCTTTCTCCGTGCCCCCGTATGCAGAGAAGATGACCGGCCGGCGAAAGAAAATGCCGCGTGGCCAGGATCAGGGTAGTGAGCCGTTTTACCGGCAGCCTGTATTCGCCAGGGCGCTTGACGGTGACTTTGCAAATATCGGCTGATCGCGCGGAGGCTGCCGTCGCCGGGCCGTGCACGCAGCCGGCGGTGTGCCCCCATGCCTGCCGCGGCCGGTGCACGCCGCGGCGTGCTGGCTACGCTGCATCCGTGATCTGCGTCCTCGGGGATGCCCACATCGACGTGATCGTCCGGCTCGCCGCGCCCCCGGCGGAGGAGACGGACACCGCGGTACGCGCCGTGCTGTCCGCGGGCGGCCAGGCGGCGAATGTGGCGGCCTGGGTGGCGGCGCTCGGCGGCCGCAGCCGCCTGATCAGCGCGCGCGGGGACGACGCCGGGGGAGCGCTCGTGACCGAGGAACTGCGGCGCCGGGGCGTCGAGCTGGTCGGCCCGGTCCTCCGCGGCGCGACCGGCATTGTCGTCGCGCTGTCCGACGACGGCGGCAAGCGGTCGATGCTGACCGACCGCGGCGTCGGCCCGCAGCTGTCGACCGCCGCGCTGGACGAGAAATGGCTGGACGGCTGCTCCTGGCTGCACCTGCCCGCCTACAGCCTGGTGGCCGAGCCGGTCAGCGGCGCGGCGATCGCGGCAGCACGCGCCGCGGCGGCGCGCGCTGCGCGGCTGTCGGTCGACTTGTCCTCGACCGCGGTGCTGGGCGGCTTCGGCGTGGACAGATTCCGCGCGCTGATCGGCCGCCTGCGGCCCGACGTCGTCTTCGGCAACCAGGCGGAGGCGACGCTCGTCGGGGCCATACCGGGCGCCGAGATGGTCGTTAAGCTGGGCGCCGGCGGCGTGCGCGCCGCCGGACAGCATTTCCCGGCGGCGGCGACGCAGGCGGTCGACGCCACCGGCGCCGGTGACGCATTCGCCGCCGGCTACCTGCTCGGCGGGGTTGACCTGGGCCTGCGCGCAGCGGCGCGGGCCGTAGCGACGATGGGAGCGATGCCGTGACGATGGCGCTGCAGGTGGCTGACGAAGTCGCCGAGGCGCTCCGGCTGGGGCAGCCGGTCGTGGCCCTGGAAACGACCCTGGTCTCGCACGGCTTCTCAGGCGGCCGCGGCCTGCTCGCGGCGCAGGCCGCTGAGGAGCAGGTCCGCGCGCACGGCGCGATCCCGGCCACCATCGGCGTGGTCGACGGCGCTGTGCGGGCCGGGCTGGACACCGCGCTGCTGGAGCGCTTCGCCGAGGCCGGGACGACCGCGCGCAAGGTGGGCGCCCGTGACCTGGCGGCGTGCGCGGTCCAGGGCGCCCTCGGCTCCGCGACGGTCGGCGGGACCCTGGCAGTGTGCGCCAGTGCCGGAATCCGGTTCATGGGAACGGGCGGCATCGGCGGGGTGCACCGGGATTTCGCCAGGGTGCTGGATATTTCCGGTGACCTGCCGCAGCTGGCCCGCACTCCGGTGGTCGTGGTCTGCTCGGGCGCCAAGTCGATCCTGGATGTGGCCGCCACCTCGGAGCTGCTGGAAACCCTCGGCGTGCCGGTCCTGGGCTGGCGGACGGCCGCGCTGCCGCTGTTCTACACCGCCGAAGGGGGCCCGCCGGTATCGGCGACGGTCTCCGATGCCGCCGAGGCGGCGGCCATCGCCGCCGCGCACTGGCAGCTGAGGTCCGACGGCGGCCTCCTGCTGGCCCGGCCGCCGGACGGCGGCCTCGATCTGGCCGACGTCATTACCGAGGCGGTCGATCGCGTCCAGCAGGCCGGGATCAGCGGGCAGGCGGTGACGCCGGCCGTCCTGACGATGATCGAGGAGCTGAGCGGCGGCCGCAGCGTCGCGGTGAACCAGGCGCTGATCGCTGACAACGCCGCCCTGGCCGCCGAGGTCGCGGTCGCCTACGCCGCGCAGGCCTGAACCGCGCTGGCTGCGCCCGCTCGGCGGCGGCGCCTGTTCAGCTCGGCGGCGCCGCTGACCACTGATACGGATAACCCGTTATGCGGTAATTAAAGCGGAATATTGTGCGGTGAATTACGGGGCAGGCGTGATTGGCGGGCTGCCCGGGGTACGAAACTCACGCGCCCGGTTGACGCGGCAGGGGGGCCTGCGCGAGCACAGGCCGGGCGCGGGATCGGGGGGAGAATATGACTACCTATGCAGAGGCATCGCCCGTCGCCACCGAGGCGACCAGGGTCACCGGCCGCCGCGTGGTCCAGTACATCGTCGATGTCATCCTGGCTTCCATTATCCCGGGCATCCTGGAGTTCGCGCTGGACCGGGGCGTCGGGGGACTGCACGTCCTGGGCGTGATCCTCGCGACCGTCCTGTCGGTTGCCTGGTACGTCTGGTACTGGATCTTCCGGCCGCACAGCGCGAACGGGCAGACGTTCGGCATGCAGCTGCTGGGCATCAAGGTGATCAGCAAGGACGGCCAGCCGGCCAGCCTGGTGCAGTACCTGCTGCGCTGGATCTTCCTGATCGTCGACACGCTGGTCCTCGGCCTGGTCGGGCTGATCACCATGCTCGCGTCGCATCAGCGCCAGCGAGTCGGCGACCATGTCGCCAAGACACTGGTCATCCGCAAGGACGAGCAGCCGGCCCCGGCGGGGTGGGATGAAACCGGAGCAGGCGCCGCCAGCCCGGGCGTCTAACAGCGAGCGGCACGTCACCCCACCAGCGGACCCGGTAGCGGCCAAGCCGGACAGTCCGGCCCTGGCCTGGGCGGCATACGCGGGTGCCCGGCTGCTGGAACTCGCGCTTATCGCGATCTGGCTCGGCTTCGTTTTCGTGGCCGTGGGCGAGCGGTCCCGCGCCGGGTACCTGCGGGTGTGGGACCTGGTGGCGGCCTGTTACCTCGTGGTCGGCGCGGCCGTCGTCCGGCACGCGCGGTACCGCCAGGCAGGCGTCGGGACCGCGCGGGTCGCGGGCTGGCGCGGGGTGCTGGTCTCTCCCCGATTCAATTTTGCCTGCATTCTCGGTGCCAGCCTGGCCGGGCTGAGCAGCGCGGCGTCTGTGCTCTATTACGGGGGCAGCAGCACGGACACCGCCCGGATCACCCTGGTCGGCTCGGCGGCGATCTTCATCGCATGGATGCTGCTGCACTCCGGCTACGCGCGCTTTTACGCCGGCCTCTGCCACGAGGCCGAGCCAGGCGGCCCGCCCTTGCAGTTCCCGCATTGCGATCGGCCCGGTCCGGTCGACTTCATGTACTTCGCCTTCACTATCGGCACCTCGTTCGCGGTCTCCGACGTCAACGTCGCGTCACCGTCGATGCGCTGGCATGTGATGGCCCATAGCGTGCTCAGCTTCTTCTACAACGCGATCGTCCTGGCCCTGGCCGTCGGTATCCTTACCGGCCGCTGACCGCACCCGCGAAGGCGCGGTCGCCGCGGCGCTGACCGGGCGCGGCCGCTACCGCCGCGGGATAGTGACGGTTCGCCCGGGGCCGCTGGCAATGCGTAACGGCTCATGGGGGGCGGCCGATAGACAGAAGCACACGGCGGGGGCTGCGCCGCGACCGCTGGAGGAATCGATGAGAAGACGGGCAAGGCTGACGGTGGCCGCGGGCTTGAGCGCGGCCGCCGCCGTCGGCTTCCTGGCGGCCGGGACGCCCGCGGCGCTGGCGGTGACGCCGCAGTGCGCGGCAGCCTACGGCGCGCAGTGCGTCCGCGTCGTTTCCGGGGTGAACGCCAGCTATGCGCTGGGCACCGGAGCGGGGCATCAGCGGGCCGGACAGCCAGTCGAACTGCAGGCGCGCAGCCTCACGGCCGCCAGCGAGGACTTCCGTGTCTACGACATGGGCACCGTCAACAGCCTTTACGCGCTGTTCGGCCTCCCCGCGTCGCCGCTGGCGGCCCGGTACGGCCCGGACGAGGTCGTGGAGCTCCAGTACGCGCCGCTCGGCAGCGTCGCGGCGAACCTGTGCGTCGCGGCGGTCAGCACTCCGGCCGCAGGGGACCCGGTCTCACTGCAGTCCTGCAGCGAGCACTTCGGCGGCCTGTGGGTGCTGAGGGCCGCCCGGCCCGGCCCCTCCGGCCCGCGTGACGTGCTGATCAGCTTCGCCGCCCCGGACGCTTCGCCGTCGCAGGTGCTGACCGACCCCGCGAGCGCGCACCGCACGAATGCTCACGTCGACCAGATGGTGACCTCCTCGCTGGACCGCAGCGGGGGCGCCATTGCCCGCAACCAGATCTGGCGGCTGGCCGGTCCGGCCAGTTAACGCGTCCGGCACGAACCGGCCGCGGTGCACGCGCCGACGCCCCCGCCGTTCTCGCGTGCGCCACCCTCACATACGCGGGCCTCACGTGCGCCGTCCTTGCGAGCACGGCCCCGCGCGGCGCAGCGGTCGAGGCGGTGTGCTTGGGTCGTCGGGTGACCCCCGCCGCCTTCTTCGAGCTTCTCGCGGCGGGCGTGCTAGCCGGGATCGCCAGTACCGTCGCGAGCCTCGCCTCTATCGTGTCCTATCCCGTGCTGCTGGCGCTCGGGCTGCCGCCGGTTACCGCGAACGTGACGAACACGGTGGCCCTGGTCTTCACCGCGGGCGGCGCGGCCGCCGGGTCCCGCCAGGAGCTGGCGGGCCAGGGCCGGCTAATCGCCCGGCTGGGGATCCTGACGGCGCTCGGCGGCGCCGCCGGCGCCGCGCTGCTGCTGCTGTCCCCGGCCGCGGCCTTCGAGGCGGTCGCCCCGGTCCTGATCGGGGGAGCCTCGCTGCTGCTGATCGTCCAGCCGATGATCACGCGGCTGAACGCGCGGCCCGACGGCGAGCACAGCCGGTGGCTGCGCGGAGCCCTGGCCAGCGTGGCGGTCTACGTCGGGTATTTCGGCGCCGCCGGCGGAATCCTCATGCTGACCGTGCTGACGGCCATGCTGGACAAGCCGCTGGCCCGGACGAACGCGATCAAGAACGTGCTGTCCGGACTGGCGAACACCGCGGCGGCTGTCGGCTTCGCGATTTTCGGCCCGGTCCGCTGGACGGCAGTCCTGCCGCTCGCGGCCGGATTCCTCGTCGGCGGCTGGATCGGGCCCGCTCTGGTCCGCCGGCTGCCCGCGCGGCCCCTGCGCATCGCCATCGGCGTGGGCGGCGTCCTCCTCGCGGTCAGGCTGGGCCTCGGCACCTACCGCTAAGCTAAGGCCTGAGGGCCCCGCTGAGACCCCGGCGGGCCGCCCGCGGTCGCAGCGGATGGATCAGCCGGTGTTCTGCAGTCCCGCGGCCACGCCGTTGACGGTGAGCAGCAGCAGCCGCTGCAGGCGCTGCGACTCCTCCTCGTTCCCGCGCAGCGCGGTCAGCGCGTGCAGCTGCAGGTGGGACAGCGCATCCACGTAAGGGTCGCGCAGCGCGACCGCTCGCGACAGGACGTGCCGGTCGGCGAGCAGCCGGTCATGTCCGGTCACGGCCAGCACCAGCCGCATGGTCAGGTCATACTCGTCGCGCACCATGTCGGTCAGATCCGGCCGGCTGCCCAGCGCGAGATAACGCATCGCGATCTCGCGGCTGGTCTTGGCCAGGCTCATCGCCGCGTTATCCAGCAGCACGGCGAGCAGCGGCCAGCCCTCGTAGGCGGCCTGCACCTGCGCCATGCCATGGGCCTTCTCCGCCGCCGCCAGCCCGCTGCCCAGGCCGTACCAGCCCGGCAGGTTAATCCGGGTCTGCGCCCACGCGAATACCCACGGAATCGCGCGCAGGTCGTCCAGCCCGGTCGGGGCGGCGCTGCCGGACCGGCGGGCCGGACGGGAGCCGAGCCGCATCCGGCCGATCTCCTCCAGCGGGCTGATCCGGCCGAACCACTCCGCGAATCCGTCGGTCTCGACGAGCGCCCGGTACGCGCGCAGCGCACCGGCCTCCATTTCGGCGGTGACCGGGCGGAACGGCGTCTCGTCGGCGGCCGGCCGGTCAGCGGCCGTGGCCAGCATGACCGCCGAGGTCACCTGCTCCAGGTGCCGCTGCGCGATGACCGGATGCCCGTAGCGGGCAAAGATGACCTCGCCCTGCTCGGTGACCTTGAAGCGGCCGTCCACCGAGCCCGGCGCCTGAGCGAGCACGGCCCGCCCGGCCGGGCCGCCGCCGCGGCCGAGCGCGCCGCCGCGGCCGTGGAACAGGGTCAGCTCGATGTCCCGGTCGGCGGCCCACCGGGCCAGCTGCTGCTGCGTGGTGAACAGCCGCAGGGTCGCGCCGACCGGCCCGAGTTCCTTGGCCGAGTCGGAATAGCCGAGCATCACTTCCAGCCGCCGGCCGTTCGCCTCGAGCCGGGCCGCGACCGGCTCGAGCGCGAGCATGTCGTCCAGCACCGCCGTCGCGTTGGCCAGGTCGGTCCCGCTCTCGAACAGCGGGACGACGTCGAGCACCGGGGGCCGGCCGCGGGGCGTGGCATGCTGCGCCAGCTCGTAGACCGCCGCGATGTCCTGCGCGGACCGGGTGAAGCTCACCACGTAGCGCCGGCAGGCCTGCGGGCCGAACGTCTCCTGGATCCACGAGATCACCGGGAAGACGGCGAGCACCTCGCTGGTCTGGGGCGAGCGGGCCGAGCCGGTACCGATTTCCCGCAGCGCCCGGGCGTGCACCGCGCTGTGCTGGCGGATCTCCAGCTCGGCCAGGTGGAAGCCGAACGTCTCCGCCTGCCAGCGCAGATGCTGCAGCTCGCCGAACGCCTGGCGCCCGGCGCCTGTCTCGTCCAGCTCCCGCTGCAGCACGTCGAGGTCGGCGATGAAGTCGCCGGGACCGCCGTAGGCGATCTCGGCGTCGCCGAGGCGAGTGGCCCGCAGCCGCTGCGCCGCATAGAGCAGGAACGCGCGGTAGGGCTCGGCGGGCGAGCGCGCCATGATGTCCCTGAGCAGGTCGGGGTGGGCCCGCTGCGCCGCCTCCTGGGCGCGGCCGACTGAGCTGCCCGCCGGCAGTTCCGCGTGCAAGGTCAGCGCCCGGCCGATCCTCGTCGCCGCGTTCTCCAGGGCCCGCAGCACGTGCTCGGCCTGGATCTGCGCCGTCTGCCGCGTCACCTGCGCGGTGACGAACGGGTTCCCGTCCCGGTCGGCGCCGATCCAGCTGCCGAGCCGCAGGAATGCCGGCGCGACCGGGGCGATCAGCCCCGACTGGTCGCCTTGCAGCGCCCGGTCCATCGACCGGTAGAGCGCGGGCACACCGCGGAACAGCGTCTCGTCGAATGCGGCCATGGCCGTGCGGACCTCGTCCAGCGGCTGCATGGCGGCCATGTGCAGCGGCGACGTCCGCCACAGTACGTCGATCTCCTCGATGAGCCGCCTGCGGATCTCGGTGTGCTCGCTCTCGCCGAGCCGCTCGTCGCGCAGGGCCGTCAGCAGCACTCCGATCCGCCGCAGCGCATCGGTCACGGCCCGGCGGCGTGCCTCGGTGGGATGAGCGGTGAGCACCGAATGCACCCGCAGGCGCGACACCAGGTCGGTGACCGCGGCGGTGCCCCGGTCGAACTCGATGTCCGCGACGGCCGCGGCCAGCGACTCCCGCAGCGGCCGGGTGCCCGCGTCCCGCTCGCGCAGGCTGCGGATCCGCTGATGCTCCTCGGCGAGGTTGGCCAGGTGGAAGTAGACGGTGAAGGCACGGGCCACGGCCTCGGCTCGCTCCAGCGGCCACGAGGCTACTAGCCTGGCGATCTCGCTGTCCGCGTCCGCGCGCTCGCCCGGCTTGTCCTGCCGGGCGGCGATGGCGGCGCGGCGCAGCCGGGCGACGTCATCGAGCAGATCCTGTCCGCCGGACTCCCGCAGTACCTCGCCGAGCAGGTCACCGAGCAGGCGAACATCCCGGCGCATCGGCGCCGGCACTTTTTCACGGTCGGCGTCCCTGCCCACGAGCACAAGCGTAGCGAGACCCGCGCGGGCCCGTCGCGGGCGGTCCGTCACCGGCGGCCCGCTCCCGGCGGCCCGAAATCCTGTTATCCAGCCTAACATCCTCAGTTATGAGTAATTCGTTAGCTGAGCCGGCCGTCCGCACGGTCATCGACCGGCTGTTCACGGCGGCGGAGGGCGACGACGCGCTGCTCGCCGAAATCGCCCGCGAGCACGGCGAGGTACTGGGCTCGGGGACGGCCCGGCAGCGGGCCGAGCTTTTCGGGGCGCTGTACATTCCGGTCTCGCCGCAGAGCGGGCGGCTGCTCTACTCGCTCGTCCGCGCGGCCCGGCCTGCGACGGTCATCGAGTTCGGCACCTCGTTCGGCATCGCGACCTTGCACCTGGCGGCCGCGGTCCGCGACAACGGGACCGGGCGAGTGCTCAGCACCGAGTTAAATCCGGTCAAGGCCCGGCAGGCGCGCGAGAACCTCGCGGAGGCCGGCCTGGCCGGCGTGGCCGAGGTCATCGCCGGCGACGCGCTGGAAACACTGGCGGCTATCGCCGGCCCGGTGGAATTTGTCCTGCTCGATGGCTGGAAAGAGCTCTATCTGGATGTGCTGCGGGTGATCGAGCCGCACCTGGCGCCGGGGGCGCTGGTCGCGGCCGATGACACCGGCGCATTCGCGGCGCAGCTCGCCGATTACCTGGGGTATGTCCGGGACCCGGCCAGCGGGTATGTGAGCGTCGCATTCCCGATCGCCGACGGCGTCGAGCTGAGCTGCCGCGTGTAGCGGATCTCCTGCCGGAGCCGGGCACTGCCGTTTCCCCGTCCTGCGGCGCGGGCTGCGCCGGTCAGCGGGTGGGTGCAGGTCAGCGAGCCGAGGCCCAGCGGTGCATCATGTCGATGCGCGCCCTGATCTGCTCGGCCGTGGCCTGCGGCAGCGCCGGGCCGCCGCAGGCTCGCCGCAGCTCCGCGTGCGTGACTCCGTGCGCCTGACCGGTCCGGTGATGCCACGCGGCGACCAGCCCGTTCAGTTCCTTGCGCAGGGCGCCGAGCGTCTGGCGGGCAGTGGCGGCCGGCGGCGGCGCGGCACCGCCCTGGGCCGGGACTGCCGCGGCGGCCGGTACCGGGTTTCCGGCCAGGGCGCCGGCGCCCTGGCGAGCCTGCCCGGCCGGGCCGGCGCTGGCGAGCCGGCTGGCCTGCCGCCTGCGCAGCAGCAGCGCGACCTGCTCGGGCTCCAGCAGCCCCGGCAGGCCGAGGAAATCCTCCTCCTCGTGCGTCGCGCCGAATTCAGCGCCGTCGTAGAGCACCCGGTCGAAATGCGCGGATGCCTCCAGGGCCTTGAACGGGGCCTCGTCGAGCTGATCGGGGGTGTCGCGCTGGCGCTGCGCCCGGGCGAGCTCGTCCTCCTCCGGCGCGTCGCCGCCCTTGCGGCTGAGCACGTGGTCCCGCTCGGCCTCGAGTTCCGCCGCGTAGCCGAGCAGCACCGGGATGGACGGCAGGAACACCGACGCCGTCTCGCCGCGCTGGCGCGCCCGGACGAACCGCCCCACCGCCTGGGCGAAGAACAGCGCGGTGCCGACGCTGGTCGCATACACGCCGACGGCCAGCCGCGGGATGTCCACGCCCTCGGACACCATCCGCACCGCGACCATCCACCGGTCGCCCGACGCCGCGAACTGGCCGATCTTCCGGCTGGCCGAGGGGTCGTCGGAGAGCACCACGACGGGCCGGGCGCCGGTGATGCGCCGCAGCAGCGCGGCATACGCGCGCGCATCGGCGTGGTCGCCGGCGATGACCAGCCCGGCCGCGTCCGGCATGCCGCGGCGCACCTCGGCCAGGCGCCGGTCCGCGGCTTCCAGCACCCGGACGATCCAGGCCCCCTCGGGGTCCAGCGCGGTCCGCCAGGCCTGGGCGAGCTGATCGGGGGTCATCGGGGCGCCCAGCGTGCCGGTGACCTCGTCGCCGGCCCGCGCCCGCCAGCGCATCTCGCCGGAATAGGCGAGGAAGATCACCGGCCGGACGACGCCGTCGTCCAGCGCCGGCCCGTAGCCGTACACGAAGTCGGACGCGCTGCGCCGGCTGCCGCCGGGCTCCTGCAGGTAGGTGACGAACGGGATGGGATTGGTATCGCTGCGAAACGGGGTCCCGGTCAGCCCGAGGCGCCGTTTCGCCGGCTCGAAGGCCTCCCTGACCGCCTCGCCCCACGACAGCGCGTCGCCGGCATGGTGAATCTCGTCGAAGATCACCAGGGTGCGCCGGTTAAGCGTGCGCTGACGGTGCAGCGCCGGATGCGCCGCCACCTGGGCGTAGGTCACCGCCACGCCGGTGTAGTCGGCGGAGGCGCGTCCCTGCGCGTTGCGGTAGGCCGAGTCCAGCGAGATGCCCATCGCGTGCGCGGCGAGGGCCCACTGGTGCTTGAGGTGCTCGGTCGGCGTGACCACGGTGAGGGTGGCGATCTCCCGCCGGGCCAGAAGCTCGGCCGCGACCGTCAGGGCCCAGGCGGTCTTTCCGGCGCCAGGGGTCGCGACCAGCAGGAAGTCGCGCCGCGGCGAGCGGAAGTAGGCGTGGTAGGCGTCCTTCTGCCAGCTTCGCAGGGACAGCAGCAGATCAGGCCGGACGGGAACGCCGGGGCGGCTCTCCTCGTCGCCGAGAGCGGAAGCGGGGATAGTCACAGGGCCCAAAGGCTACCAGCGGGGGCTCCGGTCGCCGGTGCTTGCCGCTTTCCGCGCGCCGGCCTCGGGCTCGCGTAACGACGCCATGCGGCCCCCGCGCGCCGCCTTCCCGCCTGGAGCAGGATCGCCCGCACGAAGTACCGTTGCTGCCGCGGGCCACCGGAAGGAGACGCTGTGACACAGCAGGCGGGCAGCTGCGGTGCGGCCGGGCGGACCGCAAGCGAGAACGCGGTGGTTACCGAGGGCGCGGCCCCCGGCGAGGTGCTCACCGAGCAGGCCGGCACCGAGCAGGCCGTCACCGGCGAGGTGGTCGCCAGCTTCAGCGGCGCGGACTCGCCGCGTTACCGCGAGGTGATGCAGAGCCTGGTCCGCCACCTGCACGCGTTCGCCCGCGACATCCGGCTCACCGAGGCGGAATGGGCCCTGGCGATCGAGTTCCTGACTCGCGCCGGGCACATCACCGACGACCGGCGGCAGGAGTTCATCCTGCTCTCGGATGTGCTCGGGCTGTCGATGCTGACCGTGGCCATCAACGCCCCGGCCTCGGCAGGCGCGACGGACTCGACGGTGCTGGGGCCGTTCTTCGTATCGGGCGCGCCGCAGATTCCGCTCGGCGGTGACATCGCGGGCGGCGCCAGGGGACAGCCGTGCCATGTCAGCGGCACGGTCCGGGGCACCGACGGGACGCCCGTGGCCGGCGCCCGGATCGAGGTCTGGGAAGCCGACGAGGACGGCTTCTACGACGTCCAGTACGACGACAGCCGGACGGCGGCGCGCGGCTGGCTGCGCAATGGGCCTGGCGGTGAGTTCCGGTTCTGGTCGGTGCACCCGGCCCCGTACCCGATTCCCGACGACGGCCCGGTTGGTGACCTGCTCGCGGCGGCCGGCCGGGGCCCGATGCGGCCCGCGCATCTGCACTTCCGGGTCGACGCACCCGGCTACCGGACGCTCATCACCCACATCTTCGTCGCGGGCGACCCGTACCTGGACCGCGACGCGGTCTTCGGCGTCAAGGACAGCCTCATCGTCGAGTTCGCCGAGCAGCCCGCCGGACCCGGCCCCGACGACCGCACCCTCGACGGGCCCTGGTCGAAAGTGACCTTCGACCTTGTACTCGCCCGCCAGCAGGAGCACTCTTCCTGAGCGCCAGGTGACATGCCGGGCCTGCGGTCATCGCGCCGCCGCCGGCGCCGTGGCCGACGTCCGCGGACGATACCTGCTGCCGGAGAATTTTATCCGCACGGTCGGCGCCCGCCGCCCGTGCAAGAACCACCCGATCCTGGTCCGGGCGCTGGCCTCGATGCCCGCGCACGTCAGCCTCGTCATCGTGGGTCAGGTCGATCACAGCTTCCCGACCCGCTGCCGGCGCTCATCGAGCGCCTGGGGCTGACCGGCCGGGTGCGGCTGGTCCCGGAGGTGGCCGACGAGCGGCTGCCCGCGGTGTACCGGGCGGCATCGCTGTGCCCCTCGCCCTCGTGGTCGTCAACCTGCTCGCGCTCGCCGTCCTCGGGGTGGCCGGCGGGATGCTCGCCCGTGACTGCGGCCGTCACGCGCTGTGGGGCCTGCTGCTGGCCGGCTATCTCGGATTCTTCATCAGCATCGGCTGTGACCTGACCGAGCCAGTCGCGGCCGCCTGCCTGGTCAGCGGAATCCTGGCCTGCCGCCGCGGCCGCCCGGTCCTCGCCGGGCTGCTGTTCGCCTACGGGGCCCTGACCCGCGAGACCGTCTTGATCATGCCGCTGGCCGTGTGCCTCAGCAGGCTGATCGACATGGCCCGGCGCCGGGTCACGCCCAGCGCCGCCGACCTGGCGTGGGCGCTGCCGGCCGCCGCCTTCTGCGCGTGGCCTCGTCCTGCGGATCGTCACCGGTACTTTCCTCCTGGCGGCAGGCCTCGGCAGCAATTCCAGCAGCGGGCTGCCGTTCGGCGAATTCGCCGACGCCGTCCGGATGAATGTCGGCTTGCTCTCGCCGCCTGCCGGGACAGCCTTTATCTGGTTCCTTGAGGTCGGCGTGCTGACAACGTTCGTCATGGCCGCCCTCGCCGCCATGCGCTCCGCACAGGTTCGCTCCTATGAGCGGATCGCGTTTGCGGCGTTCCTCGTCGAGCTCGGCGTCTTGTCGGCCGGCTTCTGGACTGGGCATGCCGATCTGCGGTCCATCGACGAGGTCTACCTGCTCGCCGTGCTGATCCTGCTGCGAGCAGGGCGCAGCCGCCTGCGGGTGCTGGCCCTGTGCGCGGGCGCCGCCGGCGTCGTCGCCGCGATCCACCAGATGCTCTTCTTTTAGGTCGCCAGTCACGCCGACAGAGCGGTGAGGGTGACTTCACCGGGCGTGACCTCGACCAGGTGATGGTCGGGGACGTCAGTCCAGCGCGGGTCGTCGTCGTAGGGCTCGCTCGCGATCACCACGCCGTCGTCGGCACGCAGAAGGCTCAGCGTGTCATTCCACCGGGTGGCCAGAACCCGCTGGCCGTCGGTGAGCAGCAGGTTGAGCCGGGCCCCCGGGTCGCGCCGGGCGAGCGCGGCGACGAACTCACCGGCCCGCTCGGGCCCGAAGCCGAAAAGGTGCGCGGCCAGCAGGGCGGAGTCGCAGGCGGACTCCGCCGCCGGATGCGGCCCGAGGGCCGTCCGGTCCACGACGCCGTTGTGCGACAGCAGCCACCGGCCCGACTGGAACGGCGCGGCGGCGGTCTCGTCGGCGGGCATCCCCGCCGTGGCCGAGCGGACGGCCGCCAGCACGCAGCCCGAGGAGATCACCGGCGCCACCGAGGCGAAGGACGCGTCGCCCCACAGCGGCCGGCTGGAGCGCCAGCGGGCAGGCTCGGGACGCACGCCGGAGAAGAAGCCCACTCCCCAGCCGTCTGCGTTCATCCGGCCGTTGCGCTGCCGCCGCGGGGCGTAGGACTGCACAAGCAGGCCGTGCTCCGGCTCGAGCAGCAGCTCGCCGAGCGAGCGGGGCGCACCCAGCCAGGCGAGGTGCCGGCACACTCAGGCGTCCCAGGCCAGCCGCAGCCCGGTGAAGATCTGGCGCCTGATCGGGTGGTCCCAGTTGCGGAACGAGGGCCGGATCACCGACGCGGCCGCCGCCCACGAGCCGCCGCGCAGCACCTTGTAGTCGCCGCCGAAGAACGGCTCGCTGTAATCGCGGTAGATCATCGGCGTGAACCCCGGCCATGGCGTGAAGTCCGACGACGTCCACTCCCACACGTCACCGATCATCTGCTCGGCGCCGTAGGCCGACGCTCCCGACGGGCAGGCGCCAAGAGGGGCGGGCCGCAGCCCGGCGCCGCCCAGGTTGGCGAGCTCCGCGGTGGGCGCGGCCGAGCCCCATGGCCACTTGCGGCGGGTTCCCGTGGCGGGGTCCCAGGCGCAGGCCTTCTCCCATTCGACCTCGGTCGGCAGCCGGGCGCCGGACCAGCGGGCGAACGCTTCCGCCTCGAAATAGCAGATGTGCTGGACCGGCTCATCCGGCGGGACGTCCTCCTCGACGCCGAAGCGCCGCCGGGTGCCCTCCGCCGTCCAGAACTTCGGCAGTTCCAGGCCGGCTTGCTTCCGGTGCGCCCAGCCGGCTGCGGACCACAGCTCCTGGCGCTGGTAGCCGCCGTCGCCGATGAAGCCGCGCCACTGCCGGTTGCTGACCGGCACCCGGCCGATCCAGAACGGCCCGGCGTCGGCGGTGCGGGCGGGGCGCTCGTTGTCGAGCGAGAACGGCTCGCTGGCGGCATTAACGCCGAGCACGAACGGGCCCCCGGCGACGAAGACGCGCTCGCCGCCGACGTCGCGGCCAGCTGGCAGGGCCCGTCGTTCCAGCAGGACGGGCGGTCCCTGCCGGAGCTGGAGCGTCGCGAGCATCGTCTCGTCGTGCTGCTCTTCGTGCTGGACGACCATGCCCGCGGTGAACAGGTCCTCTTCGCGGGTGCGCTCCAGCACGTCAAGCACCCGGCCGCGCACCTCATGGTCGTACGCGCGGGCCTCGACGGGCGGCAGCAGCGGCAGCGAGGGCCGGTCGGCACGGCGGTGCTTGAACGCGTCATACAGCGAGTCCACATCCGGGGCCAGCATCCCCGGCCGGCCGGGATCGCCGCCGCGCAGCAGCCAGAGCTCCTCCTGCTGGCCGACGTGCGCGAGGTCCCAGACCAGCGGGCTCATCAGCGGGTCGTGCTGGGCCACCAGCGTCGGCTCGTCCAGGTCGGTCAGCTCGAGCGTGCGTGCGCGGGCGCGCTCCAGCCCGCGGACTACGTCCTCATGCATGAGTCAGCTCCTCGAAGGCGGCGCGTGGTCCGATCTCGGTGATGCGCTGGGCGAGCAGGTCGCCGGGGCAGCGCCCTGACTCGATCAGCTCGGCCAGGTCAGCTACCGCGGGGGCGAGCTGCGCGGGCACTCGCGCGGCGGCGATTTCCACGCAGCGGCGCGCGGATTCAGCCAGCGCGGCGTCGTCCAGGCCGCAGCGTGCCGACTCCGCCCACAGCCGGGCCGCGCGCTCGGTGGCATCGGTCGCCATGTCAGCCGCGACGGGGTCGTCCATGAGCGTGGTGACGACGGCCGCGATGGCCGGCCACCACCGCGGCGCGGTCATGTCGAGATAACGCAGCTCCAGGTAGCCGCGCAGCCTGACCGGCGGGAACAGCGTGGTCAGGTGAATATCGAGGTCGGCCGCGGTCGGCGCCCGGCCGCCCAGCCGGACTGTGCCGCTGGCCCACTGCTGGAATGAGACGCACGTGCGCACAGGCGTAAGATCGTCCCCTTTCGCGCGGGTAAAGGCGACGGGGGCGCGCAGCGCGTAGCGAGCCCAGGCTGAAGCGGGATCGAGGGCGTCATCGGATCCTGCGTCTGGCGCCATGCAGCCGGGCACCGGGCCGCATGCCCGCGAGTCGAGTCCGCTCCACGCCCACTGCCGCGCCGACTTCCAGCCCGTGTCGCGACCACGCAGCCAGGGCGAACTCGCCGACATCGCCACCAGCGTCGGGCCGAGCCGGTAAGCGCGCGCCACCCGCTCAGCCCACCCGTGCCGCGGTCCGGCCTGCAGATTGACCTGGATCGCGGCGGTGGAGTTCATCATGACCGCGCCCGCCGATGCCCGGCCGGTGGCGCCGTAATGCTGCTCCATAGCCCGGTAGCGCGGGCGCGGATTGACCCGCCGGGGCGGCCGCAGAGGGTCGGCGCCGGCGGGAGCGACGCCGAGGCGAAGGTCGCCCAGGGCTTGCCGGGCCCGCTGGCATTCGTCCTGCAGTTCCGTGACGGCGGCCAGGATGCCCGCAGCGGGCGGCCCGGACAGCTCAAGCTGACCGCCAGGCTCCAGGGTGACGGCGCTTCGCGTGCCTGCGGCGGCGATCACACCGGGCATCGGGTCGAGCCGGTCCCAGGTGACGGGATCGACCGGCGAGTCGAGGTCCACGACGTGGCTCTCGATCTCCAGGCCTACCGCGCCGATCGTCGACTCAGCAAGTGCCGCCTGGTGCGACCGGGCGTAGGCCGCGTCGACGGTCAGCGGCTCGGCCAGATCGGCCTCATCTGCAGCGTGCTGTACGGCCATGAAGACCCCTCCAGGTCCGGACCGGCAGACCATGATGTCTGCCGCGGGTCGGTGCGGGGCGACCGGAACAGCCGTCCTTGGTACTCACCGCTGCTCTCCGCTAGCGGTAATACCCACTTTACCTAGTGCCTCTGTCAGCGCACCCTGGGGCGGAGGGGCGCTGCGCGCAGACGCCGGGGGCGGCGCACTGACCAGTGCGCCGGTCCGGTAGCCTGAAGCTAGGCGCTCAGTCATGATCCTCGACTCCATCCACTCACCTTCCGACCTCAAGGCCCTCTCGCTCGTCGAGTGCGACCAACTCGCGGCCGAGATCCGCGACTTCATCGTGGAGGCGGTGTCGCGTACCGGTGGGCACCTCGGTTCGAACCTCGGTGTTGTAGAGCTGACGCTTGCGCTGCACCGGGTCTTCAAGTCGCCCGAGGACATTCTCCTGTTCGACACCGGCCATCAGGCTTACGTCC
>JBKQMG010000274.1:0-11345 GCA_052146815.1 Streptosporangiaceae bacterium | reverse complement strand
ATCTCCGCGCGGGCGGCCGGCCGGCCGACGCCTCGCGCCGCGCGGCGGCCTGCGGGGGCGCCGCCAGTTCTGCGCCCGGTTCGCCTTCTCCGCCAGGAAGGGGCCTGGCGGAGAAGGCGAACCGGCTGTCCTTGGTCATGAGCAGTTTCCCCCCGGGGCCGACCGGCAGGGTGAGAAGGCGGCCCCAGAAGATACAGCCCAGCACATGACACGGCGAAGTTCAGCACAAACGACTGATTGTTGCTAAAAACTTGCATGCTGGGATGAAATATGCTGCTTGCAAATGACGCCCTGCACTTTGCTCACGGTCCTGGCCGACCGTCGCAGCCAGCCCCTGGACCGTCAGACCAGGACCTCCGTACTTACGCTAGGCCCTCGCCCGGCGCTCGCGCTGCCAGATCGGGGCGAGACTCGCGTACAGGGCGAGCACCGCGGCGAGCGCATCGGCCTCGGTGGGCAAGTTCCCGGCCCGGCCGCGAGCGGCTGCAGCCAGCCTGGTCCGGGTGGCCTCGTCGTCGAGCACCGACAGCACCGCCGCCGCGAGAAGCGCAGGATCACCGGGCGGCACGAGCAGGGCCGCCTCCTCGCCGGTCAGCTCGGGAATCCCGCCGGCGCGCGAGGCGACGACCGGCCGGCCTGCCTGCAGGGCCTCCTGAACCGCCAGCGGCTGGCCCTCCCAGCTGCTGGCCAGCACGAAGACGTCGGCCGCCGCCAGCAGCGCGGGCACGTCGGCGCGCTGGCCGAGGAAGCGGACGTCGACGCCGCGCTCGCGGCTGCTGCGGGCCAGGTCCGCGGCCAGCGGCCCGTCGCCGGCGATCGCCAGCAGCGGCCGCGGGTCACGATGCTGCCAGTGCGCGGCCGCCGCCAGCAGCACGTCGTAGTCCTTCTGCGCGGCGAGCCTGCCAACCGCCAGCACCACGGGCCGTCCGGCCGCGCCGATATCGGACCGGGCCGCCTCGACGGCGGCGGCGGCGGGCGGCCGCGCGAGCGGGGCCGGCACCACCGCCCGCTCAACCCGGCGGGCGCGCAGCGCCCGCATCCGGGCCGTCAGGTCCGCCGACACGCAGAGCACCGCGTCGGCGCGCCGGGCGCAGATGCGCTCCAGGACGCGGTAGGCCGCTGCGCTGCCGCCGGCCGCCGGAGGCGCGTTATGCACCGTAATCACCAGCGCCGCACGGCGGCGGCGTGCCGCGAGGGCCAGCGCGGCGAACGCGCCCGCCCGCAGGCCGTGCGCGTGCACCACATCGGGCCTGCTGCGGGCCAGCAGGGCACGCAGCCCGATGATCGTCGCCGCATCACGGGCCGGCCGGGGACGGTCGCCGATCACGACGGGCTGAAAGCTGACGCCCGCGGCGGCCGGCTGGCCGCCCGCCAATAGCCGCCCGGCGCTCTGCGGGCCGAATACGTGCACCTCAATGCCCGCATCGGCGCATCCGCGGACCAGCATGGCCGCATGCACGGCCGTGCCGCCGGCCGCCGTGCCGAGCACGAAGGCGACCCGGCGCGGCCTCATCACGGGGCCCTGCGCGTGCCGGGCGCGAGGTGAGCGCTCAGGTCAGCGCGCTCGGGCGGGCAGCCAGGCGGCCCGGAGACCGGGACGCGGGGCGCATCCGAGCCAGCCGCGCAGCCGGCGGCCGGGACCAGCGGCGCGCTGGCGCCCAGCATCAGGTCCTGGCCGGCCGCCGGAGCGAGGCCGGTCACCGCCGCGCTGCGGCGGCCGGGGCAGCCGGCGGCGGCCTGACGCCGGCCGCCGCGGCAGTGGCTCCCGCGCTAGCGGCCGCCGCCCGATCCGCGGACGGCGCCGCCTCGGCCGCAGGGCGCCGGCCGAGCATGTCGAGCGCGCGCAATGCGGGGGTGCGCTCGATGACCTTGGTGAAGCTGACGACCTCACTGGCCGCGGTCAGTCCGGCGACCGCGACCAGAACGGCCAGGCGAGCCGGGCGGGGCAGCGCGGCTGCGGCAGCTGCCCCGAGCATCGCGCCGAGCGCGTTAGCGCCCGCGTCGCCCAGCATCGCCCGCTCACCGAGATCATCGGGCAGCATGGCGACGGCGGCGCCGAGCGGCGCAGCGACGGCCAGCCCGGCCGGCTCCGGCGCGGCCGCCAGCGGCAGCCCGGTCGCGAGGACAACCTTGATGGCCCGGCCGGGCCGCAGGTCGAAGAGGTTAATCAGGTTGGCGGCGCCGGCGATCAGGCCCGCGTTGATGAGCAGATCCGCGGCCGCAGCCACCCCGGGCGCCCCGCCGCCGTGCGCCCCGGCGGATCGCAGGCCGGCGGCCGGTGCCGCAGCGAGCAGCGCGCTCGCGGCGACGCCGGTCACCCCGATGCCGCCGACCTTCACCGCACCGCTGGTCAGTTCGCCGGACGCCAGCGCTCCGAGGTGACCGCGGAACCCGCGCCGGTCACCGCTGCCCGCCAGATCGTCGTAGCAGCCGAACGCCGCCGCGCCCGCCCCGGCCACCGCCAATGCGGCCTTCTGACCGCCCCCCAATCCGGGGCAGCACAGCACTGCGCCGACGGCTGCCGCGGCAGCCGCCGGGCCCTCGGCCAGCGTCACGGTCTCGCCTCGGTGGTTGGTGCGGGTCCACCGGCCGGATCCGCCCGGCGGCCGGCGGCGCAGTGCGCCGTACGCCAGCCGGGCGCCCGCTGCGGCCAGGGCACTGGTGGCTATCGCAGCCCGGTTCATTTCCTGGGCTTGGCCTTCCCGGCGGGCGTCGTCTGGGCTGGCGTGGCGGCCGTGGGCGACGGACTGGGCGGCGGGCTGGGCACCGCGTTGGAGGCCACGCCGTACTGCACGGGCTTGTGCCCGGCCAGCAGCTCGGCGAGCGCCTGCGCCACGATGATCTGGCCGATCTCGCTATCGGCGTTGTCCACGGTCGTCAGCGACGCGCTGATGTTACCGGAGGCGATCGCGTCAATGGCACTGCCGGCGCCGGAGCCGGCCAGCGAACCGGCCAGCACGGTGCCGCTGCTGGCCGTCCGCAGGGCGTCAGCGACGTCGACGATGCCCTCGTTGACCGGCCCGACCTCGTTGCCGGGCGGCGTGCCGGGGGTGACCACGACCGCGAGGGTAGCCGGCTGCGGGCTCGCTCCCGATGAGATCTGCAGGTACCCCTGCTGGGCAAAGCCGTTCAGGATGGCACTTCGCTCGGTCGCGGTCACGGCAGCGGCCGTGCCCGCCTGGGCGGCGTCCTTGGTCACGAGCGCGGCCGCGATCACGGTCGCCGCCGCCTGCTGCCCGTACTCGGCGCTGGCGCTGTCGCCGGTGACCGATGCCCCCGCAGGGGCCAGGTCCTGAGCGTGCGTGTCCAGGTTGCTCTCGTTGCTGCCGCTGGCGTCGAAGAACTGCTGCGCCAGCGTGACCTCGCCGGTCACCGTGGCTCCGGCCTGCCGGACGGCGGCGGCGATGCCGCTGACGGTCGAGGAGTCCGCGCCGGGCGCTTCGACCAGGACCACCTGCTGCCCTTTCAGCAGCCCGGACAGCAGCCGGCCCGACACCGCCTGGCCGAAGGTGTCGTCCAGGGTGCCCTGCTTGGTCAGCAGGTTCTTCTGCTGCTCGAGGGACTCGATGGTGGTCTTCTCGCGGCTGGACTGATCAAGCAGGGCCTGGGTCTGGATCGGCCGCAGCGCGGCCGATCCCACCAGCAGGCCGACGGCCAGGGCGAGGAACACCGCGACGATGGAGACCAGGTGGTACCGGAAGTCGATCACTAGAAGAGTCCAGTTAGCCAGTACCGCAGCTGGTCCAGCGCCACGCTGAGGTAATTGCGGTAAATGCCGCCGACGGGCAGGACCGTGATCGCGACGAGGACTGTCACTACTGCCGCGAGCACGAGCAGCACCAGCGACCAGGAGGAAATCCGGCTCTGGTACAGCCGGCTGACCCCCTTGGCGTCAACGATCTTGTCGCCGACCCTGACCCGGATGAGGAATGCGCTGGCCATCCCTGACCGGCCCTTGTCCAGGAACTCTACCAGCGAGAACCGCATGCCCACCGCGACAATCAGGCTCGCGCCCGCCTCGTCGGCGAGCAGCACGGCGACGTCCTCGCTGGTGCCCGCGGCCGGGCAGAGCACCGAGTCGACGCCGAGGTCGTTGACCCTGGCCAGGCCGGGCGCGTAGCCGTTGGGATAAGCGTGCACGACGATCTCCGCGCCGCTGTGCAGTGCCTTGTCCGACACCGAGTCCATGTCCCCGACGATCATGTCCGGCCGGTAGCCGGCCTCCAGCAGGGCATTAGCCCCGCCGTCGACCGCGATGATCACCGGCTTGAACTCGCGGATATACGAACGCAGCGCCTGCAGGTCCTCGCGGTGCCGGTAGCCGCGCGCCACGATCAGGGCATGCCTGCCTTCCAGCTTGGTCCGCAGCTCAGGCAGCCGCAGTCCCTCGGTCAGCAGCTCGGACTCGCGGCTGACGTAATCCATGGTGTTGACCATGAAGCCCCGGAGCTGGTCGGCCATGCCCTCCCTGGCCGCGGCCATATCCCCGGCCACCGACTCGGCGGTCTGCACGGTGCCCTTGGCCACGATGGTCTCGCCGAGATACAGCGTGTCGCCGTCCAGCCGGACGGTCTGCCCGTCCTTGACGTGATCGAAGACATCGGGGCCGACGTCGTCGATCAGCGGGATGCCCGCCTCGACCAGCAGCTGCGGGCCGAGGTTCGGGTACCGGCCGGTGATGCTGGGCGCCACGTTGACCACGGCCGCCACCTGGCGGCTGATCAGCGACTCCGCGCCGACCCGGTCCAGGTCGGCGTGGTCGATGATCGCGATGTCGCCCGGCGCGATCCGCTTGGCGAGATTCTTGGTCCGGCGGTCCAGCCGCGCGGCCGCCAGCGTCCCGGGCAGCTCGCTTGACCTGCTCCGTCGGGCGCCGGGAAATTTCGGCAGCTGGACCTTCATTGAACAGCAATTTTGCCAGATGCGCGCAGTGTCAGCGCCCACATGCTCCGGCGATCCCGCCGCCCGGCTGCTGGCGGGCCTGCAGGTGCTTAGGACTCCGCCGGGTCGGCGCGCTCGGTTTCCGCCGCTGCGAGCAGCTCAAGCGCATGCGCCCGGCCATGCTCGGAATCCTCCAGGCCGGCCAGCATCCTCGACAGTTCCCTGACCCGCCCTCCTGCGTCCAGGAGGGCCACGCCGCTGCGGGTCACCGTCCCGTTGTCGGCCTTCTCCACCACCAGGTGGGTATCGGCGAACGCCGCAACCTGAGGCAGATGCGTCACGACGATCACCTGCGCCCGGCGGGCGAGGCGGGCGAGGCGCCGGCCGATCTCCACGGCGGCCTTGCCGCCCACGCCTGCGTCTACCTCGTCGAACACGAACGTGGGCACCGGGTCAGCGCCGGCGAATACCACCTCGATGGCCAGCATGACCCGCGATAGCTCGCCGCCCGAGGCACCCTTGTTCAGGGGCAGCGCGGGCGCGCCCGGATGGGCAGCCAGCCGGATCTCCACGTCGTCGGCGCCATGCGGCCCCGTCTCGCGCAGCGGGGAGACGGCCACCGTCAGCCGGGCGTGCGGCATGGCGAGCACGGCCAGCTCGGCGGTGACATCCGCGGCCAGGCGCCCGGCCACCTGCTTGCGCAGCGCGGTGAGCTTCGCCGCCAGGTCCGCGACTACCGCGGCGATCGCGGCTTCCTCAGCCGCCAGCGCGGTGATCCGGTCGTCATCGCCTTCTAGCTCAGCCAGCCGCGCCTGAGCTCGCTTGGCCCAGGCCAGGACGGCCGACAGCTCCCCGGCCGGCTGGACGGGCAGCTCGCCGGGCGCGGCCAGCGCCTCAGCTCCGGCGGGCCCGTAGGTGCGGATCAGCCGGCTCAGCTCGGCCCGGCGTTCCTGGACCGCGGCCAGCCGGGCCGGGTCCGCCTCGATCGACTGGGCGTAGGAGGCGAGGTCGGCGGCGACGTCGGAGACGAGATACAGGGCCTCCGACACTCGCCCGGTCAGCGCGGCCAGGGCCTGGTCGTGCTGCGCGGCCGAGTCCAGGGACTGGCGCGCGGCGCCCAGCAGCGTCATGGCGTCGGCTGCCTCGGGCGAGCCGCTGGAGGGGTCACCGAGCAGCGCCTCGTGCGCAGCCGCCGCCGCCGAGTGCAGCGCGTCGGCATTCGCCAGCCGCTCGTCTTCCTCGGCGAGCTCGATGTCCTCGCCCTCGACCGGCTCGACGCGCTCGATCTCGGTCAGCCCGCGGCGCAGTTCCTCCGCTTCGCGCCCCCGCTCGGCCGCCCGGACAGTGATCTCCGTCAGCTCGCTGCTGATTTCCTGATGACGGTGGTAGGCCCGCTGGTAGTCGGTCAGCAGAGCCCGCAGGTCGCTGCCGCCGAACCGGTCCAGCGCCTCGCGCTGGCGGCCCGCCCGCAGCAGCTGCTGCTGATCGGCCTGCCCGTGCACCGCGACGAGATCGTCGGCGAGGTAGGTGAGCAGGGAGACCGGGACGGACCGGCCGCCTGCGTGCGCGCGCGACCTGCCCTCGGCCGACACCGACCGGCTGATGATCAGAGTGCTGCCGTCGTCGTCCAGGTCGCCGCCCGCCTCGTTCACCTGGCGGGCGACATTGCCCTCGGGGTCAATGCGCAGCCGTCCCTCCACGGCGGCGCGGTCGGCGCCGGGCCGTACCCGCGCCGGGTCGCCCCGGCCGCCGAACAGCAGCCCGAGACCCGTCACCACCATCGTCTTCCCGGCTCCGGTCTCGCCGGTTACCACCGTGAAGCCGGGCGAAAGCTGCAGCACGGCCTCGTCGATCACGCCGAGGCCGCTGATCCGCACTTCCTCAAGCATCGCCGCCTGGCTCCTCGTCTCGCTAGCGGGCCGCCGCCCGCCGGGCAACAGGGCCCAGACCTCGCCAGCCCGCCACCGGCAGGCCGAACTTCTCCACGAGCCGATCGGTGAAGGACGCGCCGCTGCTCTCGGCGCCATCCGCATCCGCGCCCCGCCCGCGCAGCCGGGCCAGGAGCACGGGCTGGGCACCGCGCCGGACCTCGACCCGCGCACCGCGCGGCAGATCGACCCTACGACGCCCATCGCACCACAGAACCGCCCCGGAAGTCTCCCTTTGCTCCGCCGCGCCGCCGATTACCTCGGCCGCCAGCACGGAACGGGGCGAGACGACCATCGGCCCGGCGAACAGCGCGTGCGCGCAGATCGGCACCAGCAGCAGGGCCTCGACCTCAGGCCAGACCACCGGGCCGCCGGCCGAGAAGGCGTAGGCGGTGGAACCGGTCGGCGTCGCGAATACCACGCCGTCGCAGCCCCATCGCGACAGCGGCCTGCCGTCCACCTCCGTGACGACGTCCACCATCCGCTCGCGCGCCGCCTTCTCCACGGTCGCCTCGTTCAGCGCCCAGGTCGTCGAGGTACCGTGGCTGTTGGCCCGCACCGTGACGTCGATGGTCATCCTTTCCTCGACCGTGTAGCTGCCGGCCACCACCCGGTCGACGGCGTCCGAGAGGTTCTCCGGCTCCGCCTCGGCCAGGAAGCCGACGTGACCGAGGTTGACGCCGAGCAGCGGCACGCCCGCCGGGCGGGCCAGCTCAGCCGCCCGCAGCAGGGTGCCGTCCCCGCCGATGACCAGCACCATTTCCGCGCCGTCGGCTGCCCCGGCCGACGGCGGGACCGCGCTCGCCTGCGAGCAGGCGAGATCATCGGCCTCAGCGGCCAGAATGCGGACGCCGATCCCGGCGGCTGTCAGCCGCTCGACCACCTCGCGTGCGCTCTTCAGTGCCGCCGGCCGGCCAGTGTGCGCAACGAGCAGCACGGTCCGCCTGTCGTTCACTGAGGTCCCTCCAGGATGGCGCGGCTGACGGCCGCGCCGTCGAGCGGCGGCGCGGCGCGGCGCAGCCACAGGAAATACTCCACGTTCCCCGACGGGCCCGGCAGCGGGCTGGCGGCCACGCCGAGCACCCCGAGGCCGAGTTCCAGCGCCGCCTGCGCCACGCCGCTGATCGCCGCCTCCCGCTGCTGCGGGTCGCGGACCACGCCGCCGCTGCCGACCTTGCCCTTGCCCACCTCGAACTGCGGCTTGACCATGAGCACGAAATCGGCGTCCGGCGCGGCGCACGCCACCAGGGCGGCGAGCACCAGTTTCAGGGAGATAAACGAGAGGTCCGCCGTCACCAGGCCGGGCGGCGGGGCCACCTGGCCGGGCTGCAGCGCGCGGACATTGACCCGGTCCAGGACGGTGACCCGCGGATCGGTGCGCAGTGGCCAGGCGAGCTGGCCGTAGCCGACGTCGACCGCCATCACGTGCGCCGCTCCGCGCCGCAGCAAGACGTCGGTGAAGCCGCCGGTGGATGCCCCGGCATCCAGGCAGCGCCGCCCGGCGACCTGCACGCCGGCGAAGGCCGTCAGCGCGCCCTCCAGCTTGCCGCCGCCCCGCGAGGCATACTGCGGCTGTGTCTCGCTGTCCTGCACCGTTATGGCGGCTTCGCTGGCCACCTGCGTCGCGGCCTTGCCCGCGACCTGGCCGGCCACGGCCACCCGGCCCGCCGAGATCAGCTCGGCGGCCTGCTCGCGCGACCGGGCCAGTCCCCGGCGCACGAGCTCGGCGTCCAGGCGCATCCTTCTGCTCACCGACGTTCCCCGGCCATGCTCAGCTGCCGCCGCGCCCCTGAGCGGCCGCACGCATTCCGGTATCCAGTTCGCCCAGCACCTCGCGGAGCTCCCGGTGAACCCGCTCGAAATGGGCCGGGTGCTCGGCCACGGGCCTGCCGGCAAGCTCACCCAGCCCCGAAAGGGCCGCATCAACTCTCGGTTCCCCGGTGACAGCTCGACTGCGATCCTGCTCATCGGCTCCGGCCGCCTCCGGTGAATCTGACAAGTCGGGCGCACGCGCGCCGGTAGCGTCCGAGCCCATGTCATGCTCCATCAGCAGTCCCTGTTCCTTGTATGCATGCGGCAGGCACTGCCCTCAACCATGCCGTCCATGTCAGGAACGCTACCGCCCGCCGCCGTCATGCAGGTGCATCCGGTCGCTGCGGCCCGGACCCGGAGATCATGAGCGGGACGCCCCATCAGACAATGACGGTGAAAGCGAGGTAGCGGATGGCGACAGTCCAGGAATGCCGGGCCGCGCTAGAGGGCCTGACGGCGCGCATTTCCGAGATGGATGCGAAAGACCGGCAGGCGCACCTGCTCGACCGGACCATGAGCTGCCGGATCACCGATCTGGGCGTGACGTTCCTTACCCGGCTCGGGTCGCACGGCGCCGATGAGATTCAGGAGACCCGCAATGACAGCCCGCCCGCGCAAGTGCGCTTCACCGCCAAAAGCGACGTGGTCGTCGCCATCGCAGCTGACCCCGGCACCTTGCTGCGCGCCTGGCTGAGCGGCCGCCTGAAGGTAGAAGGCAACTTCTTCGACCTGCTGCACCTGCGCAAGCTGATGTGACGCCCTGCGGGCACGGACGCCCAACGAGGCGGCCGCGCGACGGGGCGACGGCGAGACGAGGCCACGCGGCCGCCGGTCAGGGCACGGGCGGGCTAATTTGGGGCTATGACTGCGCTGATCGGGAGGCCGCGGGCCGAGGTGGCACCGGGAGCCGTGCATGTGCCGGGCTGGCTGACATCCGGCGAGCAGCGCGAGCTGGTATCGGCCTGCCGGGACTGGGCGCTGCCGCCCGCCGGGATGCGCAGCACCAGGATGCCGTCAGGCGGGACGATGTCCGTGCAGACCGTCTGCCTCGGCTGGCACTGGCTGCCGTACCGGTACTCGCGGACCGCCGAGGATGTTGACGGGGCGCCCGTCAAGCCGTTTCCCGGCTGGCTGGCCGACCTCGGCCGGCGGGCGGTCGCCGACGCCCACGGCGATCCGGCCGCGGCGGCGAGCTACCGTCCCGACG
This sequence comes from Streptosporangiaceae bacterium, assembly GCA_052146815.1. GTDB lineage: Bacteria > Actinomycetota > Actinomycetes > Streptosporangiales > Streptosporangiaceae > DATJZH01. The sequence continues at coordinate 1,517 of JBKQMG010000274.1, read as the reverse complement.
TCGCGCTCATCAACTTCTACGACGAGAACGCCAGGATGGGCCAGCACGCTGACAAGGACGAGCGCAGCCTCTCGCCGGTCGTGTCGCTCAGCCTCGGCGCCTCCTGCGTCTTCCGCTTCGGCAACGCGCAGAGCCGGGGCAGGCCCTGGCAGGACATCGAGCTGGAATCCGGTGACCTGTTCGTGTTCGGCGGGCCGTCCCGGCTGGCTTACCACGGGGTGCCCCGAACCATGCCGGGCACCAGTGCTCCTGACATCGGGCTGGCCAGCGGCCGCCTTAACATCACGCTGCGCGAATCCGGCCTCAGCTGACCGGCAGTCGAGGGACTGCAGCCGGTGGGGGCGACCGGCTGAGCGGCGACCGGCTGTAGGCGGCTCACCTGAGAGGCCGCCGACTGAGGTCCCGAGAGGCCGCCGGCTCAGGGCCGCTGATCTGCCGGAGCGGCTATTCGCGATCATCTGACGCTCCTTCGCGGCGGCGGTCCAGTGCATGAGCGGCGTGGTGCCATCCTGGTCGTATGCCCGAAGGTGACACCGTATGGCTCGCGGCGCGCCACCTGGACAAGGCGCTGACCGGCCGCGTCCTGACGCGCAGCGACTTCCGGGTGCCCCGTTATGCGAACACGGACCTCACCGGCCGCGCCGTCACGCGCACACGGCCGCGCGGCAAGCACCTGCTGACTGAGGTCGACGGAGGCATCACCGTCCACACCCACCTGCGGATGGACGGAACCTGGCGGATCCGCCCGGCCGCGGAGAGGCTGCCGGGCGATTACCGGATCCGCCTCGTACTCGCCAACGAGGCCTGGCAGGCCGTGGGGCGCCTGCTCGGCGTCGTGGAGGTGCTGCCGACCGAACAAGTCGACCGGGTCGTCGGGCACCTGGGACCTGACCTGCTCGGCCCGGACTGGGACACCGCCGAGGCCGTGCGCCGCCTGCGGGCCGCCCCGGAGCGCCCGGTCGGCGAGGCACTGCTCGACCAGCGGAACCTGGCCGGCATCGGCAACCTCTACAAGGCCGAGGTGCTTTTCCTGCGCGGACTCGATCCGTGGCGGCCCGCGGGGAGCGTGGACGACCTGGAGTCGGTGGTCGACCTGGCGCGGCGGCTGCTGAACGCGAACAAGGAGCGCTCGGAGCAGGCCACCACCGGGAACCTCGGCCGCGGCGAGGACACCTGGGTCTACCGGCGCGCCGGCCGCCCGTGCCGGCGCTGCGGAACCAGGATCCGGGTGCACCGGCCGGGCGGCCAGAGCGGCGACCCGGAGGAGCGCATCACCTTCTGGTGCCCGCACTGCCAGCTGCCCGCGTAATGAACGCCCCGGCTGACTCAGCATGGGCGGCCGGCCCGCGTCCTAGGAACATGACCATCGCGACAGAACGCGCCGCGCACAGCATCTCGGTCCGCCAGCCGGCGGCTTCCTGGTGCAGCACTGCCGCGCGCACCCCGAGAGAGCGACCGTGACCACCGCCGCGTCACGACACCGGTACTTGTCCTGGGCCACGCGGCGGCCGGCCGGC
>JBKQMG010000273.1:0-12663 GCA_052146815.1 Streptosporangiaceae bacterium | reverse complement strand
TCTACGACGCCGTGCCGGGCGCGGTACAGGAAGCGATGGACGGCCTCGCCGCTCGTACCGGCCGCCAGTATCACATCATGGACTACGCCGGTCACCCCGAAGCCGACCGGGTGATCGTCGTGATGGGCTCGGCGGCTGAGACCATCGGCGAGACCGTGACCTACCTGCGCGGCCAGGGCGAGCGGGTGGGCGTGCTGCAGGTCCGGCTGTACCGGCCGTTCCCGACGCAGGCTTTGCTCGATGCACTGCCTGCGAGCGTCAGAAAGATCGCCGTGCTCGACCGGACCAAGGAGCCAGGTTCGAACGGCGAGCCGCTGTTCCTCGACGTGGTCGCCGCGCTGGCCGAGGCGCACACCGGCGGTGAGCGCGCGGTGCTGCCGCTGGTGACCGGCGGGCGCTACGGCCTGTCGTCCAAGGAGCTCACCCCGGGCATGGTGGCCGGCGTGTTCGCGGAACTGGCCCGCGAGCGGCCCCGGCCCCGGTTCACGATCGGCATCCACGACGACGTGTCCGGCCTGAGCCTGCCTTATGACCGGTCGCTGGACATCGAGCCGCCGGACACGATCCGCGCGGTCTTCTTCGGCCTCGGCTCCGACGGCACGGTCGGCGCGAACAAGAACACGATCAAGATCCTCGGCGCCGAGGAGAACCTGAACGCACAGGGCTACTTCGTCTATGACTCGAAGAAGTCAGGCTCGCAGACCGTGTCGCACCTGCGCTTCGGGCCGCAGCCGATCCGCGCGCCCTACCTGGTGCAGCAGGCCAGCTTCGTCGGATGCCACCACTTCGGCCTGCTGGACCGGCTCGACGTGCTCGGCCTGGCGGCGCCCGGTGCGACGTTGCTGCTTGACTGCAAGCTGCCCGCGGATGAGGTCTGGGATGCGATGCCCCGCCCGGTCCAGGAGAAGATTCTCGCCAAACGGGTCGAGGTTTACGCGATCGATGCCGGCCACATCGCTCGCGAGGCGGGCCTGGCCGGCCGGACCAACACGGTGCTGCAGACCTGCTTCTTCGCGATCTCGGGCGTGCTGCCCCGGGATGAGGCGATCACCAAGATCAAGGCGGCGATCGCCAAGACCTACGGCCGGCGCGGCGCCGAGGTGGTCGCGAAGAACCACGCCGCCGTCGACGCCACGCTCGAAGGACTGCACCAGATCGAGGTGCCCGGGCGGGTGACGTCCGACCGGGAACTGCCCGCGATGGTGCCGGCCAGCGCGCCGGAATTCGTCCGCACCGTCACCGCGATGATGATGGCTGGCCGCGGCGACGAACTGCCGGTCAGCATGCTGCCGGTGGACGGCACCTACCCGAGCGGCACCACGGCGTATGAGAAGCGCAACATCTCCGAACTGGTCGCGGAATGGGATCCGGACCTGTGCATCCAGTGCGGCAACTGCAGCTTCGTCTGCCCGCACAGCGTGATCAGGTCCACCTACTACGACGAGTCCCTGCTGAAGGGGGCACCACCGGATTTCCGGTCGGCGCCGCTGGACGCCCGCGGGCTGCCGGACACCCGCTTCACGCTGCAGGTCTACGTGGAGGACTGCACCGGGTGCGAGCTGTGTGTCCAGGCCTGCCCGGTCGGGGCGCCTGACAACCCCGAACGCAAGGCGATCAACCTCGCGGCCCGCGAGCCGCTGGTAGCCGCCGAACGGGACAACATCGCGTTCTTCGAGACGCTGCCAGTGGCCGACCGGTCCCGGGTGGACTTCGGCACGGTGCGCGGCACGCAGTTCCTGCAGCCGCTGTTCGAGTTCTCCGGCGCCTGCGCGGGCTGCGGCGAGACGCCGTACGTCAAGCTCCTGTCGCAGCTGTTCGGCGACCGCCTGATGGTCGCCAACGCAACCGGCTGCTCCTCGATCTACGGCGGGAACCTGCCCACCACGCCGTGGACCGCCCGCGCCGACGGGCGCGGGCCGGCCTGGTCAAACTCCCTGTTCGAAGACAACGCCGAGTTCGGCCTCGGCTTCCGGCTGGCCGCCGACGCGCACACCCAGCTTGCCCGCGCCCGGCTGGCCGAGCTGGGCGATGCGATCGGCGCCGACCTCGCGGCCGACATCCTGGCCGCGCCGCAGCTGCGCGAGTCGGAACTGATTGCCCAGCAGGACCGGGTCGCCGAGCTGAAGCGGCGGCTCGATGCGCTGAACCATGCTGACGGGCACGCAGCCGATCTGCGCAGCGTCGCAGATCACCTGATCCGGCGCAGCGTGTGGATCGTCGGCGGGGACGGCTGGGCCTACGACATCGGCTCCGGCGGCCTCGATCACGTGCTGGGCAGCGGGCGCAACGTGAACGTGCTGGTGCTCGACACCGAGGTCTACTCCAACACCGGCGGCCAGTCGTCCAAGTCGACGCCGCTCGGCGCCGTCGCCAAGTTCGCCGCCGCCGGCAAGACCGTGCCCAAGAAAGACATCGCGCTGCAGGCCATCGCCTACGGCAACGTCTACGTCGCCCGGGTTGCCATGGGCTCTGACCCGCAGCAGACGCTGCGTGCCTTCCGCGAGGCGGAGGCTTACGACGGGCCGTCGCTGGTCATCGCCTACAGCCACTGCATCGCGCACGGCATCGAGATGCGGGACGGGCTTGACCAGCAGTACCGCGCGGTGGCCAGCGGGCACTGGCCGCTGATCCGGTACGACCCGCTGGTGCGGAGCGCCGGCGGCAACCCGTTCCTGCTCGACTCCCCGAGGCCGCGGATCAGCCTCGCCAGCTACACCCAGCGCGAGCTGCGGTACCGCTCGCTCAGCCGTACCGACCCCGCCGAAGCCGAGCGCCTGGGGGCACTGGCCCAGGAGGCGGTTGACCAGCGCTGGAGCACGTACGAGGAGATGGCTACCCGCGGCGCGCAGCGCTTCCCGGCCGACGCGCGGAAGGACGACTGATGGACCTCGCGACCAGCTACCTGGGCCTGGCGCTGCGCAACCCGCTCGTCGCCTCGGCGTCCCCGCTGTCGAATACCGTCGACGGCGTCCGGCGGCTGGCCGATGCCGGCGTCGGCGCTGTCGTGCTCTACTCGCTGTTCGAGGAACAGGTGCGCGAGGAGATGGCGGAGGACGCGCGGCTGGCCGAAGCCGGCACCGAGCGCTTCGCCGAGTCGCTGTCTTACTTCCCGGCCGAGGTGACTGAGGACGGCGCGGCACTGGACGCGGCCCCGCGGCGCTACCTGAGCCTGCTGGAGCGCGCCGCAGCCGCCGTGGACGTCCCGGTGATCGCCAGTCTGAACGGTGTCACGACCGGCGGCTGGACCAGCTACGCCCGCGCGATGCAGGACGCGGGCGCCGCGGCGATCGAGCTGAACATCTACTACATACCCGGCGACCCGCGCATTTCCGGCCGGGACGTCGAGCAGCGGCACCTCGATATCCTGGGCCGGGTCAAGGACGTGGTGACCGTGCCGGTGGCGGTCAAGCTGAGCCCGCACTTCAGCTCGACCGGCGAGATGGTGATGCGGCTGGACCAGGCCGGCGCCGACGGTCTCGTGCTGTTCAACCGGTTCCTGCAGCCCGACATCGACCCCGAGACCCTCGCGGTGGTACCCGCCGTGAATCTGTCCAGCCCCGTCGAGGCCCGGCTGCCGCGTACCTGGATCTCCATCCTGCGCCAGGGGGTCCACGCCTCCCTCGCGGCGACCACCGGCGTCGAGGACGCTTCCGACGTGGTCAAGTACCTCCTCGCCGGTGCCGATGTCGTGATGACCGCCTCCGCGCTGATCCGGCACGGCCCCGAGCATGCTGCCGTACTGCTGGCCGGCCTGCTTGACTGGATGGCGCGCAAAGGGTACGCATCGGTCGATGAGCTGCGCGGGAAACTAGCCCTGCCCCCCGACACCGACCAGGCTGCCTATGAGCGCGCGGGCTATGTCCGCGCGATGCAAGCCGCCAACAGCGCCCGCAGTCCGTGGTGACCGGCGAGCCAGCGCCGTGCTCGAGGGTGAAGATCACACGATCGGCGAACACGCGGCGTATCGCCTGGCGGGTCCCGCTCGAAAACAGGATCTGGCTGGTGACCTGCTGGCCGCCGGGGCGTCAGGCGGAGTGCGTGTATTCGCTGATCTGGCCCCTCCATCAGCGCCGCAGAAATTCAACGCATGGCGCCTGACGCTCCAGGTCGCCCACTGAGGCCGGGCCGCGCCAGGCGTAGACCCGCGCCGCGCGAATCCGGTCTGCTGCCTGCTCCCTTTGCCGGATCCAGGCGGGAATGAACGCGGCGTGCGCCCGGATCGCCGAGCCGAGCAGTGGGTCATCGGCTTCCCCGGCCGCCTGGAGCGCCTGGACGAACGTCCGGTCTGCTTCCTGATGCGCGGAGCAAGCTCGCCACGGAGGAGCTAAAGCGACCCCGCAGCGCCGAAACTGGCAGGACACGCTCTGGCCGATCGGGCACGCAACGGGCACGGAACCGGCCGACCGCCTCATGAAGATCACTGACCGAGGATGGCGGTGCAGTCGCTGACCTGCGATTCACGTGTATTTGAGCTGCGCCCCGAGCGCGACTCGAACGCGCGACCTACTGCTTAGGAGGCAGTTGCTCTATCCGCTGAGCTATCGGGGCTGGCCTGTCTGGCGAGCTACACCGGCTCAAGCCTAACCGGTGGCGGGCGCTGACGCCGTCGTCCTGGGGCTCCGACCCGTGCCGAGCCCGGCCAGGCCGCCATCAGCCCAGCCCGTAGGCTGGATACCCAACGGCAGCCGGCCCAGCGCGACCAGGAGCGTCACCGTGCAGGTTAAGGATGTCATGACCCAGGCCACCGTTACCGAGGCCAGTAACGACAGCCTGCGCTCTGCGGCCGAGAGCATGTGGCGCAACCAGACGGGCTCGCAGCTGGTCACTGACCACGGTCAGCTCGCCGGGATCATCACCGAGCGGGATGTCCTGCGCGCGGTGGCGCGCGGCGCCGATCCTGACCGCAGCTCGGCCGATGAGGTGATGACGGCCCAGGTGTTCACCGTCCCGCCGGACATGCAGCTCCAGGACGCGGCACGGGAGATGGCCAGCCGGTGGATCCGGCATCTGCCGGTGGAGCAGGACGGCCGCCTGCTGGGCGTGGTCAGCATGCGCGACATCACCGGCGTCTTCGCCGCGCTCGGCGGCGGGAAGGTCAGCGTGGAGCACGAATTCGACCTGCTGGTACGGAGACGGCGGCTGGCCCGGATCGAGCAGGGCGACCTCGACTGATCGCCCGTTAGTCCCGCCAGGGCCCCGCCGTGCCGCGCTCAGGCCGCAGCCGGCTCAGGGCAGCTCGATCGGCAGGTCAAGCCCGTCGAGCGCGGCCGAGCACGGGCAGTCACGGTCCTCGGGGAGACTCCCGATGAGGGCCACGAGCATTTCCCGCAGCCGCTCCACGTTCGCTGAGAACACGCGGAACACTTCCTCGTGGGTGACTCCCTCGCCTTCGCTGACGCCGGCATCGGTGTCAGTGACCAGGGCGATCGTCGTGTAGCAAAGCGCAAGCTCGCGCGCCAGCGAGGCTTCCGGGTAGCCGGTCATGCCGATCAGGGTCCAGCCCTGGGCGGCGTACCAGCGGGACTCTGCCCGGGTCGAGAAGCGCGGTCCGTCGATGACCACCAGGGTGCCGGAGGCGGCGGGCACCCAGCCGGTCTCCCGCGCGGCCCGCACCGCGAAGTCACGGCCCACCGGACAGTAGGGGTCGGCGAACTGGACGTGCACCGCGCCGCCCTCGTCGTAGAACGTGTGCGCCCGGCCGCGGGTCCGGTCCACCAGCTGGTCGGGCACCACCAGGGTGCCCGGACCGTAGGACGTCGTCAGCGAGCCCACCGCGCTTGGCGCGAGCACCTGCCGCACGCCGACGGACCGCAGCGCCCACAGGTTGGCCCGGTAGGGAATCCGGTGCGGCGGAAAGCGGTGGTCGCGTCCGTGCCGGGGCACGAATGCCACCCGGCGGCCAGCGACCTCGCCGATCGTCAGCGGGTCGCTGGGCATGCCGAAGGGCGTGTCTATGGTGATCTGGTCGGCTTCGTCCAGGAACTCATAGAAGCCGGAGCCGCCGATAATCCCGATGCTGGCCAGCTCGGGCACGACGGGTCAGGCGACCTTCGAGCCCGAGGAAGAGCCAGAGCCGGCCGAGGAGCCCGACCCTGAGGAAGCCGGCGCGGATGAGGCCGCCTTGCCAGCTCCAGAAGACTCGCCGGTCTTCTTGTCGCCGCCGGCTGCCTTCTTGTCGCCGTTCGCCGAACTGGATTCGCCCGACGCTGCGCTCCCTGACTTCTCCGGCTTCTCGGCCTTCTCCGGCGCGGAGCCGTTGACGGCGGCCTTGCCGTTAGCGCCTGCGGCAGCGCGGCTGTCGGTGCGGTAGAACCCCGAGCCCTTGAAGACGATGCCGACGGGCGAGAAAACCTTGCGAAGCCTGCCCCCGCAGACCGTGCACACCGTCAGCGGGTCGTCGCTGAACTTCTGCACGACCTCGGAACGCTCGCCGCACTCGGTGCACGCGTACTGGTACGTCGGCACTGGTTCCTCCCTCTGCGGCGTTAGCACTCGCCGCGTTCAACTGCTAAATGGTAGCAACCGCTACGGCAGCCTGGTGATTCCTTCGCCCGGCTGCGCCACCGCCCGGATCCGCTGGTCATGCGGGGCTACCGGCACCGAGTCCACCAGCTCGCCGTCGTACAGCAGGCCGACGGTGGGGACGGCCGGGCCGACCCTGGCCAGGGCCCGATCGTAGGACCCGCCGCCCCGGCCGAGCCGGTGGCCCCGGCGGTCAGCCGCAAGAGCGGGCACGATCACCAAGTCAGCGCTGCTGATGCCGGTCACGCCCCGCGGCGGCTCCGTCGGCTCGAGCAGCCCGCGCGGTCCGGGCGCGAGCGAGTCCGGCCCCTCGTAGGAGGCCCAGTCCAGGTCGCCGTCGGGGCGCAGCAGCGGCAGCAGCACGTAGCTGCCGCGCTTCCAGAACGCGAAGATCAGCCCGCGGGAGCCCGGCTCCGTACCCAGCGAGACGTAGGCCGCTACCGTCCCGGCCATCTGCGCCTCCGGCAGGCCGAGGATGTGGTCGGCGAGCGCTCGGCCCGCTGCGGTCCGGGCGGTCTCGGGCAGCTGCGCGCGGGCCGCGGCGACACGCCGGCGGAGGGCCGATTTTTCCGCGGCGACAGCGGCGGACGAGCTTTCGGGGCCGGTGCGCTGCAACTGTCCTCCAGGGCGGTAGCTAAGGTTGTTTAGCATGGCGGATTCACTTGCTGTTACCAAGGCAGTCGTCCCCGTCGCGGGGCTCGGAACCCGGTTCCTGCCTGCGACTAAGACGACTCCCAAGGAAATGCTGCCCATCATCGACAAGCCGGCGATTCAGTATGTCGTCGAGGAAGCGGTCGCGGCCGGGCTGGACGATCTCCTGCTCATCACCGGGCGGGGCAAGCGCTCCGTCGAGGATTACTTCGACCGCAACTACGAGCTCGAGGCGGTGCTCACCGCCAAGGGCGACGAGGCCGGCCTCGCCGCCGTGCAGGCGCCCAGCGACCTGGGCGCCATTCATTACGTCCGCCAGGGCGAGCCGCTCGGGCTGGGGCACGCGGTGCTGTGCGCGGCTGAGCACGTCGGCAACGAGCCCTTCGCTGTGCTGCTCGGCGACGACTTCATCGACCGGCGCGACCCGCTGCTGCCCGCCATGATCGAGGCCAGGCAGCGTTACGGCGGGAGCATCGTCGGGCTCATGGAAGTTCCGCCGGATCAGGTGTCGTCGTACGGCTGCGTGGCGATGAAGCCGACCGACACCGAGGACGTCGTAGCCGTGACGGACCTGGTGGAGAAGCCGGACCCGGGCGAGGCGCCGTCCAACTGGATCATCATCGGGCGGTATGTCTGCGACCCGGCCGTTTTCGACGTGCTGCGGAAGACCCCGCCCGGCCGCGGCGGCGAAATCCAGCTCACCGACGCGCTGAAGACCCTGGCCCGGACCGACCGGGGCACCGGCGCGGACGGCGGCGGGGTGCACGGCGTGCTGTTCCGCGGCCGCCGTTACGACACCGGCAACAAGCTGGAGTACCTGCGCACGCTGATTCACTTCGCCTGCGAGCGGCCGGACATCGCGCCGGAGTTCGTGCCGTGGCTGCGCGACTTCCTCGACACGCTGCCGGGGACGGCCGCGCAGGAGGGCACCGCAGGGTGACCACTCGCGGGGCTGACGCCCGGCCCGGCTGACCCGCGCCGGGCAGGAAGTACCCTGCGAGGACAAATCGCGAGCGCACTGGACAGGCCGCATGGACTCTGTGGACACCTATCTCGCCGAGGCTCTGGCGGCCATCCGGCCGCTGCCACCGCGTGAGCTCAGCCTGGCCGAGGCCGAAGGCGGCGCGCTGGCCGGCGCGGTGACCGCGCAGTGGCCGCTGCCGTCCTTCGACAACTCCGCCATGGACGGCTATGCGGTCCGGGCCGCCGGCGTCGCGGCCGCCGCTGATGGCGCCCCGGTGGTCCTGCCGGTCGACGGTGAGGTCGCGGCCGGGGACACCGGCCGCCGGGAGCTCGCGCCAGGCCACTGCATAAGGATCATGACCGGCGCGCTGCTGCCGTCGGGCGCGGACGCGGTCGTGCCTGTCGAGCTGACCGACGGCGGCGCGCGGCAAGTGTCGATCAGCCGCGCGGTGGCGCCGGGCGACTCGATCCGCCGGGCCGGCAGCGACGCGTACCCCGGCGACCTGCTGCTGCCCGCCGGGAGCCGGCTGGGCGCGGTGCAGCTGGGACTGCTCGCCGCCTCCGGGCACGCCAGCATCACCGCCCGGCCGCGGCCGCGGGTAACCGTCATCTCCGCCGGCAACGAGCTCGCCGAGCCGGGCCAGCCCCTGATTCCGGGCCAGATCTGGGAGTCCAACAGCTGGATGCTCGCCGCGGCGGCCCGGCAGGCCGGCTGTGACGCCCGCCGGCACCCGGTGGTGCGCGACGATACCGGCGGGGTACTGACCGCAATCGAGGACGCGATCGGCGGGGCTGATCTGCTGATCACCAGCGGCGGGGTCAGCATGGGCGGCGAGCACGACGTCGTCAAGGCGGCCCTGACCAAGCTCGGCACGGTCAGCTTCCGCAAGGTGGCCATGCAGCCGGGCATGCCGCAGGGCTTCGGCCTGGTCGGACCGGCCGGAACGCCGATCTTCACCCTGCCGGGCAATCCGGTGAGCGCGTTCGTCTCGTTCTGGATTTTCGTGGCGCCCGCCCTGCGTGTTCTGCAAGACCTTTCGCCGAAACGGGGCACCCCGCTGCATGCCGTCCTTACCGCGCCTCTGCGGTCCCCGCCGGGCAAGAGATCCTTCCTGCGCGGGGTCCTCGACCGCGATGCCGGCGCGGTCGCCCCGGTCTCCGGCCAGTCCTCCCACCAGCTGGCCGCCCTCGCCAGGGCCAACGCGCTGATCGTCGTGCCCGAGCAGGTCACCGCCCTGGAAACGGGCGCTGCCGTGGACGTGCTGGAGCTGTCCCAGTGACGAGCCCGCAGAGCGCCGGGAGCGCAGGCGGCCAGCTGACCCACCTGGACGCGGCGGGACAGGCCCGGATGGTCGACGTGTCGGCCAAGGACGTCACGGCGCGCATCGCAACCGCGTCGGGAAAGGTGCTGCTGTCCGCTGCCGCCGTGGCGGCGCTGCGGGCCGGGACCGTTCCGAAAGGCGACGCGATCGCGGTGGCCAGGATCGCCGGCATCCAGGGCGCCAAACGGACACCCGACCTGATCCCGCTCTGCCACCCGATCGGGCTGCACGCGGTGACCGTCGACGTCGAGGTGGCCGACGACGGGGTGCTGATCACGTCGACGGTGCGGACCGCGGACCGGACCGGCGTCGAGATGGAAGCGCTGACGGCGGTAACCGTCGGGGCCCTGGCCATGATCGACATGATCAAGTCCGTCGACCCGGCGGCGGTGATCACCGACGTACGGGTCGAGGAGAAGACCGGCGGCAAGACCGGCCTCTGGCGGCGAACGTGAGGAGAAGGGCATGATCCGGGCGCTGGCTGTCACGATCTCGAGCCGGGCGGCGGGCGGCGTGTACGCCGACAAGTCCGGCCCGGTGCTGGCCGACCTGCTGCGGCAGGCGGGATGCGAGGTCGACGGGCCGGTGGTGATCCCGGACGGGAGCGTGGTCGAGCAGGCTCTGCAAGACGGGGTCGCCGCAGGATACGACGTGGTGGTGACGACCGGGGGGACCGGCTTGACGCCCAACGACGTCACGCCGGAGATGACCAGCATGGTCATCGACCGGGAGATCCCCGGCATCGCGGACGCCATCCGGGCCGCCGGGGCGGCGGCCGGGGTGCCCGCCGCACTGCTCTCCCGCGGGCTGGCGGGTGTGGCCGGGACCACGCTCATCGTCAATCTGCCAGGCTCAGCCGGCGGCGTCCGGGACGGCATGGCCGTCCTCGCCGGGTTGCTGGCGCACGCCGTTGACCAGGTGCGAGGCGGAGATCATCCCCGCCCGCAGGGGTGACGAGCCGGCCTGCCGACGCGCTTGGCGCTATGGCGGCAGCAGATATCCCTACGTATTCATCGCGTGACCGGATAGCGCTCCGGTCCATTGCCGGGGAATGATGGTCGGGTGGCACGCATGCACGGGTGGCCTGTGACACTGACTGAGCCCACCCTCCTGAATGCGCCCGTCAGCCTGCGCCCGGTCAAGACCAAGGACGCCGCGACGTGGCGGGAGACCCGGGTGCGCAACTCAACGTGGCTGCGCCAGTGGGAGCCGACGAATCCCGAGACCCCGCTGTACCGGTCGAGCCTCGGGCCTTACGTCGCGATGGCGCGCACCATGCGGCGGGAGGCGCGGCAGGGCCTGACCCTGCCCTGGGTGGTGACCTACGACGGCCGGTTCGCCGGTCAGCTCACGGTCGGCACCATCGTCTGGGGGTCGGCGAGGTCGGCGCAGGTGGGCTACTGGATCGACGAGGCCCACGCCGGCCGGGGGGTCATCCCGACCGCGCTGGCGATGGCGATCGACCACTGCTTCTTCGTCGTCGGGCTGCACCGGATCGAGGCCACCATCCGGCCGGAGAATCAGGCCAGCAGGCGAGTGGCGGAGAAGCTCGGCTTCCGTGAGGAAGGCACCCGCCGCCGTAGCCTGCACATCGACGGGGCGTGGCGCGACCACCTCTGCTACGCGCTCACGATCGAGGATGTCCAGTCGGGACTGATGGCCCGGTGGCGCAGCGCCGTGACCGCATCCCGGTCGCGGGCCGGCTGAGGACGGGCGCCCCTTTTCGCAGCCTTGTCGTGCTCCGTTGCGCCGCATTTGCACCCGAAGCGGGCGACGGACAGCGCGATCTCGCGACACACCGGGCTTAATGCTCGTCATCACCGGCGCTGACCTTTACCGTGCGTGACGTGACCACGCTCATATTCGCGTTCGGCCAGGGACGGGATTCTCCGTGCCGGCCGCGTCGGCGTGATGATGAGGTGCGACTGTGAGCAGCGCAATCCTCTATGTGGCGATCGTGGCCATCTGGGCGGTCTTCCTGGTCCCGCGGTGGATACACCGGCCGCACTCCGCGACACACGCCCCCGCTGAGATCCCCGGCGAGAATGCTGACGCCGAAACGGAAACCGGCGAGGACATGGCGGACAGCTACGCCGCGCCCACCGCACCTCCCCCGCGGCTCAGCCTCGGCCGCCTGGCCGCGTGGCGGCCCAGGCGCCGCCACGGTCAGGAGAGCGAAGAGATCGCGTCGTCGGCCGGCGAATTTCCGTCCGCCGTCGGCGAGGTGCCGCCACCGCCCGGCGATTTCGCACCGCCCTCCCGCGATTTCGCGCCGTCCTCCGGCGAGTTCGCGCAGCCGCCGCGTGGCGAGCTCACAGAGGCTTCCCCCGGACGCCCGCCGATCAGCCGGGCGCACATCCTGCAGGCACGCCGCCGGATGCTCACAATGCTGGTCACGCTGCTCGCCGTGGCGGCCGTCTGCACGGTGGGCAAGCTCATACCCTGGTGGGCGTGCGTCCCGCCAGCTGGGATGCTCGGCATGTATCTCCTCCTCCTCCGCGAGGCTGCCCTCGCTGACGCCGAGCAAGCGCGCTGGCGGGCGGAGGACGCGGCTCTACGGATCCGCGCCGCCCGCCAGCTCGCCCCGGAGGAATGGGAAGCACAGGCTCCCGAGCCCACCGCCGAGATCATCGACATCTCCGGCCGGGTCGGCGATCAGCTCTACGACCAGTACGCCGACGCGCGCGCGATCGGCGACTGACCCGCCGCCGGTTCTGCACGAGGCTGGCCGACGCGGCGGAGCGGAGAGTGCCCGGAGTTTGCTACGCTGGCAGCCGGTTCCAGGGGCTGTAGCGCAGTCCGGTAGCGCACCTCGTTCGCATCGAGGGGGTCAGGGGTTCGAATCCCCTCAGCTCCACCAAGAACCAGCAGGTCAGCGGCCTTGCTAGCTCTTCGCTTGATCATTATGGGAGCCATCCTGGGAGCCAGGTAGTACGCTTCTGAGTCATGGCGGAGGCTAGGCGCCGCGGCTACGGCGAAGACGGCATCTACTTTGACCACACCGCCGACTGCAAGGACAGCACTCAGCACAGGACTTGTGCGGGCCGTTGGCGCGGCGTCGTTTCGCTCGGCTTCAATGTCCATCAGGCGATCGGCAAGTAGCGACAGATAGCAACCTCCTCATACGGCGACAACTAAGTCGTGTTGCCCGGACAAGGTAGACCCAACCGCGAGTCTCGTAGCTGAACTCGGAATCCGCGCCTTG
>JBKQMG010000272.1:0-2789 GCA_052146815.1 Streptosporangiaceae bacterium | reverse complement strand
GCCCAGGCCAGCCAGCGCGCATAGCGGGCAGCTCGCAGCCATCGCTCATCATGGCTGGCTGCCGTCGTGGCAGTGCAGTCTTCGCAGCAGGTTCCGGAGTCCGCGACCGCCGACCCCGGATCGGATCTGCGTGCTGGCTCATGAGTCATGGCCACAAGCTGATGGTAGACGGCGACCGCTAGACCCCGTGACCGCGGGAGTACTTGGCGTCTGGGGTAGGTGGCTCGCGTAGTACAGGCCGCGTTCTCATGTTTGCGGAATGGGCGCGACCTGGTTGCAGTTGCGTCCGGGGTGTTGTGGTGGAGATGCTGCAACAGGATTCTCCCGGCATGGTGGGGTCTATGAGCCACCCGCGCGCTGGCAGTCATGACGCCGGGCACGAGCACGGGCATTCTGAGTCGGGGCTGATGGCCCGGCTGCGGCATGTTCTGCGCCCGCATTCGCAGGGGCGGCCGACCAGGTGGACGCGGCGATGGAGGCCAGCGCGGAGGGCATGCGGGTGCTGTGGATCTCCCTGGCCGTGCTGGGCGTGACCGCGCTCCTTCAGGCGGCTGTCACCGTGCTGTCCGGGTCGGTGGCGCTGCTGGGGGACACGCTGCATAACGCCGCTGACGCACTGACCGCCGTGCCGCTGGGAGTCGCGTTCATTGTGGGCCGTCGTCCGCCGACTCGCCGTTACACCTACGGGTACGGGCGGGCGGAGGACCTGGCCGGGATCGTGATCGTGGTGACTATCGCCGCGTCCTCGGTACTGGCGGCCTACGAGGCGATCACCCGGCTGCTGCACCCGCGCCACGTGTCGGACCTGATCGCGGTGGCCGCAGCTGCGCTGGCCGGGTTTGCCGGGAACGAGCTGGCGGCTGTGTACCGGATCCGCGCCGGACGGAAGATCGGCTCAGCGGCGCTGGTCGCCGACGGGCTGCACGCCCGCACTGACGGCCTGACTTCGCTGGCCGTGCTGCTGGGAGCGGGCGGGGTCGCGCTGGGTTGGGACTGGGCCGACCCGGTCGTCGGGCTGGTCATCACCGTGGCGATCCTGGCTGTGCTGCGGCAGGCCGCCCGCGAGATCTACCGGCGGCTGATGGACGCCGTGGACCCCGCGCTCGTCGACCAGGCCGAGGACACCCTGCGCGGCACTGCCGGGGTGCTGGATATCGGGCAGGTACGCCTGCGCTGGATCGGCCACCAGATCCGCGCCGAATGCGAAGTGGTCGTCAACCCGGACATCACCGCCGGGCAAGCCCACCAGGTCACAGTCACCGCCGAGCACGATCTCCTGCACGCCATCCCGCGCCTGGCCGCCGCGCTCGTCCACGCCGACCCCGAGCCCCATGACGGCACCGACCCCCACCACGTCCTCGCCGGTCATCACACGCCAGCCTGAAAAGCGGAAGGTCGGCGGTTCGACCCCGCCCCTGACCACCTTCTTCTTCCCGGCCTGCGAGTGCTCTGACCAGGCCGAACTGTCCTACGCATCTAGCGCGGCTGCTACCGACAGTTGGCCATGGTCCACCGCCAATGGCCGCCAATCACCGGGCGCTGTTGCACGTAGTGGTCTGACGCGTGTTTCCCTTGAGTCTGCATTAAGGGTGCGGGACAATGGCTTATGCCGAATCGCGTGCGGATTCTGACGGTCGCCGGTGCTGACCGGGCGAGGCTGGAGCGGCTGGCGCGGGACCGGGGTGCTCCGGCGCGGGTGGCGGAGCGGGCGCGGATCGTGCTGCTGGCCGCGGACGGGCTGACCGGGCCGCAGATCGCGGAGCGGGTGGGGTGCACCGAGCCGACGGTGATCAAGTGGCGGCGGCAGTACGCCGAGGACGGGCTGGCCGGGCTGGAGGACGCGCCGCGGCCGGGCGGCCCGCGGCGGGTGCTGACCGACGAGGCGATCGCGGAGATCCTCTCGGCGACGGTGACGCCGCCGCCGGAGGCGCTGGCTGCGCAGGGGGTGACGCACTGGTCGTCGCGGCGGCTGGCGGACTGGCTGCGCCGGTCGAAGGGACTGCAGGTCAGCCACGACTCGATCACCCGGGTGTGGCGCAAGTTCAGCCTCCAGCCGCACCGCAGCGAGGGGTTCAAGTTCTCCACCGACCCGCAGCTGGAGGCGAAAGTCCGCGATGTCGTCGGCCTTTACCTGAACCCGCGTGCGCCGTGAGGCGCTGATGATTCGAGTGGAGGTGGGAGACCTTCGCCGCTGGCCTGTCGCAGCAGGCTGGCGAAGCTGAGGGCAGCCTGAACCGGGGGTGCCGGGGAGGGCGGGAGCAGCCCTGACAAAGACGGGACGCGCCAGGATCGCCAGATGGCGTGGGTCCGGCGAGCGCGCCAGTTCTCACTGTCGCGAGTGTTTCGCCAGCTCAGGACTCCTTTGGGCTGGTCATCGGGTGGCGCCCCCAGCAGGATTCGAACCTGCGCACACGGCTCCGGAGGGGAATGCTCCCTAGGGCTTTTACCAGGTAAAACGCGCTAATCCGGCGTAGCTGGGGGGCGCATGGGGAGCGGGCGAGTGGATGTCAGGTGAGGGTCGGGGGCAAGAGAGGGATCTGCGCGTGCCGGCAGATGGCTGCCGGTGGTGGGCCTGTGCCGGGCGGGTGTCTTAGCGTGTTCACGCCGGAGGATGCGCGATGATGGGCTGTATGAGCGCGGAGCCGGTGGATGTTGTCGACCTGGATGATCCGGTGGAGATTCTTCGAGTGCTGCCTGCCCGGTTCCACGAGCAGTTCTTGTCCGAGTACGGCGCTGCGGTGGCGGCGGCCCGGCGGCCGGAGCAGTACCGGCAGCTGCATCGGGTGCTG
>JBKQMG010000271.1:0-6676 GCA_052146815.1 Streptosporangiaceae bacterium | reverse complement strand
GGATCCCTTGGGGAGGACGCCTTGGGCGCGGCAACGACGATCGTGAACGCGAAGGTATTCGACGGGACGAAGTCGCAGGACTGGACTTCGGTCCGGTTCGCTGACGGCCTGATCACCAAGTGCTCGGTTGCCTCGGCCGTCCGGGAAGGCGACGAAGTGATCGACGCGGGTGGCGGGACTGTGCTTCCCGGTCTGATCGACGCGCACGTGCACCTCGTTCCCGGCGCTCTCGCACAATCGTTGACCTTCGGCGTTACCACCGTTCTCGACATGTTCAGCCAACCCGACCTGGTGGCCAGCGCCAAGGAGCAGGCCCGCTCCCGTGCGGACGTGGCCGACGTGCGTTCCTCGGGTGTCGGTGCCACCGCGCCCGGCGGGCACCCGTCGATGATGTACGCCCCGTTCCCGACGTTGACCGCCGCTGACCAGGCCGGGCAATTCGTGGCGGAACGGATCGCGGCGGGCTCGGATTATCTAAAGATCATCTCCGGCACCGGGGGTCTATGGCCCTCGCTGGACCCCGAAACCATCCAGGCACTGGTCATTGCCGCGCACACCCGCGGCCTGGTCGTCGTCGCTCACGTGAGCTCGACGGCCGGTGCCGGGGAGGTCGTGTCCGCCGGTGTCGACGTGGTGGCCCACGTCCCCGCGGACGCCGAGCTGGACAAGGCCCTGGCCGGACGCATGGCCGAAGCCGGAATCGTGGTCGGTCCGACGCTGGCCACCATCGAGAACACCCTCGGCGAACCGGGTGGCGCGGCAGTTGCAGGGGACCCACGGCTCGCTGAGGCGCTCGGGGACGCCTGGGCACGCCGGTTGACTTCGGCTGCCTCGGGATGGCATGGCCGGCAAATGCCGCCCTGCTCTCGGGCCGAGGACAACGTGCGACGACTGGCCGATGCGGGGGTCACTCTGCTGGCGGGCACGGATGCTCCGAACCCGGGCACCGTGTTCGGAGCAAGCCTGCACCGAGAGCTCGAACTCCTTGTCCGGTGCGGCATCAGCCCGGCGCAGGCCCTGGCCGCTGCCACGGCTGAACCGGCACGAGTGTTCGGCCTCGCCGACCGAGGACGTGTCGCCGCCGGGCAGCGCGCGGACCTGGTCCTCGTGTCCGGTGACCCGTTGAGGGACATCACCGCGACGCGCGCCATCGAGCAGATATGGCGCGGGGGCATAGCCTGCGATCGGCACGCCTTCGTCGCGAGCGCTGCCGAAGCTGAGCAGCTTGACGCTTTCGACGCCCAGGTCGCCAAGGTCGTAGCAGCCGTGCGCGAACGCTGGTCCAGCTGATCCGGGGAAGCCCCCCCTTGAACGCGGGTCCCGTAGTTATGCGCCACGATCGTCGATCGGCTCACCGTCGGCGGCGACATCATCGAGACGTTGTCCACCGCAGCCAGGTGACGCCAGGGTTCACCGACACGACCGACCGCAACGGGCGCGACGCCAGAATTCAGGCTCTGGCTCAAGTGCCGGTAGCCACATTGGCGGGTCTCCCACGCGCTCCCCGAGAAGGCGAACGTTGGATGACACGGCACTAGCTGGGTTTTCTGCTGCGGGTGGTGGTTTTGCTGGTGCGGAGCCGGTAGGACTGGGTGCCGGTCTCGAGGATGTGGGCGTTGAAGGTGACCCGGTCGACGATCGCGGCGACCAGGCGGGGGTCGGGGAACACGGTTCCCCATTCGCTGAACGGCAGGTTTGTCCCGATTGCGATGGAGGCTCGTTCGTCGCGTTCGGTGATGATCTGGAATAGCAGCTCGGCGCCGCGGGGGTCGACCTGGACGTAGCCGAGTTCGTCAGCTCTTCCGGGCGAGCAACCAGGCCGCCTCCCGGCTGCCTGCGCTGCCCGGGCGAGTCCGGTCGGCGCCACCTGGGCTATCCGGCCTGCTGGGCCCGGCTACCGCCATGGCGGGGCCGAAGGTCACCAATGCAGGTGACGCACGTCCTTTCCCCGCAGCCGGGCCGCCCGCCTGGCCGTCTAAATAGCAAGAGTAAGGAAGGGGATGTTCGGCATGAGGACGTTTCACCGGCGGCTGACAGCCGCCAGCCTGGCGGGCACCTGCCTGGTCGCGGCCGGTCTGCTCGCAGCATGCGGCTCTTCGCCGACCGCGCCGGTCGCCACCAGAACGGTCACGGTCACCCCGGCCCCAGTCACCAGGACAATCACAGTCACCCCGTCACCCGGGCTCTCCGGGCCTGGGCCGTGCCTGACCAGCGATCTGCGGCTCACGGTCGGGGCGTCGAACGGCGCCGCGGGAACCGTCTACTACCCGCTCGACCTCACCAACGCCGGCGCATCCGCATGCACCATGTACGGCTACCCGGGCGTGGCGTTCGTGACCTCGGCGGGCGGCAGCGTCATCGGAGCGCCAGCAGGCCGTCGCGAGATCGCCGGCACCGGGCCCGCGCTCATCACGCTCCAGCCCGGAGCTACCGCGCACGCCACTCTCGCAGTCAGTGACGTTCTCGTCGGCAATCAGTGCCACAACCATCAGATGAAGGTGAGCACGGTCCAGGTATACCCGCCCGACGAGTACACCCCGCTGTACGCGCCGTTCAGCGGCACGGGCTGCGCGGACCGGTCCCTGGTGGTGATGTTCCTCAGCCCGGTGGCATCCGGCTCGTGACCCGGCCAGCTGGCGAACCGCGGCCTCGCCGGGCAGGGCAATCAGGCCCGCGGGGCTGGTGCCAGGGGACGGGCTGCCGCTAGCTAAAGTCACTGCCTGAGCAGGCGGCAGAGCCGCGTGATCGGGCCGGAAACATCGTTCGCTGCACAATCCTGACCTGAGCGCGCAGCGCCGCCCAGCCAGAAGACCAGAGCCAGACTTCTGAAACAGGCCCTGGGTGTTGCGCGTCACTCGTCATGAGTGGCCGAACGTCGCTCCTGATGAATATGGACAAATCGTATGAGGCTGATCGAAACCCTTCGGCGACGGTCACGGTGACGCTGTCATGCTCGCCGTGACGCTTCTGCTTGACCGAGACCTGGGCCTCGGGCACCCGTTGCGCCGGCCCGGTGCCGACGTTTCGTCGCAGACCATCACGGTCCGGCAGCGACGAACCGTGCGATATCCGCCGATCTGGACCGATGGCGGCTTCCTGGTGATCGGCATCTGGCGCACGCAGATCAGGCCGCTCGGTGCGCGGAGGCCGCCCGCACATGCATGCCGAGATGAGTGCGTTGGCTGTGGAGGCGCTGACCTGCTCTGGCGCGATACTGGACTCTCGCGATCGTCGGCATCAGCCTGAACGGCCCGGCATTTGCTCTGCCAGCGCTGCCCGCCACTCGGGCGGGTCGAAGGGGTCAGCGAAGTACTGGGTCTCATGGGCGACGAGGCCGCCGGAGAACTCCATGATGCTCACCGAGTGGGAGGGCGCGCCGTCGTAGCTGATCACGCACTCGCTCACCCATAGGTCCCCGGCGCCGGTGATCCGCAGCACGGTGAAGTGCCGGTTCGCCGGATGGCCGCCGCGCTGCGTCGCGATGGTGGCGCGGCCGCGGAACCGTTCTCCCGACTGCGGGTAGTCCAGGATCGCGTCCGCCGCGTAGATGGCGTGCTCCGCCGCGCTGTCCCCCTGCTCGGAGGCCTGCCAATGCCCCATGATCCTTGCCCTGACCTGGGCGTCACCGTCCATTGTCGCGCTCTTGAAGTCCGCTAGGCGGGCTGGGCCGTCCGCACCCGGGATCGTCACTGGTCTCCAGCCCGATGCCGGCGCTGCCGCCGATCACCACGACCGTTTGCCCGGCCAGCTCTGGTTCTCGCTTGGCGGAAACAGGAGTGGTCGTGCTGGTCATGGTTCCTCCGCTGGATGTTCATCGGGACAGGCTCGCTGAGCGAGGCGCAAGTATCGTTAAGTAGGCACATTGGCCTACGGCGAGCTGTGGGTCACCTGCCGTCGCCTAGGCGCTTGGATCGGATGACAGGATCGGCCAGCATTGCATCGACGCCCCTTACTTCTACGGCACATTCAAGGGCATTCACCTGGCGCTCGGTTGGCACGGGCCTGCCGAAGGCATCGAAGCTCACCGCCGCCTCGCTGGCAGCAGCGCGCCGACGAACCAGAACAGCGGGATGAAGATCCCGACGATGAAGAATACCCAGTGCCCCTTGCGCAGGGACAGGACGCCGAGGGTGACCAGCAGCAGGAAGTAGATGATGCCGAGAATCCAGCCCAGTACCATTACATTTTCTCCTTATCGTGTTGTCTACGACGACCAGTATATTCCGGCGACCTCATCGGATTAGGTGGCCTCCGCTGGCTAGCGGGGCTTCGTCTCGGCCCCACGAGAGGTGCTGACGAGGGCTGATATGGAGCCCACGACCGGCGCTCGGAGCTTCCCGTCACCGTCGGCGGCTCGTCTGCAGTGATCGCGACCCGTGATCGGCCATCGACATCACGGTGCGCACTAGATCCGCCGATCTGTACGCGAGCAAGTGCTCGGCGCAAGGTCGGCTGCCGCGCGCAGATGAGGCAGCTCTGTGCACTTGGAGCTCCTCGGCATGCATCGGCCACGGCCACTAGCGCGGTGACCACTAATGCCCGCCGGGCTGTCGGCTGTCAACCTGTTGTCAACGCCGCTCCAAAGTTGACCCCCTGGCGCCGTTTGGGTTCTACGGCGCCACACTGGGGTCAGTATTCAGACGGCGGCGACACCTGTGGCAACGTTGCCGGCTCGCTGCTGGGTTCGTGCTACTAGAGGAGAAGCAGCGCTGCGTGATCGTCGTCTCTGCGAGAGATCCTTTGCTGGGATCCGCGCCGCCCACTTGGGACCCGATGGACGTCTCTCGATGTCCGTTGGCTCGCTCATGCCAGCCGTGTGGTCGCTGCTGACAGCTATCGAGCCGGCATCGTCCTGCGTAACCTCGTTGCGGGCCGTGCCGCCGCGTACGCCATGATGGGCCGGTGGAATTCGAGCCGTACCGGGGTGAGCTGGTGGCGTACTGCTACCGGATGCTGGGCTCGTTCCACGAGGCCGAGGATATGGTGCAGGAGACGATGCTGCGCGCCTGGAAGGCCTGCGACCGTTACGACCGCACGCGGGCATCGGTGCGGACCTGGTTGTACCGAATCGCGACCAACGCGTGCCTTTCCGCTCTGGAGGGGCGTGCGCGACGGCCGTTGCCGTCCGGGCTGGGCGCGCCGAGCGACGATCCCTGGGCACCGCTGACGCCGGCGTTAGACATCCCCTGGCTGCAGCCGTTTCCCGATGCGCGGTTCGACGCGGGGACGAGGGCGGACATGCGGCTCGCGCTGGTTGCGGCGATGCAGCTGCTGCCGCCGCGGCAGCGGGCCGTGCTCGTGCTCCGCGAGGTCCTGGACTTCAGTGCCGCCGAGGTCGCCGCGCAGCTTGGGACCACGGTCGCGGCTGTCAACAGCGCCCTGCAGCGGGCCCGCGCCGCGCTCGCAGACGTGGGCGATGCGGGCGAGGTCACCGAACCCGGCGATCCCGGGGTACGCGCGGTGATCCAGCGGTACGTGCGGGCCTTCGAGGCGGCCGACGTCCCCGCGCTCGTCCGGCTTGTCACCGATGAGGCGGTCCTGGAGATGCCTCCGGTGCCGCTGTGGTACCGGGGCAGCCACGATTACGGCCTGTTCATGCGCCGCGTGTTCGAGACTCGCGGGACGGGCTGGGGCATGAGGCGCCTGACCGCCAACGGGCAGCCCGCGCTCGCCGCGTACGCGCCGGAGTCCGGCGGCGGGCATCGGCTGCACACGCTCCAGGTCTTCACGGTCACCGGCGGCCGGGTCGCGCGCAACGTCGTGTTCGCCGATCCCCGCGTGTTCGAGGCGTTTGACCTACCCACGCAGATCTCCTTCGACGAGTTTCGCCAGCGGCGATGAGTTGGGCCGGTGCCGCCGGTATGTACCGGTGAGCATCGACCGAAGGGAGATCAATCGTGAGCGTCATCGTTATACAGTTCATCACCCTGGACGGGATCGTGTCTGACCCGGACGGGTCCGGCGGTACGCCGGCCGGCGGCTGGGCGTTCCGGCACGGCCCCGAGACGGTCGCCGGGGACAAGTTCCGGCTCGGGAGCGCGCTGGATGAGGGGGTCATGCTGCTGGGGCGCAGGACCTGGCAGTTGTTCTCGCGGCTGTGGCCGGGACGTGACGACCCGTTCTCCGCGCGGATGAACGCCGTGCCGAAGCTGGTCGCCTCTCGCACGCTGACGGACGCGTCGGCGTGGGTGAACTCGCGAGTCATCGACGGCGACATCGTCGACGCCGTCAAGCGCGAGTGCCGCGATGTGATCATCACTGGGAGCCTGAGCGTCGTGCACGCGCTGATGGCAGGGGATCTGATCGATGAGTACCGGCTGCTGACGTTCCCCACGATTCTCGGCACTGGTGAGCGGCTCTTCCCCGCCGGCGGCCCGCCCGTGTACCTGGAGTGCCTGTCGGCCGAGCGGGCCGGCGCCGCCGTCCTCGCGCGGTACGGGAGGACAGCCCGATGACGGTTCGCGTCAGCCATCACGGGTGCTCGAGCTAGCTGCGCAGAATTGGTAGATCTGCATGTTGACTCCGACGAGTTTGGCCTGACAAGCGACCGCGCCGAGTCGGCGTTATACGGGTGATCCTGTCAAGCGGACGCGCCGCTTCGGTGTTGACGGTCATGGCGTCGGCTCGCCGAAGAGTTCCTCGCCGTCGCTGACGCCCAGGAGGAAGACGAACCGGT
>JBKQMG010000270.1:0-11216 GCA_052146815.1 Streptosporangiaceae bacterium | reverse complement strand
ACGGCACCGCGTGGAAGAAGGTGCCCAGCCCGGCTCCCCGAGCCAGCAGCGGCCTCTACGGCGTGGCGGCCACCTCGGCAGGCCGCGCCTGGGCGGTCGGCTCCACCACCAACAGCAGCAGGAAAAGGTCCAGGACCCTGAGCCTGCGCTGGAACGGCAGAGCGTGGAAGTGAGCTGACCGGCACCGACAGCGCTAAAGCCTACTAGTGTCGTGTGAACGAAGTAGCTTGACCTCGCGGTGGTCATTCACGCGACACTAGTACGGACCTTCAGGCATCGAAGCCGAATGCCGGTAGGGTCCGAAGGGGAATGAGAGGAGGCCGTCAACCGCTCGCTCGTCTGCCAGTTTCGGTCGGCCCACTCGGCCATCGCTGCCAGCGGCGCGTCGAGTGACCGGCCGAGGTCGGTGAACTCGTAAAGCGTGGCCGTCTCGATACGACCGGGTCGAGGTGGCGGCGGATGAGCTCGTCACGCTCGGCGCGGCGAAGCGTCTCGGTGAGAACCTTGTAGGAAATGCCGTCCAGGACATCGTGCAAGTCCTGATAGCGGCGTCCTCCCCGCGCCAACTCGGCCAGGATTGGCAGCGTCCAGCGGCCCGCGAGAAGTCGGACGAGAAGATTGGCTGCTCGCCACTGCTTGGCGGTGGTCGGTTCCGTTTGGCCGTTCAGTGGCTCGCCGGTTATGGCGTGTCCTTGGCCCCGGTCGCCAGGTCGAAGATGGTGGCGACCTCGCGCGAGTAACTGTCGATGTCGAACTCCGGGTCCAAAGCCAGCAAGGGCGAGGCGGCCTCGATTGCGGCGCGGATCGCGATCGCCATGACGTGGGGGTCGAAGTCGGGGCGGAACTGGCCGGCTGCCTGGAATCCAGACAGCGGGCCCTCAAGGGCGCCGACAGCGTTGACCACGGCCGTATCGCCGTAGAAGATGCGCCGCCCCTCCGCGCTTCGCGCGATCTCGATCATGGCGATCACGTTGTTACGGTGATCTCGCATGAACGCGAGGTTCGATTGGATGTAGGCCCGCAGCATGGCGGGACCCGTTGACTCGGCGAGGACCCGCGGACGTATGTAGGCAATGGTCTGTTCTGCTGCCTCGTGGACGACCTGCTTGATGAGGTCGTCCTTGCCGGCGAAGTGGTAGCTGATCAGACCCCGGCTGATCCCCACTCGCTCAGCGATACGGGCGAAGGACGCACCCGCATAGCCGACCTCGGCGATCGTGTCGATCGCCGCCGCGGCGATCTGGGCACGTCGGGCGGTCTCGATGAAGGTCCGCTCTGGCCCGCCCGCTGCCGCTCCTGGCTGCATGACCAAGAAACTATCTAACGACCAGGAAACTAGCAAGCTGCCCAGTCCGGCTGCTACCGTTCAGCCATGTACGCCACAGAACGGGCGTCGTACGCCCGCGATGAGAAGTGGAGGTCGACGGACGACGGCGCGTCGTTGTCCCACGGGGCGCCCACGGACCGGGACATGAAGAGGTGCCCGCCCGTCACGGCGCGCCGGCGCGCTCCGTCGGCCTCGCGAGGGTGCCCGTGACCACTCCACGGCCGGTAGCTCACCTGGTCGGTGGCGGTGAAGCGGTCACTGCTACCGCGGCCCCCGACGGGTCGAAGGGTGAGTCCGCGCTCGTCGTCGAACATCTGACCAAGCGGTTCGGCGAGCGCGTCGCCTACGAAGACGTTTCCTTCGAAGTTGGCTATGGCGAGGTCTTCGGCTTCCTCGGTCCAAACGGAGCCGGGAAGACGACGACCGTGCGGACGCTTGGCACCCTCATCGCTCCGACGTCGGGCTCGGCAACGATCGCCGGTATTCCGCTGAGCACTGAGAGCGGCCCGGAGATACGGGCGCGCATCTCGATCATGCCCGAGTCCCCCGGCCTCTACCTCCGGCTCACGGTCTCCGAGAACCTCGAATGCTTCGCCCGTCTCTACGAACTCCGCGATGTGCGGGATCGCATCGACCGGGTGCTGCAGGCAGTCAACCTCACTGATCGAGCGAACGACCTCTGCGGTTCGCTGTCGAAGGGCCTTCGACAGCGCGTCGCGCTGGCGCGGGCGCTCCTCAGCGACCCGGAGGTCCTCTTTCTTGACGAGCCCACCTCCGGACTCGACCCTGTCGCGACACGTGACGTTCACGATCTCCTCACGGCGCTCCGCGAGCGAGGGGTGACCATCTTTCTTACGACGCACCGGCTTGAGGAGGCGGAGCGACTCTGCCATCGGGTCGCGATCCTGAACACCACGCTGCGCCTCATCGGGCGGCCTGACGAGTTGCGCGAGCAGCTGTTCAGCCGCAACCTCGAGGTGCGAACTCGATCGCAGCTCGACGACCCGAGTCGCGTGTTCAACGGGCTTGCGAACGTCGAAGGTTGGGAGCAGTCCCCGTCCGGCTCCTACGTGCTCAACGTCACCGATCCCGATGCCGCCGCACCCGGAATCGCGCGAGCGCTCGTCAGTGCGAATGCCGACATACTCTCGATCGCCGAGTCCCGCCACTCCCTGGAGGACGTCTACCTCGAGCTCGTCGACGAGGACGTCGAGGCGAAAAGGCGATGAGCTTCAGCTGGACCAGGGTTGGCGCGATCCTGCAGAAGGAGCTGCGAGACTACCGCCGCAACCGCTTCGTCATCTACACGATGTCGTTCCTGCCGCTCGTCTTCATCGCGGCGCCCATGGTCCAGATCTTCGCGATCAAGGTCGCGGCCACGAGCGCCCTGTTCGATGCCCACATCGGGATCTCCCTGCTCTACATGTTGATCCTCCCGGCCATCATTCCCTCCGTCCTGTCCGCCTACTCCGTCGTCGGTGAGCGCGAGCAGGGCACGCTCGAACCGATCCTGAGCACCCCAATCCACCGTGAAGAGTTCCTGATCGGCAAGGCCCTGGCCGCGCTCTTGCCCACCCTTGCCGTCGCGTACGTGATCTTCGGCATCTTTCTCGGTGCTGTCGCAGCCTTCGCTCATCCCGCGGTCGCCTCTGCGATCTTCGAACGCGACCACCTTCTCGTCCAGTTGCTCTTCACCCCGCTCGTTGCCGGCTGGTCGATCTGGGCCGGCATCGCCATCTCCACCCGCATGAGCGACGTCCGTGCAGCCCAGCAGCTCACCGTCTTGGCCAGCCTGCCGCCCGTCGCCATCGTGGCCCTGATCAGCTTCAACGTCATCACCCCCTCGCTCAGCCTCGCCCTCGGACTCGCCGGGGGCCTCCTCCTCATCGACGTACTGGCATGGCGTTTCGTGGCGGCCTTGTTCAATCGGGAACGCCTCGTCACAGGTGCGCGGAGTTGAACCTCTCACCTTGCACGAACGGAAGAAACTCAGAGCTCAATTGAAGGGAGACCCGAGATGTCGGCAACGCTAGAGGTGTCGCGAAAGACAATCGGCGTGGAGGTCCGTCGTGGCACGTACGACGTCTTCGTCGACGGTGAGAGTGTCGGGTCGGTCGCGTTGCATGACACGTTCGAGATGTCAGTCGAAGCCGGACGTCACACCCTGCAAGTCCGCAGCGGTCGAAACTCGAGCCGGACTCAGACCTTCGACGCGGCCGACGACGGAAGCGTCGCCTTCCGATGCGGGGGGAAGAGGCCTTTGCCGATCTTTCTCGCGTCGTTCGTCGTGCCTAGCTTGGCGCTCTCGCTCACGCGCGAGTTTTAGTGATGTCACGACCCCCGTTCGAGTCGACGACAGGACGGCAACCCCTTTCCACTCCGTGTTTGGCGCGGCCGGCGCGCAGCGCCTTCCGATGTGCTCGTCCCAGAACACCAAGATTGCGCTCAGCCGCTAGCCCGGCACTGGCCACTCATAACGACGGTTCTTCCTTCCCGAATTCAGCACCGCGGCTGTCGAGAACTCATCGCTCGTATTAGGCACGCCGGGTTGGACCGACCTCCCGGCTCGACAGAAATGTCAGCTCACGACATGGACCGCTCCTCCTCAAGGGGCGCACTGGGCAGCACACCTGATGCACAACGGGTTTGGGTAGGCGGCTGCATAGGGCTGCGGTAGTGCTGCATAGGGCACGGAGAGCCCAGCCGTGACGAATCACCGGAAAGACCAGCGTGGCGCTGGGTTGGCGGCGTGTCACCCCTGCGCAACGCACATAACGCAGGTTTGATAACCCACCGAGATATTCCCCCGAGATACTTGTGGATAACCCCGTGGGAGAGTGCGCTGAAATCATGCGAAAACCAATGCAAACCTGGGGATTGTGCGCGACACATCGAAGGATCTAGTGTCGCGTGAATGATGTTCTTCGACCGCTTGTCGCCTTGGCGAGGATTTCGTCGGCGGTCTTGGTCCAGGTGAAGGGCTGGCAGCGTTCGTTCCAGCCGTCGATGAAGGTGCCGATCGCGGTGATGAGGTCTTTGACCGAAGTGAAGGTGCCGCGGCGGATGGCCTGGCGCGTGATGATGCCGAAGAAGATCTCGACCATGTTCAGCCAGGACCCGGACGTCGGGGTGAAGTGCAGCGTGATCCTGGGGTTCTTCGCGAGCCAGGACTGCACGTCGGGGTGCTTGTGCGTGGCGTAGTTGTCCGCGACGATGTGCAGCTCCGTGCGCGGATAGGCGCGGGCAACCTTCTTCAGGAACCTGAGGAACTCCTCGTGCCGGTGGCGGGGATAGCAGGCGTCGGTGACCTTGCCGATGGCGATCTCCAGGGCGGCGAACAACGTTGTGGTGCCGTGCCGGACGTAGTCGTGGGTTGCTTTCTCCGGCAGGCCGGGCCGCATCGGCAGGATCGGGGCGGTCCGGTCCAGGGCCTGGATCTGCGATTTCTCGTCGACTGACAACACCACGGCCTTTTCGGGCGGGTTCAGGTAGAGCCCGACGACGTCGCGGATCTTGGCCTCCAGCTGCGGGTCAGTCGAGAACTTGAACGTGTCCCTCCGCCAGGGCTGCAGGCCCCACTTGCGCCAGATCCGGGCCACCAACACGTTGGAGATGCCCAGCTGGCCGGCCAGCAGCCGGCTCGACCAGTGCGTCACTCCCAGCTTTTCCGGCGGCGGCTCCAGGGTCGCGAGCACAACCGCGACCTCGTCGACTTGCGCCGGGCGGCCCGGCTTCGGCCGGTCGTCCAGCCCGCCGATCCCCTCAGCGGCATACCGCTTCTTCCACGCGATGACCGTCGGCTTGGACACCCCAGTCCGGGTCACGATCTCGTTCGTCCCGACACCATCGGCGGCCAGCAGCACGATCCGGCCACGCTGCACCAGCCCCGCGGGCATCGACGGCGCGCGCAGCCACCGCGCCAGCTCCGCACGATCCGATTCCGGCAGCTCCACCACAGCATTCAACGGCATAGCCAAGACTACCGCGAGGTTAAGCTACTTCGTTCACACGACACTAGTGCCCAGTCTGGGCGATATCGTCTCCGGCGTCGTCGTCGGCGTCGCCGCCGTTTCCGCGCGGAGTGCCCGGGCGGCCAGCTCCACCGTCAGCAAGGACACCGCCAAGAAGCTTGATCCAGCTACAGAACTGGATGTTCGGCACGTGTGTGACCAGCCAAATATGGAGAGTCTCCGGGGTGTAGCTCACAGTCGGCGTTAGGCGCTATAGCCGAGCTGGACGAGCCTGTCCTGATCATTGGATAGCTAGGCGGAAATGGGACTATCCATACACTCGGGGAACGAACTGTCTTCGCATGTGCGAGCGTTGGACAGCTGACTTCTCGCGCAGATCAGCCGGTTCTGGGCTCATAGACGATGGGCCGCATGGAACAGCTGGCCGCGCAGATCGGCGGATATTGTTCTCATCTGCCCCGGCCATGGCCACGGAGCGTGAGCTGGGGTGCCGCCCGGAGGCTCGCGAGCCTGGTGATCAGCGCGGGCGCTCGCCACGTCGCTGGCACGTCATGGCGGCTGGGTGGTGCGCTGGCCCCGCGGCTGGCGTTCCCGCCTGAACGGGTGCTCACCGCGCCGGTCACCCGAGGAGGTGGAATTCCACCCGGTACAGCAGCGTGTCGTCGGCGATAGGGCCGGCGTGGGCCGCGCGCTGGCGCAGGGACTCGCGGTCGCGTTCCCCGGACCGGCGGATGTCGGCCGGCGTGATCGCGGCAAAGGGCATCAGCTCCACGGAGTCGACCTCGATCTGGGCCGGGCCGACGGAATACCGGCCGCCTGGCCGCACCCGGGGCCGGCGCCACAGCCGGAAGGACACGGTAATGTCACCCGCCATCACCGCCTCCCGCAGATCCCGGCTGAACTCCACCAGCCGATGCTACGTTCGCCGCACGGCGCGCCACCGCACCTAGGCCGGCCCTCCATTCCTGCCTTCATCAACCGTGCGGCCTGGCTCCGTGCCTATCTGTCAGATCCCAGCGCCGGGACCAGAGCGTTGCAGCGCTCACAGACCTGACATCGCCCGCCCAGCGGCATGAGCGCGCGTTAGCGGCTCTGGTGGCTGTCGGTGGTCCATACGACTTCGCCTGCGCGGTTCTGCGGGTCGATCAGTACCACGGCCTTGGCCGCTAGGGCCTTTGCCGAGTCAGTGCGCCGGGCGGCGAGATAGCGCCGAATGGCATCTGCCGGGTCGGTGCCGGGTGCGGCCGGAAGCGAGCGCCCAAGGAGATCAACGCGCCTGCCGGAGCAACGTGGCGGGTCACCGGGGTACCTGCCAGATCGAAAAGCACCTCGGCCAATGACCTCCAGCAGATCGGCAACACTGGACCGGTGCGAGGTCGGTCTCGGGCGTCGATCGGCTGCATCACCCTGAGTTACCGGGGTGGCCACCTGAGAACGCTCGCCGAGCCGCCGTTATGCGCGGGACGTCTTGCCGGCCTGCTGGCTGCCATCCGCGCGCCCGAATGGGCATTCTGTCGCGTTGCCTGGAAGGCGGGGCCCCGGCACTGGACGCCGGTTTGACCGATGGGCGCGGGCTGCTTACCAGGGGATCAAGCGCACCGGGGCTCGCGCGCGCGAATGATGGCGGCCGGAGGAAGGGCATCAGCTCGCCTGCCGGCAGCGGTCGAGGATCGCCGCGCGCAGCGCCGGTGCTGACACGCCGAGCGCTGACAGGATGGGAGGTACCAGCCCGTCGTTCATGGCGATGATCACGAGAGCGACGTGCTCGGTGCCGGGGCCCGGGGCGTGCTGGGCCCGCGCCTCATCGCGGACGTCCTCCCAGAACTCCCGGGCGCTGGGGGCGAACGGGATGAACACAGGGGTTCCGTCATCGTGCCGCCACAGTCCGGTCGCCGCGCGGAGGGGATCGGTTCCATGGCGGCCGCGCGGCGCCGGAGCCAGCGGGCCATGAGCCAGGCGGGCACGTCGCGGCGGGGGAGGCTCAGCCTGGCCGCGCGGGCACCTCGCTGGACGGCCCGGCCGGCGTGCGCGAGGACATCCGCTTCGAAGGACGATTCGATCCTGGCGCGCACGGCGCCGAGATCGATCCCGATGGCCGCGAGCGCGTCCCAGTCAAGGCTGCCGAACAGGCCGGCCCCGGCCCCGTGACCGGCATGACGGACGATCTCCTCCTCAACGCGCTGCGGCGTGACGCCGTGCTCGCGCAGGAGGGCGCCCGCTGGCTGGCCGGAAGAGACCAGAGCGAGCAGGAGATGCTCGCCGCCGATCTAACGGTGCCCAAGACGGCCCGAATGCTCCAAGGCGAGGGTCAGGATGGCGAAGGCCTCGGGGGTGCCGGGCTCCATCACTGCCTCCCGGTCCGCTTGCCGTGCTTGCGGTGCACGGTCTGCTTGGTGACACCGAGCCGGGTAGCGATATCCTGCCAGGACCACCCGAGCGTCCGGGCGTTCTCGACCTGGAGGATCTCCAGCCGCTCGGTGAGCGTCCGCAAGGCCGCCACTGCACGGAGCCCGACGTCGGGGTCGGTGCTGGCGGCATCTTCAGCGATCTCAAGTGCTGACTCCATGACCGTCAGCATATGCTGACGATCATCGGGCGTCAGCATATGCTGACGATCCGAGCGGGTCGGCTCGCCCGGCCCTGGCCAGCACAGGGCATTCTGCATTCCGCGAGACGACAGTAGTGCCGGGGTTGTACAGGCCCTGACCCGGCTGTTCGACTACTACTGCCCGCCCGTTACGGACCGGCCGGCGCGCAGTAGCAGCCCGGCGAGCAGCGCCCGCTGTTTGCCCGGCGGAACCGGCCCTGCGGCCAGACCCGCAGCCATCCCATCGGTCGGCCTCTGCCATACCCGGGCACATAAGGGTCCGCGGCACGCGACCGGCTGGGCGGGCGGCAGCGACGGCCAGGATCGCGAGCGCGGACAGGGACAGCACGGTGTGCCGGCGGCGCTCGTGGACGCGCTGAAGCACAAGGGCGTCGCCGAGACCGCCGTGCCGGTGTCGAGCCTGGTGATCTTCCTGGTGATCTTCCTGGTGCTCGCCGCGCTGCTCGGCCTGTCGGCCGCCACCTGGCCGGCCCGCAGGGCCGGCAGGCTGGACGTGCTAGCCGCCATCGCGTCGCAGTAACAGGACGAACATTTCGGATGAGAGAGGAAGCTGCCATCATGGTTAGCACGCGGACGGGAGAAGTCATGAACTACGAGAGTGCGCCCGGCATCCCGTCGGCCACCGGGCTGCCCCGCTACCAGCCGACAACCGGCGGTCCGGCCGTGGCGGTGCGCGGGCTGTGGAAGAAATTCGGTGACAAGGAAGCGGTAGCCGGCATCGACCTGGAGATCGCGGCGGGCTCCCTCGCCGGGCTCGTCGGGCCGAACGGCGCCGGCAAGACAACATCCCTGTCGATGATGACCGGGCTGCTGCGGCCGGACGGCGGGCAGGTCCTGGTCAACGGGCTCGACGTGTGGGCGGACCCGCCCGCAGCCAAGGCGATCATGGGCGTTGTTCCCGCCGAGGTCAGGCTGTTCGAGCGGCTGAGTGGCGAGGAATTGCTGGAGTACTCGGGGCGGCTGCGCGGCCTGCCGGCCGCCGAGGCGCGGTCGCGTGCCGCGCAACTGCTGGACGTGCTGGACCTGACCGAAGACGCCAACCGGCTGGTTGCCGATTACTCCACCGGCATGCGGAAGAAGGCTGCGCTTGGCTGCGCGCTGATCCACAATCCGTCAATGCTGTTCCTGGACGAGCCGCTGGAGGGCGTTGACCCGGTGTCCGCAGACGTGATCCGCCGACTGCTGACACGGTTTGTCGCGTCTGGCTCGACGGTGCTGTTCTCCAGTCATGTCATGGAACTGGTCGAGCAGGTCTGCGATCACGTGTCCATCATCGACAAGGGCAAGATCGTGGTGAGCGGGACCACGGACCAGGTGCGCGGTGGCAAGACGCTGCAGCGCGCGTTCATCGACCTGGTCGGCCGCCGGGCACACGACGAGGAGGTGCTGTCATGGCTCGGCTCCTCGTCCAGCTGAAACTGCGCCTGCTGCTCAACGCGCTGCGCTCGTCCAGGGCCGCTAAGGTCTCGTTCATCATCAGCACGATATTCGCC
Organism: Streptosporangiaceae bacterium; assembly: GCA_052146815.1. Lineage (GTDB taxonomy): Bacteria > Actinomycetota > Actinomycetes > Streptosporangiales > Streptosporangiaceae > DATJZH01. Next base: position 1,817 of record JBKQMG010000270.1, on the reverse strand, counting down.
GTGCTGCTGGCGGTTGGCACGTTCCTTGCCCTGGCTTCGTACCGCGGCAAGAGCACGTCGGTGGACCTGACCGCGGTCATCTTCACCGTGTTCGCGTTCGGCTGGCTGATAGCGCCGATCATGGTCTTCGGCGTGGACAGCACGCTGGACCCGTCGACGCTGGCCCTCTACCCGTTGCGCACCCGCAAGCTCATCACCGGGCTGCTGGCGGCGTCGGCTACCGGTGCCTGGCCACTGGCCAACGTGATCGGGCTGCTCGGCGTCACCGTCGGACTGGCCAGCGGCGCGCTCGGCCTAATCGTCGCAGTGATCGCGGTGGGGCTGCAGGTGCTGTTCTGCATCGCCCTATCCCGGTTCGTGACGACGTCCCTGGCCAGCCTGTTGCGCTCGCGTCGCGGGCGGGACCTTGCCGCGTTCATGATCATCCCGCTGTTTGCGCTGTACGAGTTCTTCACCTATGTGGTGCCCAAGGCCGCCGCCGAGGGCAAGATCACCGCGGCGAGCTTCACTGGGTTCGACTCATGGATGCGCTGGCTGCCGCCAGGCCTGGCCGCGCACGCGATCCAGGATGCATCGGATGGGCGTCCCGGCATGGCGTTCGCCCGTCTGGGGGCGCTGGCCGCCGTCATCGTCGTGTTCGGCTGGCTGTGGGTCAGGTCGCTGAGCCGGGCTCTGGTGACCGCCGACACGACGACCCAGGCAGCGCGGGTCCGCGGCGCCAAGCTGCCGCTGGCCGGCCTCGGCCTGCGCGGCGCCGTTGCCGCGCGGTTCTGGCTCTACCAGCGCCGCGATCCGACCTCGCTCGTTTACTGGGCGCTGGTCGCGGTCATCACGGCCGCGGTGTCGGCAAGTTCCCTCCTCGGCCATAACCGTCATCCGGCGGTCATCCTGGCGAGCGCGGTGTTCGGTGCCGCGTTCGTCGGGATCTTCCACGCCAACTCGGCCGGGCTGACGGGACCGCCGTTCTTCCTCGAGGCAACGGCGCTGAGCCGCAGTCGCGACCTGCGTGCCTACTTCGCCGGCCAGAATCTCGCGCTCTGCGTGATCGGGGCACCGCTGGTCGTCGCGGTCTGCTTCGGGCTGGCCGCCGCGGCCGGCCGGCCGGGATTCGGAATCGAGGCGGCACCGATTGTGCTGGCCGGGCTCGGCGCGGCCCTGGGGCTGAGCAACCTGTTCACCGCGGTGCTGCCATACCCGATGGCCAAGCGAGCGGGCAGCCCGATGCTGGTGGCCGCGCAGGGATACGGCGCCTACCGGTTCGGCAGCGTCATGGGTACTTTCGCGGGCACCGCGGTGGCGGCCACCCCCGTGATCATCGGGGTGGTGCAGACCGCGACCGATTCGGACGCCATCCGGATCGGGGTTATGTGGCCGTGCGCGGCCGTGTACGGTTTCGCGCTCGCGCTGGCCGGCGTGCGGCTAGCGGCCGTGGCGGCCGCTGGCAAGATGCCGGAGCTGTGCCAGGTCGCGGTGCGCAGCGCCATGACCTGAGTCGACGCCGATCAGCGCGCGCAGCAGACGGGTGACACGGCGTGCCTGTGGCGCGCCAGAACTCGTGCAGAGCATTGCGCCGACCTGCAGGTCCCAGGCCGCCGCGCCACGCTCACGCCCAGAATTCCACGAGCCGAGGACGCGCATAGTTGGTAGATCTGTGCGCGTGCCCGTCGTCAACCATATACATCGCAGGGAAGCGCCGAGTCGGCGTTATACGGGTGATCCTGTCAAGCGGACGCGCCGCTTCGGTGTTGACGGTCATGGCGTCGGCTCGCCGAAGAGTTCCTCGCCGTCGCTGACGCCCAGGAGGAAGACGAACCGGT
>JBKQMG010000269.1:0-45277 GCA_052146815.1 Streptosporangiaceae bacterium | reverse complement strand
CCGGGATGCGACCCCGCACTGCATCCCGGTGCGCGTCGCCGGCCGGAACCCCCCGGACCCGAGCCAGCAGGTTCCCTCTTCCCCGCGAGGCTTTAAACGAAACTAAATGATACTAAATTCTCATCTGGCCCTCGAGCAGCCCCCGGCCCTGGCCTGCGGCACGGGCCGGCCGGTGAACAGCACGCGCGCCTGGCGGCGCCTGTGCGAGGCTGCCGTCACGCACGCGAGGAGGAGGTCCGGCCGAAAATGACCGTCTGGATCGGCACGTCCGGCTGGCAGTACCCCGCCTGGCGGGGAGTGCTGTATCCGGGCGGCGTGCCCCAGCGTCTCTGGCTGGAGCATTACGCCCGGAATTTCGCCACGGTGGAGAACAACAACAGCTTCTACCGGCTGCCCAGCCGCGACACTTTTGCCGGCTGGCGGGACCGGACCCCCGGCGGCTTCGTCATGGCCGTCAAGGCCAGCCGTTTCCTCACTCACGTGAAGCGGCTGAAAGATCCGGCCGAACCGGTCGCCCGGCTGCTCGGTGCCGCCGAGGGCCTGGGTGACCGGCTCGGGCCTGTCCTCCTTCAGCTTCCGCCTACGCTGCGCGCCGACGCCGGGCTGCTCAGTGACTGCCTGCGCCAGTTCCCTGCTGGTATCCGGGTGGCGGTCGAGCCGAGGCACGCCTCATGGTGGTCTGACGAGATCCGCGACGTCCTCGCCGCCCACGGCGCCGCGCTGTGCTGGGCGGATCGCCTCGGCCGGCCGCTGAGCCCGCTGTGGCGCACCGCCTCCTGGGGCTACCTGCGCTTCCACGAGGGCCGGGCCGATCCGTGGCCGAGCTACGGCGACCAGGCGCTGCGATCATGGGCAGCGCGGCTGGCGGCCGGGTGGGACGAGGACGCCGATCTGTACGTGTACTTCAACAACGACCCGGCCGGGGCCGCGGTGCGAGATGCCCTGCGGTTCGGCCGCGCCATGGCCGGGCTCGGCCGGACGGTCACCCGGCTGCCTGCCGCGGTCGGCTGACCGGGCCCGGCAGCCCGGCGCCGTCAGTACGTTCCGCCGCAGTACGTTCCGCCGTCAGTACTGGCCAGCGTTGACGTGCAGACCGAGCTCGACCCGACCGCGCACCCGTCCGGCGTCGCCCTGCAGGGTGTCACCGTGCCGTAGCAAGCCCGTGCCTCAAAAGTCAGGGCGGGTCAGGCGCGCAGCCGGGCCAGCGACAGGACGAGGCCCCGGACGAAGCCGTCGGGATCGGGCCAGGGAAAGCCGGGCAGTGCCGTGCGCAGGGCGACCGCCCCGTGCAGGGCGACCCAGACCGCGGTGGCATCGGCGACCACGTCGGTGCTGGCCGACACCCCGGCCCGGACGCAGTCGTCGATCGAGCGGACCAGCAGGGCAAAAGACTCAGTGCCGAACTCCAGCACCGGCTGGCCGTCCGGGTCCAGCTGGACTGGCTCGCAGTAGTCCCTGGCGGCGCGCCGCTCGCCATGGCTGCCCCGCACGCGGTCGGAGAACAGCACCCCGTAACGGGCGGGATGCTCGAGGCCGTAGGCCACGTATCCCTCGCAGCCGCCGACCAGGCGGTCGGCAGGGTCGTCGCCCGCGGACTGCACGCCCTGCTCGATCGCCGCCGTGAGCTCGTCGAAGAGCCGCACCACGACGGCCATGATGATGGCCTCCCGGTCGGGGAAATGCGCGTAGATCGACGGGGCGGCGATGCCGACCTCCCTGGCGACCGCACGCAGCGTGACTGCCTCCTCCGAGCCGGTCCGGTCGATCAGCGCGAGCGCTCCCGACACGATCTCCTCAGTCAGCCTCGCTCCCTGGCCGCGGGCATTGCGCGGGCGCCGGGCGGTCCCTGATACTCCGGCCGCGCGGGCGCCGGAGTGCGGCGCCGCCTGCACTGCAGACTGCGCTCCGGTGATTTCCTGAGCCGATTTCACAGTTCCTACTTTACATCTGTTAGCTCATCTGTCTATGCTTACGACCGTAAGGCAACGAACGTAAGTCATCAGTGGTAAGGAGACTTCGATGAGCGGAACAGCCGCTACCCGCCCGGCCGCCAGCGGACCCGGCAGCCGCGCGGACAGCCGGTGGCCGGGCGGCCATCCCCGGCGCCGCCAGATCCTGCTCGTGCTCTGCCTGAGCCTGCTGGTCGTCGTGATCGACAACACCATCCTGAACACGGCCTTGCCTACTCTCGCGCGGGTGCTGCACGCTGGCACCAGCTCGCTGCAGTGGATCACTGACGCCTACACGCTCTGCTTTGCCGCGCTGCTGGTCCCGGCCGGCGCGCTCGGCGACCGGTACGGACGCCGCCTGTCGCTGCTCGGCGGCCTGGCCGTCTTCGCCCTGGGCAGTACCGCGGCCGCCTTCGCCTCCGGCACCGGGATGCTGATCGGCGCACGTATGGTGATGGGCCTCGGCGCGGCGTTCGTCATGCCGGCGACACTGTCGATCCTGAACGCGGTGTTCCCGCCGAAGGAGCGCGCCCAGGCCATCGCGGCCTGGTCGGCCGTGGCCGGCGTCGGCATCGTGGTCGGCCCGACCCTCGGCGGCCTGCTGCTGTCGCACTTCTGGTGGGGCAGCGTCTTCCTGATCAACGTCCCGCTCGTCGCGGTCGCCCTGGCGGGCGTGCTGGCCACGGTGCCCGAGACCGCCGAGCCCGGCGGCCATCGCCTCGACATTCCCGGCACGCTGCTCGTCGCGGGCGCGCTGTTCGCCATCGTCGACGCCATCATCGAGGCCCCCGCGCGCGGCTGGACCGGCGCAGCGACGATCGCGGAGACCGTGGCCGGGCTGGCCGCCCTGGCGGTTTTCGCCTGGTGGGAACTGCGCATCGAGCACCCGCTCATCGACCTGCGGGTCTTCGCCGTCCGCGCCTTCACTGCCTCGGCCGCCGCGGTGACCGTGATCTTCTTCGCCCTGTTCGGCAGCCTGTTCGTCCTCACCCAGTACCTGCAGCTGGTGCACGGCTACAGCCCGCTGGCCGCGGGGATCCGCGCGCTGCCCTTCGCCTTCGCGATGGCGGCCATGTCACCGCTGTCGCCGGTCCTGGCCGGGCGGCTCGGCACCCGCGTCGTCATCCCGGCGGGCATGGCGCTGATGGGCGGCGGCCTGCTCGACCTGTCCACGACCGGCGTGCACACCGGCTATCTGCCGATCGCCGTCGCGATCGCCATCATGGGCGCCGGCATGGGGCTGGTCATGGCTCCCGCCAGCACGACCATCATGGCAACGGTGCCCGCCCACCAGGCCGGGACCGGCAGCGCGATCAACGACACGGTCCGGGAAGTCGGCGGCGCCCTCGGCGTCGCGATCGTCGGCAGCCTGTCCGCCGCGGTGTACCGGTCCCGGCTGGACAGCGCGCTCACCGCCGTGCACGCTCCCCGCTCGGTCACCGACATCGCCACCGGCTCAGTCGCGGCCGCCGACACCGTCGGCCGGCAGGTCGGCGGGGCGCAGGGCAGCGAGCTGGTGGCCGCCGCGCACAGCGCCTTCGTCCATTCCATGGCCATGGGCGTGCGGGTCGCCGCGGGCGTGGCGCTCGTCTCCGCTGTCGCGGCGGTATTCGCGCTGCCGCGCCGCCCGGCCCGCCAGCCGGCCGGGGTCACCACGGTCACCGGTGCCGCGCGGGCGTTCGCGCCGGCGGCCGCCGAAGGCCGCTGACGGCAGGGCCAGGCAGCAGAACGGCCGCGGCGGGTGATTCCCCGCCGCGGCCGTTTTCCGCCCGCTCGCCGGGCGGCTACTGGGCGCCCGTAGACAGCGGCGGCTCGGCGCCCATCTGCTCCAGCTCGTCCTCGGTGAGCAGCCGGGACCGCACCAGGAACCGGACCCCTTCGGGCGCCTCCAGGGAGAAGCCGCCGCCCCGGCCGGGGACGACATCGACGGTCAGGTGCGTGTGCTGCCAGTAGGCGTACTGGTCGCCGCTCATCCAGAACGGGACGTCCCCGGCCACGCAGCCGAGCAGAACGTCCGACCCGCCGACCCGGAACTCGCCCCTCGGGTAGCACATCGGCGAGCTGCCGTCGCAGCAGCCGCCGGACTGGTGGAACATCACCGGTCCGTGCTGCTGCTGCAGCTGGCTGACCAGTTCCTCCGCAGCCGGTGTCATGGCTACCCGCTGGAGAGTCATCTCTAGAAGAAGCCGAGCTTCTGCGGCGAGTAGCTGACCAGCAGGTTCTTGGTCTGCTGGTAGTGGTCGAGCATCATCTTGTGGGTCTCGCGGCCGATGCCTGACTTCTTGTAGCCGCCGAACGCCGCGTGCGCGGCGTATTCGTGGTAGCAGTTCGTCCAGACCCGGCCGGCCTTGATCTCCCGGCCCATCCGGTAGGCGGTGTTGCCATCACGCGTCCACAGTCCCGCGCCCAGCCCGTACAGCGTGTCGTTGGCGAGCTTCAGCGCCTCGCCCTCGGAGTCGAAAGTGGTCACTGACACGACCGGGCCGAAGATCTCCTCCTGGAAGATCCGCATGTCGTTGGTGCCGCGGAAGATGGTCGGCTCGACGTAGAAGCCGCCCTCGAGGCCAGGGACCGTGCGGGAGTTGCCGCCGACCAGGAGCTGCGCGCCTTCCTTCTTGCCGATGTCGATGTAGGACATGATCTTCTCGTACTGATCGATGCTGGCCTGGGCGCCGATCATGGTGGCCGGATCCAGCGGGTTGCCGCTCTTGATGGCCTTGGTCCGCTCCAGGCAGCGGGCCATGAACTCGTCGTAGATGGCCGAGTGGATCAGCGCGCGCGAGGGACAGGTGCACACCTCGCCCTGGTTCAGCGCGAACATCACGAAGCCCTCGACGGCCTTGTCCAGAAAGTCGTCGTCGGCGGCGGCCACGTCGGCGAAGAAGATGTTCGGGCTCTTGCCGCCCAGCTCCAGGGTGACCGGGATGATGTTCTCGCTGGCGTACTGCATGATCAGCCGCCTGGTGGTCGTCTCGCCGGTGAACGCGACCTTCGCGATCCGCGGGCTGGACGCCAGCGGCTTGCCTGCTTCCACGCCGAACCCGTTGACGATGTTGAGCACGCCCGGCGGCAGCAGGTCGGCGATCAGCTCGGCCATCATCAGGAGGCTGGCCGGGGTCTGCTCGGCAGGCTTGATCACCACGCAGTTGCCCGCCGCGATCGCGGGCGCCAGCTTCCAGGTGGCCATCAGGATGGGGAAGTTCCACGGGATGATCTGGGCGACGACGCCGAGCGGCTCGTGGAAGTGGTAGGCGACCGTGTCGGGGTTGATCTCCGAGAGGCTGCCTTCCTGGGCCCGGAGGGCGCCGGCGAAGTAGCGCCAGTGGTCCACCGCCAGCGGCAGGTCGGCGGCGAGGGTCTCGCGCACCGGCTTGCCGTTGTCCCACGTCTCGGCCACGGCCAGCTTCTCGAGGTTCTGCTCGATCCGGTCGGCGATCTTGTTGAGAATGTTCGCCCGGTCCGCCGCCGACGTCCGGCCCCACTTGCCGGACGCCGCGTGCGCCGCGTCCAGGGCCAGGTCGATGTCGGCCGCGGACGAGCGGGCTACCTGGCAGAAGTTCTGGCCGTCCACCGGAGATGAGTTGTCGAAGTAGCGGCCCTCGGCCGGCGCGACCCAGTCGCCGCCGATGAAGTTCTCGTAGCGTTCCTTGTAGCTGACGATGCTGCCGGCGGTTCCTGGCTTGGCGTAGGTCATTGCGGTGCTCCCTGCCCTGTGAATCGATCTGCCGGCGGCTGCCTGGTCGGCCGCAGCTCACTCCGGCGGGTGATGTGCACCACAATGCCGGGGCGAGGTTGGCGAAAGGTTGGCGCGCGGCTGGCGGCCCTGCGAGGGACCGCGCTCAGGGGCGCAGCGCGGAATGCAGCCGCGCCACGGCAAGAGCGCGGCGCGGGTCATCGGCGGCCAGCAGGCGCATCGCGTGCTCGTGCACCGCCACGTCGTAAGGGCTCTGCTCGCCGAACCGCAGCGCATGACCGAGATGCGGGCTGGCGAGGACGGCCTCGCGCAGCGCCACCTCAAGGCGGTCCCGCCAGGCCACGATCCCCGGTGCCTCGGACTCGGGCAGCAGCACGCCGCGATACAGGCGCACGGCGCAGGTGGTGTCGCCGCGCTCCAGCGCGTGCCACACCTCGGCGGCGTCACAGCTGATGGCGGCGGTCAGGGCATACCGCCGCTCGGCGATGATGCCGCCGACGGCCCGCCTCAGATGGGAGACCTCGGCCTTGAGCGTGGTGGGCGACACCGGCCGGTCGCCGTAGAGCTCCAGCGCGAGCCGGCCGGGCGAGAAGCCATGCGGCTCCAGCGCAAGCAAGGTCAGGATCTCCAGCTGCCGCGGCGTCAGCAGCAGGCTCACGCTCTGCCGGCGCACCTGCGGGGTCCCGAGGCACGTCAGCGCCACGCCGGTGTCGGCGTGTTCCGGCGGTCCGGTCCGCCGCTGACGGAGCCGGGATTCGATGGTGGACACCAGCGCGCGCGCGGTGGGCAGCCCGAGCGGCTCGGACCGGTCCCATGTCGTCGACAGGTCAAGGACGCCGAGGATCCTGCCGTCCGGATCGCGGATCGGCGCGCAGTAGCAGACCCAGCCGTGCAGCGCCTCGACGAGGTGCTCGGCGGAGAACACCACGCTCGGCCGTCCGGTCCGCAGCGCCAGGGCCAGCGCGTTGGTGCCGATGGCCGACTCGTCCCAGCGGCCGCCGGGGGCGAAGTTCACCCGCTCGGCGCGCCGCCGCATGACCCGGCCGCCCCTCGTCCACAAGATCGTGCCCGATTCCTCGGTGACGGCCGCGACGTACCCGGCATCGGCAATGCTGTCCAGCTCGTCAGTAAGCTCGGTCACCGGGCTGCGCAGCGGCGAGTCGGTCCACTGGGCCGCTACTGTCCCGTCACCCGACGCAGGCGCGCTGTCCTGGCCGGGGTCAACAGACCGCAGCGACCGGACCCATGACTCAGCGACCTCGGAGCGTACCCCGGCCGGGCTCATGCCAACGGCTGGCCGCCCGGCCGCCCGGAGCAGCGGCACCCGGCGCGCCCACTCTTTCTCCAGCACCTCCCGCTGTCGGCGGGCGGCGGCCAGTAGCGCCAATCTCGTCACCCGGCCCTGCCGCCGCTGGCGGGCACACGCGCACCCGCGGCGACTTTTGCTGATTGTCTGCCCGGCGGTCCGCCAGCACAGCTACCCAACTGGACAGGCCAGCGCACCCAGCCGGACGGCGCCGCGCCTGACCGATCGCGCATAAGCTGCCGGAAACGCCTGCGTAACGCCTTCTTGACATCGGCGTAACCTCGGCCATAGTTGGCAATAACAGGGCAGGAGCTTCTTATGCCCGTTCTACTCGGCGATGTCACGATGGCCGGCGCCACCATGGCCAGGACCGGCGGCGGCTGGCCCGGCGCTGATTTCTCCCGCGACGATGTTGGCGGCCAGCTGGCGGGCCCGCGCGAAGACGGCTCCCCGACCGAGCACGCCCGGACGCGGCTGGCCAAGTTCCACACGCCGGAGATCGTGTTCGGACCCGGAGCGCTCGCCGAGATCGGTCATTGCGCCGGGCGGCTGGGCGCGCGGCGCCCGTTCCTGGTCACTGACCCCGGGCTGATCGACGCAGGCTGGGCCGCCGAGGCCGTGGCTCATCTGCGGCAGAGCGGCCTGCGCCCGACGATGTGGCACGGCGTCACCCCCAACCCGAAGGATCATGAGATCGAGGCCGGGTTTGAGCTGTACGCCGCATCCGGCAGCGATGTGATCATCGGCCTCGGCGGCGGCTCCTGCATTGACGCGGCCAAGGGCGTGGCGATCATTTCCGGCAACGGGGGGCGGATTCTCGGCTACGAGGGCGTCGACAAGGTCGTACGGCCGATCCCGCCCACCGTGATGGTGCCGTCCACCTCGGGCACGGGCGCGGACGTGTCGCAGTTCGCTGTCGTCACCGACACCGCGGCCCGCATTAAGATCACTATTATCAGCCGGACGCTGGTGCCCGAGATCTCCGTCATCGACCCGCGCCTGCTGACGACGATGCCGAAGTGGCTCAACGCCGCGACCGGGCTGGATGCCCTCACCCATGCCATCGAGGCGTTTGTGTCCCGCGCCCACAATCCGCTCACCGACCGGCACGCCCTGCACGCCGTGAGCCTGATCACCGGCCACCTGCTGCGCACCCAGCTGCGGCCGAAGGAATCCAGCCCGCGGCTGGCGATGGCCCAGGCCTCCCTGGAGGCGGGCATGGCCTTCACCAACGCCATCCTCGGCGCCACCCACGCGATGAGCCATCAGGTCGGCGGGCTGCTGGACGCCCCGCACGGGCTGGTCAACGGCGTGCTGCTGCCGCACATCATCAGGTTCAACGCCCAGGCATGGCCGCACCGGTTCGTCCCGCTCGCCGCCGCCGGCGGCATCGCCACCGAGGGCGTGCCGCCCAATGAGGTAGCGCTGGTGCTCGCCGACCGGGTCCGCGAGCTCGCCGACGAGGTCGGCGTGCCCAGCGGCCTGGGCGAGCTCGGCGTGACCGCGGACGTGGTGCCGCAGCTGGCGCGGACCACGCTGAAGGATGCCTGCCTCACCACCAATCCGCGCGACGCGGACGCCGCCGACATCGAGACCTTGTTCCGGGCCGCCCTGTGACCGGCTCGCCGGTCACAGGCCCAGGGCTCGACGCCCGCCCGGCCGACGAGCTGGCGGCGCTCACCGGACTGCGCTCCGGCAAGCGCTCGTTCTACCCGGAGTACGTCCGTTCCGCCGAGCGGCTGGAGCAGGCCGTGCAGGCGCTGGACGGCATCTCGCGGGCACTGGTACGTACTTCGGCCGGCCCGCGCACGCTGGTCGAGTGGGTGGTGCGGACCGCGACCGCGCACCTGCGCGCCGACTGGCTTCTGTTCGTCGTCGCCGACGGAGTGCTGCCCGCGGCCCGGCCGCGGTTCCTCGCCGTCACCGGCGGGGAGCTGATCGACGACGAGACCCTGCTGCCTGACGACGTGCGCGAGCACCTCGCGGTGCTGCGCGGGCGGCCCTGGGAGGTCGAGCTGCCCGACCGCGGCCAGGGCTGGCTGCGGGTGTCGATGACGCTGGACGACGAGCCGGTCGGCGGGATCGCCGCCCGGCCGAGAGCCGGGCTGGAGGTCGCCGCCACCGACCGCGCCATCCTGCGGGTCCTGGCCAACCAGGCCGCGGTGGCCCTGCACAACTCGTTCCTGTTCCACGCGACGACCCAGCTGCGCGGCCGCAGCGAGCAGCTCTACGACGCGACGACGCAGCATGCCAGGGACCTGGCCGCGCGCAGCGCCGAGCTCGCGCAGACCCAGCGCCAGCTCGTCGCGGCCATGCAGCGGCAGGCGCTGGACGATGAGCGGCACCGGATCGCCCGCGAGCTGCACGACAGCGTGACCCAGTCCGTGCTGTCGGTCGGCATGACCATCGAGGTGTGCCGGGCCGAGCTGGAGAGCCTCGGCGGCCCGGCCGCCGAGATCGCCGCCCGGCTCGCCCCGGCCAAGGATCTCAGCCGGCACGCGGCCGAGCAGCTGCGCGGCGCGATCTACGCCCTGCACCACACCGGCGACGAGTCGCCGGGTCCCCTGCCGATCATGCTGCAGCGGCTGTCCACCGTGCACCGGCCCACCGACCTGCACGTGAAGGTGATGGTCGACGGCGACCAGCTGCCGCTGCCCGCGGCCGTCGAGCAGTCGGTCCTCCGGTGGACCGGCGAGGCCCTGTTCAACGCCGCGGCGCACGGCAAGGCCAGCCGCGCGCAGGTGCGGCTGCGCTACCTGGACGGCGCAGTCGCGGTGAGCGTGTCCGACAACGGCACCGGCGACCCGGCGCAGCTGCGCCGGGCGCTGCGGATGTCGCGGGCGTCGGACTGGTCCGGGCTGCACCGCGGGCTGGCCAACATGCTGGACATGGCCGAGGAACTGGGCGGCACGATGTCCATCCGCCGGTCCCGGTCGGGCGGTGTCTTCCTGCGGCTGCTCGTCCCGCTGCCTCTGCCGCAAGGAGGCGCCGCGGGCAGTGCAGGCACCGCGGGCAGTACAGGCGGCACGGGCAGCGCGGAGCCGACGCAGGGTCAGCGATGGTAACGCGGGAAACCCCGGCGGCACTGCCCGGGCCGGCCGCGCAGGTCCCGGTCAGGATCGTCCTGGTCGACGACCACGCGATCCTCCGGCAGGGCCTGCGCTCCCTGCTGGAACGCGAGCCCGTCCTGCAGGTCGTGGGCGAGGCCAGCTCGCCCGGCGAGGCGCTGGCGGTCGTCGAGCGGGCCCGGCCCACCATCGTGCTGCTCGACATGAAACTGTCACCCGCCTCCGACGACGACGGGCTGGCCTTGTGCGCGCTGCTGACCAAGCGCTATCCCGGGCTCGGGGTGCTCGTGCTCTCCACCTTCGTGGACGACGCCCTGGTCGTCAGCGCCATCCAGCACGGCGCATGCGGCTACGTGGTCAAGGATGTCGACACCATGGAACTGGTGCGGGCCATCCACCTGGTGGCACGCGACGGCAGCGCCTTCGACTCGCGCTCGGCCGCGGCGATGGCCCGGTCGATTCACACCCCGCAGGCCCGGCCCCTTCTGACCGAGCGCGAGCTGAGCGTGCTGCGGCTGGTGGCGAACGGACTGAGCAACCGGCGGATCGGCCTGCACCTGCACCTGTCGGAGACCACGGTGAAGTTCCACGTCCGCAACATCATGCGCAAGCTGGAGGCAGGCAGCCGTGCCGAGGCGGTCTACAAGGCCACGAAATCCGGCCTGGACCTCCGGTCCGGCTAGCGCAGGTTCTCAGGCGCCGGGTCAGCCGGCCGCCAGCACCAGCCAGCCGCCATGGTGCTCGTGCACCGACCAGTTCCGGCCCGTGGCCTCGCCCAGCTCACTGAGCCGCGGCAGGTCGAACGTCCGGACATGCCCGTGCGCGGCCTCCGGCTTCGGCTCGAAGGGCACGGCGGCCACGACCTGCCCGCGGGCCACCCGCAGCGCCTCGCGCAGCACAGCGGCGCCGCGGGCGGCCGGCAGGTGCTCCAGCAGGTGGATCACGCTGACAGTCTCGGCGCAGTCGTCGGGTAGCGGGATCCGCGCCGCGTCGCACACCAGCGTGCGCACCCGCACGCCGCGCGCTGCGGCCACCGCCGCCAGCAGGCACATGGCGCCGCCGCAGAGGTCGGCCCCGGTCACGGTGTTGGCAGGCCGCTCGGCCAGCAGCAGCGGGAGGAAGCCGAAGCACGAGCCGACGTCCAGCACGTGACCGGCCGGGATGAGCTCCAGCGCGTGCGCGTACACCGGCGCGAACTCGGCGATCGTCGTCGTGCGGCCGGCCGGGGCACCCGAGCGCCAGCACTGGCGGGTCCGGGCCAGGGTGTTGCCGTAGAAGGTGCACCAGGCCTGCAGCGGATCGTCGATGGTGGACCGCACGACTCCGGTGAAGACCCGCTCGAAGATCTCCGCTCCCGACAGCCAGCCGGGTGCGAACAGCTCGGCGGCCAGCATCCCGGTCAGGTCGTTGTCCAGCTGGCCGGGACACAGCCAGTGGCTCACCTCAACCCGGCGGCCGTGCTCGGCCAGACGGAAATGCTCGGTGGTGACCGCGGGGAACCCCGGTTCCGGCGGCCGGGCCGCGGGCGGCGAGGTGCGCAGCACGCTGACGAGATGGTCGTCGTAGCGGCCCGGCCGGCCCGGCGCCAGCGGGTCGATGGCCTGCGGCAGAGCCTGTGCAGGCGCCTGCGGCAGGGAGGCGGTCACCGGCGGCTCGCTCACCGCCCCGTCGCCTCCGCGGACATCAGGTGGGCGGCCCGCTGCAAGCCGGTCAGATCCCGGACGACCTGGACGCGGTCGCAGAATTCCGCGTAGCGCGGCAGGTCGCACCCGCCGAGGGCCCAGGAGTACCGGGGCTCGGGGGTGAGCCAGATCGTCTCGCGGACCCGGCGGGTGATCTCCTGGAAGGTATCAGCCTGCGCCTCGGTGCCGTTGCCGCGCCCGTCCCCGAGCACGATGAGAGTAGTGCGCCGGTCCAGGGCCGCCGAGTACTCCGACAGCAGCCGGGTGAAGGTGGCCCCGTAGTCGGAGCTGGCATCCACGTCGAGCAGGCCGCCGGCCGGCAGCCCGTCGAATACGAGCCCGAGGGCCCGTTCCAGCGGGTGCTCGGCGAACAGCTCGGTGATCTCGATCGGCGCGTCGACGAACGCGAAGGAGCGCGCCTGGGTGAACAGCGACTGCATGCCATAGACCAGGTGCAGCGTGAACCGCGCGGTCGCGCGCACCGACAGGGACACGTCGGTCAGCAGCAGCAGCCGCGGCTTGTCGGCGGTGCGGCTAGTGGTGATGGGCTGGAACGGGATGCCGTCGTAACGCATGTTCCTGCGCATGGTCCGGCCCGGGCTGACCCGGCCGCGCGGGGTGTTGCGCTGCCGGCTGGTCGGGGCCCCGCGCAGCTGGTGCGCCAGCCGGCGCAGCGCCTCCTCCAGCTCGGCCCGCTCTCGCTCGTCCACCGACTCGGTCCGGGCCCGCTCGGCGATCCTGCCCTCGACGAAGGCCCCGGCGAGCTTGTCCAGGTAGCGGCGCAGCAGTTCGGGCAGATCCGCGATCACCCCGGCCAGCTGCGCCCGCAGCGCCGCCAGGTCCCGCTCGCCGAGATCATCATCGGCAGCGTCCAGCCAGCCGAGCAGCACTTCCTGCTGCGCGACGGTGAGCGCGGTGTCGATACGGCTTCCGGTCGGCGGGGCCAGCTGACCGGGCAGGCCAGGGTTATGCAGGCGGCTGGTCTCCAGCTGGACGGACGCCCCGGCGTCGCGGCCGCCGTCCGCGGTGTCCTTGGACAGGACGATCTCGTCGGTCACCGAAGCGAGGTCGATCTTGTTCGCCTCCTGGTGCAGGTTGTACTGCTGGGCGAGATCTTCGGGGCGGAAGTAGTCGCGGATATCAGCGGGCTTGCCGTGGCTGTGTCCCTGCTGCGGGGTGTCCGAGGGCTCGTCGGAGATGGTGAAGGACTCCAGCTCGCCGGTGTCGGCCAGATCGTCGTGGGCATGGCTGTGGTCCTGCTCATCGCCCGGCCCGGTCACCTTGCGCAGCGAGAAGAACGCCGTGAACAGCTCGTCGAACAGCTCGTCGTCGCGCCGGTCCTTGATCAGCGTCACCCGCAGGGCAGCCCGCAGCGTCGCGGCGTCGGCCAGCACGCCGGGCTGCGCCGCCGCCAGCATCGCGTCGGCGGCCTCGGCCACCGACACCCGGACGCCGAACAGCCGCAGCAGCCGGACGAACCGGTGCAGGCTGCCTACCACATGCCGCTCCGCTCAGCCGCGCCGTCGCCGGGTGATCGCCGCGAACGAGCGGCTGCCCTGGCCCTGGCCGGGCACAGCGCGGCGGCTGGGCCCCGGACCGGGCGCTCCGTAGTAGCCCTCGTCGTGCCGGCCGGGCCGGTCTTTCGCCGCGCGGACGGCCTGGCCGCTGGCACCCTCGTGCTCGCCGGCGCCGTATCGAGTGACTGCCCCCGGCGGCCGGTGACCGTTCTCCGCCGCCGTCCCCGCGTCTGGCCCCGGACCGCGGCCGCCGTGCGCGTGCTCAGTCCCGGGCTCGTGTCCGTGCCCGGGGCCGTGCGAGTGCTCGCCGCCTGGTCCGTGCCCGTGCCCGTGCCCCTGGTCCGGCAGCTCCCGGTTAGGGTCGACCAGGCGCGGCAGCACCTCTGCCGCCCGCTGCATGTCCCGCTCGTACTTCAGCACGATGTTCGCGGTGTCAGCGAGCACCCGGGCATCCAGTTCCTCGACCCCGAGCACGGTCAGGGTGCGCGCCCAGTCGATGGTCTCGGAGATGCTGGGGCTCTTGCGCAGCGGCAGCTCCCGCAGCCCGCGCACCACCTGCACCAGCTGCCGGGCGGCGGCCTCGGGCAGCCCGGTCTGCTTGGACCGCACGATCTCCAGCTCGCGCTGCGCGTCCGGGTAATCGAGGAACAGGTGCAGGCAGCGGCGCTTCAGCGCGGCCGACAGGTCGCGCGTGTTATTGGAGGTGAGCACTACGTAGGGCGGCACTTTCGCGGTGTAGGTGCCGATCTCGGGCACCGAGACCTGAAACTCGCCGAGGCATTCCAGGAACACCGCCTCCAGGGCCTCGTCGGCCCGGTCCACCTCGTCGATCAGCAGGACGGCGGGCTCGTCGCCGCGGATGGCGTCCAGCAGCGGCCGGGCGACCAGGAAGTGGTCGGAAAAGAAGACCGCGTCGTGGTCACCGATGCGGGCGACCGCCGAGGGGATATCCGGGGTGTCGGCGATGATGTCATTGATCTTCTCGCGCAGCATCTGCGTATACAGCAGCTGCTTGCCGTAGTCCCATTCATAAAGGGCCCTGGTCTCGTCCTGCCCCTCATAGCACTGCAGCCGCAGCAGCCGCCGGCCGGTCACGGCCGCCAGCGTCTTGGCCAGCTCGGTCTTGCCGACTCCGGCGGGACCTTCCAGCAGCACCGGCTTGTTCAGCCGCGACACGAGGTAGATCGTGGTGGCCAGCCGGCGGTCGGTGATGTACCCGGCCGCGGCGAACCGGCTGACGACGTCGTCGATCGACAGAAAGGGACCCTCATCATCTGCCGTCTGGGGCACGCGTCCTCCGGTTCGTCCGGGCCGAGGGTGTTGGCAGCCGGCGGTCAGCTGAGCAGGTCGTCCAGGTCACCGTTCATGCAGTGCTCGACGACGGGGCGGACCGTCTCGAACGTGCACTCCTTGGCGTTGCCGGGCGTGCAGGCGTCGCCGAGCACGTGATTGGTGATCCGGTCGATGTCGGCCGCGTCACCGGTGACGGTCGTGGCGTTCTCGTAGAACTTCGTCGGCCCCTGGCCGAGCCGGTTCTTGGAGTAGCTGTCCTGCGTCACGTCGGTGAACTTCTCCGGGATGCCCACGTCGCGCAGCAGCCTGATCGCCGCCGCCAGGGCCGCCTCGGCGGCCTGCACCGCGGTCATACCGTGCGTATCCACGCCCATCACCCCGGCGATGTCGGCGAACCGCTGGTAGGCCACCGGCATGTTGAACGCCCACACCCGCGGCAGCGCGATCGCGTTGTTCAGCCCGTGGTGCAGGTCATAAAAGGCACTGATCGCATGCGAGATGGAGTGGATGATGCCGAGGCCGCCGGAGTTGAAGGCCTGCGCGGCGATGTACTGGGCATACATCATGCCCTCGCGGCCGGGCAGGTCCTGGCCGTTCCACACCGCCTCCCGCAGGCTCTGCGACGTCAGCCGGATGGCGTACAGCGCGTTCCCCAGGGAGGGCGGGAAGTTCAGCCTGGACACGTACGGCTCGGAGGCGTGGGCGAGCACGTCGAATCCGCACTGGGCGGTGTAATCCAGCGGGCAGTCGTAGTACAGCACCGGGTCGTCGATCGCCAGGCTGGTGATGCTCGCATCGTCGAACGCGACGTACTTGTGCGGGTGGTCCGGGTCGGTGGTGGTGTCGGTGATGACGTAGGCCCAGGAGGTTTCCGAGCCGGTGCCGGCCGTGGTGGAAACGGCGATATGCGGCGGGTTCTTCGGATTCTCCGACTTGTTGAAGCCCTCGAACTCGTTGACGCTGCGGCCGTCGTGCGCCACCGAGATCCGGGCGCCCTTGCACGCGTCATGCGAGGAGCCGCCGCCGATGGAGACGAACGAGTCGCACTTGTTCTCCTGGTAGAGCGCGACCGCATCCATCACGTTGTAGTCCTTGGGATTGGACTCGACCTTGTCGAAGAGAACCGTCTCCAGGCCGTGGTACTTCAGCGACTCGACGATCTTGTGCACGGTGTCGCTGCCGCGCAGCCCGGAGGTCATCACCAGGATCCGCCTGAACCCCAGCTTCTTGGCCTCGGGGCCGATCATCTCGTGCGCTCCCGGGCCCAGCAGCGCCCTCGGGAACGGATGGAACTCCTTGATCGGGAACGGCTTGAGCAGTTCATCAACCTGCATGGCGCACTCGCTCCTCTCGGCGTGTGTCGTGCGCCCGCACCGCGTGCCGCAGCCCGCGGCAGCGGGCGGGTCCGGTGCGCGGGAGCACCATTGCCGCGAGGCTAAGCAGCACGCCCGGCGGCACGGAACCCCGCCGCGCGCAGTCCGCCCGACCGCGACCGCATTGCGCCCGGACGGGCAGCGCCGCACCTGCCCGATCGGACGGGTCAGGAAGCCAGCCTGCAGGCAGCGCCGGCCCTGGCGGGGCCGCTGGCCGGTGACCCGGCCGTGATCGGGCTGCCGAGCTTCATCGTGGGCTCGGCCGCCTTAGGCCTGGTGCCCGGGCTGACGCACAACTGGTCCCGCATTACCGCCGCCGACGTTTGCGTCCACGGCCAAGGCCGGCGGCTACGCCGTGCTGGCGTTCGCCGCCGTCGGCGTGTACTTGCTCTTCGGCACGCTGTCGGTCGCCAGCGGCTGCAAGCCAATCCCGCCGGGCACCCCCGGTACTGCACTGGCGACTGCGCAGATACCAGGCCGCCGCCTGGTACCTGCCCAACCGGACGGGCGATGAAGGCCGGAAGCATGGTGACACCGCCGACGCCGGCTCATACGTTCACCAGCATCAGGCGAAACCCGTCGGCGCCCGCCGCCCAGCGCAGGAGGACTGACATGCAGCAGGACATCCGGGCCGATTCGCCGCCCGCCGACACGCAGCAGCGCGGCGCCGACCTCGCGCCGGCCGATGCGGACCCCGGCATCATCGAGGAGTTGCTGGTCGAGGAAGTCTCCATTGACGGAATGTGCGGCGTCTACTAACCGGAGCCAAGACGATGACTGCCGCACGCACGCCGCTATCCGGGGCCGCCCCCGTCGCTCCGGCGCCCTTCGAGCCGAGCCGCGGCTACCGGCTCAATCCGGACGTGGCGCTGCGGCCTGAGCCGTTCGGGGCACTGGCCTACCACTTCGGCACCCGCCGGCTGTCCTTCCTGAAGGCGCCGGGCCTGGTCGACCTGGTGCGCGAGCTGGACCGCCACCCGTCGGTGACCGACGGCCTGGCCGCAGTGCCGGAAGGCACCCGCGATCCGGTCGGGGACGTGTACGCCTGCCCCTTCGCCATTCACGACGAGTTCCGGGCCGGCAGTGTGCGGGAGCCCGGCGGATTCGCCCAGGTCTGGCGCTCCTCGCCGCTGTTCGCGCGGCTGCGCACCGAGAGCTCGGGAGGCAGCTGCGAGTCGTGCCCGGCCTACAGCTCCTGCCAGGGCGGCTGCATGGCGGCGAAATTCTTCACCGGCCTGCCGCTAGACGGACCTGATCCCGAATGCGTCCGGGGCCAGGCGAAGGACGCTCGCCACGTCCGCGGCGCCGAGCCGCCGCGGGCCAGCCTCGATCATTCCCGCCGCGGCCGGGCTGTCGCCCTCGGCATGCCGTCGGTGCGCGGGCCGGCCAAGCCGTGCGATTCCAGCCCGCTGGCGGCGGCGCGATGAGCGCGGGCACCCCAGGCACCAGCGCCCCTGTGACCGCAGGCAGCGCCGCCACGAGCAGGATCCTCACCGGGCCAGTCGACCTCGGCCCGCGGCGCGCGCAGAGCCGGGTCATGTTCGGCCCGCACGAGACCAATCTCGGCCGCCGCCGGGCGATCTCGGCGCGGCATGCCGCCTACTACGAGCGCCGGGCCGCCGGCGGATGCGGCGTCATCGTGACCGAGACGGCGAGCGTGCACCCGTCGGACTGGCCCTACGAGCGGGCGCCGCTGGCCGCCGACTGCGGGCCGGGCTGGGCGCAGGTCGCCGCGGCGTGCTCGCCGCACGGCACTCTGGTGCTGGCCGGCCTCGGCCACGCCGGCCTGCAGGGGTCTTCCGCGTTCTGCCAGTCCGCGCTGTGGGCGCCGTCGCGGGTACCGGACGTCGCGTCCCGCGAGCTGCCGATGGAAATGGCCGCCGCCGAGATCGACGCGCTGGTCGGCGGTTTCGCGGCCGCGGCCGGGGAGGCAGCCCGCGCCGGGCTCGACGGCGCCGAGATCAACGCCGGCCAGTACTCGCTGCTGCGGCAGTTCCATTCCGGGCTGACCAGCCAGCGCGGCGACGAGTACGGCGAGGACCGGCTGCTGCTCACCGAGCGGGTCCTGCGCGCGGTACGCGGCGCGCTCGGGACCGGCCGGGTGCTCGGCCTGCGGCTGTGCTGCGACGAGCTCGCTCCGTGGGCTGGCGTGACGCCGGAGATGGCAGCCGGGCACGCCGCCCGGCTGGCCCAGCTGGCGGACTACCTCGTCGTAGTGCGCGGCGCGATCTACTCGGTCCCGGCGACCCGGCCCGACCTGCACACCGGGCCGGGCTTCGGGATCGAGCTGGCCCGGCAGATCCGCGCCGCCGTCGCCGGCGCAGCCGCGGTGGTGGCGCAGGGCAGCATCGTCGATCCCGGCCAGGCCCAGCAGGCGCTCGACGACGGGGCCGCCGACCTGGCCGAGATGACCAGGGCGCAGATCGCTGACCCTGACCTGGTCGCGCGGTGCCGCGCCGGGCAGGGCGGCCGGATCCGGCCGTGCCTGCTGTGCAACCAGACGTGCATGGTGCGCGACAACCGGAACCCCGTGATTACCTGCGTGGTCGAGCCGAGCAGCGGGCACGAGCGCGAGGATGCCGAGGTCACCGGCAGCGACCAGGTCCCGCACCGCGTGCTGGTCGTCGGCGGCGGCCCCGCGGGCCTCGAAGCCGCCCGGGTGCTGGCGCTGCGCGGCCACCAGGTGCAGCTGGCCGAGCGCGGCCCGGCTCTCGGCGGCATGCTCGCCGTGGCGGCACTGGTCCATGGCCGGGAGCGCCTGGGCGTGGCGGTCGAGTGGTGGCAGCGGGAACTGAACCGGCTCGGCGTCGAGGTAGCGCTGGGCCGGGAGATCAGCGAAGCGGATCTGGACGACGCGCTGGCCGGCGGCAGCGGGGTGGTGCTCGCGACCGGATCAGTGCCCGGCCCGCGCGAGTACCAGGTGACGCCGGGCGCCCTGGTCGTGGAGGCCGCCGATCTGCTCGCCGCGGCGGCCGCCGGGGCGCTGGACCGGTGGCCGGCCGGCCGGGTCATGGTGTTCGACCCGGTCGGCGGTCCGGTCGGCGTCGGCGTCGCGGAACTGCTCGCTGCCCGTGGCCGGCCAGCCTCGATCGTCACCCAGGATCAGATCGCCGGCACGCAGCTGGCCCTGACCGGCGACCTGGCCGAGGCCAACACGCGGCTCCAGCAGGCCGGGGTGACCCGCGAGCTGCGCAGCCTGCTGCGCCGGGCCGCGGACGGCCATGTGCTGCTGGAAGACCGGTGGACCGGCGAGCAGCGCACCGCGGACTGCGCGTTCGTCGTGCACTGCGGCCACCGGCTGCCGGCTGAGGCGCTGTACCTGTGCCGGCCAGGCACGCCGCGGGCCGGTGACTGCGTGGCACCGAGGACCGTGCACGAGGCCGTGCTCGAAGCGCGCCGGGTGGCACTGGCGATCGGCGCCGCCCCCGGCCCGGCCGGAGCTCCCGCCGGGCAGCCCGCCCTCGCCGCGACGGGATTCCCGCGGTGAGCGCGGGCGGGCGGTACCGGTACCTTTTCTCGCCGCTGCGCGTGGGCCCCCTGGTGGTCCGCAACCGGATCGTCTTCTCCGCGCACCTGACCAACTACGCCGAGGACGGGCTGCCCAGCCAGCAGCACGCCGACTACCTCGCGGCGCGGGCCGCCGGCGGCGCGGGACTGATCATCACCGAGGAGCATTCGACGCACCCGACCGACTGGCCGTACGAGAAGCTGATCCACGGCTTCCACCGGGCAGTCATTCCCGGCTACCGGAACATCACCAGTGCGGTGCACGCCCACGACGTGCCGATCCTCGCCCAGCTCAACCACAACGGCGGCCAGGCCTCCTCGATGTTCTCCCGGCTGCCGGTCTGGGCGCCGAGCCCGGTCCCCGATCCGCTGTTCCGCGAGGTGCCCAAGGCGGTGGAGCGACACGAGATCGCCGAGATCGTGGCCGGCTACGGCACCGTCGCGGGGCACTGCGCGGAGGGCGGCTTCGACGGCGTCGAGCTGCAGTGCTCGCACTCCTCGATCGTGCGCGGCTTCCTGTCCCCGGCCACCAACAAGCGCACCGACGCCTACGGCGGCCCGCTGCCGAACCGGGCGCGGATCCTGCTGGAGATCATCGACGCCGTTCGCGAGGCGATCGGTCCGGACCGCGCGCTCGGCGTGCGGATCTGCGGCGACGAGCTGATTGAGGGCGGCAGCACGCTCGACGACGCGGTGGGCGTGGCCAAGCTGGTGGAGGCCACCGGGCAGGTCGACTACATCAATACGTCGATCGGCGTCGCGACCGCCACCCTGTTCATGATCGAGGCGTCGATGGTCGTACCGCCGGGTTACGCCCTCTACATCGCCAGCGCCTTCCGGCAGGCGGTACGGCTGCCGGTCATCGGAGTGGGCCGGATCAAGGACCCTGTACAGGCCGAGCGCGCCCTCGCGGCTGGGCACTGCGACCTGGTGGGGGTGGTCCGCGGCCAGATCGCCGACGCTGACTTCGCGGCGAAGGCCCGCGCCGGGTACGCCCCGCAGATCCGCACCTGCCTGTCCTGCAACCAGGAATGCGTCGGCCGGATGGGCCTGAACCGGTGGCTCGGCTGCATCGAGAACCCGCGGACCGGCCGCGAGTCCGTCGTGCTGCCGCCGCCGCGCCGGCCGGGCAGGCGGGTCCTGGTCGTCGGCGGCGGCCCGGCCGGCCTGCAGGCCGCGTGCACCGCGGCGCAGCGCGGCCACCAGGTCACGCTGCACGAGCGCCAGCCCCGCACTGGCGGCCAGGTCGCGGTGGCCGCGTCCGTACCGTCCCGGGCCGAGTTCCTCGACATCGTCCGGAACCTGGCCGCCGAGTGCCAGCGCCACGGCGTGCAGATCAGCACCGGCACAGAGGCGACTGCAGACTCGGTCCGCGCCGCGGCGCCGGACGTCGTGGTGCTCGCGACCGGTGCACGGCCGCAGCTGCCGTACTGGGCGGCAGGCCACCCGCGCGTGGTGGACGTCCGCGACGTGCTCGAAGGCCGCGCCGCGCCCGCCGGGCAGGTCGTTGTGGTCGATGACCTTGGTTTCCATCAGGCCACCAGCGTCGCTGAGCTGCTCGCCGACCGGGGCGCCGCGGTGGAGATCATCACCGCGGGCATGGTCGTGGGTCAGGATCTGGGCGTCACGCTCGATATGGAGACCTTCAACGTGCGCGCGCACGCCAAGGGAATCGGCCAGTCCACCGACCTCGTCGTGATGGGCGCGGCCGCCGCGGAGCCTGCCGGCGCTCCCAATGGCGGTGGCGCTGACGCTGGCGGCAGCACTGACGCTGGCGAAGACGGCGACACGGCCGGCGCCGGGGGCGTCGTGCTGACGCTGCTGCATCACCCAACGGGGCAGGAACGGCTTCGGAAGTGCGACTGGGTGGTCTGCGCCACCCATCAGGCGCCGGAGGACAGTCTGTGGCAGCAGTTGCAGGCTGAGCCATTCGAGGTGCACCGCATCGGCGACTGCGTGACGCCGCGCCGGGCACACGCTGCCGTGATCGAGGGCCACCGGGTGGCGGTGGCACTGTGACCGCGAACGCCTCCAGGCCAGCCGCCCCGGAGCTCACCGGCCCCGGACCCGCAGGAACAGAACCAGCCGGGCCAGGACCAGCCGGAACAGGACCAGCCGGAACAGGACCGGCCGCGCTCGGGCTGCGCGCACCGGGGCCGACCGCGGCAGACGCCGCCGCCGAGACCATCCCGGCCGATCTCCAGGCACTGGCGGTCGTGGTCGTACGGGACGGCCAGCTGCCCGGAGGGGCGGACGAGACGACGGCTGAGGCCGCCGGCGCCGCACTGGTAGTCGGCGCAGGCAGCCGCGAGGCGGCCGGTCAGCTGGAGGCCGCGAGCCGGATCTGGCTGCTCGAGCGGGCCTCGGTAGCGCCGGGGGCCCTGGCCACCACCCTCGCGCCGATCGTCGCCGGGACGGACATGATCCTGCTGCCCGCGTCGCCGGACGGCCGCGATCTCGCGCCCCGGCTGGCCGCAGTCCTGCGGCGCCCGCTGCTGGCCGGCGCCGTCCGGTGCTCGTGCGCGGAGGTGGAGCTGAGCAGGCTTGACGACCGGCTTACCCTGCGGGTCGCCGTCGAGGGTCCGGTGGTGGTCACGGTGCGGCCCGGCAGCTGCGGCAGGCCGGCGCCCGTCGAGCTGATCGAGATCACTGCGCTGCCCCCGTCATCGGTCACCATGGTCGCCGGCGATGCGCAGACCGCGCGGGATGCGGAGATGGTGGCGGTCCTGCAGCCTGAGCCCAGCACCGTGGACCTGGCGGAGGCGCACCGCATTCTCGGCGGCGGCGCGGGACTGGTGCCTGCGGGGGCCGATGGCACGGCCGCGATGCGGCTGCTCGCGCAGGTGGCGGAGGCGCTCGGGGCGAGCACCGGTGCCACCAGGGTGGTCACCGACGCGGGCTGGATGACCTACGACCGGCAGATCGGCACGACCGGCGTGGCGGTGAACCCCGAGCTTTACCTGGCGTTCGGGATCTCCGGCGCCGCGCAGCACGTCGGCGGTCTCGGCGCGCCTGAGCATGTGGTGAGCGTGAACACTGACCCATCGTGCCCCATGACCCGGATGGCTGATCTGGGGATCGTCGCCGATGCGGCGGCGGTTCTCGCCGAACTGGCGCAGCGCCTCGGTGTGAGCGTGCCGCCGCCGGCCCGGCCGGAGGGAGCGGACCTTGGCTGATGACGTGCTGACCGTGGACGCAGTCGTTGTCGGGGCCGGCCCGGCGGGCTCGTCGGCGGCGCTGGAACTTGCGCGGGCCGACCGCAGCGTGATCCTGGTCGAGCGCGGGCCGTACCCCGGCGCGAAAAACGTCTACGGCGGCGTGGTGTACGGGCGGATCCTGGACACGGTGGTGCCGCAGTGGTGGACGCAGGTTCCGGTGCAGCGCTGGGTGACCCGGCGATCGACGATGCTGATGACGGCGACCCAGGCGCTCACCGTGGACTTCCGCACCAGCGCCTGGGACGGGCCGCCTTACAACGGTATGACCACCTATCGCGGCGACTTTGATTCCTGGCTGGCCGGCCAGGCGGTGGCGGCAGGCGCCCGGCTGGTGACCTCGACCGTCGTGACCGGCCTGCTGCGCGATGCCGCCGGCGCGATCACCGGCGTGCGCACTGACCGGCCGGATGGCGACATCCGGGCCAGGGTCGTCGTCGCCTGCGACGGCGTCAATTCGTTCCTGGCCAAGGAGGCCGGCCTGCTGCCGCGCTCGAGTCCCGAGCACACCACCCTCGGCGTCAAGGAAGTCCTGGCGCTGCCGCGCGAGGTGATTGAGGAGCGCTTCGCCCTGACTGGTGACCAGGGCCTGGATATCGAGATGCTCGGCTGTACCAGCGGCATCCCCGGCGGCGGTTTCCTCTACACCAATCTGGACACGGTCGCGGTGGGCGTCGTGGTCGGGCTGAAGGGCCTGGCCGCGTCGGGGAAGCGCCCGGAGGAGCTGATCGCCGGGGTCAAGGCCCACCCGGCGATCGCCCCCTACCTGCGGGGGGCGCAGCTCAAGGAGTATTCCGCGCACCTGATCCCCGAGGGCGGCTACCGCGCGATGCCGCGGCTGGCCATCGACGGCATGCTGGTCGCCGGGGACGCCGCGTCTATGTGCCTGGCGGCGGGCCTCTGGCTGGAAGGCGTCAACTTCGCGATCGGCGCGGGCCTCGCGGCGGGGCAGACCGCCGCCGAGGCTATCGCGGCCGGCGATACCTCAGCCAGCGGGCTGGCCGGATACCGGCGCCGGCTGGCGGCCAGCTTCGTGCTCGCCGACCACAAGCGGCTGCGCAACGCCGCGGACATCGTGCTGGCCGACCGGATGCAGCAGGAATACCCGGGGCTGGCCTGCGACTTCGTCGAGCAGGTCTTCACCGTGACCAATCCGGTGCCGAAGATCGGAATGGCCAGGGAGTTCCTGCGCGCGGTCCACAGCAACAAGGTCCGCTGGGGGTCACTGGCGCACGACGGCTGGCAAGCCATGCGGGCCTTCCGGTGAGCGGGCAGGTGGGCATGAGATACCCCGAGGTGTCGTTCGACGAGCGAATGGCGACCGTGGAATTCCGGGTCGGGCAGCAGGCCCACATCTCCGTCGACTCCGACGTCTGCCGGTCGTGCACGACCAAGGAATGCGTGCACGCCTGCCCGGCCGGCCTGTTTGTGCCGACGACCGACGGCGGCATCCTGTTCAACTACGAGCAGTGCTTTGAATGCGGGACCTGCTATCAGGTCTGCAACCGCGAGGGCGCCATTACCTGGACGTACCCAGCGGGCGGCGACGGCGTCGTGTTCCGGAAGGGGTGAGGGCCCATGGGAGTGATCGTCGCGGCCATGGACTGGTCCTGGCAGGCGGCCGAGGTCGATCCGGTCACCGGCGCGGTACGTGCCGACCCGCATGACCGCGGGCCGAGCCCGTCGGATTTCGCCGCCCTGGAGCACGCGCTGCGCCTGGCGGAGCGCTTCGGCAGCCAGGTGATCGCGGCGACAGCGGGCCCCGGCGCGGCGGACGCAATGCTGCGCGACGCGCTGGCCGCCGGGGCGGCGCAGGCGCTGCGCGTCGAGCCGGCCAGGCACGCCTCCGGGCCGCGGCCCGCTGACCTGGTTGGCGGCGGCCAGGATCTCGCCGACGCGGTGGCCGGCGCACTGCGCGAGCGTTACGGCGTCCCGGACCTGGTCCTGTGCGGGGACCGGTCCGCAGACCGGGGCACCAGCTCCTTTCCCGCGTTCCTCGCCGCTGCTCTCGGCGCCGCCCAGGCCCTGGGCGTCGTGTCGATGGAACCAGAACCCGGCGGCGGGCTGCGTGTGCAGCGCCGTCTCGACGGCGGCCGCCGGGAGGTACTGCGGGTGCGGTGGCCCGCCGTGGTGTCCGTCGAAGCAGCCGGAGTGCGCCTGCGCCGCGCCGCCCTCCCGTCAGCGCTGGCCAGTGCAGCCGCCGCCATCACCGTGGTCCGCCTGCCCGTCGACCCGGCGGCGCGGCGGCGGCCCGTCCTCGGCGCCCACCCCTACCGGCCGCGGCCGCGCGAGCTGCCGGCTCCGTCCGGCCCGGCCCTGCGCCGGACCCTGGAGCTGACCGGCGCGCTCACCGAGCGCACCCCGCCCACGGTGCTCGGCCCGCTGCCGGCCGGCCAGGCCGCCGACGAGCTGCTCAGCTACCTGAGCCGAAACGGCTACCTCCCCGCGCCAGGCGACGAGGGCTCCCCCGGCAGCACGCGCGGCTAAACGACCCAGGCCGCCGGCCGGGCCTTCTTAGGCGGCAAGCACGCGGCGCCGACCTCGCGACGATCGCCGACGCCGCGGCCAGGCTGGCCGTCGGCCCGGCTCGGCGGCTCACCGGAGCGCCATTGGCGCGCCGCGCCGGGTCGCCGCTACTCGATGCGCATGGCGACCGGCGTGCCGATCTCCACGGTCCGGCTGACCGTGCAGAGCCGGTCGTGGGACTTGCGGACCACGTCCGGCAGCACGGCGCGGGCCTGGTCCCCCCGCTCGGTGGCCGGGAACGCGATCCGGAACGTCACCTGCAGGTCGGTGAGGCGGTTGCCCTGGTCATCGCGCACCTTGACCGCGTCGACCTGAACCTCGAACGAATCGGGCTCGGCCCGCCGCGAGGCCAGGATGTCGACGTCGATCGCGGTGCAGCCGCCGACGGCGGCCAGCAGCAGCTCAACCGGGCTGAAGTCGTCGCTGCCGCCGGTGCCGACGGTGATCTGGCCGCCGCGCTCGTTCACGGCGGTGAGCTGGCCGCCCGCGGCCCGCTCGATGGTGACGCTGCGGATATCTGCGGGCCCGGCGGAACCGGCGTGGTCAGGCACGGGGGTGGCCCCTGGATCAGATGTCATGACTCCATCCTGCGCTAACTCCCGGCAAGCATGTTCTGTCGGTATCCGGCCAGCCGGGCTACGTTCAGAGCATGCTCAAGCATCAGATTGTCCTGCCGCCGGAGCATCTCTACCCGCCCGACGAGTGGCGCATCATCGAGGCCCGTTATTCCGACGAGTTCGTCGACCGGACCGAGACCGTCTTCTCCCTCGGCAACGGGTTCGTCGGGGTCCGCGGCAGCTTCGAGGAGGGGCGCCCGTCGCTGCTGCCCGGGACCTTCGTCAACGGGTTCCACGAAACCTGGCCGATCGTGCATGCCGAAGGAGCGCCGGCCCTCGCCCGGACCGGCCAGACGATCGTGAACGTGCCCGACGCCACGATCCTCAAGCTCTACGTAGACGACGAGCCGTTCTTCCTGCCGACCGCGCGGCTGCGCGACTACTCCCGGATTCTGGATATGCGGGCCGGGACGCTGACCCGTGAGCTGGTCTGGGCCACCGACGCCGGCAAGCACGTGCGGGTCCGCTCCCGCCGGATCGTCTCGCTCGAGCACCGCCACCTGATCGCCATGACCTACGAGGTGACCGTGCTCGACGGCGCCGCGCCGGTCGTGATCTCCTCGCTGGTGCTGAACCGCCAGGACGCCCGGCCGACCGACGACCTGCCCGAGTACCGGCCGGGCGACCCCCGGCTGGCGACGGTCCTGCCGCACCGGGTCCTCAACGTGCGGGCGGCCGAGCTGACTGAGCAGCGCATCCTGTTCGGCTACCGGACGACCAGCAGCGGGATGACACTGGGCGTCGGCGTCGACCATGTGATCGACGCGGCCTGTCCGTACCACGCGACCGGTTCCCTCGACGACGACTCCAGCGAGGTCGTGATCACGGCGGACGCGATGCCGGGGGTCCCAATCAGCATCACCAAGTACGCGACCTACCAGACCTCGCGCAGCCTGCCGGCGCCTGAGCTCGTCGACCGGTGCCGCCGGACGCTGGACCGGGCCGTCCGGGACGGCTTCGAGGTGCTGGCCGCGAGCCAGCGGACGAATCTCGCCCGGTTCTGGGACCGCTCCGACGTGCAGGTCCGGGCCCGGCTCAGCCCGGTGCGGCAGCAGCAGGCGATCAGGTGGAATCTCTACCAGGTCGCGCAGGCGTCGTGGCGGTCCGAGGGAGCGGGCGTGCCGGCCAAGGGCCTGACCGGTCAGGCCTACGAGGGCCACTATTTCTGGGACACCGAGGTCTACGTGCTCCCGTTCCTCTCCTACACCCAGCCGAGGATTGCCCGTAACCTGCTGCGCTTCCGGCACAGCATGCTCGGCCGGGCCAGGGAGCGGGCGCAGGAAGTCAGCCAGCGGGGCGCGCTGTTCCCGTGGCGCACCATCAACGGCGACGAGGCGTCGTCGAACTTCCAGTCCGGGACCGCGCAGTACCACATCAACGCCGACATCGCCTACGCCATCAAGCGCTACGCCAACGTCCAGGGCGACTTCCACCTGCTCGGCGAGATCGGCGCGGAGATCCTGGTGGAGACCGCGCGGCTGTGGGAGGACCTCGGCTTCTACGGCGCGGACCGCCGGTTCCACATCCACGGCGTGACCGGCCCCGACGAGTACACCACCGTCGTCAACGACAACGCCTACACCAACCTGATGGCACGGCTGAACCTCAATTTCGCCGCGGCCACCGTCCGGCGCCTGCGCGCGGAGCGACCGCAGGACTACACCGCGCTGGTGCACGAGGTCCGGCTGCAGGCCAGCGAGGTCGAGTCCTGGGAGCGCGCCGCGGCGGCCATGCACGTGCCGTTCGACGACGAGCGCGGCATCTACCCGCAGGACGAGTCGTTCCTGGGCCGCGAGCTGTGGGATCTCGACGGCACGCCGCGGGACAAGTTCCCGCTGCTGCTGCACTACCACCCGCTGGTCATCTACCGGCATCAGGTGCTCAAGCAGGCCGACATCGTGCTGGCGATGTTCCTGCTCGGCAACGAGTTCTCCCAAGAGCAGAAACGCCGGAACTTCGACTACTACGACCCGCTCACGACCGGCGACTCGTCCCTGTCCGCCTGCGTGCAGAGCATCATCGCCAGCGAGATCGGCAAGGAACGCCAGGCCCTCGAGTACTTCCAGTACGCGCTGCTGATGGACCTGGGCAACGTGGCCGGCAACGCCTCGGACGGCGTGCACATCGCCTCGGCCGCCGGCGTGTGGTCCTCGCTGGTCTTCGGCTTCGGCGGCGTGCGCGACTTCGACGGGCGCCTGTCCTTCGCGCCGCACCTGCCGCACGCCTGGAACGAGCTCGCCTTCTCGCTGCGGTTCTGCGGCCGCCAGGTCCGGGTCAGGCTCACCCACGACGAGGAGCGTTACCTGGTCGAGAAGGGCATACCGCTGAACGTCACTATCCGGGGCGAGCCTTATCTGCTCAGCCCGGGTACGCCCGTCGCGATCAAGCTCTCGCCCCCGTAGCCTGATCGCTGCAGCTTGGCGGCGTAATTTGACGCCCCGCAGACCGCCGGGCAGTGTCAGCAGGACCATGAGCATGAGCACAGAACCGCCGCGGCCCTGGCCGCGCCCGAGACCGCTGATCGGCGACCTCACCAGCAGTGCCGAGCGGGCCGGCGACCCGGCGAGCTGGGCGCTCCCGGCCGCGGCGCGCAGCGCGCTGGCCGACGTCGTCGCCGCGCGGCGGGACGTGCGCCGGTTTCGGCCCGACCCCGTCGGCGACGACGTGCTGACCGAGATCCTGGCCGCCGGGCATGCGGCACCGAGCGTCGGGCACTCCCAGCCATGGCGATTCCTGGTGGTCCGGGATCCGCAGCTGCGGGCCAGTGCCGCCGTCATGGCCGACCAGGCCCGGCTGGCCCAGGCCAGGCAGCTCGACGCCGCCAGCGGCCGGCATCTGCGCAGCCTGCAGCTCGAGGGAATCCGCGAAGCGCCGGTCGGCGTGGTGGTCTGCTGCGACCGGCGGGCCCGCCCGGCCGGCGTCCTCGGCCGGGCCACTTTCCCCGACGCTGATCTGTGGTCCTGCGCCTGCGCGATCGAGAACATCTGGCTGACCGCCCGGGCGCACGGGCTCGGCCTGGGCTGGGTCACCCTGTTCGACCCTGACGAGCTCGCCGCGCTGCTCGGCCTGCCGGACGGGGTGGTGACCCTGGGCTGGCTGTGCCTCGGCTGGCCGGACGAGCGGCCGCCGGCGCCAGGCCTGGAGCGGCACGGCTGGTCGCGGCGGCTTCCCCTCGCCGACGTCGTCCTGCACGACCGCTGGCCGTCGGCCGGGGCCCCGGCCCCGCCCGGCGACCGCGCCGCCGCGGAAACGGCGGTCAGCGGCCGCCGCGTGCTGGCCCGCGACACCGAGGACCGGCTGCTCGCCGCGCCCGGCTCGCTGGGGCTGCTCGGCGAGACGCTGCTGCGGGCCGAGGCCGCCGGGCCTGCCGCCGGCCGTGGCACCCTGGTCATCGCCGCCGCTGACCATGGTGTCGCTGATCTGGGCGTGAGCGCCTTTCCCCGCAGCGTGACCCGCCTCGTCGCCCGTGCCCTAGCCGCCGGCCAGGGCCAGGGCGCCGCCCTGGCCACCGCCGCGGGCCTGCAGATCTGCCTGGCTGACTGCGGGATCGACGGGCCGCCCATCGACGGGTGGCGCGACGCGCGGCCGACCGGCCGCCGCGGCGACCTGGCGGCCTCGGACGCGCTCGAGCCCGCCGCTGCCGGCTGGCTGCTGGCCGCGGGCGAGCAGGCGGGCCGCGACCTCGCCGCCGCCGGTCCGGTCGCCCTCGGCGAGGTCGGCATCGGCAACACCACCGTGGCGTCCGCGCTCGCGGCGGCCTTGCTGGGGGTTCCCGCCGCGCAGGTGACCGGGCGCGGCGCGGGCAGCGATACCGCGATCGTGGCGCGCAAGCAGCAGGTCGTGACCCGCGCCCTGGCCCGGACGGCCGGACGGCTGCCCGGGCCGGGCCCGCTCGACCGCCCGTCCATGATCAGCCTGCTCAGCGGCGTGGGCGGACCCGAGCAGGTCTTCCTCACCGGAGTGTGCCTCGGGACGGCGGCAGCAGGCGGCCTCGTCGTCCTGGACGGGCTGCTGACCAGCGTGAGCGCGCTGGTCGCCGTCCGGCATCGCCCGGCGGTGCAGGCGCACCTGATCGCCGGGCACCAGAGCGCGGAGCCCGCCCACGCCGCCATGCTCGACGCCCTGGGCCTGGAGCCCCTGCTCGACCTGCGGCTGCGGGCCGGCGAGGGGGTCGGGGCCGTCCTCGCCCTCACGCTGATCGCCCAGGCCGCGCAGGCCCGGCGGCTCACCGCTGCCACAGACTGACGCGGACGCTTGCACGGCGCTGGCCCGCGGCGGCGCCGCGACCGAACCTGTCCGCCACTCCCGGCGCCCAGACGCGGATCTGGGCCTGCACCGGCGGCGCTACATCGACACGTTTCTCGCCATCCCCGGCCCGGTCCTGCTGCTGATCCTGGTGAACCTGTTCACGCCGAACCTGTGGATGACCATCATCTGCTGTCACTGCTGTCGTGGCTCGGGGTCTCCCGGCTGGTGCGCGCCGAGGTGCTGACCCTCAAGACGCGGGAGTTCGTGCAGGCGGCGAAGATGATGGGCAGCAGCAGGCGGCGGATACTGGTCCGCCGTCTGATGCCCAACGCCGTCGGCGTCATCATCGTGAACGGGACCTTCACGGTCGCGGACGCCATCCTCACCCTGTCGGCGCTCAGCTTCCTCGGCCTCGGGCTGCCCCGCCGGCGGCCGACTGGGGCATGCTCACCGGCGGGCTCAACTACCTGTCGGGCCCTCGGCAGCAGCGGCGTAAGCGCCGGGAACCGGGGGACGGCCGGAGATCTCGGCAGCAGCGCCGGGCACCACGGCTGCAGCGGCCGCGCCCAGGCGCTCGCCGCGGCGCCCGGCGCGCTGGCCATAGAGGGCCGTCCAGGCGGCCAGCACGCCCGCGACGGCGTAGGGCATGATCTTGGAGATCGCCAGGGCGGTGCCGCCCGAAGTCAGCTCGACGACGATGATCCGCACCAGCGCCTCGGCGAGGTAGGCGATGCCCCACACGACGGTCATGACGCGGAAGGTCCGCCGGAAGCCTTCGTAGCGCCACCGGCCGGCGAAGTCCCGCCCCTTAGGCGTGTCCGGGCCGATGGACTCCAGGGCGAAGCGGAAAATCAGCGGCCGACGCCACCACAGCGACGCCAGGCACACCAGGCCGAAGATTGCGGTCGGCACCGAGCCCTCCAGCAGGAACAGCCGGGGGCTGCCGCTCACCAGGCCGATCACTGAGCCGATGATGATCCCGGTCAGGACCAGGCCGCCGATCACGTCCAGGCGGCGGTAGCGCACGACGGCGAGCGCGACGCTGAACGCGGGGAACACGCCGCTGAGCACCAGGGCGGACAATTCGCCATAGCCGGCCGAGCGCAGCAGCGAGTAGGCGACGAGCGGCCCGATCACGTCGAAGACGGCGATCGGCAGCAGCGACTGCGGCCGCCCCCGGTGGGCGGCCGGGCCCGCGGGCCCGGCATGCCGTATCCTCATGTTGTGCATGTTAGCTCACCGCGGTGCAGAAAAATATACCATATTGCTCAGCCGGGTACCCGGTGAGCAGGCCGGGCGAGGTCACGCCCCGGATGGGGCTGGTCTGTTTCGCCTTCGGCGCGGCCGCGGCCGGGCAGCCGGACGCTGAGGTGACGGGGCCGGTACTGGTCCGGCTGCTGGCCGACCTGGGGCTCTCCGGGCCCGCAGCCCGCTCGGTGCTGCTGCGCATGCGCCAGGATGGCTGGCTGCTCTCGGCCAGGGCCGGCCGCGAGGCGAGATACCGGCTCGCCCCGGCGGTGTCCTCGGCGCAGGCGCGGATCGAGGCGCAGCTGCGTCGCCAGCGACCACCCTGGACGGGCTCGTTCTGCGGGATTCTGTACGAGGTGCCCGAGCGTGATCGCGCCTACCGCGACCGGCTGCGGCGCAGCGCGCTGCTCCTCGGCTACGCCATGCTGCGGCCCGGCCTGCTGGTCGCCTCGAGCGACCGCTGGGCGGAGCTGGCCGGGCTGCTCCCCGCCCGGCCGCCCGGCAGCGAGCTACGGCGGACCCAGCTCACCTTCAGCGCCGCCGACAGCCGCCAGCTGGCGGCCCGGCTCTGGAACCTGGACACGCTCGCTGCCCGGTATCGCGGCGTGCTCGGTGCGGCCACCGCGCTGATCGACGCCGCCGAGCGGAACCCGCCGGCCGGCCCGGCGGCCTTCGCGGCCTTCGCGGCCGCGACGCTGCCGATCTTCGAGGTCACCACCGACGACCCTGACCTGCCCTCGGAGCTGCTGCCGCCCGGCTGGCCCGGCGGGGACCTCGGCGAGGCCCTCGGGCAGGCGTTCAGGGTCTTCGGCCCGCAGATCAGCAGCTACCTCGCGGCGATCGCCCGGCCCTGGGCGGCGGCGCCCCGGCGGCCCACGATGGCGGCAGGCACGCGGGCGCTGGTGTCACGCGAGCGCTGAGGGAATGGAGCCGGGCATGGTCACGGCCGACAACGTACGGCGGCTGGCGCTGGCATTGCCGCGCACTTCCGAGGGCCTGGTCCGGGACCGGGTGAAGTTCCGGGTCGGCCGGATTGTCTTTCTCGCGATCTCGCCCGACGAGCGGCTCATGGGCTTCGCCTTCCCGAAAGAGGAGCGCGCCGCGCTGATCGCCAGCGAACCGGATAAGTTCGCGATGCCGCGTCGCAGCGACGAGCGCTACAACTGGATGCGGGTGGACCTGACCGCTATTGACCAGGATGAGCTGCGGGAACTCGTGCTCGACGCGTGGCGCATGGTCGTGCCGAAAAAGGTCGCGGCGGGCTACGCGGCGGCAGGGCGGTCAGAAGCGGCACTGCCCGCAGAAACGGACGCCACCGGAGCGTGATTCGCCCGGCCGGCCGGGTCCTGGCCGCCGGTGGCGCGGCATGCGAGCACGGGCAGAGCCGGCGCCGGCGAGCGCCGACCAGCTGGCACGGGAAGCGGTGTGACGCTCGGCAGCGACATGGGTACTTTCTGACAGAGCGCCGGGGCCGGAAGCTGGCCGTCCGCACCATTGTCCGCCCGAAATGTCCGATAGCGGGAGCCCTCCTTGTCTGCCAGCCGGCGCCGGGAGACACTAGGGTCCCAGTTCAGATGCCTAGGGAGGCCTTCATGCGGCAGAGCACGCCGCGCGTCGCCGCGCGCGCCGCGATCGTGACCACGGGGCCGGCCGGGGGCGCGGCTGCGCCAGCGACCACATGCGCCTCCTGCTGATCGGCGCCCCTGGCGCGGGCAAAGGGACGCAGGCCGAACGGCTGGCCAAGCGGTTCGGCATCACCCACATCTCCAGCGGCGACCTGCTGCGCCAGCATGTGCGGGAGCAGACGTCGCTCGGGCAGACGATCAAGTCTTATGTCGACAACGGCGACCTGGTGCCGGACGGCGTCGTGATGGACATGCTGCGCAAGCCGGTCATGGCGGCCGTCGAGTCAGGCGGCTACGTGCTCGACGGATTCCCGCGCACCGTCCAGCAGGCGAAGGCATCGTTCGCCGTGGCTCAGGGCCTCGGCGCCGGGGTGCAG
This sequence comes from Streptosporangiaceae bacterium, assembly GCA_052146815.1. Lineage (GTDB taxonomy): Bacteria > Actinomycetota > Actinomycetes > Streptosporangiales > Streptosporangiaceae > DATJZH01. The sequence goes on along the minus strand of JBKQMG010000269.1, from coordinate 12,032 downwards.
GCCGCGGTGCACCTCGATGTTCCCCGCGCGGAACTGGTGCGCCGGCTGCTTTCCAGGGGCAGGGGCTCCGACGACACCGAGGCCGTCATCGAGCACCGCCTGCAGGTGTACCACGACTCGACGGTGCCGCTGCTGGAGTACTACGCGGGCCGGGAATGGATGTTCGCCGTTGACGGATCCCAGACGCCTGATGTCGTGCACGAGGACATAGTCGGGCGCCTGAGGAAGCTGACGGCATTCGCGGCGCGAACCTGGTGAGATGGCGCCCGGCTAGCCGCCCTTCCGGGAACTGACCGCAGCCCGGCCGGACCTGGTCGACTTCTACCTGGTGCGCAGGGAGCGGTACGACATCAGCGCGATCTTCCGGCCGGACGGCATCTACGGCCGGTTCAGCCTCAGGGCCATCAGCGCCCTCTAGGATCGGCGTATGCGGCGATACAGTCTCGGCTCGTTCTCCGTCTCGCGTCTCGGCTTCGGCGCCATGCAGCTTCCCGGCCCTGGCGTTTTCGGGCCGCCGCGCGATCGCGATGAGGCGCTGGCGGTCCTGCGGCGCGCCGTCGGGCTGGGCGTCGACCACATCGACACCGCGCAATTCTACGGGCCGGACGTGGCCAACGAGCTCATCCGCGCTGCACTGCACCCTTATCCCGATGACCTCGCTCTGGTCAGCAAGGTCGGCGCGCGCCGCGACGAGTCCGGCGGCTGGCTGGCCGCCGACGAGCCCGGCCAGCTGCGCCAGGCCATCGAGGACAACCTGCGCAGCCTCGGCGTCGAGCAGCTGGCCGTCGTCAACCTGCGGCTGACGGACGGCGCAGCGCCGGATCAGCGGTTCGACGACCAGCTCGCCGCCATGGTCCAGGCCCGCGAGGATGGCCTGATCGGCGGCGTCGGGCTGAGCAACGTCACCCTCGACCATCTGCTGCGGGCCCTGGGCAGCACGCCGGTCGCGTGCGTGCAGAATCCGCTGAGCGTCGCCGATCGTGCCTCGATGCCGGTGCTCGAAGAGTGCGGATCGCGCGGCATCGCCTTCGTGCCGTTCTTCCCGCTGGGCTCCGCTTTCGGGCGGTCCAACCCGGTGCTCGGCAATGAGCAGGTGCAGGCCATCGCGGGGCGCCTCGGCCGTACTCCCGCGCAGATCGCGCTGGCCTGGGTGCTGGCGCTCGGACCGCATGTCCTGCTGATTCCGGGCACCTCGTCGGTCCGGCACCTGGAGGAGAACCTCGCCGTGGCCGACATCACGCTCGACGAGGACGCGATGCGGCAGCTGGCCGTCCCCAGCCAGTAGCGGGCACTGCCGGGACGGCCGGCCCGGTACCCTCGCCAGATCCGCGGCATCAGCTTCCCCGCGCGGTATTAACCTGCCTGGTATCAGCCATCCGTGGAGGCGCTTGGTGGACAGACAGCAGGCAGCCGCCTGGATCACTGCGTACGAGGCGGCCTGGCGCGCTGCCGGGACTGATGCGCTCGCCGCCATTTTCGCCCCCTACGCGACTTACCTGCAGGGGCCCTACGAGGAGCCCGTCATCGGCCTGCCCGCCATCGCGCGGATGTGGGAAGCCGAGCGGACCGGGCCGGCCGAGGTGTTCAGCATGTCCAGCGAGATCCTCGCGCTGGACGGCGGCACCGCGGTGGCGCGCATCGAGGTCCGCTACGGTGACCCGGTCACGCAGGATTGGCGCGATCTGTGGATCATGCGCTTCGACCCGGACGGGCGCTGCCGCGACTTCGAGGAGTGGCCGTTCGCGCCGGCAAAGCCGCGCTCGGCTGGTCCCGGCCCGACCTGAGCCCGGCCGCCGGCCGGCTGTGCGCCGCGTGCCGGGTCAGCTGCTGACGGGGCCCGTCGGCCGGGATTCGGAATCCTGGTAGGCAGCCAGCCGCCGGAGGCCATCGACCAGGGCGTCGTCGGCGAGCTGCGTCGCCTCGGCCAGGGTGAACCACCGCACGTCCTGGCTTTCGCCCGAGGGCGGCTGCGGCTCGGCGTCGTCGCTCAGCAGCAGATAGCGAAGATCGAGATGGAAATGCTCTGCGGCCTGGTGGGCGTCGAGGTGCAGCAGCAGCGGGCCCTGCGCGGGATGGCGGACGGGCAGCCCCGTCTCCTCCTGCGTCTCGCGCAGAGCCGCTTCCCACGGCGCTTCGCCTGGCTCGACGTGACCGCCCGGCTGCATCCACGCGTGCAGGCGCTTATGCCGGTGCAGGACCGTTCCGCGCGGCCCGAGCACGATCGCCGATCCGGTGACGTGGACGGGGTCGCCATAGCGGTCGAACGGTTCGGCGAGGCGGTCGAGCTCGGCGAGGAACCGCTCACGGGACGCGATCTCCCGCGGCGTGCCCGCGTCGAACCCGGCCACGGCCGAGCGCAGTTCCTGCACCAGCGGTGCTGGCGCCGGCGCGGCGCGCTGGTCATTATCTCGGGCTGCCCGTTCCTGCATGGAAACCATCATGGGCCCTGCTGGCGACGGGCGGGCGCAGGCGGCAATGCGGCGGCTGCCTTCGTCAGCTCTCGAGCTCGTCGTCCTCGCCGGCCGCATAAGGACCGAGGCGCCGGCACCGGGCCCATTGCCTGTACGCGCGGACCGGATGAGCCAGTGATCCAAGCCAGTCGAGGTCAATCTCGCCGAATCAGTCCACGGGAAAGCCCAGAACGTGCTGCTGCTCCTCGCCGTGCCGGTCGTGAGAGCGCAGGCCCTGCGGCATGCCGAGAGCCCGGTTCCGCTCTTCGCGGTTACTGGCCACGCGTCCCTTCCCGGCGGCGGGCTGACTGCTTCCTGAGGCTCAGGTTTCCAGCATGACGCGGCCGGGTTCGAGGTGCAAACACAGCGAGGACCAGCCAGCCCCGGCCGCCCGGTCAGGGCCGGAGGCCGTCTGGCCGCGCACTGGCGGGCCAGACGGCTGCCACCCGGGTCAGGGCTGGCTCAGCCGGAAGCACGGCCGGCAGGTCATAGATGCGGCGGATGCTGGTGCCCAGCCGCGCGATGTCGGTGCCGTAGACGTGCAACTGGATGACCACATCACCGCCCGGGTTGGTGATCCGGTGAATGTCGCCCGGCGGAGCGAAGCCGGTGACGTCGCCCTGCTTGTTCTGGTTCGTGACCAGCGGCACCAGGGCCGCCTGGTCGGCGGCGACGGTGAAGATCTCCTCGTATTCGGTTCCCTGCAGCACGGCGAAGGCGCCCCAGGCGACGTGGTCATGAATCGAGGTGGCCTGTCCCGGCTGCCACACGAGCGCGACGACCGAGAACGATCCGTCGGGCTCGACGTGCAGCAGATGCGAGGTATAGCCGGCCGGGTCACCCTGCCGCTCCGCGGCGGTCAGGATCTCGGGCCCTGGCAGGTGGCGGCGGATCTCATCGGCGACGAACTCGGCCGTCCGCCGCCAGTCGTCGTGCTGTACGACGGCATGGCGGATGCCCGCGACGAGGTCGGCGGGACAGCGCGTGCTGAGCGGCGGCGCGGTAGTAGTCATGTCTGCCTCCAGGAAGGAGCGGTGCTCCTCTTAACGAGTTTCCCGATAGGAAAAGAAGATATTTGGTTCTGGACGGCCGCAAGGTCCTTGGGCCTGGTTTTGCCGGGACCTAGGTCCCGGCCTGGCGCCGGTAAAAATGCGCATCCGGGAGATCGCGGGCCTGCTCCTCGTAGACCGGGCCCGCAGCAGGTTCGGCCTGGAGACGCCGAGGCCGAACCTGCACATGTGCTTCACCGGGGCTCCGGGACCGGCAAGACCACCGTCGGGCTGCGGATGGCCGAACTGCTGCACCGGCTCGGCTATCTCGACGAGGGGCACCTCGTCGCGGCCATGCGCGACGACCTGGTCGGCGAGTACATCGGGCACACCGCGCCCAAGACCAAAAAGATCCTCAAGGAGGCGATGGGCGGCGTCCTGTTCATCGACGAGGCGTATTACCCTGTACCGGGCGGAAAGCGAGCGCGACTACGGGCAGGAGGCCATCGAGATCCTGCTGCAGGTCATGGAGAACCAGCGCGACAAGGTGGTCGTCATCCTCGCCGGCTATAAGGACCGGATGGATTCCTTCTTCGAGTCCAACCCGGGGATGAGCTCCCGGATCGCGCATCACCTGCATTTCGAGGACTACGAGCTAGGGGAGCGCCGGGGAGTCAGAAACGAGGTCAGCGAGTCGCTGATCTCCCGGTCATTCGCCGGCTGGACCGTTGAGGCGGTCACGCGCGCTGAACTGCACGAGCCACACTCGGATGATGCCGGCACTCGTCGTCAGGCTGCGGCGCGACTGACGGAGCGCGCCCGGGCCGGGCCGCGCGGCATGCAGCGCGAAGAGTCACTGCACATCTGGGACCGTCGCGCTCGTTCGCGCACCCGCGCGCTGATCATGCGCGTGCTGGGACGTGGCGAGCCCCTTACGACCGAGCCTCCTAAGGGCTAAGCTGCGCTGCTTAGCCGGGGCGTCACTCGGAGCGCGATCTGTGGCAGGCTGCTCTTTCCGTCGCTTCTCTCCGTCGCTGCTACGCGGCCGTGGCCGACCATTCGATCGCGGGAGGCCGTACGGCAGCGCACAGCGGATTGCCCGTGCGATCGATCAGGCCGAGCTGCCCCACGAGGACGCCAAGATCTGCGGCGTGGTCGAGGACAGCAGCAGGGATGGCGTCGAGCCATAGTTTCGCCCGGCGGAACAGCGCGAAGCTCCCGGCGTCGTCCAAGGTGCCCCAGGGCAGGTAGATGAACCGCCCGCCCCGCGGACCCTGAATGTAGGAGCCTTTCAGGTCCAGGCCAGCCGGCGACGAGACTACGTCGCAGTCCAAGGTCCACGTGGCAGCCGGCGCATCGCCGGGAACCAGGCCGAGCAGTTCCTCGCGCTGGTTCCGGCGCTGCACGCCGACATGAATGTTGTGGCGGCCGCCAGGCGAATCGGGACTGGGACCGCAAGATCGGCCCGGAAGGTCCGAGGCCTCGATGCGGATCTGCACACCAACGTTATGAGTGCTCACGGCCTTTGCTGCTCCTCGAGTGGTTCGGCGCGGAGGCATAGTCTGCGGCCGTGACCACCAAGGCTGTGATCAGGCAGGCCGGGGAATCGGATCTCGCGGCGCCCGCAGAGCTGCGCCGTGCGTGGACGCAGGAGCAAGAGGGCGACTGCGCGGACCCGGGCTTTGACCAGTGCCTTGCGGGCTGGTTCTCACGAGCGGCGCCACGACGCATCACATGGCTCGCCGAGTCTGATGACCGGGCCGTCGGGATGATGAATCTCGCAGTTTTCGAGCGAATGCCGCGCCCAGGGCGCCCGCCTGCCCGCTGGGGATACCTTGCGCGCCCGGTTCGCCTCGTGCGGCACAATGACCGGATGGATCTGGGATTGCGCGGCAGGGCCTACCTCGTGACCGGCGGCAGCCGCGGCCTCGGCTTTGCCGCGGCGCAGGCACTCGTCGCGGACGGCGCCCGCGTGGTGCTCGGCGGTCCGCACGAGGCTAGCGCCTCTGCGGCTGCGGCCCGTCTCGCGCTAGACGCCGCCGACGAGGACAGCGTGATGTGGGTGGCCGCGGACAACGCCGATCCAGCCACGCCCGGACGGCTGATCGCAGCCGCCAGAGAGCGTTTCGGCCGCCTGGATGGTGCGCTGATCAGCGTGGGCGGAACCCCCGCAGGGACCGTCGTGTCGACCACGGACGAAGCGTGGCGCGCTGCGTTCGAGAGCGTCTTCCTCGGTGCTGTCCGCCTGGCCCGGATTCTCGCCGCCGACCTGAACGGCGACAGCGGCGAGGCCGGTTCGCGCACTGGCACCGGCGGCTCCATTGCCTTCGTGCTGGCCTCGTCGGTGCGCTCCCCGCTCACCGAGCTCGCGATCTCTAACGGGCTGTTCCCGGGTCTCGCTGGCGTGGTGAAGACGCTGGCCGACGAGTTCGGCCCGGCCGGAGTCCGGCTCAACGGACTGCTGCCCGTCCGGATCGCCACCGACAGGGTCCGTGCGCTTGATGCCCTCAGCGGTGATCCCGACGAGGTGCGGGTCTACCAGTCCGAGCGCATCCCGCTGCGCCGCTACGGAGAACCCGAGGAGTTCGGCCGGGCTGCCGCGTTCCTGCTCTCCCCCGCCGCGTCGTTCGTCACGGGCTCGATGATCCCGGTGGACGGCGGCGCCATCCGCTCGATCTGAGCACCATGTCCCGGCGGCCAGGCAGTCGCTGTAGGCCATCTGTCACATTCTCTTGCCGCGGGGTGTCCAACCACTGCCACCCCGCACCCCGTAGACGCGACCTGCGGGGCGCCTGGCAGGCACCAGGCGACGAAGGCAATGCCCCGCATGACACCTGTCGCTTGCCAGCCTGATGGGACCAGGGTGTTGCCACGAGGAAGGGACCACCTGTTGTCATCAACCACCACTCAGCCAGACGGAACAGGCCAATCCCGCCCGGCGGCATCCGGCCTGACCGGTATCGTGCGGTGCTGTGCTACATGGCGAGGCGGTCTTCGTCCCGGACGTGATCCCCCGGCGTGGCGTGTTCGCGTTCTGGGGCGGCGGCTGGGGACCGGGCAAGGTGGAGCTTGTCTTCCCTGGCGGCAGATACGGGATCCGCAAGCGGCTGGTCTCGGCGCACCTTGTCCCGGTGGCCGATGCCCTGCCCGTGCTGCTAGCCGTTGATCCCGAGGCGGCCGGCCGACCCGATGCGCCGGTCCGGCGTTCCGTCAGCGCCTGGGCGGCGGCGGCCATCGCTGGGGTCGGCTTGGTCGCCCGCGGACGGCTGCTGCCTACCGTCACCGCGGACGGCGCAGACGCCTGGCGGACCGGGCCGCTGGATCCAGCTGATCTTGCCTGGCTGGCCGAACTTGCTGCCTCGTTCCCGGCGGCGGCGCACGCTCTCGCGGTCCCGGGATCGCGCCCGATGCGCCTGCGCTCGCCGGAGTCGCTGATCCGCGCGTTCTGGGATGCGATCGCGGACACGCTGGTCCGCAGTACGGCAGCGCCTCGCGCGGTCCGGTCACCGGCGTTCGCCGGGATCGAGCCAACTCCGGTCACCGATCTGGCGGAATGGCTGGCCGATACCACCGATGGCCTGTCCGCAGGCGCGCGCCTGGGCCTTCGGGTCGAGGCCGTACCGCCATCACCGCAGCCCGCCGGCCATTGGGAAGACGACGATGCCGGAAGCCCTGCCGCCGATCCCGCAGAACCCGCGACAGGCGAGCCTGATGAGGCGGTACCGGCGTTCTCTCTGGTTCTGCAGTTGCGCAGTGCCGCGGACCCGAGCCTGATCGTGGACGCGGCCGCGCTATGGGATCAGCCAGAGAGCGTGCTGGCCAGGTTCGGCGACCAGGCCGACACGGACCTGCTGCTAGCGCTGCGGCGTGGCGCGGCCGTGTGGCCGCCGCTGGCCCCGTTGCTGGACCAGGCCAGCCCGGCCGTGCTGGGGCTGGACGATGATGCGGTGACCAGCTTGCTCGGTCCCGCGGCGGAGGCGCTGGCCGGGGCCGGCATCGAGGTGCTGTGGCCAGCCAGCCTCGGCGACGGGCTCAAGCTGCAGGCGGTCCCTACGCCGACCCCGGAGCACCTGACTGAGGCCGGGTTCAGCTTGGACGCGCTGCTGGAGTTCCGCTGGCAGCTCACTCTCGGCGGGAAACTGCTGGACGAGAACGAGATCGCGGAACTGGCTGAGGCGAAACGGCCGCTGATCCGGCTGCGGGGCCGGTGGGTGACACTTGACCCGGTGCTGCTGGAGAAGCTGCGCCGACCGCCGCGCACCCGGATGCGCGCGATGGAGGCGCTCGGCACCGTGCTCGCGGGAAGTGCCGAGATCGATGGCGAGACGGTCACCGTCGTCGCCGATGGCTCACTCGCCGACCTCGCCGGGCGGATCACCGGGCTCGCGGTGTCACCGCCAGCATTGGCGCCGCCGCCACGACTGGAGGCAACCCTGCGCCCGTACCAGCAGCGGGGGGTGGCATGGCTCGCAGCCATGTGTGATGCCGGGCTCGGTGGCTGCCTCGCTGACGACATGGGACTCGGCAAGACGATCCAGGTGATCGCGCTGCACCTGCACCGGCGGACAGCGAAGGCCGGCCCAACGCTGGTGGTCTGCCCGACCTCGCTACTGGGCACCTGGGAGCGGGAGGTGCGCCGGTTCGCACCGGACGTCCCGGTCCGCCGCTACCACGGCGGCGGGCGGCACCTGCGCGACGTGGCCGCGGACGAGATCGTCCTGGTGACCTATGGCGTGGTGCTGCGGGACTCGGCAGAACTTGCCGCGATCGGCTGGGGCCTGGTGGCCGCCGACGAAGCCCAGCACGCCAAGAACCCGCTGTCGCGCACGGCCCGGGAACTGCGCGCTGTGCCGGCGCCCGCCCGGATCGCGCTGACCGGCACGCCGGTGGAGAACCGGCTGTCGGAGCTGTGGTCGATCCTGGACTGGACCTCGCCGGGGCTGCTCGGGCAGCTGGAGTCCTTCACCCGCCGGGTCGCGATCCCGGTGGAGCGGTACCGCGACGCGGAGGCGACTGCCCGGTTCGCCGCGCTGGTGCGGCCGTTCCTGCTGCGGCGCAAGAAATCCGACCCTGGGATCGCGCCGGAACTACCGCCCAAGACGGAGACGGACCGGATCGTGCCGCTGACCGCCGAGCAGGTCACGCTATATGAGGCGGTGGTCCGCGAGACCATGGAAGCGATCGAGAACAGCGAGGGGATCGAGCGGGCCGGGCTGGTGTTCAAGCTGCTGACCGCGCTGAAGCAGATCTGCAATCATCCGGCCCAGTACTTGAAGCAGTCCGGGCCGCTGGCGGGCCGTTCCGGCAAGCTGGCCGCCTTCGACGAGCTGGCCGACGTGATCCTGGCCGGCGGTGAATCGATGCTGGTGTTCACCCAGTACACGCAGATGGCGACGCTGCTGCAGCAGCATCTGGACAGCCGCGGTATCCGGTCGCTGTTCCTGCACGGCGGGGTCCCGGTGCGCCGCCGTGAGGAGATGGTGCAGAAATTCCAGGCCGGTCAGGCGCCGGTATTCCTGCTGTCGCTGAAGGCGGGCGGCACCGGCCTCACCCTCACCCGCGCGACTCATGTGCTGCACTATGACCGCTGGTGGAACCCTGCCGTGGAGGATCAGGCAACCGACCGCGCCTACCGGATCGGGCAGGACCGCCCGGTCCAGGTGCACCGGCTGATCGCCGAAGGAACGCTTGAGGACCGCATCGCATCCCTTCTCGATACCAAACGCCAGCTAGCGGATGCTGTCATCGGCTCGGGCGAGGGCTGGATCGCGGAGCTGTCCGACGACGAGCTCGCCGAGCTGGTGTTGTTGCGGGCAGCGTCGTGACCGCCGCCGGGAGCGCGCCGCCGGGCCAGGGCCACACCTGGTGGGGCCGGGCCTGGGTGGATGCGCTGGAGCAGCGGGCCCGGCTGGACCCCAACCGGCTGCCCCGCGGCCGGGACTACGCCCGGGAAGGGGCGGTCGGCGAGCTCGTCCTCGCCCCGGGTGAGGCGCGGGCCCAGGTGCAGGGGCGCCGGATGAGCCCCTATGACGTCCGGGTCCGGGTCCGGCGGTTCACCGATGACGAGTGGGACCAGGTGCTGGGCGCGATCTCCGCGCAGCTTGGCCGTGCTGCCGCGATGCTGGACGGTGAGCTACCGCCTGAGGTCGCCGGGGACGTCGCCGCGGCTGGCCTGGACCTGCTTCCCGGCGCGGGCGAGGTCGGGCCCCGCTGCACCTGCCCCGATGACGCCGACCCGTGCAAGCACTCGGCGGCGGTCTGCTACCTGGTCGCCGACGCCCTGGATGCGGACCCGTTCACTGTCCTGCTGCTGCGCGGCCGGACCCGGGGCGAGGTGCTCGCCGGCCTGCGGGCCCGCCGCCGTAGCCTGGCGGCCACCCTGCCTGGCGCCCCGGTCCAGGTCGGCACCCGGGCCGTGGCGTGGGCACCAGATGGCGGGGCGGCAGGTGGTGCACCGGATGGCGCCAGCCAGGCACCCGCTGACCCGGGCGTGGACGCGCGGGCCGCGCTGCTCTCCGGGGCCACGCCAGGCCCGGTCCCTGTCCCGCCGCTGCCGGCTGCCCGGCCCGGGCATCCGGCGGCGCTCCCGATGGACCCGCCCGCCTGGCGCACCGGGCTCCGTGATGACCTGCTGGCGCTGGCCGCGGACGCGGCGCAGCGGGCCTGGGAACTGGCTGTCGGCCTCAACCCCGACGCAGGGCTGTCCCTCGACCCTGAGTCTGACCTGGCCCGCCGGGCCGGGCATGCCCTCGGCACACCAGCCTTCGCCACGCTGGCCGCAAACAGCGGCATCAGCGGGCAGGAACTGACCCGCCGCGCGCTGGCCTGGCGCTACGGCGCCGCGTCCGGGCTCGAGGTACTGCATGAGGAGTGGGATCCCGGCACCGAAGCAGCCGGGGCCGCGGAACTGATGAAGGCCGCACGCACGGCCTTGCGTGACGCCGTGGGGGCACCCGCCAGGATTACCGGCAACCGGATAACCGCAGGACGGCTGCAGCTGCGGCTTGGACGTGACCTCCTCTGGTACCCCTACGCGCGCTCCGCCGACGTGTGGGAACCGGCCGCGCCACCGCGGCCCGATCCTGCCCGCGCCACCGAGACCCTGTAGCCCTGCGCGCACCCAGCGAACTCACAGCATTTTCGGCTGCCCACGATGGTGTCCGTGCCGAGAAGCGCATCCACGGCTCTGACCAGCAAAGTTGCTCGCCCGGCGTTCCGCCGTGATGATCACCGGTCATGTGCCTGCGGTTCGTGTTCCTCCTGATCACGCAGCTAACCGGGTGGCTGCGGCTATCCCGGCGCAAGGAGACGTGGAAGACCGCCGAGATCTTGATCCTGCGCCACCAGCTCGCGGTCCTGCAGCGGCGGCAGCCGCGTCGCCCGAAGCTGAACTGGGCGGACCGGGTCCTGCTCACGGCCCTGCTCAGCGTGATACCCAAAACGCGCCGCCGGGGGCTGTGGCTGCTGGTCACCCCGGACACCATCCTGCGCTGGCACCGCGACATCCTCCGCCGCCGCCAGGCCGCCAGGTCCATGCGCGCCAAGACCGGCCGGCCGACGACCCGCCGGAGCATCAAGGCCCTGATCCTCCGGCTGGCCCGGGAGAACCCCGGCTAGGGCTACCGCAGGATCCACGGGGAATTGGCCGGACTGGGAGTCAAGGTCGCGGCGTCGACCCGTGTGGGAGATCCTCAAGGCCAGCGGCACCGGCCCCGCGCCGCGACGGACCGGGCCGACCTGGTCGCGGTTCCTGCGTTCGCAGGCTGAGGCGATCCTGGCATGCGACTTCTTCACGGCCGACTTGCTCGACGGCACCCAGGTCCACGTCCTGACCGTGATCGAGCACGCGACCCGGCGCATCCGCATCCTCGGCATCACCCTGCACCCACCGGGGAATGGACCACCCAGCAGGCACGCAACCTGCTTATGGACCTCGGCGAGCAAACGCACCGAGTCAAGTTCATGATCCGCGACCGCGGCTCGAACTTCACCGCCGCATTCGACGCGGTCCTCGCCGACGCGAGCATCCGGACCGTGCTGTGCAACGTCCGGACGCCCCGCATGAACGCGATCACCGAGCGCTGGATCGGGGGATGCAGGCGCGAGCTCCTAGACCCACCCTCATCTGGAACGAGGCTCATCTGCGGCAGGTCCTGCGCGAGTACGAGATCCACCACAATCAGCACCGGCCCATCGCTCCCAGCACGCAGCCGCGCCGCTGAAACCTCTACCCGAGCCGTCGATCTCGACACTACCGCGTCCGGAAACAGACTCACGTCGCTGGCCTGATCAACGAATATCGCTTGGTCGCATGACGTGGACGAGGTTTTCGGCACGCACACCCTGTCAATGCAGCACAGCGTGATCACTTCAGCCCAGGGCACCGTGATGACAGCCGTCAAGGACAACTACGCAGTGCGGCGAGCTCAGGGGATTGCCAGTGCGACGGTTCGGGCCTACCTCACATGTTTGTTATGGAGGTGATCGTGAGGCCCCAGGACCGGGCGCTCTGCGCCTCGATCACCTGCATAACTGGCATTATGCGGCCCGAAGGGCGCACGTGATCGAAGATCACGCGCATAATGCCGATGAG
>JBKQMG010000268.1:0-2641 GCA_052146815.1 Streptosporangiaceae bacterium | reverse complement strand
ACCGGTGCTCGGCGAGGACCCGAGCATGGCGTTGCAGGTGGCGGCCATCGGCGGCGTAGCGCACGAGGTCGGGACCTTGCGGACGGCCGGGGACGGCAGCGGCGTCCTGGACGAGAACCTGAAGTTCCTGGCTTACGACAACCTCTACGCCTGCGATAACTCCGTCTTCCCGGTCTCTCCGGCGGCGAACCCGAGCCTGACCACGGTCGCCCTCGCGCTCCGGCTCGCCAACCAGCTGAAGTCCTGAGGCCGTGGCAGCAAGGCCAGAGGATTGCCGCTAGCCTCGCGCGACCCCGCCGGACATAACGTCGCGCTCGCGCGGGTCCCAGTCTCGCGCTCCCCGCGGGTTCCAGCCAGGCGCCTCCACACCGGCCTGTCCGGACTCACGGACTCCCGTACAACTCGTGAGCCGGCCCGATGGGGTCCGACGGGCCACAAGAAATGACCGGGATCCGTGCCAGACCTCTGAGGTCGGCCAGCTCCCCGCTGGGCGCCGGGTGGGCCGCACATGTTTGTTATGGAGGTGATCCCGAGGCTCCAGAACCGGGCGCTCTGCCTGCATAATGCCGCCGACCGGGCGATCTACCTGCGCGCGCTGATCGCTCCGGTGTTCGCGCAGGCCAGATCGCGTTTCGCGGCGTTCGCGTACGTGGCGGCGCTGCTGGCGGCAGCCGGGGACCGCAAGTCGTGCTGGCAGCTGGGCGAGCAGGCCGGGCACGCCACGCCGCGGCGGATGCAGGCGCTGCCGGGCGAGTACGCCCGGGACTGGCGGGTGGTGGCCGAGCGGCTGCAGCGCTTCATCCTGGCCCATCTGGCCGACCCCGACGCGATCCTGGTGCTGGATGAGACCGCGGAGCTGAAGAAGGGCAGGATGAGCGTCGGGGTGGCCCGCCAGCACGCCGGGATCACCGGCCAGATCGGGAACTGCCAGACGGTCGTGTTCTGCGCGTATGTCACCGCGCGCGCCCACGCGCTGTTCAATTTCCGCCTCTGCCTGCCGAAACAGTGGTGCGCTGATCGCCGGCGGCGCGAGCGCGCGCAGGTCCCCGACGGCACGGTGTTCGCGACCAAGACCGAGCAGGGCACCGCGATGATCACCGACGCGGTCGCCGGCGGCGTGCCGTTCAGCTGGGTCGCCGGCGATGAGGTGCACGGCCGCAGCTCAAAGCTCCGGGCGGCCTGCCAGGACGCCGGGAAAGGCTACGTGCTCGCGGTCCCGGTCAGCTTCACCATCACCACCCCCGGCCGCCGCAAGACGACCGCCGCCGCCCTGGCCAGGCTGGTCCCCGCCCGGTGCTGGGAGACCCGCTCATGCGGGCGGGGCTGCAAGGGCCACCGCGACTACGAATGGGCGCTGGCCGCCACCAGCTCGCCCCGCTACTGGCTGCTGATCCGCCGCAAGATCTCCGACCCTGCCGGCCTGGCATTCTTCTACTGCCACGCGCCCGCCCTGGTGTCCCTGTCCATCCTGATCAAGGTCGCGGGCAAGAGGTGGCCAGTAGAAGAGTGCTTCCAGCAGGGAAAAGGGCAGGCCGGTCTTGACCAGCACCAGCTTCGCCTGTGGCACTCCTTCCACCGGCACACCGTGCTGTCCATGTGCGCCCTCGCGCTGCTCGCCGTCGCCACCGCCCGGCCACCCGGCACTCCTGCACCCTGGGCCACGGGAACGGTCACCGCACCGCAGGCGGGACCCGGCACCGCTACCACTGACCAGCCAGAACACTGGCACGACACCGGCAGGCTCCCTGCCCGCCCCGGCGAGAAACCACCCCGCGACATCGGCCTGATCCGCGTGACGGTACCCGAAGCGCGCAAGCTGCTCGCGGCGTCCATAAGCGAGACCTTCCGCTGCACCTGGAGCATCTGGCAACGACGCCACCAGGCACGCGCCCGATGGCACCACTACCAGTCACAACTCCAGGCAGCGCCAACATGACCCGCACGACTAACCGGGAAGATCACAAACCCGGACTGTAGTACCGGGCGAGGAGATGACCCCCGTTCTGATCCCCCCATCTCCGAGGGAGGGCCGGGGGTCCGGGGCAGCGCCCCCGCAATAAAGCCGACGGCTTTACATCAGGGAGTCGGCGGCCTCGCTAGATCCATGGCCTCTACCTGCGGCTAATTTAAACCGTCCAGACAGTCCTCCACTGATGCTGCTGTTTCGCCGTGGTTGCGAACAGCCTCTTCGTCCCGAATTACGCGCGGCGCTGGGCGTTTGGTCATCGTCCCAGCCATCGCGTGGTGCTCGTGGCCGCACGGGCTGGTGGCTGTGAGGGGGTCGTTGCTGTATTCCGGGTTATGAGCACCACGCACGTCTTGCTGGTCCCTGGGATTCCCGCTGCGTCTCGCTGACCAGGACACGACGAACCGAGTCGTCTCACGCCGCGCGCAGCATCTCCGCTGTCCTGCACGGTCTCGTTAGCGAATCCGTTAGCAGACCCACCGCGTGGCCTGCGGGTTCCTGCTCCTTCCCGTCCTTCTCGTAGCTGCCATCCGCTAGGCCAGCGAGACGGACGCGGCCCATACCGCCGATCTCTACCGTGTCAAGGTGCCGAGTTGCGGGTCCGGGTTGCGGGAATCATCGATCTCACCTGGGCGTGCATCGATAAGCGGCCCCCCGGTCTCCCCGTGCTGACCC
>JBKQMG010000267.1:0-10482 GCA_052146815.1 Streptosporangiaceae bacterium | reverse complement strand
ATCAGCACCACATCGCCGACGACCAGCTGCTCAGCCGGGATCTCGGACTCTGTCCCCTCCCGCCGCACCCGGGCGGTCGCCTTCATCATCGACTTCAGCGCGTTCATCGCGCTTTCGGCCTTGCCCTCCTGCCGCAGCCCGACCACCGCGTTCAGCACCGTCAGCAGCACCAGCAAGACCCCGGTGCTCCACTCCTTGATTACCAGCGACACCACCGCGGCGGCGACCAGGATGATCTGCATGTAACTGCGGTACTGCTCCAGGAACCGGCGCCAGCCCGGCTTCGGCTTCTCCTCCGGGAGTGCGTTCGGGCCGTTCGCGCTCAGCAGCTCAGCCGCCCGCGCGGCCGTCTGCCCCACCGCCGCATCGACATCGAATGCGGCGGTCACCTCATCCGGGGAGCACGAGTACCAGTCCCGGCTCGCGGTGGCTGACTGTCCCGTGGCGCCGGCTTGCACCACCATGTCTATGCCTCCGATCCGGACCTGGGCTGCGTGGCCTGCGCCTTGGGGGTGAACCTGCCCAGGCCGCCCGCCCAGCCCAAAGGAACACCGGAGCGCGGCACGACACCGCTGAGACGGGACTCGCAGACGAAGGCCGTGAACACGAACGTCAAGCAGACCGCGCCGACAGGCGGCTACGCAGCTTCGGCTTTACCTCCGTACGCGGCAAGCGCGTAGATCACCAGGGCGCCGATGACAATGTAGGTCAGCGACCAGATCGGGTAGTAGGGCATCCACCAGATGGCACTGATGCAGCCGATCGCTCCGGCGGCGATCCCGACCCACCGGCCGAACTGCGACCCGGTGAGCACCAGGAACCCGCAGAGCAGCAACACGACAGCCACGACCAGATAGACCCAGCCATAGGTCTTGAGGCTGTGCCCGAAGATCGCACCCTCGAGATTTTCCGGCAGCACCCCGTGATAGCTGAAGGCCCAGATCGCGTCGAAGACCCGCATGACGCCCGCCACGCCCAGCACGATGGCCGCGAAAACTACCCACCCTCCACCACGCCTATCCATGGTCGTTCCCTTCCTCGGGACGCTGATAATGCGCTACGCCGCTCCTGATTCTGTTCGAGCCGTCTCGGGGCGTCGTCACCCTTTCGAGGGTGATTCGCGCCATTCCGGAGGCTTTGCGGTCACGGCAGCCCGGCTTGCCGTGGCAGACCTCCGGGCAGCACCATCTGGAGCAGTCGCTTCCTCAGGGCAGGCGCAGGCTCAGAGCAGGCGCAGGTCGACGGCCCGCTCGATGGCCTCCGAGCGCGACGTCACACCGAGTTTCTGATAGATCGACCGCAGATGGGTCTTGACCGTGTTGCGCGAGATGTACAACGTGGCGGCCATCTGCAGATAGGTGCTGGCCGGCAGGAGCTTCAGGATGCGCAACTCGGCAGTGGTCAGCGGCTCGGCAAGCACGTGACCGGACCGGAACGCGTCCGCCTGCACGGCGCGCACCTCGAGAGCCGCGACGATCAGGTGCTCGGTGAACGGGTCTGATCGCGTTGGTGTCGAATGCTCGACCAGGTAGCTCGTCACCTGGGGGGCGGTCGTGACGACCGTGTTGACGAAGCCCTGCTGGCGGGCGGTCTGGACGGCACCGCCCAGGATGCTGGCGGTCATGGGGTCACCGCGCTCGATCGCCGCCGCGGTCAGGAGTAGCTGGCGCACCAGCGCGCGCCGCGGTGTCAGGTCGCCCAGTGACGGCGCGTGCAGGTATTCGTGCGCGGCGTGGTGATCGCCCGCCGCCAGCGCGATCCTGGCCAGCAGCAGGTCGCGGCGCCCGGCGGGCAGCCTGGCGGCCAGCTCAACGGGGGAGCACAGGTCGCCGAGCGACAGGCGCATCAGCGCCTCCAGCTCATCGGCCCGCGCCAACAGCACCGAACCGGTTCCGGCCAGGACAAGACGCGCCGCCTCGACGCTGGCCAGCGCGTCGCGGACCTGCCCGCCGGCGGCCCAGATCCCGGCCCGGTCGAGCAGCGCGAGGAACTCAAAGATGGGCCGCCGCCGCTCAGTTATCGAGAGCACCTGCTCGGTGAGCTGCTCGGCGGCGCCGAGGTCCCGCCGCTCTAGCGCGAGGCCGGCCAGAACGCGCAGGTAATCCACAGCGAAGAAATGCTGATCAAATCCCAGCCGCCGGGCGTCAGCTTCGGCGGCCATGGCGACACTGGCGGCTTCGGCGAGACGGCCGACCTCGAACCCGGCCAGTGCCTGTGCGCTGGGTACCAGCACCAGCCTCGCCGGTTCGCTGAGCTCGGGCATCGCCAGCGCCGCCGCGGCCTCACGCTCCACGGCCTGGAAGTCTTCCAGGCACGGATAGACACGCAGCAAGATCAGCGGGACAGCAGTGTTCCAATCGTCGGTGAGCTGCGCCCGCTCCTGGATAGCGCGCGCCGCGAGGGCCGCGCCCACGGCCTCGTTGAGCCGGCCAATCAGCCCGTAATGAAATGACCGCATCGCCGCGAACCTGGCCGCCAGCCTCGACTCCCGCGGAATCGGCGACTGCGCGCGCTCAAGCAGATCAAGGTACTCGCCGCCGCGAGCGGTGTCACCTGACGTCAGCAGGTCGGCCGCCAGGGCCAGCAGCCGGTCCGGGGCATCCGCCAGCAGCGAGGGGTCGACCGTGCTGAGATCCAGGGTGGCCGGAAGCGCCGGGTTGTGCAGGAAATCGGTCACGACCCGGTCCTGCATGAGGGCCAGCGCCCGGTCAGCCTGTCGCGCCGCGAGGAAGTGCCGGGCCGCACGCCGCGTGTCACCGGTTGACTCGCACCATTCGGCGGCCCGCAGCTGGGCCGCCTTCTCGCGATCCCGGTCCCTGGCGGGCAGCTCAGCGCGCAGCACCTGGCGCACCAGATGGTGATACCGGAAGCTGGTCCGCTCATCATCGAGCGCCACCAGGAAGAGGTTGGCCGCGTCAATGCTGCGCAGCAGCGCCGCCGCGTCCTGCCTCCCGGTGACGGCGGCGCAAGCGCCCTCGGTCAGCTCGTCGAGCACGGCGGTATCGAGCATGAACTGGGCAACCTCGGGTGACTGCCGCTCAAGGACCTCAGAGATGAAGTACTCGGCGATCGCATGGGTACGGACGTCAAGCGCCTGTGCGGCCCGGACGGGGTCGCTAGCACCGCGCAGGGACAGCGCCGCCATCTGCAGGGCCGCGGCCCAGCCCTCGCTTCGCTGGTGAAGCAGCGCCAGGTCAGCATCGGCGACCTCAACACCGAAGTTCGCCAGCAGGCCGCGGCTCTCGGCCAGCGAGAAATACAGCTCACGGTCGCGGAGCTCACACAACTCGCCAGCCATCCGCAGCCTGTGCAGCCGCAGTGGAGGGTCGAAACGGCTGGACAGGACCAGCTGGGCGGTCTCAGCCGGCCAGCGTTCGACAAGATCGGTCATGCTCCGGCCGGCCGTGGCCGCCGCGGTATGGAAGTCGTCCACGATGATCGCCGACCCGGCGGGCAGCCTGGCGACATCGTTCGCAATCGAAGCGGTGACGTCAGCCGACATGACACCGTCCATCGCCAGCAGGTCGGCAGCGTCGGCGCCGAACCACGGCGCCACCACCTGGGCGGCCTCGATGAAGCCAGCCCAGAAACGGACCGGGTCAGCGTCTGCCTCGTCACAAGACAGCCAGGAAGTCAGGCCAGGGGGCCTGGCCGCCGCCCAGTTCGACAGCAGCACGCTCTTACCCGCGCCTGCCGACCCCACGACCACGGTCAGGCGCTCTGCAGCCCCGGCCGTCAGCCGGTCATGCAGCGTCGATCTTGTGACCAGCGTGGCAGGCAACGTCGTCGGCCGGAATTTCGTCAGCGCGAACCGGGCTTCCCGTGAAGCGTCGCGCACCATCGCCGCGCTCTCCGCCACCACTCGCCCCTCACATGTCCCCGCCGATCCGAGAAAGATCCCTGAGCAGCAAAGCCTGGCCTGGAATCTCACGAAAAGTGACTAAGGTCACGGCTAATGAGGCAATGGTCCCGGCTCACCCTCTGGCGGGTGATGACGCACAGATCAACTAGCAGACATGCTGGCGGCACGCTGAGCCAGCGGACTGCGAGGCATAACTATGGTGCGATCACAAATATATGAGGTTACGTTCACGGGCCAGGCGGGCACCATGCTGCGCGCGGAGTTCGACGACTGCGAGGTCACCACGGGTGCGGGCACGACAACCCTTCGTGCCGAGCTGCCCGATCAGGCTGCACTTACCGGGCTGGTGCAGCGGATCACCGGCTTCGGGCTCGAAGTGCTCCACGTGCACCGGCTGGCGCCGCCACCCGAGCAATGACTGATCCCGTAGCAGCACCCGCCTACGTGCGGAGCAGGTGCTGATGTCGGCCGCACAGCCTGAGTGCCCGGCCCCGGAAGGTGTCTGCAGCCTGGAAGTGCGCTGGATCTTCCCTGGTCAGCTGAGCACCGCGGTAGCCGCCTGGTTCGAGCGCTTCCCGGCTGAGACGGAGTCACGAGATGACGCCTATCTTCTCGCTCCGCACCTGCGCGGACTTTCGGTGAAGCTCCGCGGGGGCGGAGCATTGGACGTCAAAGTTTACCGTGGGAGCCCAGGAATCCTTGACGTAACAGGACGGGTCCGCGGCTGCCTGGAGTCCTGGCAGAAATGGTCATTTCCGTATGCCCCCGTCCGCCAGGACAGCGGTAACCCGGCAGGATGGGCGGCGGTAAGTAAAACGCGGCGGATCAGCCGGTTCTCGCTGGTCAGCGGGCAAACCTTGGCGCGCGTCCCGGGGCCAGGTGACCCGGTCTGCGCAGTGGAACTCGCCGAGGTCGGCACGCGCGGCGAGGCCTGGTGGTCGCTGGGGTTCGAAGCCACCGGCCCCGCCGACTCGCTCCGGGGTCACCTCGAAGCCACCGCCGCGCTCGTTTTCACCGAGGCCCTGCCGGGCGGGGTAGAACCCGGCCCGGGTGACTCCAGGTCCTATGTGGAGTGGCTCAGCCAGTGGCTGACTGCCGGGCCTGACGCCGACGGCTGATGACTGTTCGCGCCCCTGGCCGAACGGTGATGGTGGGCTACTTCGTGGCTGCCTGGCCCCGTGCAGGGCGTCGTGGAGTTCCTTCTCGTCCTCGTTGGACAGGGAGGTCTTCAGGACGGTGCCGCCGTACAGGTGGCCCTTTCACCCCCGCACGGGTGATGCGCCGACGGGTGCCGGGGCGGGACAGTTGCGTTGGTGATGTCTGACCACGGTCGGGGTGTGGTGTCCATGTTCCGCTTGGTGCCCGGGCTCCAGGCGGCTGCGTCCTACCGGCGGGCGTGGCTGCCGAAGGACATCATCGCGGGGGTTGTTCTCACGACGCTGCTGGTGCCGCAGGGCATGGCGTATGCGGAGCTGGCGGGCTTGCCGCCGATCACCGGCCTGTACACCTCTATCTTGTGCCTGACCGGTTATGCGGTGTTCGGCCCATCGCGGATCCTGGTGCTGGGCCCGGATTCCTCGCTGGGGCCGATGATTGCCGCGACGATCCTGCCGCTGCTGGCGGCCAACGGCGACCAGAAGCGGGCGATCGCGCTGGCGTCGCTGCTCGCGGTCATGGTCGCGGCGATCATGATCGTGGCAGCGGTGGCGAAGCTCGGCTTCATCGCCGACCTGATCTCCAAGCCGACGATGCTCGGCTACATGAACGGCCTGGCGCTCACCATCCTGATCGGGCAGCTGCCGAAGCTGTTCGGGTTCAAGGTCGAGGCCAATGGCCTGATTCGCGAGTTCACCGGCTTCATCAAAGGGCTCGCGCACGGTGAGGCGGTCGCCGCGGCGGCCGCGGTCGGGATCGCCGGAATCCTGCTGATCCTGGTGCTGCAGCGCTGGCTGCCGAAAGTCCCGGCCGTGCTGATCATGGTCGTGCTCGCGATCGCCGCCACGACGGTCTTCAACCTGGCGGGCCACGGGGTCAGCCTGGTCGGGGTGCTGCCCAAGGGGTTCCCCCCGCTGACGATCCCGCACGTGCGCCTGTCTGATCTCGGACCCCTGTTCGCCGGGGCGGCGGGAATCTCGCTGGTCGCGCTCGCCGACACGATCTCCACGGCGTCGGCGTTCGCGGCCCGCACCGGGCAGGAGATCCGCGGCAACGGCGAGATGATCGGGATCGGCGCGGCGAACCTGGCCGCCGGGTTCTTCCAGGGCTTCCCGGTGAGTACCAGCGGATCGCGGACCGCGGTGGCCGAGCGCGCCGGAGCCAGGACGCAGCTGACCGGGGTCACCGGGGCGGTGCTGATCATCCTGATGATCGTGCTGGTCCCGGGCCTGTTCCGGAATCTGCCCCAGCCCGCGCTGGCTGCGGTAGTGATCACCGCGTCACTGTCCCTTGCCGATATCCCGGGCACGGTGCGGCTGTGGCGGCAGCGCAAGGCCGAGTTCCTGCTCTCGATCGCCGCTTTCCTCGGTGTCGCCTTGCTGGGCGTGCTGCCCGGGATCGCGATCGCGGTCGGCCTCTCGATTCTCAACGTCTTCCGGCGGTCCTGGTGGCCCTATGAAACCGAACTCGGGCGCGTGGAGGGGCTGGACGGCTACCACGACATCCGCTCCTATCCCGACGCCTGGCACCTGCCGGGCCTGGTGATCTACCGGTTCGACGCCCCGCTGTTCTTCGCCAACGCCAAGACCTTCCGCGACGAGGTCAGGCGGCTCGCCCGGGCCGACCCGCCACCCACCTGGATCGTGATCGCGGCCGAGCCGGTGACCGACGTCGACACCACCGCATCCGATGTGCTGGAAGAACTCGACGAGACGCTGAACGCCCAGCACATCAGCCTGGTATTCGCCGAACTCAAAGACCCGGTGCGGCGCAAAATCGAACGCTACGGGCTCACCCGCACGATCGACCCACGGCACTTCTTCCCGACCATCGAGTCCGCTGTCGAAGCCTTCCGTCAGGAGACCGGGGCCAGCTGGACCGCCGAGGGCCAGCCTTCCGCCGACCAGGCTGCTCCAGGCCAGACGGCCGCCGGAACCGGCCCGCCGCGCGAAACCCCCTCATCGCAAGCCCAGGACAAGGGGTAAGCGGCCGTTGACATCGTGCCGGGCTCGGCCCAGCTGGCGGATAGCCTTCCGGTTGTGGTGCAGCGCCAGGTGCTCCTCATGAGCGACTGCCCAGGCCGCGACCGGATAAGGCCCACGGATCCGCTGAAGCTCCGGTGAGACCTCGCGGTAATACAGGTCCGGGTGGTCATCGCAGCGCAGCAGATGATCTCGAACAAATCGGTGTAGCCCGCCTTCCGGCTGGCCTTCCACGATCCGGACCGGCTGGCGCCGCAGGATCACCGTCCAGTCAAGCCCTGGCTGACCAAAGCCCCTCACACCTGTCTCCTTTTTCGCTGGCTCCGGCGACAGCGCACGCTGCCTTATGTGGTCACGTTCCGGCGGCTGCCGTAGGTGCATAGCCCGTAGAGCGCGACCACGTCCATGGCGATGATGGTCAGGGACCAGAATGGGTAGGCGGGGATGGAGAGCATCTGGCCGATAGCGTTGAGCCCGACCACGGCCACCGCGAACCAGCGGGCCAGCTGGTTGCGCGACAGTACCCCGGCCGCAGCAATGAGCTGCACGGCGCCGAGGATGAGCGTGACCCAGCCCCAGGCACGCAAGTCACCGACTACGTAGTGCGCGTTACCGATGAATACGTTCGAGCTGCCTATCGCGGCGATGCCGTAGACCAGGTTGAAGCAGCCGATCACGAACAGCAGGATGGACGCGAAGGCGATGAAGCCAACGCCTTGGCCTTCCTGGTCGTGCCCACCCGTACCAGTCCCTGAGCTGGTTGGTGCCGACGTCATTGTTGAGCCTCCCCGGTCAGGATCGCGAACCTCGAGGGCTTCAGGCTGTTCGGACAACCTGGGAGTGTCGTCACCCTTTCGGGGGTGATTCCTCACTCCCACAGAGGAGTAAGGCAAACGTGGGTGACAAATCACGCTGATGGCCCCTGCCCTTACGCTGCTGATGCAAAGGGGCGTGGCGACGGGCCGGTCCCAGCTGGGCGACACTAGGGAAGATCTTCGACTCGACGACGTCGATGCGAAGTTCGTGGAATCCGTGACTCGGCCGCGTGCTGGATGCCCGGGACCGGTTGTTCAGAGTCCGCTTTTGAGATCGCGAGCAGGCCGTACCGGGTGGGCACGCACCCGCGCGCCAGGAGGACCATGGCATGGGCGCTAGCAGTCCTGAGGCTCGTGGGCTGGCCCACGGGGTTGTTGGGCCGGCGCGGCTGATCGCGTTTGGCGCGAGCAATGTGGCCCCGGCGGGCGCGGTCGTAGGCGGGCTGGTCATTGTCGTGTCGTACGCCGGGTTCGCGTCACCGCTGGTCGTGCTCGTCGCGTTCGCCGCGTCGCTGTGCTGCGCGAGCAGCATCGCCGAGTTCGCTCGGCGGCTGCCGTCGGCTGGCTCGTTGTACACGTACAACAGCCGAGGGCTCGGCCGGATGGGAGGCTTCCTGACCGGCTGGATGATGGTCTCCGCCTACGCGCTGTATGTGCCAGCCGGTATCGCGCTGACCAGTGCGTACATGTCGCAGCTGGTGGCCGACACGCTGCGGGTGACCATCAGCGGCTGGGTGCTGTTCGTGGTCATCCTGGGGGCGGTGGTCTTGGTTGCGTATCTGGGCATCGGAACCTCATCCTCGGTCGATCTGGTCCTGGTAGCTGGAGAAGTGGCCGTAATCGCGGCACTTGCCATCACGATCCTGGTCAAGATCGGGCCCGCGCATTACTCGGCTGCGGTTCTCTCCCCGGCATCGTCGCCGAACGGCCAGCTCACCGACATCACGACCGCGATGATCTACGGCATCACCGCATTCGCCGGCTTCGAGGCGGCCGCCGCCCTGGGTGAGGAAGCGAGGAACACGCGCCGCTCCATCCCCGCCAGCACTATCGGCGTCGTTATCGTGACGGGCATTTTCTACCTGCTCATCGTTGTGGCGGAGATGTTCGGTGTGGGGCGGTCGGGCATCGCCAGCTTCACGGGGCAGCGCAACCCGCTGGGTTACCTCACCAGCCAGTACTGGTCACCATCGGCGCTGTGGGTCATCGAGCTTGTGGTCGTGCTCACCGGCCTGGGCTTCGTCATCGCCTCGCTCAACGTGGCCATCCGAGTCCTGTTCGCCATGGGACGCGAACGGGCTCTTCCGGAGTCACTCGCCCGGCTATCGAGGCGCCATACGCCGGTGGTCTCGATCGGATGCGTCGCCGCGCTCACGCTCTTGCTCGGGCTGCCATTGACCTATGCCTACGGCGGCGCGCGCACATTCGGGTACCTCGCCGGAGCTGGCGGTCTCTCGGTTGTGCTCGTCTACCTCGCGGTGAATATCGCGACCATCCGCGCGTTCCGCACCGAGTTCCGCGACGAGTTCAGGCCCGGGCGACATCTGCTCGTGCCGGCAGCGGCCGCGGTGCTGTTCATGTTTCCCCTGTGGGGGATCCTGCATCCACATGCGCACAGACTGATGGATCTGCTGCCCTTCGCGGCGCTTGGATGGCTCGGCCTCGGGGCCATCGTCGCAGGCGTCCTCCGGGCGCGACGGCCCGCAAGCTTCGAGGCGCTGGGCAACGTATTCACGTCACGAAGGAGCTAACCAGCAGGCGCCCGTGCCCGGCGGACTCCGAGGTGCGCCGCACGTCATCGCCTCTTGTCGGCTATGCCGTGTGCGCCACTAAGTCAACGTGGCCGGCACCATGTTCGAGCTGGTAGTTGAGGTTGATCGCCGCGCTGATCAGGGCCAGGTGGCTGAAGGCCTGCGGGAAATTGCCGAGCTGCTCGCCGGTGCTGCCGATCTCCTCGGAATACAGGCCGAGGTGATTAGCGTAAGTGTGCATCTTCTCAAAAACCAGTCTCGCGTCGTCGAGCCGCCCGCCGCGGGCGAGGGCGTCAACGTACCAGAACGTGCACAGGGTGAAGGTGCCCTCATCACCGGCCAGCCCGTCGGGCGAGGCGCCGGGGTTGTAGCGATAGACCAGGCTGTCGGAGACCAGCTCGCGGTCCATCGCCTCGAGGGTGGCTAGCCACATCGGGTCGCGAGGGGCGACGAAGCCCTGCAGCGGCATCTTCAGCAGCGAGGAGTCCAGGACGTCGGTGCCGTAGTGCTGGGTGAAGGCACCAGCCCTGGGATTCCAGCCGCGTTCCATGATCTGGTTGTAGACGCGATCGCGCTCGGCTGCCCAGCGGTCCACGCTGGCCGGGCGGGCCCGGTGGCGTGCCATCCGGGTAGCGCGGTCGAGCGCCACCCAGGTCTGGAACCGGCCGTAGGTGAAATCCTTGCGGCCGCCACGGGTCTCCCAGATACCCTCGTCCGGCTGATCCCAGTTGTCGCACAGCCAGTCGATCATGCGGACGATGCTTTGCCAGCCTCGGTGCGCGGCCTGCTGCCCCTCGACATCGGCCAGGTAGATGGCATCCATCGCCTCGCCATAGATGTCGAGCTGCAGCTGGTCGGCCGCGCCGTTGCCGATGCGCACCGGCCGCGAGCCGCGCCAGCCCTCGAAATGGGAGAGG